>CALLFZ010000001.1 GCA_938010045.1 uncultured bacterium
GTTGTCCTGAACTACAAGGACGTCTCTGCGTCCTCTGCGCCTCTGCGGTGAAAGGAGTTGTCATGGAACCTTGGTACAAAGTCGCCACCCCACGCAAGGAAGTCCGGGAAGGACGGTCTTTCAACCCGGACGAGTTCGCGATCCACCTGGAGCAGGTCATCGCCAGGACCGCGCCGGAGGATTACCGCGACCCGAAACAGTTCTTTGCACGAACCTGCTGGACTCGGGCACTCCGGGAGCACGCCGGAATGGTGCTCCGGCGGCTGTCCGGCGAGACGGCGAGCACGGCTCCGGTGATGACGCTCATCACCCAGTTCGGCGGCGGCAAGACCCACACGCTCACGGCGCTCTACCATCTCGTCACATACGGTGCGAAGGCGTCCGAATACTCCGGCGTCGGCGACCTCCTCAAGGAAGCGGGCCTCAAGGCCGTGCCCGAGGCCCGCGTCGCCGCGTTCGTGGGCAACGCGTGGGACCCGCAGGAAGGCCGCGAGACGCCCTGGATTGACATCGCCCGGCAACTGGCTGGCGACAAGGGCGTCAAGGAGCTCGGCCCGGCGGCCAGGACCACGCCGCCGGGGACGGAGTCGCTCGCCCGCGTCTTCAAGGCGGCGGATGGCCCGGTGCTTATCCTCTTTGACGAGGTGCTGAACTTCCTCAACCGCCATCGTGGCATGGCCGACCAGTTTCACGCATTCATCCAGAACCTGACCGTGGCCACGACGGGCACGACGCACGGCGCGGCCATCATCAGCCTGCCCAGAAGCCAGGTCGAGATGACCGACTGGGATATGCAGTGGCAGGACAAGATCACCAAGGTCGTCCGGCGCGTGGCCACGGACCTCATCGCCAACGACGAGACGGAGATCAGCGAGGTCGTCCGGCGTCGGCTCTTCGAGGACATCGGCAGCGACCGCGTCCGCAAGAACGTCGCCAAGGCCTATGCCGACTGGTGCTTCGAGCGGCGGGCGCAACTCCCGCCGGAATGGACGGCGGTGGACACTGCGACGACCGAAGCCAAAGCGCGCGAATACCTCCGCAGCCGATTCGAGGCCTGCTATCCGTTCCACCCGGCCACGCTTTCGGTCTTTCAGCGCAAGTGGCAGGCGCTTCCCCAGTACCAGCAGACCCGCGGCACCTTGGCGATGCTCGCCCAGTGGATCGCCTGGGCCTATCGCGACGGATTCACCACGGCCAGGCGCGAACCGCTGATTACCCTGGGATCCGCCCCGCTTCATGACCTCGGCTTTCGTAGCACGATCCTCGGGCAACTCGGCGAATCCCGCCTCGTTGCGGCCATCGAGGCAGACATCGCCGGCGAACATTCTCATGCCAAAGCGCTGGATGCCGACACGAAAGGGCCGCTGCGCGACATCCATCGCCGCGTGGGAACGACGATTCTGTTCGAGTCTTCCGGCGGGCAGGTGGACAAGGTGGCACACCTGCCGGAGCTGCGGTTTGCCCTGGGCGAGCCGGAAGCGGACACGACGTCGGTAGACACCGCCGCGTTCACGCTGGAGGACAAGTCGTATTTCATCCGGCGGGTGGGCTCGGACGGGTTCAAGATCAGCCACCAGCCGACCATGAAGAAAGTCGTGAGCGACCGCCGGGCGTCCCTGGACGTGGAAACCGAGATCAAGCCCGCCATGCGGAAGGTCATCGAGGACGAGTTCCGGAAAGGATTTCACCACAGAGACGCAGAGACCACAGAGGTAAGGAGGAGGGACGAGTCTTCTCTGCGTTCTCCGCGCCTCGGCGGTGAGCCTGGTCTTGTTTTCTTCCCGGAAGACAGCTCGGCCGTGCAGGACACGCCGAGGCTCACGCTGGTGATCGTCGAGCCGGAGTCCGAATGGACGGGGACCGGCTCGCTACGCCAGCAGATAGCGGAATGGACCAAGCAGCGGGGCAAATCGCCCAGGCTGTACCCCGGCTCGCTTGTGTGGTGCGTGAAGAAGCCCGGCCGAGACTTGCGGGAGAAGGTGGAACTCTGGCTGGCGTGGAGGCGAGTGGCCAAGGAAGTGGCCGATGAAACCCTTGGAAAGGATTTCGACCGTGACGATCGGGCGGAGCTTCAATCGAAAGTGACAGAGGCGGAAAAGGCCGCCAAGGACGAGGTCTGGGGTGGTTACCGCTTCGTGGTCATCGCGGACAGCCAGGAACCGGATGGGCTGAAGACCATTGACCTTGGCGCGGGGCACTCGAGCAGCGGCGAGACACTCTGCGGGCGGGTGATAACCGCCCTGAAGTCGCAGGCCCTGCTGAGCGAGTCTGTGGGAGCAGGCTATATCGAGCGCAACTGGCCGCCTGCGCTCAAGGCATCCGGCGCGTGGCCGCTGGCCAGCCTCCGGCAGAGCTTCTTGAACGGATCTCTCACGCGTCTACTGGACCCCGACACGACCCTCCGCAACAAAATCGTCGAGTTCGTGGGCAGAGGCGATTTCGGGCTTGCCTACGGCCAGAAACCGGATGGCAGCTATGAGCGGGTTCTGTTTGAGGAGTTTGTCGACCCCGCGGATGTCACCTTTGAGTCGGGCGTGTTCCTGCTCTTGAAGAGCAAGGCGAAGACCTTGAAGGCCGCACCGGAGCCTGTCCCAGGTGGAGGTGCGGGTCCAGAACCCACACCGAAACCGGTCCCTGGTCGGGAGCCTGAACCGAAACCCGAGCCGGAGCCAGTGCCCGGCGCTGCTACGAGGACGTTCAGGATTTGCGGCGATATACCACCCGAAGTCTGGAACCGACTGGGAACGAAGATCCTGCCGAAATTGCGGAGCGGCTCGGAACTCAAGATCGGCATCGAGTTCTCGATCACCGTGGAAACCGGCGTTGCCCAGAGCTTTCAGACGGACATCAAGCAGATCCTGGATGACCTTGGGTTGGCCGACCGCGTGCGGATTGAACCGGCAGGAGGGATGAACGCGTGATCCGATTTGACCATAGACCCGCGAAGTGCATAGCGTCGAGACCGTTGCACCTGCGAGGACTGCGCATGTCCCGCTTCTGCTGCTTGAGGGAGCGTGTTGGTATCAGCGGCGCTCGACCTTGGGGGAAGGATTTTGGATGACGATAAACGAGCCCGTGCGCTTTGTGAGGAACGACTTTCAGAACGCATGGCTGACGGCTATGAGGCGATTGGTGGCTTCCCATTGGGAATTGCACAACCTTGCCGTCCATACCAGGAATCCCGCCGTGTTCGCTCACACCTTTCCCGGTAGGACGGAGGCCCTCGCAAAGACCTAGGGAATCCTTGGCCCAAAGCTCGTGGCATACACCGTATTCTCGCACCGGCTTGATCAGGGTAGGGACGCTGGTGGTCTATTCACCAGGCCCGTATCTCCCATTCTGTGCCGCACCGTTACTGCCCGACCGGTAAGTCTGACCACGATGCCCCATGGGCCGATCACGCGACCCAGTACCCACACGCAGTTGGGCAACGGTTCCTTTCCGCTAGCCACCTCGGTAACGATTTCGAGAAACCGCTCGTTCACCTCGTCAAGGCACCCCACACCCAGATACTCCCCTGACCACCGCAATACCACATCCTCAACTTCCTCTGCCCACGGGTGCTCGCCCTCCCGGACCCACCGTCCTAGCGTTCCGTCCCGATAACGTGCCACGCGCTCCACCAACCTTGCTCGTCTAGGGTTCGCTTCGACATATTTCCAGCACCTCCAGATCGCATCTGCATTTCCCAAGATCACCGATTTGAACCGATCCGCCCAGAAAGAGCCGCGCCGGCGGTTGCGTCGGTTCAGCGCAAGCGTCAACCTTGCCTTCAGAATCCGCATCATCCAACTGATGTCGCCCAACCGTTGCTGCCACATTCGGCATTCTGGGGTTCCCGCCGTCAGTTTTTTCGCCCTCGGTACTACCGTGCATAGCGGTGGCAGACCTCCTCTTCGGCCGGCAAAGTCGCCGGCTGAACCACGATCATGTGAAAATGATTGCTCATCAACACCGCAGCGATCACACGCACACAAAAAAGATCGGCCACTTCCTCCAAAATTTCCCAACAGCGCCGCCGCTCGCTCGGACCCAAGGGCCGCTCGTGATCACAACCGGCCACGCGGTCGTAGAGGTGGTACCACGTCTCTCCGACGTCCCTGACTCGTGCCATTCTCATGTTGCCGTCGTCCTTTACGGGGTGCGCCGTCCCGATGACGTGCTCCATACCCCGTCACCCCTATCTGAAGACGCGAGCCGGAAAAATTTCCGTCCGTCGGTTCACATTACGTGGGCGGTTTGACTGATCCGCCGGTAACTCGGTACAAATCCAGTGGCGCACCCGTAGCGCAACTGGACAGAGCATCAGACTTCGGATCTGAGGGTTGCAGGTTCGAATCCTGCCGGGTGCGCCAGTCCTCCAACACAAACACCGGTGTGTCCCCGAACGAGCGCCAGAGGTCTTCAGATTCGTGTCCGTTCAGCGTGAGACGGGGCAGGTGGCACACTCAACTGCGCACACATCGGTACGGTCACCTCCAGGTTCGAAACGAACACAGCCTGGCAGTGTATCGTGACTTGTCTGGCGCCATATGGAGCAAGGTGACTGCCGAAGCGCATGGTGTGTACTGTGAGGCGGGCGTTGTAGGCTTGTAGACGACAACCTCCGTCCCTGCATTCGTTATGGTGGTCGCCCTATGCGGTGAGCATCGCGTTGCCCTCTCGAGATACGAGCATGCGCCCCCATTTCCCTCACACTGGCGGCTCGCGTTTCATGTCGACCGAGTGGGAGAGGGCGCGTGATCGCTTTCCGCGGCACGTCCCAGTAAAAATGGCCCATGCACTTCGTTCGACGCCGCGTGCTGTGGTGGCCGACGTGGCCCACCTGGTTCCTGATGGCCGCCCTGCTTGTGGTGGTCACGCGGATCGCGGCACCCGGTCTGTATGATTTGATGTCTCCATGCGACGAGGGGGAAGCGGATATTCTCGCGGTCGAAGGCTGGTTGCCGGATCATGCGGTTCCTGAGGTCATCAGATTGATCGAACGTCACGAGGGGCCCTGGGTGTTCACAACGGGCGGCCCCGTCGAACGGGGGGGATATCTGCAGGAATGGCGGACCTACGCTGAAGCAGCTCGCGCCACCCTCTTGGCCGCTGGTGCTCCAACCCAACGCATCATTGCGGTACCCGCCCCGGACGCGCGGACTGATCGCACCTTCGTCTCCGCGCTTACCCTGCGGCGATATCTGGACGAGCTCGGCGTCCCCAGCGGACGGGTGAGCGTCATCACCCTCTCGGCGCATGCCCTCCGTAGCCGGGCTCTGTTTCAGCGGGCGTTGGGGCCCAGGTTCGTGGTCCGCACCCGCCCCTACCATAGCCCGTGGTTCGGACGGAACGACTGGTGGACCACCAGTGAGGGATTCCGATTCGTGACCGGCGAGGCGATCGCGGCGCTCCATAATTGGCTTCGGCCACCTCGTCGGCCGGTTGAATTGGAAGATCTCGGGCCAGTTACCCAAAACCCAACCAATACACGTGCTCGTGAGTCTTTTTTGCGCCCATCTCCAACGGCACCGGCCGCCGAATCGAGAACAGGCCGCCATCAGAATACGCCGGGGGAGAACAAGCCGTACCCATAGTAATTCGCCGCTTCGCGCAGACTCACTATGTCAAGTGGGTTCGAGACTCTCGCGAAGATGCGACTTTGAAAGTTGGGAATGTTTCTTCAAAACACTTTTTTCGTCTGCTCGAACATCGTCGATGGTGCAAGGAACACCCACGCGACGCGGTCCAACAGCCCCCACCTCCGTCCCCCTCCAGTCCCCCTCCAAGCCTGTCTCTACGGACGCCAAACGGCCAAAGGAGCAATTCCACGGAGTGCCGGGTCATCGGAGTAGTGGCTGTGGAGCCCGGCTGTCGTCTGCGTTCGATTCTCGCCGTGGACAGCTGGAGACGAGGTGGTTCAGCGCGCTTGTGGGCAGCCAGCGCGATCGCGACGTGAACACAATACATTTAAAGCCCAATATTTAAGTGGCACAGCTGGTGAGCCCATAGGTTGAGGACCATGGTTTGGCAGCCATACCTCCGTCCCTCAGGATGAAACCTCTGTCCCTCAGGATGCCCATGATGCCTCGCGATTTCGTTCCTTGCCATGTCGTGCCCAATCGCGGGGGTATGACCTCTGTCCCCTCGGAAAGGGTGCATGCTGCCCCTCGCTGTGTCGCGGAACATATGCGAGCCTGACCTCCGTCCCTTCCGGTGATCCTCTGTCCCTTCCGGAGTCCGAGAAGGCGGAGCCGGGCAGGCGTTTGACCTGGCATTCGGCGCGGATGTAGGCTGGCGAGCAGTGAGCCTTCAGCTCGATGGGGTTTACCAAGGAGTACACTAGCGTTTACCAGGGAGTACGATGATGGCGCGCACGAGTTGGGCGTGTTTGGCTCTGATGGCCTCGGCTGCTCTATCCGAAGCGGAACGGCCGAATTTTCTCTTCATTTTGACCGACGACCAGTCGCCCTACGACTTCCGTTTCTACGATCCCTCCTCGCCGCTTCGCGCTCCGGCCGTCGAGCGACTCGCCCGTGAGGGAATCGTGCTGGACACCGTCGTGCACATGGGCTCCTTCAGCGGTGCGGTCTGCACGCCGTCGCGCCACATGATCATGACCGGCCGCACCCTCTGGCATCTACCGATCGGCCCCACCGGAGGACGTGATTGCCCCTCCGGCATCGAGACGAACACCTTGCCGGCAGTCTTCCGAAGAGCCGGCTACGCGACGATGAGGACGTGCAAGGCCGGGAATAGCTATGAGGGCGCGAACCAGCAGTTCGAATTCCGACGCGATGCGACCAAACGAGGCGCGAGCGATGAAGATGGCAGCGCCTGGCATGCGGAACAAGTGCGATGGTTTCTCAATGAGCGGCAACGCACCGCCGACCGCCGCCCCTTCCTGATCTACCTTGGTTTCTCGCATCCGCACGACCCCCGCGAGGGCAAACCGGAGCTGCTGGCGCACTATGGTGCGGTCAATGCGAACGACCCGAACGAGGTGCCCGAATCAGGGCCCGCGACACCTCCGTTGCCGCCGAACTGGCTGCCTCGCCACCCGTTTCCCCACGGGCACGAAGACGTGCGCGATGAAATTGCGGTACCGGGCGTCCGTGGCAACCGGTCCCCCAGGGTGATTCGCAACGAAATCGGGCGCCAGTACGCTTGCGTCGAGAACATCGACCTTCAAATCGCCCGCGTCCGGGAGTGGCTCGAGGCCCTGGGAGAATGGCAGCGCACCTATGTGATCTTTACCGCGGACAACGGGATCTCGATCGGGCGGCACGGATTGATGGGCAAGCAAAACCTGTATGAGCACGCATGGCGGCTGCCCTTTGTTGCGTGCGGCCCTGGCATCCCGGCGGGGTCCCGTGCGCCCGGCAACATCTATCTCAGCGATGTGTTCCCGACCCTGTGTGATCTGGCCGGCATTCTGCCTCCGCCGACGGCAGAGGGACAGAGCTTTCGCGAGGTGCTGGAAGGGCGGCGGCCGGCACTTCGCAACGTGCTCTACGGCGTTTACTGTGGCGGCGCCAAACCGGGTATCCGATGTGTGCGAGATGGGGACTGGAAGCTGATTGCGTACGACAACGGCACGCCGGAGGGACATCGCTTCCAACTGTTCAATTTGCGCGAAAATCCATGGGAACTCCTGCCGGAGCACGCATCGCCGGACGTCGTTGCGGCAACCGGTCACCCGCCGTCTGCAAGGGAGACCGATCTGGCCGGAGACCCCGAGTCCGCAGCCCAATTACGTCGTCTTCAAGCCTTGCTGCTGCATGAAATGCGGCGATATGGCGATCCTTGGCCGCTCTCGAATCAGCGCAGCAACGGTGTTGTACCGCCGTCCGGGACCACTGCAAACTAACGCCTGAACACCTTATGCCTCATGGATCCATGGTGAAGTGCCCGCCGATCCGCTCGGTTCTCGCCGTTCTGCTGGGCATGGCCGCCACTGCGCCGGCTGGGACGAACGGCGAGATCACGGCTGCCACCGAGCGCATTCGCCCCTGGCCCAAGAACCCACGGTTCTGGTGTTACCAGGGGCGGCCGGTTCTGCTGCTCGGCGGAAGCCGGGACGACAACCTCTTTCAGATTCCCGATCTCCGTGAGCATCTCGAAGAGATGGCCGCCGCTGGGGCCAACTATATCCGCAACACGATGAGCGACCGTCGCGACGGCGGCTTTGAGGTCTACCCCTTCCTGCAGTTGCCCGATGGCCGCTATGACCTTGAACGTTGGAATCCGGAATACTGGCAGCGATTCGACAACCTCCTCCGCTGGACCCACAAGCTCGGCATCATCGTGCAGATCGAGATTTGGGACAGGTTTGACTACTCCCGCACGAACTGGCGTTCGCATCCCTACAATCCGACGAACAACATCAACTATACGTACGAGGAATCAGGGTTCGCTCCGGAGTATCCGGAACACCCAGGTCAAAACCGCCAGCCGTTCTTCTTCACCACCCCCCGCCAGCGCAACAACACGGTCGTGCTGAAGTATCAGCAACGATTCGTCCGCGAGCTGCTCCGGCACAGCCTGCCTTGGCCGCACGTGCTGTATTGTCTCGACAACGAAACCAGCGCCGAAGAGGAGTGGGCGATTTACTGGGCCGAATTCGTACAGGCCGAAGCCGCCGCAGCCGGCCGCCGCGTATGCATCACGGAAATGTGGGACGCCCACGATCTCCGATCGCCGCAGCATGCGCGGACCTATACGCACCCCGACCGATTCGATTTTTTTGAGGCCTCGCAGAACAACCATCAGGTCGGCGACGCGCACTGGGCGAACCTGCAGTGGCTCCGCCAACAGATCGAGGCTCGGCCCCGACCGATCAATAGCGTCAAGGTGTACGGCGCCGACGCGGGCCGCTACGGCACCGATCGCGACGGGCTGGAGCGGTGGTGGCGGATGCTGATCGGCGGAGCCGCGGCGGTTCGGTTCCACCGGCCGCCCGCCGGTCTCGGCTGGTCGCCCCAAAGCGCGGCCGCCATCCGCTCCGCCCGTATGATCGAGTCGCGCGTGAAATTCTGGCACCTGACCCCCGACAACCGCCGTCTGCGCGAGCGTGCACCGAACGAAGCATTCGCAACCGCCACGCCCGGCCGCGCCGTCGTGGTGTATTTCCCAGCGGGCGGGGAGGTCGAGGTGGATCTGCGCGACCTCGCGGGAACTTGCGCGGTGCAATGGCTCGACACCACCGCGGCTGCCTGGCGCGCACCGCAGCCGCTGGCCGGCGGCGGTTGGGCCCCTCTGCGAACGCCGGGAGAGGGCATGTGGGTGGCCCTAATTGAGCGCCCGACCCGTCCGGAGGCGCCATGACGACCCTCCGAACTGCTCTGGGTTTGCGCGATGGCGGCGACGGTTTCCGGCGGAGCGCAGCGGCCGAACATCGTCCTGATCGTGGCCGATGATCTGGGTGTTCGGTGCATCGGCGTCTGCGGTGGCGAGTCGCACCACACGCCCACACGCCCAACCTCGATGGCCGTGCCGCCGAGGGTGTGCGCTTCGAGAACTTCCACGTGGCGCCGCTGTGCACCCCCACTCGCGTCGAGCTGATGACCGGCGTGCACAACGGCCATAACTACGTCCAGTTCGGCCGGCTGCCCAAGGCGGCGCGGAATTTCGGGCACCTCGTCCGCGAGGCCGGCTTCGCGACCGCATTTTCGGAACATGGCAACTGGGTCGGGAATCCGACCTGCCCCGTCGTGCCGGCGTTCGATGAGGCCGTTCTCTGTCGGCCTACCCGCCGTCCCCCCCCGCTACACGAACCCCGGCTTTGAGAACAACTGGGTCGAAACCAACTTCATGTGTGGCGCCGAGGGACCGGCGGTGATCCGCGACCACGCGCTGGAGTTCATTCGCCGCTATTGGGGCCGACCGTTTTTCCTCTATTCCGCGATGATGTGAGTGCACTCGCGGTTTCAGCCCACAACCGACAGCGCCCACTGGAACCAGTTTCCTCATGGCGAGGGGACGAGCGACCCGCGATACTTTGCCGACATGGTCGCCGCCATGGATGGCCTCGTCGGCCGGTTCGACGCGGAATGGTCGTGCCTGCGACGGCGGGAACGGACCTCGCTGCGTTTCCTCGGGGACAATGGCACGCTCCGGCAGATGTGTTCCCGGTTTCGCGGCCTGGCGTATTGCGGCAGCAAAAGGCAGATGACCACGCGCGCCACGCACGTGTCGTTCATCGCGAGCTGGCCCGGCACAGCCAAACCCGGCCACGTCGTACGGGATTTGGGCGGCGCAGTGGACATCCTGCCGACCATGGGCGAGGTGGCCGGCATCGAACCAGCCGCGGGGCTCGACGGCGTAAGCCTTCGGCCTCAGATCCGCGGCCAGACTGGCCGCCTGCGGGAGTGGCTGTAGATTTGGTCGTCGCCTCGCCAGAACGACGGCGACGTCCGCGTGCGTGAGTTCGCGTTCGGTGCCCGCTGGACACTCTATCGGGATGGAACCCTGGACACGATCAAGCGCGATCCGGCCAAGACGGTTCCGCTGGATCCCGCAACCGCCGACGTCGAGGCGGTCGCGGCGCGGTAGCGTTGGAAGGCGGCCATCGACCGCTTTGCGAGAACGCGGCCGCCGCAGCCCGACACGATGGCACCGGCGCCGACCCAATGTCTTCCTCCTCAGCGCTGACATCCGCCATTCGCGGCTTCGACCGCTCGTGGGTCCGAAGCGGTGCACACGTTGGGGATCATCACGTCACCCCGCCCCGCAAAGTCTGGTATCCTTCAACGTATGCTCTCCTCCACGGTCACCGTGCGTTTGGCACCGGGGCGCGATCTCAGCATCCGCAACCGGCATCCTTGGGTGTTCAGCGGCGCGATCGCCGCGGTCGAGGGAGGCGATGGCTCGCGGATCGCCCGGGCCGAGGTCATCGATGCCGAGGGACGGTGGCTTGCGCGCGGCGTGTTTCACGCTGAGGCCGATCTCGCGGTGCGACTGTACACGTGGGACCCTTCCGAGGAGCCAGGGCCAGAGCTGGTCGCCCGCCGCATTCGCGACGCGATTGCGCGACGCGAGGCCATCTTGCGGATCTGCCCCGAGCCGGAGACCGATGCATTCCGCCTCGTCCACTCAGAGGCGGACGGCCTGTCGGGCCTGATCGTTGACCGGTACGGAGACGCGCTCTCGGTCCAAGTCGGCGCGGCCGCGATCGAGGCGTGGCTCGATACCGTTCTTGATGTCTTGCGCGAGACCACGGGGCTCACCCGCGTGATCCTCCGGGCCGATGCCGAGGCGGCCGCGCGCGAGCGGTTGAACGAGAGTGCGATCGCGTCCCGAAGTTTCGGTGAACCGGAGGCTAGGTTCTGTGAGAGTGGGGCCCGGTTCACCGCCGATCTCGTGTCCGGCCAAAAAACCGGTTTTTTTCTTGACCAGAGAGACAACCGGCGGCGGGTGGCGCAATGGGCCGCCGGCCGCCGCATGCTGAGCGCCTACTGCTACACCGGCGCGTTTGAGGTGATCGCGGCCCGCGCGGGCGCCGCCGAAATCATCGGTCTCGACACATCCGATGCGGCACTCGCCGCGGCTCGACGGCATCACGAACTCAATCGCACGGCTGTACCTCTCCAATACGTGCGTGCCGATGTGCCCGTGGCTCTGCGCCGATTCCGGGACGAACGGCGGACCTTCGACCTGATCGTGCTCGATCCGCCGAAATTCGCCGTTCACCGCGGCCAGCTCGACCGCGCCCTTCGTGCCTACAAGGACATCAATCTGCTCGCGATCAAACTGCTTACCCCGGGGGGCGTGCTCGCGACGTTTTCCTGTTCCGGTCTCATCCGCGCGGACGTGTTTGCGGACATGCTGAGGTGGGCGGCGGCCGACTCGGGCCGTGACCTGCGCATCATCGAGCGGCTTCACCAACCGTTCGATCACCCCGTGCTCGCGACGTGCCCCGAGACCGGTTATCTGACGGGTGTACTCGGGGTGGTGGATTGAGCCGTGAATGAGGTGGAACAAGGTTTCTCGCGCCGACCCAGGAAGAACACGCTGGACGATGTGCCGGTCCGGCCCAGCAGCGGCGCGCGCCGTTTGCCGCCACGCGACCCGGCCCAGCCCATGTCCGAAGTGATCGAAAAGGTGCTGGAGGATTTGGCGCAACGGATGCCACCGCCGGAGAGCCCCGAGGTGGCGATCGTTCGGGCGCATTTGGAGCGTGCGTGGGCGGAACTTGTCGGCCCGCGGTTCGCGGAGCGGCTGCGGCCAGGGCCGACGGCGGTCCACGCTCCGGCCACGCTGATCGTGTGGGCGAAGCATTCGATCGCGTTGTTCGAGGCCCAGCGGCAGCTTCGCGATCTCGCGCGGCGCATCCGGCAGCGCTGGCCCGCTGCGCCGTGGGCCTCCGTGCAGTTTCGCTTGGAACCCACCGACCTGATTGAACCCGAGCCGCCGTCCGAGTGAGATCCAATTCGGGGTCCGATTGGCTCAGGCGGAGGCCGAACTGCCGGCGGAGGGGGCGAGCATCTCCTGAACTGCTCGTGCGAGCTCTTCGTGGCTGAACGGCTTCGGAAGGATGCGGCATGTTGCCCCGTCCGTTGTTTGAGAGGGGAGATCGGCAACGCAACCAGACATGAACAAACACTGAATACGCGGGTGGATCGCGCGTACCCGGGCCGCGAGTTCACGACCGTCAAGGTGCGGCATCGACAGATCGGTGATCAAGAGATCGAGCGACTCGCCGCTACGCTCCGCGAGACGAATCGCTTCCCGAGGATCGCTAACGGCGATCACGTCGTGACCGCTTCGCTGCAACATTCGTTGAATCAGTGACAGCAGAGACGGCTGGTCTTCGCACAGGAGAATGCGGGCGCGCATCGTTCCCGCACCGGCGGTCTCCGGGGCTGATGGAGGCGCGGAAACCACCGTCGGCGTCTCGCCGACGATTCGCGGTAGCCAGATGTCCACGCGGGTGCCCCTGCCGGGTTCGCTCGTTAGAGCGATGTGGCCGCCGCTCTGCCGAATGATGCCATGGACGGTGCTCAGCCCGAGGCCAGTGCCATGCCCGGGCTCCTTCGTCGTGAAAAACGGTTCGAACGCGTGCGCCAACACCTCCGGCGTCATGCCGCAACCGGTGTCCGCAAACGAGAGCCGCACATAGTCGCCCGGCTGCAGGTCCCTCGGACGGTCCGCGCGCACACCGCCGACCGTGACATTGGCGGTTTCGATGGTGACCTGGCCATGATTCGAGATCGCATCACGGGCGTTGGACATGAGATTCAGCAGGACTTCGTCAAGCTGATTCGGGTCGAATTGAACCGTCCAGAGATCCGGCGACGGATGCCATTCGATTCTGATGCGGTCGCCGACCAATCCGTGCAGCAGTGGTAGAGAGCGTTCGATGGCGGCATTCAGCGAGAGTGCAATCGGAGTCCTAGGTTGCTGGCGTGCGAAGCCCAAGAGTTGCCGCGTCAGCGAAGCTCCGTGTTCGGCGGCGGCGCGAATGGTCTTCAACGGCCGCACCAGCGGATGGTCCTCGCCGAACTGTTGGAGCGCCAGATCGCTTTCACCGAGCACAACGCCCAGCACGTTGTTGAAGTCGTGCGCAATACCGCCGGCGATCTGGCCGACGAGTTCGAGGCGGCGTGCTTGTTCGAGTTGGGCTTCCATCTCCAGCTCGGCCGTGATGTCGCGTTGGACCGCCACGTAGTGCACGATCCGGCCTTCATCATCAATGACGGGGCTGATCGTCGCGTCCGACGTGTAGAGGGTGCCGTCGCGGCGGCGGTTGACGAACCGGCCGCGCCAGACGTGGCCGGCCGAGATCGTGGACCACAGATCTCGGTAGAACTCCTCGCTGTGGCGGCCACTTTTCACAATACGTGGAGTCTGTCCACGCACTTCGTCGCGCGAATAGCCGGTGATTCGTTCGAACGCGGGATTGACGTAGAGAATGTGCGCGTTCGGGTCCGTGATCACGATCGCTTCGGCCGCCTGTTCGATCGCGGTCGCTAGCCGACGCCGCTCCCGCTCCAACGCGCGCGCCCCAGTCACATCCCGCAAAATGATGTGGACCGCCTGCGTGCGGCCCAGTTGGAACGGGGCCATGCGGGCGTCGACGATCAGGGAAACACGATCGGCCGTCTCCATGAGCAGTTCGACCGAGGGCACGACGATACCTTCACGCGCTTCACGCATAGCTTCCGCGAACGCGGCCTGGCTCTGCGGCGTGAGAAACGCGGTCAACGATTTTCCGATCACGTCTTCGTGCTGATGGCAACCGAGCAATCGCAGCGCGGCCGTATTCGCGAGCGCGATCTCACCATTGACGTCCACAACAATCGGATCCGGTGAGAACATGAACAGGTTTCGATAGCGCGTTTCACTGTCGCGCAGAGCCATTTCCGCTCGATGCTGCGGGGAAATGTCTACGTGGCTGATGAGGACGAACCCTTCACCCGCCTCCGGACATGGAGTGACCCGTGCCCACATCCATCTCTGCTCGCCGGCGGCCGTTGAGGGGTACTCCAGGCGGAACTCGGAGCGCACGCCCTGCGCAACCTCGCGGATGCCGGCGGCCATCACCTCGAGCTGATCCGATTCAGGTCCGTCGGCATACCGGCAGACGTCGACATAGAAGTGCCCCGGGCCCACGGTCTCGGGGTTCAGGCCTCGCTGCGCGGCCAGAGAGCGCCAGGACCGATTGACGGCGACGATTCGGAGATTCGGGTCCACGACGCAGATACTGCTGGCCAGTGCGTCAAGGATGGCCAAGGCGAACTTCTGGACACGCCGGATCTCCGCTTCGCGCTCGACCCGGTCTGTGACGTCACGGATGACCCAGAGCGTGGCGTCGGTTCCGTACGGCACAATCGAAGCCTCGAACCAGATGGTTCTCTGCTGGATCTCGAGCGGATACTCTAATCGCATGGGGCTGCCGGTCTCTAACGTAGTCCGAATCGCGGTGAGAAAGCGTTGGGCCTCGTCCGGCGGAAAAACGTCGTCGAGTCGCCGGCCAAGCAGCTCCGACGCAGGTCGGTACAAGAGGTCGGCCCGGGATGGAAGGATATAGCGATAGGTGCCGTCACGGTCGAGCACCAGCACGAGATCTCGGAGGGCGCGGCAAACGGCCTCCACGGTGAGGCGAGCCTCGTGCGCATGGGTGACATCGCGCGCGACCCCCTCGATGGCGACCAGGCACCCCTGTTCATCGCGAATCGGAACGTTGAATTGTTCGGTCCACAGCACACGGCCGTCCTTGCGGATCCACCGCAGAAGGACCGGCGTCTCGAAATCGGACTCGTCGCGGATCATGCGCTCGAGAGCCTCACGATCGTCGGGATGAACGATCCGGAGGCCGAGGTCGGGATCGGCGTAATGCTCAGCCGGCGTGTAGCCGGTCATGCGTTCCGCGGCGGCGCTGACGAAGGAGAACCGGCGGGTTGGACGAAGCTCATAGCGGTAGATGAGATCGGGCAGCCGGTCGGCAAGGCGCGCGAATGCTGCGACCGGCGCGACGCGCGGATCCCTCCCGGGACTGTTCGACTCCGACCCCATGTGGACCTCCACACGAACGAAACACCACTGGAACGTCCCTCCTAGTCCAGCATACTCACCCACTCACGCCCGCCGCCGATTTGGCGGAACCGTGTCGACCAGCCCCCACCATTCTATATCCGGGAAACCTCGAAGCAAGTACCGCGGACCATTTTTCTTCGGTGTTCAGGGATCCCGCACTCGTCTGCGGCCGGTGCACAGGCATTCCGAGCGCCGTCCCGCGCGCTCCCGGCCGGGGGGACTCGATGCCGACGGGGATGGCGACCACCAACCCGACGACGTTCCGTCTGCCGGCAGGCCAGCTCGCGGTCTTCTTCGGCCGGTCTGACCCTCAGCAACGCATGTGGCGGCTGCGGCGTGGTCGTGCCGAAGGTGCGGCGGCGGTCGGATGCCCATACGCGCATCTCGGGACACGCTTGGGCGCGAGGGACGGCAAAGACGGCAACGACGAGGGGTGGGCGATGGTCTTGCATTTTAGTCGGGTGAGCGCAATGCTGATTTGGTTTCGCCTTCACCCCGTCCGGCGGGTCCGGACGCCGTGCCGACGGTTTGTTGTAGGCGTTTGAGGTTGACCGTGAGTCCTCTTCTGAATCGTACACAGTTGCGCGGGACGTACACCGCGATCGTGACCCCGTTCACGCGAAACGGCGAGGTGGACTGGGTGCGGCTCCGCGACCTGATCGAGTGGCAGATCGCATCGGGTGTTGATGGCCTGGTGCCGGTCGGCACGACCGGCGAATCGCCGACACTTTCGATGGAGGAACATGCCCGAGTGATCGAGGAAACCATCGCGGCGGTGGCGGGGCGCTGCCGCGTGCTGGCGGGCACGGGGGCGAATGCCACGAACGAGGCGCTCGAGCTCACGCGGCTGGCTCGAGATGCGGGCGCGGATGCGACGCTCCAGGTGACGCCCTACTACAACCGTCCAACGTCGGCAGGTCTCATCGCGCATTTCTCGGCTGTCGCGGAGCTGGGTCTGCCGGTCGTCCTCTACAACGTGCCCGGCCGCACGGGCCGTGAAATCCCGATGGAGGTCGTACTGGAGCTCGCGAAGCATCCCGGCGTCATCGGAATCAAGGAGGCGGCGGGCAATGTAGACCGCGTTAGCCGGATCTCGCGTGAGTGCGATCTCGCGGTGCTCAGCGGCGACGACGCACTCGCGCTGCCGATGATCGCGGTGGGGGCGCGGGGGCTGATCAGCGTGGCCTCGAACGTCGCGCCCACGGAGGTGGTCGCGCTGGTGCGGGCGGCGTTGGACGGCCGTTTCCACGAAGCACGGCAGCGGCATCTGCGGCTGCATCCGTTGTTCGGTGCGCTGTTCATCGAGACCAATCCGATCCCCGTCAAGGCGGCGCTCGCGATGATGGGGCGGATTGAGGAGGCGTACCGGTTGCCGTTGTGCGCGATGGAACCCGCAAATCGGCGTATGCTGGAGTCGGTGTTGCGCTCACTCGAGCTGATCGGTTCATGAACGTCAGTCGAGCTAGACATCCGGAGGTCGTCCATGTATCGTTTCCGCCCTTGTGGGCGTTTCCGCCGCATGGAGCAGGGTGATCCGCCCGGCGGCGCGCGAAAGGCAGGCGGCCATGCCAAAGATGAAGACACGCAAATCGGTGGTCAAACGATTCAAACGCACGGCCGGTGGCAAATTCCGGCGGACCGCGGCTGGGCGGCGACATTTGTTGTCCGGCAAGTCCCGCAAGCGCAAGCGGAAACTTCGCCGCGGCGGGCTCGTGTCGCCCGCGGATTATCGCCGCATCGCGCAGGCCCTCGCGATGCACTGAACATCGGCACGAACTTCGGAGAGCACGTCCATGAGATCCACGAACTCCCCCGCGTCTCGTCGGCGACGCAAGCGGTTGTTGAAACAGGCCCGCGGTTACTATGGAGCGCGCTCGCGGTTGTATCGTACAGCCCGCGAAACGGTCGAACGCTCGATGAACATGGCAACCGCGCACCGCCGGGCGCGGAAACGTGATTTCCGGAGGCTGTGGATCGCACGGCTCTCGGCGGCCGCCCGCCAGCACGGGTTGACGTACAACCGGCTCATTCAGGGGCTCGCAAAAGCTGGTGTCGCATTGAACCGGAAGATGCTCTCCGAGATTGCGATTCAGGACCCCGCCGGCTTCGGCGCGCTGGCCGCCATCGCGCGCGAGCAGCTCGCCTGACCGCGGCGTTGCGGTGGCGATCGGGCGTCTCCGACGCCGCCAAGTGCGGCCTTCCAGCGCGGTTTGGCGGAGCCGCGTGAGCGATCCGGCCAGCCGAACTGATTGTTTCCCCGCTGCGCGCGACGACCACCGCGCCGACGGCTCGGTCGACAGGGACCAATCTAGGGGCCCACGGCGGGCCCGCCACGTTTTATCGTCGTTGCCGGTGCGGCGCGTTTCTCTGCCGTCTTCATTGGTAATCCGGCTGGTGGCCCCAGCGAGGTGCCAGGCTTTGTGCCGGGCGTCGCGCCATCTCTGCATAGGGAGCTTCATTTGGTTTCTTGTTGGGTTCGGGCGCGGGAGTCTTGAACAGATGCCCTTCCCCTGTTTCGGGACGAACCGCGCCCCGCATGCCCCCGGGGCACTTATGCAACCTCCGTCCCTCTACGCACGCTCGTGTCCCTCTGGCGCTAACTCCATTCGCCTTTGCTCCTCAGGGACTGAGACCCGCCCGAGCAAGTCCGGCCTCCCACGCCACCCCGCCAACCTTTGTCCCCATCAACCTCCGTCCCCATGGACGGAACTCGTTCAACCGCGGCCCCAGCGACACCCCCCGGGCCCAGCCTCTGTCCCCGCCGCGTGGCAACGTCCGTCCCCGTTGGTCGCCCGTTGGTCGGTCCCCGTTGGTCGTACTCTTTGGTCGGCAGCAGTTGGCAGTTCCACCTCTCACCCTCCGGTGCGGCAGTCGGTGGGGGCAGCAAGTTTCACATGGCGGATGGGCATTCGGAAGGCCGGCAGAGCTGGATGATGTTGCGGGGCAACCTCTGTGTCCCTGCGGAATGACCACTGCGCATCTTGTAGCAGCCTCTGCATGCCGGGCAAACGACGGCCTTTCAACCTCTGTCCCTGTGGTCCCCTGTGGCCCTGTGGTGTGCAGTATTGCGGGGAGGGCGGAGACGAGTTTCCGCGATGGACAGCGGGGCCTGGCCCCCCGAGGCGAACGACTCACTCTTCGAACACGGAGTGCGTCCCGAAGAGGGGGGCAAGAGAACGCCCACGCAGGCATGGCAGTCTGCGCGGGCGCCCTGTGCACCGGTGTTGATACTCGGTTCTGTCGGCCGGCGCGCCGACACCCCGGAATTCGTCACGTTACATCTACGCCGCAACCATCGCCCGGCGGCGGATCACGGCAATCGCTCCTCCCGCCAACGCCAGCAGCCCGATCGTGCTCGGCTCCGGCACCACGAACGCGACTCCACGGAACGCGTTGTACGTGGCCGAACTCACTAAAAGTGTGAACGAGCCGGACATCGGCTGGTTATAGCCGGCGGTGTCGTACAGTAGATCAATATTCGAGTTGTTAATGATCGCGATGTACACGCCACCTGGGGTGACCAAGCCGTCGATGTGATAAACGTTACCCGGATCGATCGTGTCGTTCAGGGTCCACGTCCCACCCACCAACGAATACTTCGAGACACCGGTTGCGTCACGAGCCATCCACAGCGTGTCGTAGCCAGGGACGGATGAGTCGAGATCGGCCATGAAAAAGCCATACGTATCGAGTGCGGGGTTGCCGCTGAGGCCGGGCAGTCCGTTCAGTGTCTGCAGTCCACTGGTGGGAAGGCCACTGCCAACCGCGTACACGCCATAGTTGTTGGCCGCATCACCCCACTCATACAGCTGACCGCCGAAGATTCTGACTCCACGACTGTTCACGTTCGTAAGTTGCGTCCCCGAGCTGCCGCCCTTGGAGATGTAGTAGGGACCGTTCCCCGCGCCGGCCGTCGCGAACCACAAGTCACTCCCATTGTCGGCGACGGTCGCACTCCGCATGTTGTCGTTGCCGCCGAGATTTCCCGTTGTTGTGAGGTCAACGGATCCGTCGGATCGCTTGATGACACCGATCGTTCGCGCGAGGACGCTTTTCACACTGAGCGTGTTCTCGGCCGCGTCATATCCCGCCAAGGCGATGTACTCGCCGTTGGGCGACACAGAGAGTTTCCCTTCCGAGGTGGCCGTGCCGCTGGCCGTCAGACGCGTGCCGCTGGCACCTGAGGGCATCGTGAAGGTCTGAATCAGATTGCCTGCAAGGTCATACTCGTCCACATGGACAATCGCCGCGTCCGAGCCGAGTGCGGACCCGTTTCCATCCACTCGGAACGCCAGCAGATTGCCCGGTGTGATCGGAGCGCCGTGTGCCGCGACTACCGCCGCCAGACCGATCATCGCCCATCGCGTCGTTGCCTTCATTCCGTTATTCCTCCAAACTAAGGCTATCCGTAGTACGCGAGAAATTCAATGATGATGCGTCGGAATACAAGACAGGAGATTGTTAGAAAATTGTTTTCGTCCGCCGGTGTGCGTTCGGGAGTTGAGAG
Source organism: uncultured bacterium (assembly GCA_938010045.1). GTDB lineage: Bacteria > Verrucomicrobiota > Kiritimatiellia > PWTM01 > PWTM01 > CAACVY01. Next base: position 20,027 of record CALLFZ010000001.1, read on the forward strand.
CAACGACAACGCTTGTCAATGAACAGTGTCCATTTCGTCGGGACCCGAGGGCGGGCTTTATGGTTCTGTACGACGCGAGGATCGTTCGTTCGCTTGAGATGACGAACGCGTTGGCGGTAGGTAGGACGGTGCGGGTTGCACAGAGGAGATCAACTCATCGTGAAAACGTGTTCAATGATCCTGATGGCCGTGATGATTGGGGGCTCGTCGTGGCTCGGCTCGGCCCATGGTTCGGACGACGCGCGCGGGGCGCTGGACCCGGATCCCGCGGCGCTGGCGCGCTGGCGCGCCATGCGGTTCGGCATGTTCGTGCATTGGGGGCCGGTGAGCCTTACGGGCACCGAGATCGGCTGGTCGCGCGGCGCGCAGGTGCCGATCGAAGAGTACGACCGGCTGTACGAGCGGTTCAACCCGACGAACTTCAATGCCGATACGTGGGTGGACATCGCGAAGGCGGCGGGCATGAAGTACCTCGTCTTCACAACGAAGCACCACGACGGCTTTTGCATGTGGGCGACCCAGCAGACGGACTACAACATTCTGCGCAGCCCGTTCGGTCGCGACGTGGTACGGGAACTGGCCGACGCCTGCCGGCGGGGCGGGCTCGCGTTCGGCACCTATTATTCTGTTTGCGACTGGCATCACTCCGACTTTCCGCGCACCAGCCCAGGCGGCAAGGTGCGGCGGGACGTGTCGAACATTGCCCGCTACCGCGACTATTTGCGCGCGCAAGTGCGCGAACTGATCACGGGCTACGGACCACTGCTGACGATGTGGTTCGATGTGCCGCAGGAATTCGACCGCGCGGAGGGTGAGGCCAATGTGCGGCTGTGCCGCGCGTTGCAGCGCGATATTCTCGTGAACAATCGTGCAGGAGGTGGCGCCGGCGATTACGACACCCCGGAACAGAAGATCGGCGCTTTCCGAATGGACCGGCCGTGGGAAACCTGCATGACGCTCGGCCGGCAGTGGGCGTGGAAGCCAAACGATCAACTCAAAAGCGCCGCCGAATGTGTGGCGATCTTGCTGCGCACGATCGGCGGCGACGGTAATCTCCTGCTGAACGTCGGGCCGATGCCCACCGGTGAGATCGAGGATCGGCAAGTCGAGCGCCTGCGGGAAATCGGCCGATGGATCGCACCGCGGGCCGAGTCGGTGTACGGCACGCGCGGGGGACCGTGGACACCGGCGCAGCATGTGGTCTCGACCCGGCGCGACCGCACGGTCTATGTCCACGTACTGGCTTGGCCCGCCGACACGGTCAGGTTGCCGCCGCTGCCGGCGAGCGTGATGGCCAGCCGCGTGGTGGGGCCTGGTCGCGTTCGTGTGGTGGCGAGCGAGGATGGTATCGAGCTGACGGCGGCCGTCGCGGATCGCGATCCCATCGCGACGACCGTCGCACTCGAACTGGACCGGCCGGCCATGGAGATCGAGCCGATTCCCGTCGTCCACGCGGGCGGCTCGCTCGCGGACGGGTGGGCCGCGCGGGCATCGAATGTCGACGGAGGGAGCCCCACCGACTCGGCCGCGACGGCGGAGTCGGCGATCCACACACACGATGGGTGACCGATGCGGAGGCCGGCGAATGCTGGCGCGAAGTGGACCTCGACACGCCGTAGGTGATCGGCCGGGCTGTGATCCGCGAATGCGTGGGCTACGGCGTGCGCGTAGAGGCGTTCGAGCTGCAGGTGCAGGAGGATGGCCAGGGGTGCACGTCCCACCGAGAGGAGCGATCGGGCCCGAGTTGAGCGTCTCCTTTCCGGCGGTGACGGGGCGAGTGGTGCGCCTGCACGCGAGGAAGGGCCGGAATGGTCCGACGATCCGCGACTTCGAGCGGCATGCGCCCGCCACGCCCTGAGCGCGCCGTGTGCCGGAGCGGCCCCGCCGCGGCGCGGCGGACGCGGGGCGTCCTCCGGCGCACGCTCATGGCGCTGGCGGCCGCGACGTGCGGTACGAGGGCCGCCGGGCCGTCCGCGCCGATTCCACCCTTCCAGTCGCCCACGCTGCAGTTCACGACCACCTGGATCGGCAACACGTACCCCGGCCGTGAGCGGTGGGTGCCCCATGACATTGATGATCTCACTCTGTCGCCGGACGGCCGACTGTTCTCCAACGTTCGCTGGGAAGAAGGCGGCGGCAACTGCACGGAGTTCCGCGACGGCGAAGTGATCGGCCACGCCGGGCACACGCACGGATGGGGGCACGAGGGTGGCCATGCGGTTGCCGCGAACTCGCGGTACCTGTTCATCGGGGGCCGCATGGGCAACGAGGGCGGAAAGCTGTGCGACCCCAACACGTGGCCGCCCAAGGGGTTCTCGTGGATCGGCGTGTCGCGTCGGCGTCTCTCGGACATTCGCGCGGCTGCGCCGTTCCCCGGCGCGAAGGGTGGCGCTGGCGGGACTCTGAGCTCGGCGTTCCTTGTCGTGGACGAGGTGCCGGCGGAACCGAGGGCCAACGGGGATCGCTCGAAGAACATCGCCGGACTGGCGGCGACCGACCGGCGGCTCTTCATCAGTTGTCCGTATGTCGGCAAGATCCGTGTGCACGATGCCGAGACCATGGCGCGGCTCGCCGAGTGGCCATTTGAGCGGCCCGGCCCGCTCGCGCTCTCGCCGGACGGCACGCTGTGGGTCTTGCGGGAACGGACGGCTGGCACGCCGCCGGCCGTGGTTCCTCTATCGCCCGAGGGACGTCTCCTCGACGCAATCGTAACGTTCGAGGCCGACGCCGAGCCGGCCGATATCGCGCTCTCGCCGAACGGACGACTGCTGGTGGCCGACGACGGTCCGCGCCAGCAGATTCTCGTGATGGATGTGACGGCGCGGCCGCCGCGCGAGATTGGAGCGATTGGCCGCCGGGGCGGACTCCACGCCGCGCCGGCCGGGCGGATTGAACCGCTCAAGTTCAACCGGCCCCGCGCGATCGCCTGCGATGCGCAGGGCCACCTATACATCGCCCACCACGGCAGCACCGGCGGCGGCAGCACAGTTCTCGAGGCCTACCAACCCGACGGGGAGCTTCGCTGGCGTCTGTTGGGCCTGTGCTTCGTGGACATGGCCGACGTGGATCCCGCCGACGACCGGCAGTTGTTTACGAAGGAGGAGCGGTTCGAGTTCGACTATGCGGGACCGCGCGGCGCGGAATGGTCGTACCGTGCGTATACCGTGGACCGCTTTCGGTTTCCGGAGGATCCGCGTCTGCACATCTGGTCGGCCGGTGCGTGGGTTCGGCGCATCGGCGGGCGCCGGGTACTGTTTGTGAACGATATGGGCGCCGCCCACTTGCAGGTCTACCGGTTCGACGATGGTGAAACGGCGGTGCCCTCCGGTCTATTCGTGAACGGGCCGATCCGATTCGGAGACGGATCGTGGCCGCCGCATGCGCCGCGAGAGGTCGAATGGATTTGGCGCGACGCGAACGGCAACGGTGGCTTTGATGCGGATGAGTACGACGCCGGCGCGCAACCCGCGCCGGCCTCGCAGGGCTGGTGGGTGGACGCGCGCGGCGATGTGTGGCTCGCGGCCGAACGCGGTGGACTCCGGCGCTTCCGCTGTGCAGGACTGGACGAGCACGGGAATCCGCGATGGAGCTATCGCGCCGTGGACCCCATGCCTCACCCGGCCGCGTTCCGTGAGGTCAAACGTTTACGCTACTTACCCGACGAGGATGTGATGTTTCTGGGAGGTACGAGCGACGAGCATCGGAATCAGCACTGGAAGGCGATGGGCCCGGTGCTCGCGCGCTTCGACCGGTGGACGGCGGGCGGGGCCACCTCCGCGCCCACCTGGATGGTCGTGCTGCCGTATTTGGCAGGCAGCCGAGGTCACGAGAGCTGCGAGCCGATGAGCTTCGATGTTGCCGGCGAGTACGTCGTCGTCGCCTACACGGCCGGCTCCCGCCCTCATCGGATCGCATGGGGCCGGGTCGAGGTGGTTCGTGCGGCGGACGGCGCCGCGGTCGGGCACTTCGAGCCGTCGCCCGACATCGGCATGATCGGTATCCAGGACATCCGGGAGTGCATCCGCGCGCACCGTCGGCCGGATGGCGAGTACCTCGTGATGATCGAGGACGACTACAAAGCGAAGATCGTGATGTACCGATGGCGGCCCTGAGATTCGTCCCGCTGGTCGGCTCTCGCGGGTCGGCATCCTCGGAGATCGCGTCCGGCGCGGTCGCGGCGGCTTCCCTTTTCGTGCTCGGCGCGTCATGATGGACGGCATGAAGACGCACATCACAGCGGGTCTGGCATGGTTGGCGGTCAGTCTCTTTGCGGCGGGCGCCGAGGAGCGCGCGGTTGGCACCGGCGCGAGCTTCAAGGGCCCCGTTGGGCTGCAGTTGTATAGTCTTCGGGACAGTTTCAAGCAGGACGTCGGCGCGACGCTCGATTTCGTGCGCCAGCTCGGCTTCCAGTACGTCGAGCTGGCCGGAACGTACGGTCGATCGGCCGAGGCGTTCCGCAAGATGCTCGACGAACGTGGGCTGGTGGCGATCGCGGGACATTTCTCGATGGACCGTTTTCTCAACGATCCCGACGGGGTGGCGCGCGATGCGAAGGCGCTCGGGCTGACCTACGTCGGCGTGGCGTGGTACCCGCACAAGGCGCCGCTCGACGAGGCACAGGCGCGCAAGATGGCCGCCGATTTCAACGCCGCGGGCAAAGCGATGGCCGAGCGCGGCCTCAAGTTCTTCTACCACAACCACGGGTACGAGTTTCATCCATGGGGCGACCGCACGCTGATGGATCTTGTGATGCAGGAGACCGATCCGAAGCTGGTGACGTTCGAAATGGACGTGCTGTGGACGGTGTTTCCGGGGCAGGACCCGGCCGCGTGGTTGCGGCGATATCCCGGTCGGTGGGAGCTGATGCATCTGAAAGACCTCCGGAAGGGCGTGCAGGGGGATCTCTCCGGTAAGACCGATGTTCGCAACGATGTGGCGTTGGGTTCGGGACAGGTGGATTTCCCGAGCCTGCTGAAAACGGCGCAGGAAACGGGCGTGAAGTGGTATTTCATCGAAGACGAGTCGCCGACGGTCCGCGAGCAGCTGCCGCAGAGTCTGCGCTTTCTCGAAACCGTATCGTGGTAAGCGGCGCAGGGGCGGCGCGTTCCCATCGCCGCGGGGCGGGGGTGCCGGGCGGTTAGCTCAGTCGGCCAGAGCGTCTGGTTTACACCCAGAAGGCCGCAGGTTCGAGCCCTGCACCGCCCACCATCCCGGCCGGCCCCACCACCAGAGGGCCGGCGAGTCCATCGGGCCCGTGATTCAGCGGGTTCGCCGTACGCGGAAGAATCGATGGGTTTCGGGAGGCGTCCACCTCGCCGAGCCAGTGGTTCCGGTGGGGACGGACAGCCGGACAGTCTGAAACCCGCCGCTGCTTAACTCCGACGTGGCTTGCACTTCGTACATCAAGTCGGGCGTGGCGGACCACACGATGTGCCCGCCGTTGGCGGAGATGATCGTGAGCCGTGAAGCCGCATTGGTGGGATCGGTGCCCGCGAGGAATTCTTCAAGGTTCGTGAAGCCGTCCCCGTCAGGGTCATCGCCGGCCCGTGACTTGTCTCCTGCGCGGGGATCCGAGTGCCCGAAGTAGGCGGTCATCCACGCGTTGGGCAATCCGTCCGATGTACCAATGCCGTCCTGAGCATACGAAAGGACGCGAACACTCACCGGCGGGGAGGCATTCGTCGCGTCGTGGAGCCGGAGCACCGCGCGGTCGTAGTAGGAGGCGCCGGCGGGATCCAGCCGGCTGGCGCTGTGCCAGCCCGATGGCGTGTAGCGCAGCAGCGCACCGTCGAGCGTGAACACACCATTGATCGAGGTGGCGGAGACGAGCTCGACACGAAGCGGAGAGCCTTCGCGGTCGAGTCCGGCGATCTCCACTTCGTTGACACCAGGAACCGCGGGAGGAGAGGGAAAACCCGTGACAACGTCGAGGATGCGATCGAGCGACCAGGGCGGGGTATCGTCGGGCGGATAGGCCTGCCGGATATTCGCCACGTCGGTCGTGTAGAGCGCGGCGCCGCGTCCGTCCGCATGGGCGCGGTAGTACATCAGCGCCTCGCGGAGGGCGGGGTCGGGCTCGGACGGGTTTTCGCTCGTGTGCCGCAGGCCGAGCGCGTGCCCGATTTCGTGTGCCACCACCTCCTCGAAGGTCGCCACGTTGCTCAGCGCGGAATTGGTATGCTGGAGCACCACATAGCCGCGCACCATGAGATCAAACTCGGTCGAGCGAACGCGACCGCCAAGACCACCGGTGGGGAACAAGGTCGCGTCGTAGCGGTACGCATGGCCGCCGATGCCGAGCGTCGACCCGCCCAAGATGCGGTGGTAGAGATCATGCACCTGGATCCGAAGGCGGCCGTCATCGGTGGTGATTTGGTCCGCGCCCATACCGAAGGACACGACCCCCTCGTTCGTAAACGTGAGGGAGGTAACAGCGGCCCATGCGTTGAGCGCCGTCTCGATCGCGGCGAGCACCTGGTTGCTGGTGAGGCCAGCGGGCCACGCGTCCATGTCCACCAAAACGCGGATCGGCACCTCGCGGTCGCCGGCAATGAAACGACCGGGTGCGCCGGTGATCGGGTTCGTCGTCATCCCGTTCAGCGCGGCGAGCGCCTCCGCCTCCCACGAGGTCCAGTCCGCCGGCGGCGCGAGCGGTCCGAGCGCGAGAGGGCCGCGGCGCGTGTGGCCGGCCGGGGCGCGGGAGCCTCCGGTGGTCTTCGAGATCGAGAGCACGCTCGCGCGCCGTCCCGTGCCGCGGCGCGCATGAAACACCAGTTCGGCACCGATGGCGGGAGAGGGCACGCAGCCGATCCATTCGCCTTCGCCATCGATTCGGCCACCCGGCACTTCGGCGAGGATCCAGCGGCCCATCCGGCCATGCAGCGCCTCGATCACGCGGACCGACATGACGGTGCGTATCCGGCCGTCGGACCCACGTTCGCAACGCCATCCCTCGACCCGGCCGACCCACACGGCTTCAGCGCCGCCGTCGGCGTCCGCCGTAGTCTGGGCGAACACCTCACCCGCGGCGAGGAGAAGCGCCGCCGCCCGCCAAGTACGCCCCATCCGCCGACCGATCATGGCGGCTCAGCATCATTCACATTCCGAGAATGTCAAGTGGGCGGGCGTCCGCTCGTCCCGCTCAACGCGGCAGGGCGTCGCGGATGGCGCGCAGCCAGACGCCGTCGGGGTCGCCCTTGGTGGGCACGAGCCATCCACCTTCGCCCAATTCGTTCCATGCAAACACGACCGCATACCGTTCGGGGGTGCACTGTTCGGGGTGCGTATCCATCCACGAGACGAGTTCCCGCAGGTGGGCCGCAAATTTCTCCGGTGTCCGGCCGGTGTAATACCAGCTTCCGCGCTGGGCATTCTCCCACGGTCGCCGGTCCCAGCCGACGCTGACGCATGGAATGTGCGGGAGCTCCCGGCTGCCCGCCCACGATTCGCGATGAAGCTGGTACAGACGTTCGATCGGGTACTCCTGCCAGCCTTTCATCCAGCCGCCGTTGACATTGTAGCGGGTACTCGCGGCGAATGGCGGCGGAAGTCGAGGTGCGCAGCCGACCCACGCGACGCCCGGCAAGCCCGCCTCACGCGCCGCGGCCTCCACCGCTGCCATTCCCTCGGGCAGCGCGTCGGACGGGTTGAAGATGACGATCATCGGGCGGCCGCGCAACGTCAGGTGGCCAGGCTCGCGAAACAGCGGCACCCAATGGCGCGCGGCGATCGTCCAGTTCTCGAGAGTGCGAAGCTGGAACGAGTCGTGGTTCGCCACCAGCAGACAAAACCCGAGCCGGGACCGGTTGGGCGCCGAGAGGTACAGCTTCAAGCCCGTATGTTTGGAATCGGCCGCGACCACCTGCGGGTCAGGATGAAAGTACCAGCAGAAGGCCCAGAAGCTGAGACCGTGATCCGCGGCCAGGTCAATCTGCCGCTGCATGATCTCCGGTGTGTCGCTGCGCCAGCCCCACACCGGTTCGCGATCCGCAAACTCGGTCGCGAGCGGACGTGTCAGATGCGTCGGCGCGTTGGATGCCCACGGCTCCGACGGATGTCCGGAGAACCGGTTCGTACCGGACCAGCCGTCAAAGTACCAGGCGCCGAGTCGAATTCGCGGTTCGCTGGCCTGCACACAGGCCACCGCCGCCCACGCGGCCATCACCAACGTTCCACGCGCGCTCATGCCCCGTTGATCCGCTCGAACTTCCACCGCGCACACAACTCATCCACCAGCGGCGTTATATCGCCGTAGAATGTCACGCGGTGCCCACCACCCCGCCACTCTTCCGTGAGGCGTTCCATGTCGCCCCGCACGCGCGCGACGAGCTTCGTGCGGCAGGCCATGTCGTTGTCGTCGCAGCCAAGGGTGACGGCCTGATGCACCGTAATCTGCCGCAGTTCGGGATGGATTTCAACGCGGGTCGTCAGGTAGCCCGCCGGCAGCAGCGATTCGACCGAGGCACCCTTGCGGTCCTCCGAGTGCGACCGGATCCGGTATGGATAGGCGGGTCCCTGCGGGCCGAACGGCTTCGTCATCGCGACGCAGTGCGCATAGATGATGGCGTGTTGTGAGGTGTCGATCACGGGATCCGAGATGTACCCCGGCCGCCCGGTCAGCGCGCCGAACACGAGCATGGTCACCGCGGAGCGTACATCGGCTTCTCAGCCACCGACCTGACCGTCGTCGTTGAGCTGAGAGAATCCTAGACAGGGATACGCGGCCAGATGACCACCATAAACTCCGCCGAGGCAATTGATCGTGATTCCGCGCGCGCGGTGCTTTGGCATCAGCGGCGACATCGCGCCGTACATGCGCCCAGATTGGATGATCTCCTCCCGTGTGGGTTCGACCACCGCCTTCGCGGAGGCGATCCACCGTTCTGCGAAGGCCTCGGCCGGGTGGGGTCCGCCGCCTCATACGCGGCGGCCAGTTCCTTGAATTCGATCGGAACCAGGGTGATGCCGGTGCTCTCGGCCACCGCACGCTGCATCGTCGGTGCGACGGCTCGGCCCACGACCAGCAGTTTCATCGCGCGCAGCTCGGCGAACGCTTCATCCATCGGTCGAACCACCACGCGGTCTTCGACGACTGGATCGGCCGGTCCGCGCCATGTCCGTTGGCGGCGTTCGCGGCGGAACGCCGCGGCCACCTGCTCCGCGCTCCAGCCGTCGGCGAGCCGCGCGAAGTGGCGGGCGGAGGCGACAATATCCTCCTCGCGTGAAGAGCTCACCCATTCCACGGGCTTGTTCAGCGCTCGAATTGCTGGTTGCCGCGTGAGGAAGAGGCCGGAGCCGCCGAACAGGTTGTCCACCACCAGAGTCGGCTTGCCGGTGCCGCACAGCTGGACGACGTCGTTGCGCCATCCGAGGCCCTGCAGGCAGATGAGATACCCCTGGACCTCGGCGTCGTGAGCGAGTACCGCGACGGCGTCCTCAGGTTTGTCCATGAGCCGGCCACACAGAAATCGAGTGGGGGCATTCGTGTTCGAGGAGCGAGATGATCTGCTGCCGGCGCGCGTCAACGTCGTAGCCGATATTCGGCCAGATCGGCTTGTCGTTGGTGGTTTCCGCGAATACGAGCCGCACACGCGGGCGGGCCCGCGCGGCCGGCGGTGCGGCGGTTTGTGCCCACGTGAGCGCGGAGCAACCCGCACAGGCCGCGCAACCCCCGAGAAATGCGCGGCGGGACACGCACCGGTTGGACCTCCACGCAGGGGAGTTTATGGTTCTTCTGTCTCCGTTATTTTCCGAAGGGTCGCGAATGCTGTGTGGACCGTCCATCCTTGCGGCGATTGCTGTCGTCTCAATCCGCCAGGTTGTCGCGCCGTTGCCCTGTGCCCGGCCCCGCGCGCCGGCTGGCGCCGGTTTCAGGGTTGCGTCTGCTCGCGCGCCGTTGGTCGGCGGCGCCGTCCTCCACCGGGGCGGCGGGGGCCTCGGTCGCGGGCAGCAACGCTTTGAGCCGCGCGATGATCGGCGCCGAGTCCGCCCGCGAGACGAGGTTGGTCCATTCGTTCGGGTCGCAGTGGTGGTCGTAGAGCTCCTCCGATCCGTCTTCGTACCGGATGTAGCGCCACTGGCGATCGCGCACGCTGTGATTGCCGCGTCCGTGGGTAGTGATGCCCACGCCGTCCCACGGCGCGGCCGGATTTCGTAGCAGCGGCAGTAGGGAGCGGCCCTGCACATGCGCCGGGATCGGCAGCCCCAACAGGTCGCACACAGTCGGATAGATCGACATGAAATCGACCGGCGCGGCGCATCGTCCGCCGGCGTTCGCGACGTTCGGAGCGACGACCAACAGCGGTGCGCGCGCGGACTCCTCCCACAGCGTGAACTTGCGCCAGTGCTGTTTTTCACCGAGGTGCCAACCGTGATCCGACCATAGCACGATCACCAATCGGTTCGATCGCCAGCTGCGGTCGGCCGCCTCGATCAGCCGTCCGAGCTGTGTATCGACAAAGGCAATCGTGGCCAAATAGGCCTGCACGCCCGCCTTCCAGAGGCCGGCTTGGGTCACTGCCGCGTGATCGCCCTGCGACGTGGCCATCCTCACGCCGGCGGGCGGGATGTCGTCGAGATCGTTCGGGATCGTCGGCGGCAGTTGGATCGTGTCGAGGGGGAACATGTCGAAGTATTTCCGTGGCACATACCAGGGCAGGTGCGGTTTGATGAAGCCAACGGCGAGAAAGAGCGGGCGGTCATGGCGTTTCTGTAGCTGCTCAGCGCCCCAGCTTGCGAGGCGGTAATCCTGCATGTCCTCATCGGCGGCATCGAGTGGTCCCCAATCGAAGTGTTCGCGGCCGAGCCCGGTCATGTCGGGCCGCGGAGGCGGCGGGCTGTTCGGAGCGGCATAGTAATCGTCCCAATCGTTGGCCTGCCCCGGCGGCAGGCGGTGAGTGTGGTAGATCTTGCCGGCGCCCAGCACGAGATACCCCTGTTGCTTCAGATGGCGATTCAATGTGAGCACGCCGTTGAGCGGGATCGAGAAGGAGTGATGATTATAATAGATGCCCGACGAATACGGCCGCAGGCCGCTCATCAGAGCCGCGCGGGAAGGGTTGCAGGCGGGCGCGGCGCATTGCGCGGTTTCAAAGAGCACGCCTCGGGCGGCCAGCGCGTCGAGGTGTGGGGTGCGAGCTTGCGGGTGCCCGCCGAGACAGCCGGTCCAATCGTTGAGATCGTCAATCGCGATGAAGAGCATATCCGGCTTGTCGGTGGCTCCCGAGGCGATGGCGATGATTCCCGTCACGCCTGCGAGGGCGAGCAATCTCTGAATGCGGCTCATTCGGGCCTCCTTGGTTACAGGTGTAGTCTATCACACCGGCATGAATTGCCCAGGCCGGATCGGAGCGGGCAGGAACTGGGGCGAGTCGGTCCCGGCTGCGTGGGTGTGCGGAGCCGGCGAAGGGCGCACCCCGGACGGGGCGGTTCAAGGGCCGCTGAACACGCGCTTGTCAGACGGGGCGGTCCGTTCGAGACTGGCGGCGGTTGCCCGGGTGGCGGAATGGCAGACGCAACGGACTTAAAATCCGTTTCCGAAAGGAGTGCGGGTTCGAGTCCCGCCCCGGGCACATGTTGGGGGGGCGGCAGCTTAGGCGGCCGCGCGTGCGCGATGGCGGCCGAGGACGAGATCCGCGAGCACCCAGAGGGCGAGCACCAGCAGCACCAGTGAGACGCCGCCGACAAACGCGCTGCCCTGCCGAGCGAGATTGTTCCAAGCGAGCTGCGCGAGGGCGGTGAGCGTCGTGGCCAGCATGAAGGCCGCCGGCAGCAGTACGTAGAGGGCCGGTCGTCCTTCCGAGCGCAGCCAGCCGTACACCACCAGCAGCGCCAGGGCCGCGAGGAGCTGATTCGAGGCACCGAAGGCGGGCCAGATCGCCTTCCAGACCGGCATCATCACACCGCCCGGTCCGGGCACTTCGCGGAACACCACCAATAGGGGGATAACCAGAACCAGGGTGGTGGCCAGCAACCGCGTCTTCAGTTCGCCTCCGCTCAGGCCCAGCAACTCCTGCAGCAAGAACCGGGCGAGGCGGGTGCAGGTGTCGAGCGTGGTCAGCAAAAATGTGCTCACCGCGAGCATGCCGAAGACCGTCGCGCTCGAGGGGGGGAGCGTAAACACCTGCAGAAATCGGCCGAGCCCGCCCGCGAAAATCTGCACCGGATTCGCGGTACTGCGCTCGGGCAGAACCATCACAGTGAGCACCGCGACAATCGCGAGAATGCCCTCGACGAGCATCGCGCCGTAGCCGACCAGCCGGGCCGAGGACTCGCGATCGAGTTGTTTGGCCGTGGTGCCCGACGCCACGATCGAGTGAAACCCAGAAACCGCTCCGCAAGCGATCGTGACGAACAACGCCGGGAAGATGGCTCCGAGGGTCGAATCGCGCCAGCCGACGAGGGCGGGATACGTGGCGCTCACGGTGCCGCTCAACGTCGAAGCGACGACGCCGATCACGCCGCCGAGCAGGCACGCGTAGAGCAGGAACGACGCGAGATAGTCGCGGGGCTGCAGCAGCAGCCAGACCGGCAGCACCGAGGCGGCCATGCAATACATCAGCAGGACCGCGCTCCAGAAATTCTTTGCCGAGCCGCCGATCGTCGGCACCATGTCCGCGGTCAGGGGCCAGCGATATCCAGCGTAGACGGCCAGGAACACGAGCGGCACGAAGACGGCCGTCGCGTGTCCAATCGGCACTTGAAGCCGGTAAATGGCCGTGCCAAGCAGCAACGCCAGCGCAATATAGATGAGGGAAGCCGCTGCCACGGCGCCACCCTCGCGCATAGTGGTGCGCGCGCTTTCGGGCAGGTCGGCGGCGACCTGCGCGATCGGCGCGAAGCTCGATGCGGTCAGGTCCAAAAACACAATGATCACATAGATCATCGAAAGCAAAATGAAGAGGAGCAGCGCCCGATGCGTGGCGGGGTGGATCAGCTGCCGGCTGATATCGGCAATCGAACGTCCGCCGTTGCGTATGCTGGCCATCAGTGCCGTGAAATCATGGACCCCACCCACGAAGACCGCGCCGACCAAAATCCAGGCCAACGCCGGCAGCCAGCCGAACGCCATCGCTGCGAACACCGGCCCGACAATCGGTCCGGCGCCGGCGATCGAGCTGAAGTGATGGCCGAACAACACCAGCGGTCGGGTCGGGACAAAGTCCACGCCGTCAGTCTGTGTGACCGCCGGCACGGGGCGCGCGTCGTCTACACCCAGCCACCTCGCGATACGGGCTCCGTACAACACATAGGCGACGCTGAACACGAGGATACCGGCCGCGAGTGGAGCGAGCATCAACACATTGAAACTCTACTTCCTGTGCGGGCGCGAGTCCAGCGCGGGTCCCGAGCAAGTCGTGCCGGTGTGTGCGCCATGGGGGAGAGTGGCCGTCCGTTCGGGGCAGAGCGGAGCGACAAGCCGGACGATTTGGGCATCTGTTTGTGCTGCGTGTGGCCTTCATTCAGTTGCTCGGCGTTCGGGAATCATCCGGGGTGAGCCCTCGGCGCGGTCCCGCCGGGGGCCAGCCCGGCGGGAGCCGATTGCGTTGCTGATTGTTGTGAGGGGGAAGACGAGGCGTCGGGATGCGGCTCGGAGTGCGCGTGTGCCTGTCCCCGATCGCGAACGGGGGCAGCGGACCGGGGACAGGCATGGTTACAGGGGGCCCAATGGTCGCACTGGGGAACGGCATGGTCCCAGGTGACCCATGGGGACAGGCACCTGGGCACCATATTGAAACTGTGATGGATTTCGCACGGCTTCTCAAGAGATTCTGCGCTCTCCCACCAGCCAGAATAATTTGCATAAAATTGCACTACAATATGATGCAATCTTATCTAAAGTTGGTTCGACAGGAGAAATCGACCGTATTTCGGATCGGAGATGAGATCATAAACAATCGCGCCTCTCTTGGTTGTTTATGGAACAGCATTCAGGCTTGGTTGGTTGCTTCCGATGTTGGAGAATACACCCACAGTTTTCGTTTGGGCAGACCGATGGTGTTTTCACTCTCCAACGGATTGGGTCAAGTGGGATTGTTCTCGTCTTCGATCCAGCGCCGAGCGGTCGTTTCATGGTCTGCGCTCTCGTGCCATTCCGCATCGGCGCTCGCCCACGGGGCAACCGCATTGCAGTTGAATTGCCGCAAGTCGAGGCGCTGAAGACACGCCAACGAGCAGCGGATGTTCGAGCGCAGGCTGCGAGCCGACACGCCCATGCGCAGCGTTTTGAGCCGGGCCACGCCTTCCTGGGCGCTCTTCAGCACGCGGCGGTTGAGATGATGCACGAGGATGTAGCTCACCATCCCGATCGGCAGCATCGCCGCCTCGTGCCCTAGAAGCTGTGCAGGTTGAACTCGCGCCACCCGTATTCATCCTTCCGTTCCTTGAGGGCGTTCTCCTCCTTGGCCCGCAACCGGTAGATGCGCCAGATCTGTTCAGGGACCTCGACCGTGCAGTTGATCACCAGCACGCTGTAGCGATAGTCCTGGTGCTCCTCCAGGTCCCGGAATAACATCGGCGGCTTGCCGCCGGGCCGGCGGTCGGGTGTGCACATCCTAGCGGATGATAATCAGCCGCCGCGCTCTCTTCTAGGTGTTTAGCGCCTCCGCCACCTCCAAACCTCGGTCCACGTGGCGCCAGTTTTCGATGCCGCGAATCGCGTTCTGCACATACGCCCTCAGCCGCAATGCCACGATGTGGGGTTCGCCTCTCCCCTTTAGACTCTCGAGAGAACCCTCTTCGCCGAACCCGCTGTTGGCCAGCGTCCAGCAAAGGCGCAGCGTCCGCGGCAGTCCCCGGCAGCTTGGTCGTAGAACGCGACGCACGGACGGGCCGTGTGCGTTCGCCGCGCCGGTTCCAGAGGTTGACCACACACCTGCACTTCAAGCCAGCCTTGATCAGATCGTTCTTTGCCTGTTTCCCGAAAAGTGCCGGTGCGGGACGGTCGCATGGCTACTGGCGCCGCACCGGCGCCGCGTAGTCGTTCCGCCACATCCGACGGAAGCCGTCAGCGCGGGTGGGCTTCCCACCGGGACATCGGGAATGTTCGTGAACCTCCCCGCTCCGCCCGACGGCCTCGCGGCCGCTCGAATCCCCCGTACGCAACGAAATTCAATGTTGTTGGTTTCGTTGTCCGGGCTGTTGCTGTTCCGGTTCGCGAGCCGCGCGTTGTTCGCGTTGTTGTTCCATGCCCTACCCCGCAGGACCCGATACGAGCCGCTGGCAGGTCCGCATGGATCGCTCGGCGGTGAACTGGCGTAGTATCCGCTTTCGTATCAGTCCCAGCGCCACTCCCACAGGTTGCCCGCCATGTCGCACAGCCCATACCCGTTCGGCGCCAAGGACCCCGCCGGACTGGTGTAGGGCATCCCGCCGGTGTCGTACGTGGGGTGGTATTCCGTCGTCGGGCTGGTGTCAAAGGTGCGAGACGCCATAAATGGCGTAGAAGTTCGCCCGCGCGTGCTGGATGCGGTTGGCGTCGTCCCACGGGAAGTGCCGATTCGCCACCCCGACGCGCTGCGGCCGCCCCGCACAAAGCCGGCCCGGCATGGGCGACTCGCGCTTGTGGCCGCGTCACGGCTGTTCGATGCGCAACCGCAGGAATCGCGCCGGCGCCGCGCCGAACGGATTCGCCTCGCGGACCAGGACGACCCGGACAGCGTCGAGTTCCTCGAGGACCTCCTCGAGCAGGGCGCCCCCGCTCCAGGGGCCGCCCAAACTCCCGGCTATCTCCGGATGGACGGCCACGTCGGACGCCCACCGGTTGACGGCAAACCGGGCCGCCAGGCGGTCGCCGCCGGCGACATGGAGGAACTCGCCCAACGTATCGGCGGTGCGCGGATCCCGGCCGAGAGCGTATTCGATCAAATTGATCAGGCCATCGCCATCGTCGTCGTCGGTTTTGCCACCAACGCCATGCCGACTCCGCCAGGCAGCGAAAGTGTCCCGCGCGACGACGTCCACCGTCGTGGTGGTCGCCCGCGTCCCGTCGCTGGCGATGAACCGCAGCGTGTACGCGCCCGGCGCGGCGAAGCGCGCGGTCGAAGTGCCGAAGATCACGGACGCGGGACCGGCGGCCACCTCCCACCACGACGTCACGGCGCCGCCCGGATACGGCTGGCCGTCATCTTCGACGGTCGCTTCCAGCCTCGCCTCATCCGGCAGCACGAATTGGCCGGACACGCCGGCGGACCGCACAAGGGGCGGCCGATTTTCCGATCGCCATGCCGCCGCCAGCCAGTGGAACAGATTCCGGGCGTAGAGGCGGTTGTCGTACCGCTCGAGGCTGGTACCGGCGCCGTTGAGGTTGAAGAAGGTGTTGCGGTCGAAGTGGACCGCGATCCGGCCGCCGCCGGCCATCCCGACGACGAGCGCGCCGTCGGAGGCCGTCACGGGGCGGGAGGTTCCGATGTAGTTCCGCGCGGGGTCCGTGCCGTCGTTGTTCCGCGTCTGATTCTTCGCCCTCGCCACGATGCAGTGACGGACGCTGGGCGGCGTGGACACGACGACCGCGGGCGACACGCCTTCGCCGTCGAACACGCCGACGCCCGCGAGAATAGGATGAGTGGGGACGCGATAATCGCCGCCGCTTCGGCTTAGTGCGTACGTGCCCTGGTCCTGGTTCATCACGAGGCCAAAACGATCCAGAAACGTCTGGTCGGAATCGGGCGCGTCGCGCCAGGTGCGGCCCCAGTTTGCGTCGCTGATCACCAGCAGGCCGCCGCCGTCGCGGACGAATCGCTCGACGGCATCGGCCGCGTCCGGGCCGTACTCGGCGTTGTTGGAACCGAGCACAATAATGCGATAGCGGTTGAGGTCCATGCCGGCGAGATCTACCGGCGTGTTGTTCGTGGCCGGCCCTTCGACGACCTGTTCCAGATCGTAGCCCTCGCCGCGCAGCAGATTCGCCAGCGAGCCCCAACCATGGTTACCTCTCGCGGTGCTGTGGTTCGAGATGTCCGACAACTGCTCGTCCGCGCCGCCTTCCAAAAAGCCGCCGGTACCCGGCCCTCCGCGGATGAACAGGATCCGCGGCGGCCGGCGCACGAGCACAGCCCAGTCGTTCGTAGGCGAGTCGGGCGGTTGCCCCAGCGAAACGACGCCCGGGCCCACCACCCGTTCGACCGTGCCGGTCCGTAGCGGGCCGCCGCCGCGGGGGTTGTACCAGCGCACGACGTACACGTTCGTGTCCGCGCCGAGGTCCAGCGTCGTCGTGCCGCCCGTACGGAGATACACCGCGTAGGTGTCGGCCGGCTTGGCGAGGCAGTAGCCGCTCGAGGCGCTGATCAATGAGTTGCTGGGCGTCATCTCCGGAAACGGCAGGTACGTCTGGAAAAACTCGAGCGCCCAGCGGGTCTGGTCCCACATCGCATCGCGGCTGCGCCAGTCTTCGCAGTTCAGGTCATTGTGCGCATAGGCGTAGCCGAAGTACCACTCGCAGCCCGCCCCGCCGGCCATCAGATTGCCCCACAGCTCGGTCGTTCGAATTTCGGTATGGTCGGGGTCGACGTCGTCTGGCTTCACGCCGACGTTTGCCGGCCCGTTCTCGTCCAGACAGACGAACCAGGGCCGGCCGGCCGCGGCCGACCGCAGCAGCCAGTTGGTGGTCGTCGAGTACGTCTGCCCCAGGCTGCCGTTCTGCAGCGATGGCCCCTCGAACGCCGGGTGGCCGAGCAGCGGCGCATACACGGCCTCCTTCTGCCCGGGAAACGTGTGCACCACAATCGGATGGTCGTAGGGATCGAGCGCGCGGATGTAGTCCGCAAACGCCTTGCGCTCCGCGTCCGTGTTCGTGTTCTCCTCGCCGAGGTTCCAGACCAGGGCGAGGTGGTGCGCGAACCGGGCGATCAGCTCGCGAAGGTAGAGTTTTCGCTGCGTCCCGAGGGCACCGCCGTCGAGAAGTTGATCGTTCTCGGTTTCCTGCAACACGACGTGGAGCTGAAGGCCGAGGCGGTCCATGTGGTCGAACACGATCTCCCACTGGTCGAGCTTGCTGCAGTCGAAGCGATACCGCTCGGATTTCGAGGTCCACGGCCACACGTCGTCGCCATCGCCGCCGACGTTCATCGTCAGAAAGTAGACGGAGTTCATTCCCTTGTCGGCCAGATAGTTCAACGCGCCGATGAGGTTGGTGCCTCGTCCGCCGGCCCACGTCGGATCGCCAGGCCGGAAGTCGCCGGCGTGGGGCGCGTACCGGTGTTTGCTCGTGACCGTCCCGTCGAAATCGGCATACGCGAGCAGGTTCTCGGGACTGTCGGCGCCGCCTTTCAGAAACCATTCGCCGGTGCCGGCGAAGCGGAGGTACCGGCGCCCGACGTACTGCAGCCGCCCTTTGCCGCGGTGGTCGCGGCCGCATTTGTCGGTGGGTAGGACGACGAACGAACCCGTCACCCCATCGGGCGGCATCGGAACGCCCGCCGCCGGATCCGTGCTGATCGCCACGTCAGCCCCGGATCGAAAGCTGGCGACGAAGGTCCATTCGCCGGTCGCGTCGGGCGCGAAATACGCACGCCAGCAACGGCCGCTGACGGAGCCGGTGTCGGCGGCTCGCCCATCCGCCGCGAAAAACCCGGGCACGGTGAACTCGCGGCCGGAGGCGGTGTGCCGAACCGTGACGTTGAGCCGATAATCTCTGAACGGATTCGGCGTTGCGCCTTCGTGAGTCGCCGGCCCTTCGAACGAGAGCGTGATGCGATGCCACTGCCGCAGCTCGCCCTCGACGGTCACGTTCGTGCCGCCGCTGGGCGATTCGTCGATCACGGTGAAATGGACGGTCAACGGCGTGCCCGGCGTGCCGCCGGCATTGGCCTGCGGGTACGGCGTGGCCGTGAGCACGTGCGGCCCGACGGCGGGCGTCCAGCCGTAATAGTCGCCGTTCACGTCCCCCGCCAGCGCATAGGGTGCGACGTTCTCGGTGCGAAAATTCGGGTTCCCGTCCAGCGCGAATCGCACGCTGCCCACCGTCGGCGGCGTCGTGGCGGCGCGGACGTTGAGCTGCCGGCCGACGACCGCAAGGTTGATCGTGCTGCCGTTGGTTAGCGCGCCGATGTCGGTGTCCGTGTCGGCGTTGACCAGCGTGAAACCGTCGACCGATTGCGCGGCGGCAACGCTCGCCGAGGCGAGAACGGCCACCGTCAGCCCGGCGCGCCATCGCCGTCCGTCCGCTCGCCCCATCGCCGGATTCGCTTCGTTGCTGTCGATCGGGGCCCCGCGCTGCCGATCCATTCGAGCAATATGTTGCGCCCCGGAAACCCGTTGTCAACCTTCCGGCCGCGCGCGGCGGTGGATGGATCCCCGCGATCGGCGTGAAAGAGGTGCCTGTCCCCATGACGACGGTCCCCAGGACGAATCCATGGCGGTTGACGCACGGCGACTATCGCCCGTGCCCGGCTGACAGAGTACGTGCCTGGACCCAGCGCTGATCCCCAGAGCTCGCAAGCTACCTGTCCCCCACGGCTCCCTCCAACGGCCCGTCCCCACGGCCCAGTCCCTAACGGCCCACGAACGGCCCACCCCCCGGCCCCAACGGCCGTTCCTCGTGCCTGTCCCCAGAGCGGCACTGAACAACCCGGCCTACACTGCGCGTGACCTGAGATCCTCGCGTCTGTCGCCGCCGTTTCTCGGACCTTTGCCCGCTCCGCTGCGCCAGTCACGTCACTGGTGGGATATGCACGAGCATCACCCAGCCGCGCGCGCATGAAACGCCGCCCCGCCACCCACGGTCTCCTCCTCCCCCCCTCCCATCGCACGTTCACTCGAGACGCGACGCGCTCAGGCGCTGTTCTGCCGTTCGGGTCTGGAAGCAGAGTCGGGGGGGTGGGGGTTCGGGCGAGTGGTCGAGGCCGGTCAAGGCTCAGGCGGCCGAAGACACCGCGTCTCTGGCCGCGTTCAGCCGGGAGGGTCGAAGCATTCGTCTTTTTGGGCGCACCGGCGAGAACCACCGGCGAATGGCGCGGAGTCGTTGGGGTAAACGATGTCCGCCGTTCTTTGCCGGCACCTGTAGGGGCCGCTCATGTTCCACCCGCGCAATCAGCTCGGGCCGCAGGCGTGCGGGCGGCGGAGGCGTTCGTGTATAGTGGAGCGAGTCAACATGATCACAGACTGGATAAAGTTGGCGGAACGTATCGCAGCGGGGGGCGCGGCGACGCGCGAGGAGGCGCTCGCGGTGGTGCGTGCGCCGGAGGATGAACTGCTCAGCGTGTTGCAGGGGGCCTTCCTGTTGCGGCGCCTGCGATTCGGTCGCCGGGTGGATCTGCACGTGATCGAGAACGTGCGCGGGGGGCTCTGCACGGAAGATTGCGCGTACTGCAGTCAGTCGGCGGTATCATCGGCGGAGGTGCCGGTGCATGAGACGCGCGATCCGGACACCGTGCTCGAGCACGCGCGGGCCGCGACGGCGTGCGGGGCTGTGCGGTTCTGCATCGTTGCCAGCGGTCGCGAGCCGGCCGCAGGCGAGCTCGATCGTGTCTGCGCAGCGGTTGAGCGGGTGAAGCGCGAGGTGCGCATCCAGGTGTGCACCTCGCTTGGGCGGCTCGACGAAGCCGCCGCGCGGCGGCTCAAGGCCGCGGGGGTGGACCGCTACAACCATAACCTGGAGACCTCCGAGCGGTTTTTCCCGCACATCTGCTCGACGCACACCTGGCGCGAGCGCTATGAGACGATCCAACGCGCCAAGGGGGCGGGCCTGGAGGTGTGCTGCGGTGGGCTGATCGGTATGGGCGAGACGGAGGAGGACCGCGTGGACCTCGCGTTCGCGATCCGCGAGCTGGGGGTGGACTCGATTCCGGTGAACTTCCTCGATCCGCGACCCGGCACGCCGCTCGAAGGCCGGCCGCGGCTTCGGCCAACGGAGTGCCTGACGACACTGGCGATGTTCCGGTATGTGTGCCCCGACCGTGAGATTCGGGCCGCGGGCGGCCGCGAGGCATGTCTGCGAAGCCTACAGCCGCTGGTGCTGTGGGCAGCGAACTCGATCTTCACGCAGGGGTATCTCACCACCCCTGGGCAGGGGTGGGAGCGCGACCGCGCGATGATCGAGGAGGCGGGCTTCGAAATCGGCGATTGGGTGCGCGCATAGCACGGTCCGCACCCACGTGGAGGACGATACCATGGCCGGTGTGCATCCCATGGTCCTGGGGCTTTGTCTGGCGGCGGTCGGCGTTACGGGTGCAGAGCTCGGCGGGTGGCGCGTGCATCCGATCCGGCCGGACTTGCGCTTCGAAGCCGGCGCCATCGCCGACCTCAACGGCGACGGCCGCGCCGATGTCGTTTGCGGTTCGCACTGGTACGAGGCTCCAGCATGGACTCCCCACTTCGTTCGAGAGATCGAGGAGCGCGAGGGGTACCACCTCGATTTCAGCGCGGTGCCGTTCGATTTCGACGGTGACGGCTGGGTGGACGTCGCGAGCGGTTCGTGGCATGGGCGCGACGTGTTCTGGCTGCGGAATCCGGGCTCGGTGGGGGGGCCCTGGGCACGCTTTGAGATCGGCAGGCCGGGCACGATCGAAACGCTGCTGACCGCGGACCTCGACGGCGACGCGCAGCCGGATCTGATCCCGAATGTCGTCGGCCGGCCGGTGTGGTATTCGTTCCGTCGCGATCGAGACGCGCCGGGCGGAGTGCGATGGATCGAACATCCGCTGCCCGGTCAGGCTGGTGTGCACGGCCTCGGTGTCGGCGACGTGGATCGTGACGGCCGGCCGGACATCGTGACGCCGCGGGGTTGGCTTCAGAACGCACCGACGGGGTGGGTCTGGTTCGCCGAATACGACATGAAGGAGCGCGCGAGCGTTCCGATTCTCGTGGGCGACTGGGATGGCGACGGCGATGCCGATCTGGTCTGGGGTTCCGCGCACGGGTACGGCGTGCGGTGGCTGGAGCAGCGGCGCGGCGAAAGTGGCGGGCGCGTCTGGGTGCGGCATGACGTGGATACGAGCTGGTCGCAGGCACATACCATGGTGGCGGCGGATCTGGACGGGGACGGCCGCCCCGAGGTCATCACCGGCAAGCGGTACTGGGCGCACAACGGGCGGGATCCCGGCGAATTCGATCCGCGGATTGTCGTGGCCTATTCGTTGGAGCCCGCCTCAGGGCGCTGGCGGCGGCGGGTCCTGAGTTTCGGCGGCGGCGCAGGCTTCGGCATCTCCACGATGGTCGGCGACCTCGATGGCGACGGCGATCCGGACGTGCTCTGTCCCGGCAAGAGCGGTCTGTATTGGATCGAGAACCCCGCGCGTTGATCCTGGGGCGACGGCGAGCTCGCCGGCCCAGCGCCCGTGCGCGGATGCGGCGGCCAAGGCAGGGCGAACTCCGGGGCCGCGCGCCGGAAGAACTCGAGCCAGCCGAGCGTCCGCGCGTTCGAGATGGAGGCCGGCGCGGCGCGCAGATCCTCCCAGGTCGCGCCCCAATAGAAGCCGATCCAGACCTCCACCTCGTCGCGAACCGTCCGCATCCAGCGTTCCAGTTCCTCGATTCTGCAGCCCAGCGGGAAGATCTCCTCCACCACCACCGGCTTGCCGATCGCGCCGTGGACTCGCAGCGCAAATGTTGCGCGATCCAGTTCGCCGCTGCGCGGGTAAATGTGGAGTGCAACAAAGTCGAGGAGGTTCGAGGTGGCCGGCACGTGGACGACGCTGCGCGCGTTCGTCCATACCATCGCCCACGGGATGTCTCCAACGGTCGTGAGCGTGTGGGGCTCCTCGCGGATCGCGCCGACCAGCGTGCGCACCCACGCCGCGGCGATCTCGTCGCGAGGACGACCCCACAGGTCGAGCGCGATACGCTGCACGAAGAACGATCCCGCCAACTCGCCCGCGAACCAGATCGGTACGGTTCGTGCCTCCACCGATGACGGGTTCGTTCATCAGGTCATAGCAGAACACCGCGGGGCTCGTGCGGCCGACGCGGGCGACGGCACGCCAGAACGCCGCCTGCGCGCGCGTCCTCGTCGAGTTCGTCGTACCCGGTTGGCACTTCCTCTCGCCGGTAACTGCCGAGACCCGTGATGTCCACGTACAGCCCGGTGCGTTCCGCCAGCCGCAGACGGCGTGCCAGACGCTCGAGCGAGCGCGGGGTGGGCCAGTCGGAGGCGTCCATGAAGGTGCCAAACTGTAGGTGCACGCGCACAACATTCGCGCCGAGCGCGCGCATTTCGAGGAAGTCCTGCTCGACGGTCTCCCATTCCCGTTCCCAATAGTGTTCGAGCAGCCGGCCATGGCGGTCGTGATCGGAGTTGACCCCCCATGGTCGAAGGCGCCGGCCCGAGGGACGCAGCACAAAGGTGCGGCCGTCGGCGCCGATCGCGACCCGTTCCGGGATGTCGGTTGGGGCGGCGGGCAACGGAGCCGCCGCGCCGGCCGCAAGCCCCATGGCGAGCAGGACGCGACCGACCCGCACGCGGCGCGCCGTCTTCACGGCGGCGGCGCGAGCGGGCGCACGCCGCGCACCTTCATCGGGAGGCCAAGGAATTTGTCGCGCGAGGTGATCAGTAGCATTCGGAAATCCGGCCCTCCGAACACGACGTTTGAGGCGTAGGTGCCCGGCAGGAGGGTCCCGATCGCACGGCCCGACGGCGCCAGCACGTGAATGCCCGCGCCGCCGCACGCGACGTAGAGGTTCCCGTGCTCGTCCAACGTCATGCCGTCCGGACCGCCGGGGAGCTCCGCCCAGCGGCACTCGTTGGTCAGGCGGCCGGGGCCCAGCACATCGTAGCGGTAAATGCACTTGTCCGCGTTGTCGGCGACATAGAGGACCTTGTTGTCGGGCGTCAGCAAAATGCCGTTTGGCTTTTTGCAGACGGTCGAGACGGTCGTCACGCGACCGTCGGGCGCAACGTAATACACGTCCTCCTTGCGGATCGCTTCCTGTTTACGATGGCGGTAGTTCGGATCGGTGAAGTAGAGACCGTCCTGCCGGTCGATCGTCAGATCGTTCGGCTCGTTGTACTCGCGCTGCGGCCCGCCGCCGACGAGCACGCGTCGCGTCTTCGTGTGCACGTCGATGGCAACGATGCGATAGGCGGCGCCCTCGCACACGACCAGCTCGCCGCGCGAATTGAACATCATCCCGTTCGCATCGAGGCTGTCGTCCACGAACACCTCGACGGGGCGGCCCGGCCGCCAGAGGTGGATGCGGTCATTGCGGCCGTCGGAAAAATAGACGTTCCCCGCGCCGTCGGCCGCGGGTCCCTCGCAGAAACCGTAGCCCTCGCCCAAGACGATGGGGGTGGCCGAGGGGTCCGCAAGGTCCGCGAGCGTCAGCGGGGTTTCCGCACCGGCGGACGCTGCGAGCACGGCCAGCATGCACGCGATGGCAATCTTCATGATCGGCTCTCCCGGATGCGGCGACGGTCGGGCGCCACAGCACGGCCAGTATGAGCTCGCACGGGCCAAGGTGCCAAGCCGCCGCGCTGTGCATGCCCACACCTTGAGCCATCGAGAGACGTGAACACAGAGGCGGCGCCACCGCCACATCAGGGTGACGCCGCTTCCGCTCGCAGCAAGGACTTCAAGGTCTTTCGAAGCAACCATATCGGATATGGCTTCAGAAGAACGGCATCCGCTTGGCCGGATCGCGTTCGGGCGTTCAGATCTTCGTACGAATGGCCGCTGCTCAGCACGATCTTCATGCCGGGATGGTGACGGCGCACCTCGTCGGCGAGGTCCAGCCCGCTGCCGTCGGGAAGAGCGAGATCGGAGAACACGATCGAGAACGGCGAGGGACGGACCGCGAGCCGCCGGCGGGCCTCGGCCACGCTGGCCACCGCGGTCACTTGGTAATGTTCGGCCGCCAACACCCGCTCCACGAGCTGGCGGACGGCTTCCTCGTTCTCGACTAGCAGGATGTGGGCCGGTGCGTGGGCCGCATTCTGCACGGCGGCCGGGGCCTCCCGCGTTTCGGTTGTATCCACACGAGGCCTGGCTTCGATGGCTGGGAAGCGAATGTAGAAGCATGTGCCGTGGCCCACGCGGCTGTCCACGTGAATGAAGCCATCGTGCTGCTGCACCAAGCTGTAGACGATGGACAACCCGAGACCGGTGCCGGCCCCTTCCCCCTTTGTGGTGAAGAAAGGCTCGAACATCCGAGACAACACCGAGGGGGGCATGCCGTGGCCCGTGTCTTCCACCGTGAATTCGACGTACCGCCCCGGACGCGCGCCCGCCACGGGGGGCAGGCGGTCGGCGTCGAGCGTCACAGGACTGGTGCCAATCCGCAGGTCGCCGCCCGTCGGCATGGCGTCGCGAGCGTTGACCACGAGATTGACGAGGATCTGCTCAATCTGAACCGCGTTTCCGCGGATGGGGGGTAAGCCCTCCTCAAGACGCAGTTCGAACCGGATGTTTTCCGGCAGCAGTCGGCGCAGCAGACGTTCGGCGTCGCGAATGACCGCATTGAGATCCAGCTCGGTCATCTCGCACTGTTGACGCCGGCTGAACGTGAGAAGCTGGCGCGTCAGCTCGGTGGCGCGGCGGGCGCTGGCCTCGATCTCGATCACGTCTCGACGGCGGGGGTCGGACTCGGCCAACTGTTCCCGGATCGCCGCGCTGTAGCTGAGGATCACCTGCAGCACATTGTTAAAGTCGTGCGCGATGCCGCCGGCGAGCCGTCCGATGCTCTCCATCTTTGCGGCTTGGAGGAGTTGTTCGCGGAGCTGGTGCCGTTCGGTCACGTCCTGTTGAATGGCGATGAAGTGGGTGGGACGGCCTTGGGCGTCGGTGACAGGGGTGACGGTCAATTCATTGACGCAGATCGAGCCGTCGCGCCGCCGAATTCGGATTTCGCCCTGCCAAGCCCGGCCGGCGAGGATGTCGGCCAACACCCGTTCGTAGAAGGCATCGTCGTGTTCGTCGGATCGCAAGATCGCCGGCGTTTGCCCAATCAGTTCGTCGGCGGAATAGCCCGACGTTCGGCAGAGCGCATGGTTGACCCAGAGAATGCGACCGCCGGCGTCGGTGATCATCACGCCATTCGCGGCCGAGGTTAGGGCCGTAAGCTGGAGACGCGACTGCTGTTCGATGCGTTCCCGGTGGATGGCCTCAGCGAGCACGTCGGCGGCGAGCTGTAGCGCCATTCGTTCAAGCCGCGACCAGGCGCGTTCGGTCACGCAGTCATCAAAACCGATGAACCCCCACCACTCGCCGTCCACATGCACCGGCACAACGAGCAGCGATTTGATACCCTGGGCTTCGAGCAACGGCCGTTCGGTGTCGGGAAACAACCGTATGGCGCCCCCCGTGGGTTCGCCCTGGTGCAACTTGTCGATCCAGCGCTGATAGCCGGCCGCGGCGAGGTCGAGGTTTTGAAGCTCCGGATTGTCAATCTGTGGTTGAATGCCGGCCTCCGTCCATTCGTACAACTGAGAGGTGAGCAGCCGGCCGTCCGGGGCGGGATGGACATGGAACAGATAGGCACGGCTTGCGCGCGCGGCGCGCCCGAGCAGCTTTAGAAACGTTGGAATGCCTCCGGCCCAGGTGGCCTCGCGCAGGAACATCGCCGCGCCTTCGACCGCGGCGGTCAGAATTGCGTCGCGGCGTAGACGTTCCTCGTAGATGATGTGCGGCAGCAGCGCGGCGCCGATCGCGCTGGACAATGCCCGGAGCTGCTCGAGGGCCGGCGGCTGGGGCCGCGGTTCATCGTCGTAGGTTTGCACGGCGAAGACGCCGTAGCAATGGCCGCGCCAGACCACGGGAATGCCGCACCACCATTGCGGGAAAGTGCCCAGGACCGCGAAACGGCCGGCGGCAATGCCCTCGCGAAGCGTCTGCGCATCCGCCTCAAACCATTGGCCCGTGTCCAAAACATACTCGGTCAGACCGCCGGAGGGCATGCGGATCACCTCGGGCGCATCGCGCGTGTCGCGCCAGTAAGGGAAGCGCACCAACGCATCGTCCGGGTCGCGGATGGCGAGGTAAGCATTGGGCAGCGGTGCGAGGGTCAACAACGCCTCGTGGACGAGTCGGGTGGCCTCTTCGATCGATCGGGCCGCTTCGCCCGCCGCGAAAATGCGGTGGTGAAGTTCAACCGCGGAGTGGTGCGCCTCGTTGGGATTGAATTCGACTCGCACGACACTCAACATCTCTCGGGCTAAACTAATGCGGCCGTCCGATCGGGTCAACGAACATCATCAGGATTCACACGTTGAGCACGGCATACGGTCGTGGAGGTGGGCGGCTGTGAGTCGCGGAAACGGAGGATCCTGGTGGACCCGGCCCCACAAGGTCGTCCTGAGCATCACCGCCTCACGCCATTCTCCGGCGCGGCTCGCCTGCCGAGCCCCCCGCAACAACGTTCGGCTCCCGTGGCCTCGCCACGGCGTGCGCGTAGACGGCCGGGTTGTGGCCGCACCACGTGGAGTGCGGCTCTATGCCCTGCTCGGCCCTGCCGGCGTTCCAACAGTAGAATCGCTGCGCACGACCCCGCAAAGAACCCTTGCGAACGAGGGCTCTTCCAATCTCAAAATTTCGAAGCGACCCCGGTCCGCGCCAGATCAGGGTGCCGTTGCCACGTCGGGTAGGGAGGCGGCGGCGGCCTGAACGGCGGCGCGAATCTCGGAGCCGTCGGCGTTGCGCAGCTTCGCGCGCTGGATCATCAGAATGTAAATGCGGCCGCGGACGGGATCGGCCCACGCCTGCGTCCCGTAGGCGCCGCCGTGCCCGAAAGATCCGCGAGAGAGAGCGGCCGTGACGCCGGTCGGCTCGCGCACCACGCCCACGCCGAGTCCGAAGCTCATACCCTCCACGAAGCCGGTCTTGAGCTCACCGGTTTGCGCGCGGGTCATCTCGCGCACCGCGGCCTCGGAGAGAAGGCGGCGGCCGTCCGGCGCCGCACCCCCGTTCAACAGCATCTGCATGAAGCGCATGTAGTCGGCCGCGGTGGAAAAAAGGCCACCAGCGGGAAGTGGCGTCCGACGGCGGTCGGAGAGCGGACCTTGCAAGAAGTAGATGCCGGTGCGACGCAGACCACCGTCTTCTCCGGGCTCGTAGGCAGTCGCGAGGCGGTTCGTGAGCTCGCCATCGGGCCAGAACGTCGTGTCACACATGCCAAGCGGATCGAGCAGGCGACGCTGCAGCACATCGGCAAACGGGCTGCCGTCAATGACCTCAACGACGCGGCCCAGCGCGTTGATACCGCCGTTTGAATACTCCCAGCGGGTGCCGGGTTGGAAGCGCAGCGGGCGCTCGGCACTCGCCGCGACAACTTCGGCGAGCGTCGCGTCCCAACGGACACCGGCGGGAGTGTCGAGACCCGAGGTGTGAGTGAGCAGATGCCGCAGCGTGGGCGGCGGGTCGGGCGGCGCGCCGTTGGACAGCACCAGGCCCCGGAACTCCGGCAGCCAGCGCGCGAGCGGGTCGTCGAGCGAGCACCGACCCTCGTCGCACAGCCGTAGCACGAGCGCCGCGGTCATTGGCTTGGTCATCGAGGCGATCCACATCAGCGAGTTGGTGGCCATCGGCACCTGTCGTTCCATGTCCGCCCAACCCACGGCGCCGTGCTGGAGGATTCGTGCGCGATCGGCGACCAGTGTGACGGCACCGGCCACTTCACGGCGTTCGACGAACGGACGCACGGCCTCGATCACCGGATCTGCGGCGCAAACGGCCTCGCCGGCGGCGAGAAGGACCACCATCGTTCCGTAGATCGGTCGGCTCGGCCACGTGATCGGACACAAGTTCATGGCCCACGACACGTTATCAGCAGAAGACCGTCGGGGCAACCGGCGGCTGGCTTGCCGTTCGGGGTGGCGGGTGTAGAATCGCGGATCGATGTATCCGCGTCGTTATCGAACACCCAGCATGCGCGGTTGGTTGTGGTTGTTGGCGCTGATGATCGTCGCGGGCGGCGCCTCGCTGGCGTGGATGATGTATCCGCACATCGGGCTCGAGTATTCGCGGGCATTATTCAATTTCACGATTGCGGCGACGGTGGTGTTGGCGGGGCTGTGCGTGATTGCGGCCACGGCGGACTGGTGGCTCCGGCGCTGAGGGGCTTCGCTGAACCGTTCGGTCAGCCGGAGGCGCGGAGACGACGGCGGAGCGCATCGGCTAGGCCGCTCGAACGCTGGGTGACGCGGCGGACGGCGCCCTCGATCAGCGCGGTGGGCGCCCAGATCTCGATGCGTCGGCGCGCGCGCGTGATCGCCGTGTAGAGCAGCTCGTGCGTGAGCAGCGGCGAGTCGCGGTCGGGCAGCACCAGCAGCACCTCGCCATACTCGGAGCCCTGGCTTCTGTGCACCGTGAGCGCCCACGCGGGCGCCCAGGGAGGCACACGGCCCTCGGGGAGCTCCACGAGGCCGGCCTCGGCCTCGATCACCGCGCGCCAGCCGTCCGGTCCGCGCCACCAGACGCCGCTGTCCCCATTGTACAGGCCGCGGGCGGGATCGTTCGCCGTGATGATCAGCGGCGCGCCGGCGGCCCCAGTGCGCGGCGCGGCGGCGGTGAGCTCGGCGCCGATCCGCTCCGCCCCCCACGGTCCCACCCGGTGCGCGCTTAGGACGCGAAAACCGCTCAGGGCGGCGAGCGCTTCGGCGGGAGACGCGGCCACCAGCAACGGCGCCCAGGCGGTGGCGACTCGCTCGCGCAGCCGTGCACCGAAGAGACGTTGCGGAGGTAAGTCGGTGACCACGGCCTCATCGGCGCCGTCGCGCAGCGCGGCGAGGGTGGCCTCCGCATCGCCCGCGCGCACCGCGGCCGCCAGCCGGCCGATCGGACGGTCGGCCGCAAAGCGAAAGTTCTGGCGGAGCTCCACCAGCGGCCCCTCGGAATTCGGTGATCGGGCGCACAATCCCTCGCAGAGATCGCGGAACACACTGCCGGGCTGAACCGAGGCAAGCTGATGGTGGTCGCCGATGAGGACGAGGCGGGTGTCGGGCGACAACGCGCGCACGAGGGCCGCCATCAGTTCGAGGTCCACCATGGACATCTCGTCCACGACGATCACGTCGAACGGAAGGGGACGATCGGGACCGTAGCGCGGCGTCACGCGATCGGGGCGGAGCCCGAGCAGGCGGTGGAGCGTCGCGGTTTCGACGACCGAACTGGCCTGGCGGGGGGCCGTGGCCATCCATACCTCGCGCAGACGCGCGACGGCTTTGCCGGTGGGTGCGGTCAACGCCATGCGGGGTGCGGGCACACCGTGTTCGTGCGCGACGAGGAACGCGCGGACGACACAACTGGTCTTGCCCGTACCGGGGCCGCCGGCGATGACGGCAAGGGGGCGCGAAATCGCCGCGCGCGCAGCGGCGAGCTGGCCGGCTTCGTCCGGGCGTGCCCAATGCGCGGCGAGCGCGCGCTCGAGCCCGGGGGGCAGCGTGGCGGCGGGGGCGGCCGCGCGTGCGACGATCGCATCGGCGACGTCCGACTCGTCTCGCCAGTGGCGCTGAAGATAAAGGCGGGGGCCGTCGCGGATGAGCGGCGAGCCATCGCCGGGCTGTCCAAGGATTGGAAGATCGCGCTCGGGAATCTTCCAAGGATTGGACAGCGCGCAGATCGGGGGCGGCGGCGTCCCGGCCTCGGCGATGAGTTCGGCGGGGGTGCGGCGAAGGTCGAGGGACGTGTGGCCGGCGCGCTGGAGTGCGGAGAGCAGCGCGGCGGCCAGGGCCAAGTCCTCGGGCAGGCGCCCCCCGGCCACACCTTCGAGGAGACGGACCCAACCGAGGTCAAGCTCGCTCAGGAGACCGGCGTCGCGCAGCCCGGCGAGGCGGGGATCGCTCACGGTACACCTCCCCGGTCGAGCAGATCGGAGAGCGCGGCGAGCTGCGCCGGATCGGGGCGCCAGTGCACGACGCCGCGGGCGGGGCCGGTCTCGGGGGTGAGCCCGCGGAGGAAGAGGTAGAAGCAGCCCCCCCAGCGCGCGTCGAACTCGCTCGGCGAGATGCCGCGGGCGAGTGCAAGGCGACGGAGAGCGACGGCGTAGAGCAGCGCTTGCAGTTCGTAATCGGCGGCGGCCATCTCGGCGGCGAGACGGTGGGGAAGGTAGTCGTCGGGCGAGACGCCGAGCAGGTTGGATTTGTAGTCGAGCACGTACCAGCGGCCGTCGGCCTCGAACACGAGGTCAATGAATCCTTTCAAGAAGCCGTGCATGGGTTCGAAGACGAGCGGCGCGGGACGCTGGTGGGCGACGTCGGCACGTTCGGTGCGGCCGAGCCGTTCGTTGAGTTCGCGTGCCGTGACGGGTCCCAGGCGCATCAGGAACGGCAGTTCTCGCGCGCAGCGGGTGGGATCGAGGTGGCAGAGGCGCAGACCGCGATCGTCGAGCGGGGTGGTGAGCGCGGCGATCACGAGGTCGGCGGCGGTGGGGGCCCAGACGGGGTCGAGTCCGTGGAGCTGCAACGCTTCGGCCGCGTCGGCGGCGATTCGATCGCGCGAGGCGCTCGCGAAGTCCACGCGCTCGAGCAGCTCGTGGAGGACGGTGCCGGCGGCCGGACCGGCGGGGAAGCGGACGCGCGGCTCGGCGGGTTCATCGGGCAGAGGCGGGCCGCCGGTGGGGTCGGGATCGGGACGTTCGACGAGATCCGCGGAGGCGGCCGCGCCGGCGCGCAGCGAGGAGAAGCTGGCGACGCGCCAGCCGTCGTCGAGCGGCCGGCGAATTTCGCGGGCGGGCCCCGGCTCGACAGCGAGCGGCACGCGGGGCACGGCGAGCGGTTCGAGCGGGGGCGGAGGACCGACGTCGATGGCGCCGGGCGCGGCCGCCGCCAGGCGCGCCAGATCGGCTTCGATGCGCGAAACATCCCATGCGCGCACGGACGCGACCTCGGCACCGGGCTCAGCGCCCGCCTCGGCGTGCCACAGCCACGCTAGCGGCGAAGCGCCCGCGTTCCGGAAGGGGCCCCAAACGACGGTGCACGCGGCCCGGGCACGGGTGACGGCGACGTAGGCGAGGCGGACGCTCTCGAGAAAACGTTCAAGATGTTCACGCGCAGCGTGGGCTTCGAATTCGGGGCCGCCGACGTCCAGCACGCGTTCGCCCGTGGCTTCGTCGTGGAAGGTGGCGGCGTCGGCAGCATCGCGACCGCCGTGGGGTAGGGCCCAGAGATAGGGACAGTATACGATCGGATACTGGAGCCCTTTGCTGTGGTGGATGGTCGCGATGCGCACACGACGTGCGTCGCTGTCGAGCTGCAGTTCGGTCTCCTCGGCGGAGGTGTCGGAGGCGGCAATTTGGGCGTCGAACCACGCCAGGAGTGCGGCGGGGCCCAAGCGCCGTTCCGATTCGGCGGTGCCGAGCAGGTCGGCGAGGTGGCGGAGATTCGTCGCGCGGCGTTCGCCGTCGGGTCGGGCCAGCAACCGCTCGAAGACCGATTCGGTGGCGAAGATGCGTTCGAGCGTTTCGCGGATACCGCGTCGAGGCCAGATCTCGGCGGCGGCGACCCAGCGGTTCATGAAGGCGGACCAGTCGGGCGAGGAGGGATCTGCGAGGCTGGCCGGTTCGAGGGCGAGGATGGGCGTGAGCGCGGCGCCACGCGCGAGGTCCTCGCGGCGGGGACGGGCGAGCGCATCGAGCAAGATGCGCAGGTGAATGGCATCGTCGCTGGCGAACACGCTCGCCTGGCTCGAGGCGACTGCGGGTATGCCGGCGCGCGTGAGGGCGGCGAGGACCTCGGCCGCTTCGAGGTGGCGGGTGACGAGCACCGCGATGTCGGCCGGCTCGATGGGACGGGAACCGTCGGGACCGACGAGCTGGGCGCCGCGCTCGTGCGCAAGCAACGCGGCGATGTCGGCGGCGACGAGATCGGCGACCTGACGGCGCGCGCGGCCGGCGGGCAGGGGGCCGCGCGCTGGGTCTTGGGGCGGGACAAGCCACACGCGAAACGGCGCGGGCGCTTGGTCGCGAAGCTCGAACCGCAGCGTCGCGGCGCCTTCGGCGGGACGGACCTCGGGTAGCGTGATGAAGGACCAGCCGAAGGCGCGAGGGCGCGCAAACGCGGCTTGGACGGCGGCCACGAGCGGCGGCGCCGCGCGCCAATTGCAGTCGAGAGAATGCCGTTGGGCGCGGGCGGCGGCGCGAGCGTACGCGAAAATGTCGGCGCCGCGGAAGGCGTAGATGGACTGTTTGGGGTCGCCGATCAGGAACAACGCTGTGCCGTGGGTGTGGAGCGCGCCGAGAATCTGGTGCTGGGCAGGGTCGGTGTCCTGGGCCTCGTCCACGAGGGCGACGCGGTACTCTCGGGCGAGGCGCGCGGCGAGGCGGTCGCCGGCCGGACTGCGAAGGGCATCGAGAAGCCGCAAGGTCAGATCGTCGTAGTCGAGCGCGTCGAGGCGGTCCAGGCGACGTCGGCGGGCGGCGGGCGCGAGCCGCGCGGCGTGCACACGGATCGCGAGCGCGAGGGCGTGGGCGATCCGGTTGAGTTCGAGCGCGGCGGCGTGGAGTTCGTCCAGCGCATCGAGCAGCGGGTGCGACGGGAGTTGGTCGGCGGAGCCCTTCCGGACGGCCGCGCGAAGCGCGTCGGCACTCAGGGGCGATAGCGGAGACGTGCCCGTGCGAGCTTCGGGGGGTGCGGGCGAGGCCAACCACAGTTCGATGGCGTCGAAACGGGCACGGAGCTTGGCCGGACCATAGCGGCCCTGGTGAAGCGGGGCGGCGGCGAGACGGTCGAACAGTTCGTCGCGGTGGTTCGCCCACAGACGGCGCGCCTGTTCGAGGCCGGCGTCGAAGCGGCGTTCGAGCGCGGCGTCCTCGTGGGGGGTGGGCAGTGCGTCGGGTAGAATGCGAACAAGGCCGGCGCGGGCTTCGCGAACGATGCGCGTGAGGGAGCGCGCGGAGAGCCCGCGGCATGCCCACGTGAAGGCGAGCCCGCCGGCTCCGGGGCGAGCGGCTTCATCGAGCGCGGCCCGCGCGACATCGCGGACCAGTGCCGTTTCAAAGTCGGCCGAGGGCGGCACAACGCGCAGAGCCAGCGGAACACCGGTCTCGACGGGATGCTCCTCTAACACGCGTAGGCAAAAGGAGTGAATGGTGCCGATGGGGGCGGCGTCGAACTCGGACAGCGCGCGCGAGAGGCGACGGCGCAAACTCGCGGTGTCGGCTGCGGCGCGTGCGAGCACGGGGTCGAGCGAACGGCGACCCTCGCGCAAGCGCGAGTGCGCCGCCAGCAAGCGAGCTCGCAATCGTTCGCGCAGCTCACCGGCGGCCGCGTTGGTGAAGGTGAGGACCAAGATCCGGGTGACGTCGAGGTCGGGACGCTCGGCGAGCAGGCGTAGGTGAAGATCGGCGAGCGCATGCGTTTTGCCGGTGCCGGCGCTGGCCTCGATGAGCTGGCAACCGGAGAGGGGAATGGCCGAGGGATCGAACGCGCTCATGCGTCGGGGTTCAACGGGCCGGCCGCGGCGGCGACCAGCGGTCGGTACAGCGCTTCGGTGAGACGGAGGAAGTCGGGCGTGACGATGTCGTGGTCGGAGGGAAACAGAGCGCGGAGGAGGGGACGGCGATCGCGGAGGCCGGTGCCGCGGTCATTGGACCACGTCGCGCGGGCCATCTCCGCTGCTTTCTCGGGATCGGGGGCCCTGGCGTACGCCACGGCGCATTCGGGCCAGATCGGGAGAGGTCGGGTGATGCCCTCGGCGAGCGCCTCCATCCATCGGTCGAGGAGGGCGCGAGCGTCGTCGGTCGGCGGAAACTCGACGGTCTCGGAGGTGCCCACGAGACGTGTACGCGTATCGCATCCGGGGCACGCCGAGTGGAGCACGAGGTGGGCGAGCCACGCCTCGAGAAGATCGCCGGCGCGGATCGGGCCGGGCGTCCAGCGAATCAGGCCGTTCGGTCGCCGATCCGCGATGGCAGCGTCGAGGACGATGGCGCGGCCGGCCGCTTCGCAACGCAGCGCGACGACCGGCAGCGGAGGCTGCCGCAGCGGCGCGAGGTGGCCAACCAGCGCGGACAACTCGCTTCGGGTTTGGGCCACGAGTGCCCTGCCGGGGGCGCCGGGCGGCCGATGGCCAGCCGCGGCGAGCACTCGATCCAACGGCACGGGGCGATCGCCGAGCGCTTCGTCCGAGGTTTCGATCCAGGTGCGCAGCAACGCGCGGGGCGGTTCATCGAAGCCCGGCAGCGGCTCGGCATCGCTCAGGTCCTCGCCTGGCCGGCCGACGGTGACGTCGAGGCGCCGGCGGAGCAGTTCGCTGACCGGGTCGCGGAAGAAACGGGCGAGATCCTCGAGTGAGACGTGAAGGGGCTCCGAAGGCGGTGGCAACCGGAGCGACAGGATGGCCGGCGGTGGGGCGGGTGCCCGGCGCCCGAGCGCGGCGGCGGCGCGGCGTGCCCGGGCGGAGTAGCTGAACAGAGGGCCGCCGTCGTCGCAAAAGTAACGCGGGCTGAACGGCTGTAGAGGATGCTCGATCGTGATCCGTTCGCGGGCGGCGCGACCGCCGGTGTCGAAGGTGCGGTCGAGCACATCGAGGAGCTCGCCGACGCAGATCGAGGGAGGGCGGGGTTCGTTGGTGCGTGCGTCGCGCCCGACGTAACTGATGTGAAGGTGGTCGCGGGCGGCCAACAGGGTTTCGAGAAACAACTGGCGGTCATCGAGCCGCCGCCAGCGGTCACCACGGCGGGGCGCGGCGCGGATCAGGTCGAAGGGCGGCGGCGTGTCGCGGCGCGGGAAAGCCGCGTCGTTCATGCCGAGCAGCGCGATGACGCGGAAGGGGACACTGCGCATCGGCCGCAGGTTGCAAAACGTGATGCCGCTGCGCAGGAAAGGGGCGGCCAGGACGGAGGGGTCGAGTCGCTCTTCAATCATATCGCGCGCGACAGGCAGGGGGAGTGGCCCGGCGAGGCCGGCGGCGGCGCATTCGGCGTTCCAGACGGCGATGGCGCGACGCAGTTCGGCGTATTCGGCGGATTCCTCCGGCGC
The DNA here is from genome assembly GCA_938010045.1 of uncultured bacterium. Lineage (GTDB taxonomy): Bacteria > Verrucomicrobiota > Kiritimatiellia > PWTM01 > PWTM01 > CAACVY01. Next base: position 55,863 of record CALLFZ010000001.1, read on the forward strand.
AGGGCACAGCAAACGGTCCATCGCGCGAACCATGCGCTCGGCCCATTCGCCGGATGGGTGAGGGCCGGCAAGCTCGCGGCGGATGTCGCGTACGACGGCCCAGAAGGCCCACAGCGCGTCCAGCGCGGCGAGGTCCGCAACCTCGACGGGCAGGCGATCGCCGACGAGTTCGAGGGGGGGCAGGCGGACCATCGCTCCGAGCGTGAGGCGTTCGAGACCGCTGCGCCAGGAATTCGGACGGTCCGGCTCGTCACCGCCGCGGCGGATCGCGGCCCGGCCGATCCAGTCTCGGATGCGAGCGAGCTGATCCTCGCTGAGGTCAAAGCGCGCGCGTACGGGGGGCAAGGCCAGCAGGTCGAATAGATCCAGCGCGGTGGCCTCGCCATCCGGCAAGCGCAAAAGGCGGCGGACCGCTTCGGCAAGATGACCGATCAGCAGGGGACTGCGGTCGGCGATCGAGTACGGCAGCGGAGGATCGTCGGCCCCGAACACGGCGCTGATATGAGAGACATAGGGCTCGATGTCCGGCGCCATGACGAGCACGTCGCGCGGCGCGAGGTCCGGTTGGCGGTCGAACAGGTCGAGCAGCCGGTCACGCAGCACCTCCACCTCGCGGCGCGGGGAGTGGCAAATGTGGAGCGCGATCGTCGGAGCCGACGTGTCGTCCGGCCACAGTGGACGCGGTTCGTCAGATCGAGGTTCTCGGAGGCCGTCCACGATGCGGCGTCGCAGTGCGCCGAGCACGCCGGGTGGATCGCGAGAGAGCTCGGACCAGAGTTCGGTGACCTGCCAGTCGGCTGCCTCATAGAGCCGCGCCAGGAAATCTCGACCCAGGCGGCCGTTCAGAGCTAAGAGCGAGGGGAGCGCGTCCGATGCAGCGTCCTCCTTGTCCGGATCCTCATCGTCGCCAGTCGAAGTGCGCGGGCGAGCTTCGAACCACATTTCGCGGCAAGGGTTGACGACCCAGACGGTCGCATCCGCGAGGCGGCCGAACGCGGCGATCACGTCTACATGAATGGGAGGGAGCGCGGTGACTCCAAACACATGGAGGGGCAGGGGGAGACCAGTGAGCGGTGCGCGGCGACGCGTGAGCTCCTCGCCAAGCCGTTGGAGGCGACGCGCGGGATGGTTCGGCCCAAGGCGGGCGACCAGGGTGCGCCAGAGCCGAGCCTGCCACGCGGCGCCATGCGTGATGAGGCGGGGATCGGAGGGCGCGCGGTGGTCGTCCCACATCAACAAGAGATCGGGCCGGTACACGGCGTACTGGTCGAAACACTCGGCAGCCTGCCGCGCGAACGAGAGGGTTCGCCGGCCATCCGGATCGTCGTCAATCCATGTCCGAATGTCGGGGTCGTCCAAGCTGCGGAGGGCATCGTAGAGCGCACACTCGACCGCGCCGCGCGACCAGGGGTCAGGGTTGGGCCGGGGGAGGCCGACGGCGGCGGCGAGCGAGTCCACCCAGGTCTCGGGAAACGGAAACGAGCCTCCGGCCCAGATGCCGAATCGCACGGCCAGGCGCATCGAGAGCCATCGTTCTATTCCGTGGCTGGGCACCACGATCGTGGGGACGTCGAAAAGGCTGCCGCGCGCCGATTCGGCCAGCCGCACGGCGAGTGCGTCGGCGAGCGTTTCCAGTCGGTCGCTGACCACGACCTTCAACATCGCGCCCACTATAGCGGAAAACGCCCAGCAGGGGGTACGGTAGACGAACGAACGAGGGACGGCGTCCGGCGGCGTACCGCCTGTTTCAACGTCCTCACCGTGAATCGAACGGGGACCGAGGAACAAGACGGGGGGAAGCGGTTGCGAGGTGCGCTGGATGCAGCCAGCCATCCACCGGGCGGACGCCGCGCCGGTGGGCGGGGCACGGGCCGAGCCGGGCGAGCGCTTCGAGATGGGCTCGGGTGGCGTAGCCTTTGTGCTTTGCGAAGCCGTAGCCAGGATGCCGGCGGTCGAGCCCCAGCATGTAGCGGTCGCGGACGACCTTCGCGACGACGCTGGCCGCCGCAATGGAGAGGCAACACCGATCACCTCCCACGATGGCCTGCGACGGTGCGGGTAGGCCGGGCACCGGACAACCATCCACGAGGAGAAAATCCGGCGCGGGGTAAACCCGAGAGACCGCCCGTCGCATGGCGAGGTATGTGGCTCGCAGAATGTTGAGCCGCGCAATCTCGGCCACGGTCGCCCAGCCGATGCCGATTGCGACGTCCGGCGCGGCGCGCAGGCAGGCGAGCCACCGCTCGCGCGCCTTGGCGCTCAGAAGCTTCGAATCGGTCAAGCCGCGCCACCGGGGATCGCGTGTGGGCGGGGCCTCCGCGGAACCCGGCAGCACCACACAGGCCGCGACCACGGGGCCCGCCAGCGGACCACGTCCGGCCTCATCCACGCCGGCGGGGCGTCGGCGGCCGGCCACATAGGCGGCTGATTCTACGTCGAGCAACCGGGGTCTACGCCTGACGCAGTTCGACGCTCGCGGCCTTGCCCTTGCGCCGCCGCAGGTAGTAGAGCTTCGCGCGGCGCACCCGGCCGTGGCCTTCGACCTCGAGTTTCGCAATGGAGGGCGAATGGAGCGGGAACACGCGCTCCACCCCGTAGCCGAACGAAATGCGACGGACGGTGAAGGTCTCGGTCGAACCGCCGCCGTCCCGCGCGATTACCGTTCCCCGGAACACCTGGATGCGTTCCTTGTCGCCTTCCTTGATGCGCACGTGGACGGCGACCGTGTCGCCGATCCGGAAGTCTGGAAGGTCGTCCTTGCGGCGCTGTTCGACGTCAATTTTTTCGAGAAGCCGGTGTTTCATGATTCGGTCCTTTCAGGTTGGCCGGCGGCGGTGGGCGAGGCGCCGAGCAGGTCCGGTCGCCGCTCTGCGGTGCGGGCCAGCGCCTGCATTCGCCGCCATCGGCGGATGTCCTCGTGGTTACCGGACAGCAACACCTCTGGCACCCGCAGGCCCCGGTACTCGGGGGGGCGGGTGTACTGGGGGTATTCGAGCAACGACTCGCTAAACGACTCTTCGGCGGTGCCCTCGGCGTTGCCGAGCACGCCGGGCCGCAACCGGACAACGGCGTCCGCGACCACCGCGGCCGCGAGCGCTCCGTTGGTGAGGACGTAGTCGCCAATCGAAATCTCGTCGTTGGCCAGTCCGATGCGCACCCGTTCGTCCACGCCCTCGTAGTGGCCGCAGAGCAGAATCAGGTGGCGTTCGGCGGCCAGCTCCCGTGCGATGGACTGGGTGAACCGGCGTCCCTGTGGGCTCATCAAGATCACCCGCGCGCCCGGCGTGCGCAGCGAGTCCACGGCCTCAAAGAACGGTTCGGGTTTCATGACCATGCCCGGCCCGCCGCCGTAGGGGCGGTCATCGGTGGTCCGGTGACGATCGTGGGTGAAGTCGCGAAGGTCCACGAGGCGAAACGCGACGCGGCCGGAGCGCGCGGCTCGCCGCAGCATGCTTTCCCCCAGGAAGCCTTCGAGCATGCGCGGAAAGATCGTCACGATATCCACCTGGAGGATGTCCTCCATGACCGCACATCATTCGATCACTTCGAGCACCGCGCGGCGCCCGTTGCGCGCGGCCGCGGTGGCGAGCAGCAGCCGAATGGCACCGATCGTCTTGCCGTTCTTGCCGATCACTTTGCCGATGTCGTCGGCGTGGCATCGGACTTCGTACATCGCTGTGCGCTCACCTTGGACCTCGGTGATCCGGACGTCATCGGGGTGGTCCACCAGATGGCGGAGAATATAGTCGAGCATTGCTTTCATGATGGGCGACCTGCGGACAGTCAGGCGTTCCCGGAGCTCCGGCGGCGGTGGGTGCGCACGAGCGCGCGGACGGTTTCGGACATCTGTCCGCCGACGCCAAGCCAGTACTCGAGCCGGTCGGTCTTGATCGAAAAGTTCTCCGGATAGGACTTTTTGGGATCGTACCAGCCGAGCACTTCAAGGATCTTGCCCGATGTCGCACGCCGCGAGTCCGCCGCCACCAGGCGGAAGAACGGCTTCTTGTTGCTGCCGGCGCGATGCAGACGAATGGAGACGGCCATGCAAGTACCCGTAATGTTCCGCCCCGGCCGTTCTCCAACCGCGGAACACCGCCGGGGCATCGGCGTCCGCGGACCGAAATCAAAACTATAACGGGTGGAGGGCATCGTTCGCAACCCTGCGACGAAGCAGAACGAACGCAGGGGCTCCCGACGATGGCTCGACGGGACTCGGGGCCGCCGGGCGACTGGTGGCGAGGGACGGAATCGAACCGCCGACACAAGGATTTTCAGTCCTCTGCTCTACCAACTGAGCTACCCCGCCACGGTCGCTCACCGGCACCCACCGGCCAGTGCCATGATACCGGCGGCGCGCATCGAGTCAATGCGAGCCGCCGGATCGGGAGCGCGGAGTGGCCATGGAGGGCAGCAGTTGCGGCATGAGTTCGACGGAGAGCGCGTCGAGGCGGGGCACAATCAGGTCGGCATCCTTGAGCGTTTCGGCTGGATGCGTCGTCGTCACCGCCACGACTCGCATACCCGCTGCGCGCGCGGCCGCGAGGCCGGCGGGCGAATCTTCGAACACAACGCATTGCGTTGGCGCCAACCCGAGGCGAGCCGCGGCGAGCAGAAACACATCGGGTGCGGGTTTGCCCCGTTCAACGTCCTCCGCGGCGACAATTCCGCGGAAGCCGTCCATATCGGTGAGTCGCAGAATCGTCTCGATGTTTTCCCGATGGGTGGAGGAGGCGATGATGCGGGGAATGCGGGCTCGGTCGAGGCGCTCGAGCCACTCGCGTACGCCGGGCAGCGGTGCGATGCCCGCCCTCCGGACGCTTTCGCGAAACAGCTCCTCCTTACGCAGCGACAGCCGCCGAATCTCGGCTGGATCGCGGGTCCAACGCAGCAGCTCGGGAATGATCTGCTCGTTTTTCATGCCGAAGCCGCGGTGAAAGTGATCCGGTGGCAGCCGGTAGCCGGTCTCGGCGGCAAGACGTTCCCAACTGCGCTCATGGTGCGCGGAGGAATCCACGAGCACGCCGTCCCAGTCGAAAATGGCGCCCCAGGCCACGGTCATGCGCGTGGCAGAACATGAATCGCGCGGCCGCTGGCCAGCTCGGCCGCTTCCATCACGGTCTCTGAGAGGGTCGGGTGAGGGTGGATCGTCAGCGCGAGATCCTCGGCGGTGGCGCCGATCTCGATCGCGAGTGCGCCCTCCGCGATCATGTCGCCCGCGCCGACGCCCACGATGCCGACACCGAGCACGCGGCCGCTGTCCGGATCGAGCACGAGCTTCGTCAGTCCCTCGGTTCGTTCCAGCGTGAGCGCGCGGCCGGAGGCGGTCCAGGGGAATCGGACTACGCGCACCGGCTGGCCTTCGCGGGCCGCCGCGGTTTCCGTGAGGCCGGCCCACGCGATTTCCGGATCGGTGTATACGACCGCCGGAATCGCGCGCGCGTCCCAGACGGTCGTTCGCCCTGCCATGGCCTCGACCGCGACGCGGGCCTCGGCGGTGGCCTTGTGCGCGAGCATGGGCTCGCCGGCGATATCGCCCGCGGCCCAGACGCGGGGATGGCTCGTCCGGCGGCGTTCGTCGACGCGAATGCAGCCTCGAGCGTCCGTCTCGATGCCGGCCTCCGCGAGCCCGAGGTTTTCGCGGTTCGGGCGCCGGCCCACCGAAATGAGGACGCGGTCGAAGGTCTCGTCGCGGGTTTCGGCCGCATGTTGAAGCGTAACCCGGATGGCCTCGCCCTGCTCGCGGGCTTCCACCACGCGGGTGTCGAGCCAGATCGCCTCGAAGCGGGCGGCCAGCCGCTTCGCGAGCGGCGCGACGAGATCACGATCCGCGCCGGGCAGCAGGCCGGGAGTGGCCTCGACCACGCACACGCGGCTGCCGAGCGCCGCGTAGACGGTGCCGAGCTCCAAACCGATGTAGCCGCCGCCGACCACGAGCATCCGCCGAGGCACATCGGGCAGATCCAGCGCACCGGTCGAGTCCATGACGCGCGGGCTCTGCGGCCAGCCCGGCAACGTCGCGGGCCGCGAGCCGGTGGCGACCAGCGCGGCGTCCCAATCGAGGGTGCGGCGGCCCTCCGCGGTTTCGATGATGATGGTGTCCGGCCCGGCGAACCGCGCGCGGCCGCGGATCGTCTCGACGCCGCGGGCTCGGCGCAACTGGCCAAGGCCGCCGGTCAGCCGCCGCACGACGGACTCCTTCCACTCCCGCAGGCGGTTCAGGTCCAGCCGCGGCGGCGCGGTTTCGACGCCGCAATCGCGCAGCTCCTCGGCCTCCGCGAGCCAGCGCGCAACATGCAGGAGCGCCTTCGACGGAATGCATCCGCGGTGGAGGCAGACGCCGCCGGGGTGTTCTTCGAGGTCCACGAGCGTGACGCGCAAGCCGAGGTCGGCCGCGTGAAAGGCGGCCGGGTAGCCGGCTGGGCCGGCGCCGATGACCACGAGCCGCGCGGGCGTGAAGGGTGGCGCATTCATGAGACAGATCACGTTAGTATACGTTGGAACCGCCCGTGTGCCAGAGGGGGCGCGGGGGGCGGTATCGGCCGGGCCGTGCCGCGCGGTCGGATTGTCCGCGGCGGCGGGGGTTTGTTATCGTGCCCGCGAACGCGGGCCCGCCAACGGCGGAGCCGCGCGCTCGGATCTGGCAGGTATGGCAGCCAACACATCAGCGTACGCGGCGGCGGGAGTGGACATTGACCGGAAGATGGCGGCGCTCCGCCGCGCGAAGCGAGCGATCGAGGCGACGTTCACGCGGGGCGTGGTGGGCCGGCTCGGCTCGTTTGGCGGCATGTTCCGCTCGCCCGGGTGCGACACGTTGCTGGTGGCGAGCACCGACGGGGTCGGCACCAAGCTCAAGGTCGCCGTGATGACCGGCCGGCACGACACGGTTGGCGCGGACATCGTGAACCACTGCGTGAACGACATCCTCGTGCAAGGGGCCGAACCGCTGTTCTGTCTTGACTACATCGGCGCCTCGCGGTTGGACCCGGCGGTGCTCGCGCAGGTGATCGAGGGGTTGTGCGGGGCGTGCCGCGAGAACGGTTGCGCGCTGATCGGCGGCGAGACGGCGGAGATGCCGGGGCTCTATCCCGAGGGCGAATACGATTTGGTCGGCACGATCGTGGGGGCCGTTGCGCGCCGCGACGTGATCACGGGCCGCGAGATTCGCGCGGGCGATGTGCTGATCGGGCTGCCGTCGAGCGGCCTGCACACGAACGGCTACACGCTGGCGCGCCGAATCATCTTCGAACAGGCAAGGCTCTCCCCGCAGGACGTGCTGCCGGGCGACGGGCGCACGGTCGCGGACGCGCTGCTGGCCGTGCACCGCAGCTACCTGGGGCCGATTCGAGCGCTGCGGCGTGCCGTGCGGGTGCGGGGCCTCGCGCACATCACGGGCGGCGGATTTCCCGACAACCTGCCGAGAATCTTGCCGGCCGGCCTCGCGGCGGTGCTGGATCGGGGCGCATGGAGGCCGCCGCCGCTCTTCGCGTTCCTGCAACAGGCGGGCGGTGTGGACCGGGACGAGATGTACCGCGTGTTCAACATGGGCATCGGCATGGTGGCGGTGGTGCGCGCGGCCGAGGCCGACGACGCGTTGCGCGCGCTGCGACGGGCGGGCGAGCGCGCCGTGCCGATCGGCGAGGTGCGCGCGCGCCGCCGCCGCGCGGTTGAACTCGTGGGCTGAGGCGGCGGTGGACTGGGGGCGCACATGACGGCCATTCGACGGGCATTGATCAGCGTGTCGGACAAGACGGGCGTGGTGGAGTTCGCGCGCGCGCTGGCGGACTTCGGCGTCGAGATCCTCTCCACGGGCGGCACGGCGGCGGCTCTGCGCGCGGCGGGTGTGCCGGTGCGCGAGGTGTCCGACTTTACGGGATTTCCCGAGATGCTCGACGGGCGCGTGAAGACGCTGCATCCGCGCGTGCACGCGGGCATCCTGCACCGGCGCGACGTCCCCGCGCACCTCGAGGCGATGCGCGAGCACGGTCTCGAACCCATCGACCTGGTCGCCGTGAATCTCTACCCTTTCGAACGGGTGACGGCCGGCGGTGCGGACTGGGAGACCGCGATCGAACATATTGACATCGGCGGACCGGCCATGGTGCGCTCGGCGGCGAAGAACATGGATGCGGTCACGGTGGTGACCGATCCAGCCGACTACTCGCGCGTCGTCGCGTGCATGCGCGAGCACGGCGGCGCGACCACGCTCGAGTTGCGGCGCGAGCTGGGCGCGAAGGCGTATGCGCGCACCGCGCAGTACGACGCCGCGATTGCGGCGTGGCTCGGCGCAGCCTCCGCGCCGTTGGTGGTGACGGCTGGGCCCGGCACGCCGCTGCGCTACGGCGAGAACCCGCACCAGGCCGCGCGGCTGCACCTCGATCCGTTCGCGTTGGGGCCGACGATCGCCCGCGCCCGCCAGCTTCACGGCCGCGAACTGTCGTACAACAACTATCTCGACGGCGACGCGGCGCTCGAGACCATCCGTGAATTTTACGACGTGCCGGCCGCAGTGGTGATCAAGCACAACAACCCGTGTGGCTGCGCAACGGCCGACACGCTCGCGGCGGCGCTCGACGCGGCATGGGAGGGGGACCCGGTCTCGGCGTTCGGCAGTGTGATCGCGGTGAGCCGGCCGATGGATCGGGCGGCGGCCGAGCGGCTGAAGGGACGATTCGTCGAGGCCATCGTCGCGCCCGGGTTCGAGCCCGACGCGCTCGAGTTTCTGCGACGAAAGAGCCGGGACCTTCGATTGCTCGAACTCGACGTGCCCCTTGCGCCACCCTCGGCGGCGTGGCGTGTGCGTCAGATCAGCGGCGGGTGGCTGGTCCAGGAAGGCGATGTGGGCGTCGTGCAGCACTGGGTGGTGCCCACGAGCACCCCGTTCCCCGATGCAAAGCGAGCGCTGGCCGAGTTTGGCATCCGCGTCGCGAAGCGCATCCGATCCAACGCGATTGTGATCGTGCGGGAGCATGCGCCGGGTCGGTACGCACTGCTCGGCATGGGGGCAGGCCAGCCGAACCGCGTGGACGCCCTCGCGCGGCTCGCGGTGCCGAGGGCGGTGGAGAACCTGCGCCGGCTGCACGCGGCGGTGGGCTACGGCGAAAACGAGCCCGAGTTTGTGCAGCGGGCAATGGCCGAGAGCGTGCTGGTCTCCGACGCGTTTTTCCCTTTCCCCGATAACATCGAGCAGGCCGCGGCGGCCGGCGTGAAATACGTCGTGCAGCCCGGCGGCTCGGTGCGGGATGAGGAGGTCGTCGCCGCCTGCGATCGCTTTGGCATCGCCATGGTGTTCACCGGCATGCGGCACTTCCTGCACTGAGGTTGCGACGGGCTGTGAAGCGCCCGCGCCATGGTTTTTAGCTCGCCCATTTTTTTGTTCCTCTTCCTGCCGGCGCTTCTCGCCGCGTACTTCGCTTCGCCACGCCCCGCGCGGAACGCGGTGCTGCTGGTGGCGAGCCTTCTGTTCTATGCGTGGGGGGAGGGGCCCTACACGGCCGTGATGCTGGGCTCGATCGCGATCAACTACGTGTTCGGGCGGGCGATCTCGCGGGCGGGCGGCGTTGCGCGGCGCCGCTGGACCGTCGCAGCGGTGGCGGCGAATCTCGCGCTCCTCGGGTGGTTCAAATACGCGAACCTCGCGGCGGAGACGTGGTTCCCGGCCGCGGTGGCCGCCGGCCGGTGGAAGCCGGTGCACCTGCCGATCGGCATCTCGTTTTTCACGTTTCAGGCGCTCTCGTACGTGCTGGATGTCGCGGCGGGTCGGGCGCGCGTGGAACGAAATCCGCTGCGGCTCGGGCTCTACATTTCGCTGTTTCCCCAACTGATCGCGGGTCCGATCGTGCGGTGGGGCGAGATCGCCTCCGCCATTCAACGCCGTCGCGAGACGCTGGCCGCGACGGCCGCGGGCATCCGTCGGTTCACAATCGGCCTCGCGAAGAAGGTGCTGATCGCGAACGTGCTCGCCGAGCCGGCCGATGCCGCGTTCGGCGCGGCGTCAGCGGGGTTGGAACAGAGCGCCGCGTGGTGGGGACTGGCCTGCTACGCGGGCCAGATCTACTTCGATTTCTCGGGCTACTCCGACATGGCGATCGGCCTCGGGCGACTTTTCGGGTTTGAGTTCCCCGAAAACTTCCGCCATCCCTATGCGGCGCGCTCGATGACGGAATTCTGGCGGCGCTGGCATATCACGCTCTCAACGTGGTTCCGCGACTACCTCTACATTCCGCTCGGGGGCAACCGCGGCGGCCCGCTGCGCACGGCGCGGAATCTCGCGATCGTATTTGCGCTCTGCGGTCTCTGGCACGGCGCCGCGTGGACGTTTCTGGTATGGGGTCTCTGGCACGGTGCGCTGTTGGCGCTGGAGCGGCCGTGGCGCGGCCGGCGGGCGCCGGCGTGGACCGCGCCGTTCCGGCATCTCTATGTGTTGCTCGCCGTGGGCGTGGGGTGGGTACTGTTCCGCAGTGCCGAGTTGGCCTCGGCGCTGGCCTACCTTCGCGCGCTGATTGGGATGGGGCCTGGGGTGTCGGGTGCGCGCGAGCTGGGTCTCATCACGCCACCGGCCATCCTGGCACTCATGGTGGCCGCCATCGCCTCGGTGCCCTCGCGACGGCCCCCTACGATGGGCGGGAGGTCGCCGGTGCCGGCGATGATGGGACGATGGCTCTCCGTGCCCGCCTGCGTGGCCGTCTGGGTGCTGTGCTGGGTGCGGCTCGCTGCCGGCACCCACAATCCGTTCATCTATTTCCGATTTTGAACCAGCTATCGCCATCGGATCACCCATCGATCACGGTGCGCGTCGCCGACGCCGCGCTCTGGCTTGCGTTCGCGTCGTTTCTACTCGCGGGATGGCTACCGGTGCGGCTCGGGTGGGCGCCGGACCCTGCGGCCGCCGCCCTCCGCGAACACCGGCGACTCCACGAATGTCCCGCGGCGCCATGGGGCGCGGGTTGGACGAACTGGACCCGCGAGGTGGAACTGGCGTTGCACGACCGCTTGGCGTGGCGGCCGCAGCTGATTGCGGCCCATCATCGGGCCCTGCTCGCGATGGGTGTCTCGCCGCGGCCCGATGTGTTCGTGGGCCCGGACGGTACACTGTTCTATGACGAGCTGCGACGCCGCGGCTATCGGCCGGCCGACGGCTACGGTGCCACCTTCGCGTTCCCTGAGCCCCAGCTGCGGCTGATCGCGCGCGTGCTCGAGGAGCGCCGCCACTGGCTCGAGACGCACGGAATTGAGTATCGCGTCGTGCTGATCCCGGACAAGCAGTCCGTGTACCCGGATCGGCTGCCGCCGGAGCTCGCCGTCGGCGCACAACCCCGATCCGCCGCCGCACAGGTCGTCGACGCGCTCCGACGATGGACCCGCGTCGAGGCGCTCGACCTGACGCCTGCGCTGCGTGCCGCCCGGGGACTTGGCGAGCTGTACTACCGCTACGACACGCACTGGACCCCGCTCGGTGTCGCGGTCGGCGCGGCCGCGATTACGGACTGGCTGCGCGAGCGCTGGCCGCACCTGCCACCGCTGCCGACCGCGTGGACGTGGGGCGAGCAGGTGGGCCCGCCCTATCTCGATCTCGCGCGGCTGCTCGGCCTTGAAGCGTGGTATCGCGAAACAGTACCCTCGGTCGGCATCGAGAACTGGCCACCGGCACGCGTGGTCCGAGCGGGAACCGGTACCGATCCGATCGAGTTTACGACCGATCACGCCGACCGCCCCTCGGCTTGGGTACTGCACGATTCGTTCACCGGTCTGCTCGCGCATCACCTCGCGCCGCTCTTTCACCGGTCCCGATTCCAATGGCATACGCGCGCCTCGTTCCGCCCCGCGGACATCTTGGCGTGGCGACCGACGGTCGTGATGGAATTGTTCGTCGAACGCCACGCCAATTTGTGGCGAGGCAACGTGCCGGAGGTCGCGGCGGCCAGCGAACAGGGCGCGTTCGATGCGTCCGACCGGCGGCTGGTCTTTGTCTCTTCTCCGCCGGTGGCGGAGGAGGAGGGCACACGGCTTGACCCGTTGGCCGATGGATGGCTGGTCCAGGGGGGCATGCAGGGCGCCACGTTGCGACTGGCCGGTCTGCGGCTTGAACCCAATGCCGACGCGATTCTTCGCATCGCATGGGATTCGCCCACGCCGATTCGCGTGGAGATCTCATGGAGGCGCGCCGGCCGCCCAATCCGTCTCACGGCCTCGTTCGATGCGGGCCGCTCCGCGTGGTGGGTGAGGCTCTCAGCGCCGCACGACGACGGACCCTACCGCCTGCGAGTGACCGGCTCGGGTTCGTTTACATTGTTCACGCCCGAGGCGCGCGCGGTCCCGCGTTGGGAGGGCTCGGTGGCTGGCGAGCCGACACTCCCGGAGGTACCGTAGGCTCATGTGGTGTCAAGGCTGCAGGTGGGCCGCGGCGCTGGTGCTCGCATCGGCCGGGTGCGGCCGGCGGGATGCGCCGCCGGCACGCACATGGCGGGAACCGGCCCCCGACGCGTTGTCGGAGGTGGTGAGTGCGCGGCCGCCCGCCCCAAGTGCGGGGCCGGTCGTCTCGTCCGAGCCGGTGAGCTGGACGCTTCCGCCGGGCTGGACCGTTCGCGAGGGCGGGGGCATGCGCCGGGCGACATTTGAAGTGTCCGTGGCCGGGGTTGCGTATGAATGCAGTCTCACGGTGCTGCCGGGTGAGGCGGGCGGGCTTGACGCGAACGCGCGCCGCTGGGCCGCGCAGATCGGCCGAAGCCCCGATGGCCTCGGCTGGACTGAATGGCTGGCGGGCGCGGCCGCGGGCACGACCGCTGGCGGTGCACAGCTCTGGATTCTCGACTACTCGCGGCTGCCGGGTGCGGAGCCCGGCGCTCCCTCGATGCTGGCCGCCGTGGTGCGGCGCCCCGTCGACTCGTTGTTTCTGAAATTGGTTGGCCCGTCTGCGGTGCTCTCGGAGGTGCGCGACGGGTTTGTTGCGCTCGCGCGCTCGTTGCGGTGAGCCGGGCACGCCCATCGCAAAACCGCTGGCGCGCTCTCGCCGTCACGACGCCGCTCGTGTGGTTCGCGACGGGCGCGAGTTTTGGCGCTGAGGTGGCGCTGCGCGGCGAGCGCCTCTCGATCCGGACGGAGAACGAACCCCTGTCGGCCGTGCTCGGTGAACTCGCGCGGCTCGGCGTGCGCGTCATGATGGACCCCGCGGCCGACCGCATGGTGACCGTCACCTTACCCGACCGCGCGGCGGACTCGGCGCTTTCGGCACTCATCGCGCCGCTCGATTCGATGGTCTCCTGGAGCGTCGTGCCCGGTCCCGCCGGCGGATTTCGTCAGCTTTCCGAAATCCGCGTCTTTGCGCCAGGCCGCCCCGAGCGCGCGCGGCCGTTGGAAGCGCCACGGCGCCTCGAACTCTCCCGCGGCGCCGACGGCCGGGGGCCGCTGCATGTGGAGCGCGAGGTGCTGGTGGCGCTGCGGTCGGGCACGCCCCCCTCGGAGTTTCTTCGGTTTCTCGCCGCGTGGGACGCTTCGCTCGTCGGCTGGGCGCCGGGCGGCATTTATCGAATCCGACTGCCGCGCGGCTCCGACGCGCTGGCGGCGGCGGAGCGAATGGGCACCGACCCGATCGTGCGCGCCGCCGAGGCGAATTACGCCATCCGACTGCCTGCCCCCGCGGTGGCCGAGGGCTCGGCCCCGGCAGCCGCGGGCATGCCGGCGAGCGCGTCCACTGGCGCGGCCGGGAGCGTGGCGGTGCTCGACACCGGCCTGACTCTCCCGCCCGGTTGGTCCATCGCGCTGGCCGGCGCGTGGGATGCGGTCCGCCCCGGCGAACCGGTGCGCGACCCCCTCGGCCACGGGACGCAGATGGCGCTGATTGCGTCCGGCGCGGTCGTTCCGGATCAGGCCGCGCCGGTGGGGGCCACACCCGTGCTTGCGATCCGCACCTTCGACGACCACGGCGTCACCTCGAACTTCGATGTGCTGCGCGCGGTCTCGTTTGCGGCGGACAGCGGCGCCGCGGTCTTGAGCATGAGCTGGGGCACCGACACACCCAGCGAATTCTTGCGTGCGGCCATCGCCGAGGCACAAGGGCGCGGCGTTGTGGTGGTTGCCGCGGCGGGGAATGAACCTCTCGGCCGCCCGTACTACCCGGCCGGCTACCCCGGCGTGATCGCGGTCGCCGCCGCGATGCCCGACGGCCGGCCGTGGGACCAGTCGAACTACGGCGAGTTTGTCGTCGTGGCCGCTCCCGCCACCGCGCAGTTCCCGGTGGGGTACGAGGGGCCGCCCGGACGATATGCCGGCACCTCCACGGCCACGGCCTACACCGCCGCGGCGCTCGCGCAGTGGCGGGCGCGCCATCCGGGCGCGACACCCGCCCAGGCGGCCGAGGCGCTCGCTCGTGCGGTGACCGACGCGGGCGAGGCCGGGCGCGATCCCCGGTACGGCTACGGGCTGCTCGATGCGGCTGCCGTCACGCGCCTGCTCACTCCGCCGGCCCGCTGAGGGATCGCGGCGCGGCGGAGCGATGGTGGTGGGGGAAGGATTCGAACCTTCGAAGGCATAGAGCCGGCAGATTTACAGTCTGCTCCGTTTGGCCGCTTCGGTACCCCACCGAAGCAAGACCAAGATTCTAACCCCCGGCTCCAGCTTGTCGAGCTGCTCGCCAACCGTTCGCGACGGCGCGCACTCTCGCCTCGACCAGCCTGCCGCCAGCGCCCGGCGCGGGATCTCGGCTTGTGGCCGGCGAATCCGGCCGATATGCTGCGGATTCGTCGCGCGGCGCCCGGCCGCGCGTGGTTCACGGAGCAGACGTCGTGAGCACACACACACCGCCGCAGGACGTTGTCGTGCACGGTTTCCGCCTGGAGGAAACCGTGGACCTGCCCGACCTCGGCGCCGTCGGCCGGCGCTTCCTCCACCAGCGTAGCGGCGCGCAGCTGCTCCATCTCGACGCGCGGGACGAGGAGCATCTGTTCGTCGCCGCCTTCCGCACTCCGCCGCCCGACGACACCGGCCTGCCGCACATTCTCGAACACACCGTGCTCTGCGGTTCCCGTCGCTATCCCGTCAAAGACCCGTTCGTCGAGATGCTCAACAGCAGCCTCGCGACGTTCCTCAATGCGATCACGTGGCCGGACCGGACGATCTATCCCTGTGCGAGCGCCAATCTGCGCGATTTCCGCAACCTGATGGCGGTCTACTGCGATGCGGTGTTCCAGCCGTTGCTCACGGAGGATCATTTCCGTCAGGAGGGCCATCACCTCGCGGTGGCGGATCCCGACCGTCCCGACAGCCCGCTGGTGATCCGCGGTGTCGTGTTCAATGAAATGAAGGGGGCCTATTCCACGCTCGACGGCATGCTCGACCGCGTGGCGGTTTCCGCGCTGTTCCCCGACACTCCGGCCGGTCGCGACTCGGGCGGTTGGCCCGACGCGATTCCGTCGCTGAGCTACGAGCAGTTCGTTCGCTTCCACCGCGAGCACTACCACCCCTCCAACGCCTATCTTCTGCTCTATACCTCGTCGCCGCTCGAGCCGCATCTGCAGTTTCTCGACGAGGAGGTGCTCGCGCCGTTCGAGCGCTGCGATCCGCCGCCGCCCATCCCGTTGCAGCCGCGCTGGACCGCGCCGCGTCGGATCGAGGCGGCCTACCCCGCGCTGCCGGGCGAATCGGCCGAGGAACGCAGCGCCGTGACGCTCGACTGGCTGACGCATCCCAGCGAGGACATCGAGACGTCGGTGGTGATGAGCGTGGCCAGCCACTACCTGCTGGCGCACTCGGGCAGCCCGCTGCGACGCGCGCTGGAAAGCACCCACTGGGGCGACGAGGTCATCGCCTCCGCCTCGACCGCGCGTCGCGAGGCCACCTTCACGGTCGGTTTGCTCGGCACGGACGCTGCGCGCGCGCCGGAGCTCGAAGCGTTGGTGTTCGATGTGCTCCGCGGGGAGGTCGCGCGCGGGTTTGATCGCGACCATCTCGACGCGGCCTTCCATCAGTTCGAACTGTCCGCGCTGCACATTCCGGAGCTGTTTCCCCTCATCGTGGCCGACCGCGTGCTTCTGCTCTGGCTCTACGGCGCGTCGCCATGGACCTGGCTCAACATCCGGGCGCGGCTCGCGGAGTTGAAGGATCGGATGCGGCGAGAGCCGCGTCGCATCGAGCGGGCGGTCAAGCAGTGGTTGATCGAAAATCCCCACCGGGTCACCGTGACCCTGCGGCCCGACCCGGACCTGAACCGCCGCCGCGAGGAGGAATGGGCGCGCCGGCTCGAGGAGCGCCGCCGCGCGATGTCGCGCGATGAGCTCGAACGCCTCGCCCGGGAGACGCGCGAACTCGATGCGCGCACCGCGGCGCCGAACCCGCCCGAGGCGCTCGCCACGCTGCCGCGCCTCTCGCTGGCCGACGTGCGCCCGGAGCCGCGGTTGATCCCGACCACGATCGAGTCCATCGGCGGATGTCCGATGCTGCGCGTCGAGACCCTCACGCGCGGCGTCACCTACTTCGAACTGGCCGCCGAGATTACGGCGCTACCGCCGGACGACTGGATCCGGTTGCCGGCGCTCGTCGAGCTCTGGCTCAATACCGGCGCGGCCGGTCGCGATCACGCCCAGATGGCGAGCCTCGAATCCTCCGTCTGCGCCGGTCTGCGCGGCGCGGTGAACGCGACCGGCTGCGTGGACGATCCCGGCCGGCTGCGCCTGTACCTGACCGTCGCGACTCATGCGCTGGAGGAACGGCTGCCCGCGGCGCTGGATCTCATCACGATGCGCCTCGAACAGCCAAACTTCGCCGACCCGCCGCGCATTTCGACTCTGCTCGCGGAACGGCAGTCGCAGCTTCGCGACGATGTCGTGCACTCCGGCAGCGCGTATGCGGGCCGCCGCGCGGCTCGGCGGTTCGGACCGGTGTGCGCGTGCGAGGAGGCGCTCAGCGGCATCGAACAGGTGCGCGCCGCTCGCCGATTCGCCGATGCGGCCGAACACGATGGCCCGGCCGTCGGCGCGGACTTCGAGGCGCTGCGCCGACGCGTGGTGGGCGGCGCGCGCTGGCATCTGGCCGCGGCCGGTTCTGATGGGGCCATGCGGACCCTCGCGGGCTGGTTCCGTGACTTCACGGCCCGTCAGCGGCCGACCTCGTCGGGCGTTCCGCCTCCTCCGATGCCATCCTTCGACGCTCCACGGATCGAGGGCATTGCGGCGCCCTCGGACGTTGCGTTCGCGGCGATCGCGGCGCCAGCGGTGCGCGCGACCGATCCGCAGAGCGCGGCGCTGCGCGTGCTGTGTCATCGCCTTACGCTCGACCATCTCTGGACCGAACTCCGCATCCGGCGCGGCGCCTACGGCTGCGCCGCGCGGTATCCATCGCTCTCGGGCGTCCTTCTGTTCTCCAGCTACCGCGATCCCACGCCGGCCCAGTCGCTGGAGGTGTTCCGTCGCATTCCCGACCACGTGGAGCGCGAGATGGACCTCTCGCCCTCGGTGGTCGAGCAGGCCGTGATCGGCACGCTGAAACCGTACGAGCGGCCGTTCCGTCCGGCTGGCGCAGTGGCCGAGGCCCTCCACCGCTATCTGGTCGGCGCCGACGACGAGTTTTTGCGGCGGGATCGCGCGGCGTTGCTCGCAGTGGATGGCCATGCGCTGCGCCGCGTCTCGGAGACGATCGTGCGGCCGGCGCTCGAACGCGCGGCGACCTGTGTGATCGCGCATCGCGAGGCGCTTCGCGCGGTGCCGATCCCGGACGATCGCCTCGAAGATCTCTAACCCATGGCCGACGCCACCGCTCTGCTCTCGATCCGCGATCTGACGGTCGAGTTTTCGCTGCCCGACGGGCCGCTGCGCGCGGTGGACGGCCTTTCGCTCGACGTGGGGCGCGGCGAGGTGGTGGGGCTCGTCGGCGAGAGCGGGTCGGGTAAGTCGGTCACGGCGTTGTCCGTCCTCCGGCTGCTCGAGGGCGTGGCGCGGTATCCCTCCGGCCGCATCGAGTGGCGGGCGGAGGGGCGGCCGGTGGACATGCTGCAATTGCCCGAGCCACGGCTGCGCGCGATCCGCGGTGCCGAGATCGGCATGGTATTTCAGGAACCGATGACTTCGCTGAATCCGCTGCACACGATCGGCCGGCAGCTCGCAGAGGCGATTCGGCTTCACCGCGTGGCGACGGCCGCCGACGTACGGCGCGAGGTGGTGGAATGGCTCGAGCGGGTCGGTTTGCCCGAGGCGCACCGCCGACTCGACGCCTGGCCGCACGAGCTCTCCGGCGGCGAACGGCAGCGCGTGATGATCGCGATGGCGCTGATCAACCGTCCCGCGCTGCTGATCGCCGACGAACCGACCACCGCGTTGGATGTCACGATTCAGGCGCAGATCGTGGAATTGGTCGCGCGTCTCCGCGCCGAACTGGGCATGGCCGTGCTCTGGATTACACACGACCTGGGGCTGCTGCGTCGGCTGGCCGACCGTATCGCGGTGATGTACCAGGGCCGCAAGGTGGAGGAGGGGCCGGCCGACCGGATCCTCACCTCGCCGCAGCACCCGTACACGCAGAGGCTCGTGAATGCGCTGCCCGCCGGTGGGCCCGCGCCGGTACCGCCAGAGGCGCGCGAGGTGATCGCGGTGGAGGGGCTGAGGGTCGAGTTTCCGGTGCGGCGCGGCCTGCTGCGGCGGGAGGTTGGCGCGGTGCGCGCGCTGGCCGGCCTTTCGCTGCGGCTGGCCGAAGGCGAATCGGTGGGGCTGGTTGGAGAGAGCGGATCGGGCAAGACCACCGTGGCGCTCGCGCTGCTGCGGCTCTGGGCGCGCGGCATGGTGCGGCAGACGGGCGCGGTCGTCTATCAGGGCCGGGACCTCGGCGCGCTCAGCCGGGCGGAGCTGCGCGGCCTCCGGCGCGAAATGCAGATCGTCTTCCAGGATCCGTTCGCCTCGCTGAATCCACGCATGACCGTCGGCCAGATCGTCGGCGAGGGACTCGCCGTGCACGAACCGGCGCTGTCGTCCGCCGAGCGCGAGCGGCGCGTCGGCGAATCGCTCGCCGCGCTCGGACTCGAAGCCGCGCACGCGCACCGTTACCCGCACGAGTTCTCTGGTGGACAGCGCCAGCGCATCGCCCTCGCGCGCGCGCTCGTACTGCGGCCGCGCCTCGTGGTGCTCGATGAGCCGACCTCGGCGCTCGATGTCTCGCTGCAGGCCGAAATCGTGAACTTGCTGCGCGCGATTCAGCGCGAGCGGCGGGTCGCATTTCTTCTGATCAGCCACGACTTGCGAGTGGTCCGCGCGCTCTGCCACCGCGTCATCGTGCTGCGCCGCGGCGAGGTGGTCGAGCAAGGACCAACCGCGGAGGTGCTGAGCGCGCCGCGCAGCGCCTACACGCGAGCGCTCATCGCGGCGGCGTTCGACTACCGCGCTGTCGAGGGGCCGGCCGCATGAGCCCGCTCGTGCGATGGTCACCGCTCACGCGTCGGCGCTGGGCCGCGTTCCGGGCCAACCGCCGCGGATTCGTCTCGGCGATCCTGTTCGTCGCGCTGCTGGCCGTCTCACTCGCCTCGCCCTGGCTGGCGGCAGACCGCCCCTGGGTGGTGCGTCTGGACGGCCGCTGGTACTGGCCGCTCTGGCAGACTGTGACCGAGGCGGACCTCGGCGGTGTCTTCGAGACCGCGGCGGATTTCCGCGATCCCTACGTCGTCGAGACGTTGATCCGCGCGCGCGGCGGTTGGCTGTGGTGGCCGCCGATCCCCTATGGCTACGACACGGTGGACCTCGACGCGCCCGGACCCGCCCCTGCGCCGCCCGACCGCCGGCACTGGCTCGGCACCGACGACCTCGGTCGCGACGTGCTCGCGCGCGTGTTGCATGGCCTGCGCCTCTCGCTGCTCTTCGGCATCACGCTGACGCTCGTCAGCGCCGTGATCGGCACGCTGCTCGGCCTCTGGCAGGGATTCGCGGGCGGCTGGGTGGACTTGATCGCGCAGCGGCTGATCGAGCTCTGGGGCGCGATGCCGAGGCTCTATATCCTGATCATCATGTCGGCCGTGATCGAACCCGGGTTCGGCTCGTTGCTCAGCATCCTGCTGTTCTTCTCCTGGATGAGCCTTGTGCACGTGGTCCGCGCCGAGACGCTCCGCGCGCGCAATTTCGACTACGTCCGCGCCGCCCGCGCGCTCGGCGTGCCGGAGTGGCGCATCGCGATCCGGCACGTGCTGCCGAACGCGCTCGTTGCCGCGATGACCTACTTACCGTTTCAGCTCGCCGGCTCGCTCACGATGCTGACCTCGCTCGACTTCCTTGGCCTCGGCCTGCCGCCGGGCTCGCCCTCGCTCGGCGAAATGCTCCAGCAGGGCAAGGCGAACCTCCACGCGCCGTGGCTCGGCCTGACCGCGTTCATCGCGCTCGCGGCGCTCTTTATGCTCGTCGTGTTCATCGGCGAGGCCGCGCGGGACGCATTCGATCCGCGCACGACCCTGTCCTCGAGAGGTGCGCGATGACGGCGTACATCCTTCGCCGCCTGCTGCTGATGATCCCGACGCTCTTCGGGGTGCTCCTGATCAACTTCGCGATTATCCAGTTGGCGCCCGGCGG
The DNA here is from genome assembly GCA_938010045.1 of uncultured bacterium. GTDB lineage: Bacteria > Verrucomicrobiota > Kiritimatiellia > PWTM01 > PWTM01 > CAACVY01. Next base: position 76,391 of record CALLFZ010000001.1, read on the forward strand.
GCCGGTGGAGCAGATCCTCGCGCAGCTTCGCGGGGTCGGCGCCGACGTCGCCGGTCGGATCAGCGGCGCGACGGGCGCGGAGACCGGCCCCGGCGGCACGGCGCCGGCGGGCGCCCGCCCGACCGACTCGCTCTACCGTGGCGCGCAGGGGCTAGACCCAGAGTTGATTGAAGAGCTGAAACGGCAGTTTGGATTCGACCGGCCCGCCCCGGAGCGGTTCTGGCGCATGTGCCGCGACTTTCTGCGATTCGATCTCGGGCGCAGCTTCTACCGCGACCGGCCGGTCTGGAGCCTCATCCGCGAGAAGCTGCCCGTTTCGATTTCGCTCGGCGTCTGGTCCACGCTGCTGATCTACGTGATCTCGATACCGCTCGGCATCCGTAAGGCCGTGTGTGACGGCAGCCGGTTCGACGCCTGGACGAGCGTGCTTGTGATCGCGGGCAACGCGATTCCGAGCTTTCTCTTCGCGATTGTGCTCGTGATGGTGTTCGCGGGCGGGCGCTACTTGCAGTGGTTTCCACTGCGCGGCCTGGTTTCGGACAACTGGGCCGAGCTCTCGTGGGGCGCGCGCATCCTCGACTACGCCTGGCACATGACGCTGCCGGTGCTCACGATCACCATCGGCGGCTTCGCGTCGCTCACGATGCTCACGAAGAACTCGTTTCTCGACCAGATCCACCTGCAGTACGTCACGACCGCGCGCGCGAAGGGGTGCTCGCCCCGGCGCGTGCTGTACGGCCACGTGTTCCGCAACGCGATGCTGATCGTGATCTCAGGGTTTCCCGCGGCACTGATCCTGATGCTGTTCACAGGGTCGGTGTTGGTAGAGGTGATCTTTAGTCTCGACGGGCTCGGGTTGCTCGGCTTTGAAGCGGCGCTCAAACGCGATTATCCAGTGATGATGGGCACGCTCTATATCTTTGAACTGCTGACGTTGTTGCTCGCGCTCGTGAGCGACATCACCTACACGCTGATCGATCCGCGGATCGACTTTGAACGGCGCGCATGAAGCGGACGGCGGCCTCGGCGGTGGCGGCGGTGGTGCTCGCGGGCGCGGGCGCGATCGGGCCCACCGCGTCGCCCGCGCGGGCGGCATGGAGCAACGGCGTTTGGCGCGGCCATGCGCTTGCGCTGCACGGCGAGCCGAAGTATCCAGCAAACTTCACGCACTTCGACTACGTGCGGCCCGACGCGCCGAAGGGCGGCACGCTGCGGCTCGCGGAGGAGGGCGGTTTCGACTCGCTGAACCCGTTCATCCCGCGCGGCAACGCGCCGCTCGCGATGACGCTGGTGTTCGAGACGCTCGCGGTCAACAGCGGCGACGAGCCCTTCACGATCTACGGCATGCTCGCGGAACTGATCGAGATGCCCACGAACCGCGCGTGGGTCACGTTTCACCTCCGGCCCGAGGCGCGCTGGCACGACGGGCGGCCCGTGACCTCCGAGGACGTCGTGTTTTCGTTCCAGACCCTTCGCGAGAAGGGCGCGCCGACCTACCGGCTGTACTACCGCAATGTGGAACGGGTCGAGGCGATCGACGAACGCACTGTGCGGTTCCAGCTTTCGACCAACCATCCGAACCGCGAGCTGCCGTTGATCGTCGGCCATCTGCCGGTGTTGCCCGCGCACTGGTGGGCTGGCCGCGACTTCGGCGCGGTGACGCTCGAGCCGCCGCTCGGCAGCGGGCCCTACCGCGTCGCGGCGCTCGAGGCCAACCGCTACATCCTGTTCGAGCGCGTCCCCAACTACTGGGGCGCTACGGTGCCCGCCGTGCAGGGCATGTACAACTTCGACCGCGTCCGCTACGAGGTGTACCGCGACGCGACCGTGAGCCTCGAAGCGTTCAAGGCCGGCGCCTACGACTGGCGCGTGGAGATAAGCGCGAAGGACTGGGCGCACGGCTACCGCACGCCCGAGCGCGACGCCGGCGTGATGCGCTGCGAGCTGTTCCCGAGCGGACGCCTCGCCTCGATGCAGGGGTTTGCGTTCAACCTGCGGCGACCGATCTTCGCGGATCGCCGCACGCGCCGCGCGATGCAGTACGCGTTCGATTTCGAGTGGGCGAACCGCGCGCTGTTCCACGGGCAGTATCGCCGCTGCCGCAGCTTCTTCGGCCAGTCGGAGCTGGAGGCGCGCGGCCTGCCGGAGGGCGAGGAACGGCGTCTGCTCGAGGAGCTGCGTGCCCGCCATGGCGGCGCCGTGCCGGAGGAGGTCTTCTCCCAGGAGTATCAGCCGCCCCGCACCGACGCCGATCGCGGCGAGACCGCACACCGGCTGTCCGTGCGCACCAACCTGCTCGAGGCGCGGCGCTGGCTCCACGAGGCCGGCTGGCAGCCGCGCGCGGGCGACGGCCGGCTCGTCCACCGCGAGCTGCGCGACGCGACCGGCCGCGCACTCGAGTTCTCGTTCGAAATTCTGCTCGTGCAACCCGCGTTCGAGCGCGTCGTGCTGCCTTTCACGCTGAACCTGCGGCGGCTCGGGATCGAGGCGCGCGTGCGCACCGTGGATGCCTCGGTCTACATGAACCGCATCCTCGCATTCGATTTCGATATGGTCGTTTCCAGCTGGCCGATGAGCGAGAGTCCCGGCAACGAACAGCGCGACTACTGGCACTCGTTGGCTGCCGACCAGCCCGGCAGCCGCAACATCCTTGGGCTCGCGAACCCGGCGGTGGACGACCTCGTCGAAGAGGTCATCCGCGCCGAGGACCGCGCCGCGCTCGTCGCGCGGGTGCGCGCGCTCGACCGCCTGCTGCAGTGGGGCTTCTACTGCATCCCGAACTGGTACCTGCCGTGGAACCGCATCGCGTTCTGGGATCGGTTCGGGTACCCGCCACCCCACCCGGAGGTCGGCACGCACTGGATCTATTGGTGGCTCGACGCCGAGAAGGACGCGACCTTCGCGGCGCGCCGCGAGGCCGCCCGCCGGCGCCCAGATCGAGGATCGCAACGATGATCGGGTTGATCTGCGCGATGCCCGAGGAAGCGGCACGACTGCGCGAGGCGATGTGCGACGCTCGGGTCGAGCGTCGCGGCCGCCGCGAATTCGTGATCGGTCGCCTCTTCGAACGGGACACCGCGCTGTGCGTCTCCCGCTGCGGCAAGGTCGCGGCCGGCGCAACGATGGCCGCGATGATCGAGCGCTACCACGCGACGCCGTTCATCCTCACCGGCGCCGCCGGCGCCCTCGCGGACTCGCTCTCGGTGGGCGACATCGTCCTCGCCGACACGTTGATCCAGCACGACCTCGACGCGAGCGCGCTGCCCCGGTTCACGAAGTTCGAGGTGCCGCTGCTCGGCGTCAGCCGATTCCGCGCCGATCCCACCCTCACCGCGCTCGCCGAGGCGGCCGCACGGGAGTTTGTCGAGCGCGATCTCGAGGCCGATGTGCCTCCCCGCCTGCGGGCGGAGTTCGGTATCGCGCGGCCGCACGTCGTGCGCGGTACGATCGCCAGCGGCGACCGATTCATCGCCTCGGAGGCCGAGCGGCAGGCGCTCCTCCGCGAGCTACCCGACGTGCTCTGTGTCGAGATGGAGGGCGCCGCGGTCGCGCAGGTCGCCTACGAATATGAGGTGCCGTTCGCGGTGATCCGCACGATCTCCGACATCGCCAATCCCTCCGCGCCGATCGCGTTCGAGCGGTTCCTGCAGATCGTCGCGCATGTGACCTATGGCGTTGTCCGACGCCTGCTGCACCGCCTTCCGGACGCCGGATCGGGCGCCGCACCTGCTTGGCCTGGCCCGGCCGCCGCTCAGCGCCACTCGGGCCGCTGCCAGACGCGGAGATAATCCACGTCGAAGGTCGCCGGCAAATCGGCCGCGTCCGGCCAACCCGCCCAGCTCTCCATCACCTCGCAATCGAACATGATGTGCAACGCGGTGTGGAAGTGATCGTTCTCCCGCCGGAACACCTCCCGTCCGTCCACCCACCACCGCAGCTCATCGGGCGTCCACGACAGCGCATAGACGTGGAAGTCCTCCCAGAACTCGAAGGGCATGTTCGCGCGGGCACTCGAACGGGGCAGCGGCGTGCGGTTCACCACCCGCGATTCGACATAGGGAGTCGTCAGCCGGTGGACGGTCATGAACAGGACCCGCACCAACTCGGGCTTGATCGGTTTGCCGAACACCTCGAAGACGTCGATTTCTTCGGAATAATGGCCGGCGCGGTATTTCGCGGGCGGGTCGAGCGGATCGTAGAGCCAGAAGGCGTTGCAGACGTTCGCGCGCATGGCCTTGGCGCGGGTCTCGAAGTAACCGTAGCGGATGCGCCGCTTGCTCTTCACGGTCGCAGTGGTGAACTGGTCATGGCCGCGCACGCGGTTCTCGACCGTGACCTCGTCTGGCCGTTGCACGCGCGCGGTGAGGCGCAGAACGCCGCCGCTCACGGCGACATTGTCTCGCGAAAAGAAGGCCGGCGGGCGTCCGTGCCACGCCGGGTTGAAATCCCACCACTTCGCGTCGTCGAGCCGGTCGCCATTGAACTCGTCGCTGAACGCCGGCACGAAGCTCCATCCCTCGCCCAAGGGACAGGGCGGGGTGGCCGGCGCCTCAGCCGCACGGCACCACGACCCGACGGCCACGGCCACGAGCAGGATCCGCGATCGGTTCATCCTCAGTGTCTCCACGTTCATCGGAATTGGTCAGGCGGGCGTCGGCCCGTGCTGGATCGTGGAACGTTTCACGGTGGTTGTACGGCAAGGCCGAGAAACCGCACGATGGCCCGTCCGAGATCCGCGCCGAGTCGCCGATAGTTCTCCGCGGTGCTCTCGGGCAAGTTCCAACGCGTTTCCAATGTCACGGCGACGACGTTCGGGCCGCCGTGGCGCTGGACCCAGGTCCGGCTCATCCGCGCCCGTTCGTCCTCGGTTTTGACGTAGCGGACGACATCATAGTTGGGCAGAATGCGCAGCGGCCCGGTCGCCGCCGCAACCGCGACCGCGAGAAACTGATCGTAGTCGGCGCGGACGGCGGCGGGCAGATGGGGGTACTCGACGGGGCCGTAGAAATACGACGGCTGCGTCTGCCACCCCGGTTGGTGCAGGTCGAGGTATAACCTCAGGCGGCCGGCGGCGCCGAGCGTGCGAATGCGCCGCTGCGCGGCGGCCACTTCGGGATAGATGGGCGCATCGTCCCAATCGCGGTTGTGATCGCGCGGCTCGGCGTCCTTGCCACCCGCCCCGCGCACGACGTTGTCCACGTCCATGATCGGCACCAGCCACAGCTCCGCGCCGCGGCGGAGCGCGGCCGCCGCCGGGTCCTCCGAGCTCGCCCACTCGAGCAGACCGCGCGCGACCCAGCTCGAACCGACCTCCCAGGCGTGCTGCCGCGCCTGCACCCAGATCGCGGGCCCCATCGGAGTACCGAGCCGAACAGCGGCCACCTCGCGCCCCTCGCGGGTGTGCGCAAGGACGAACCGCTCAAGGCCGGCGCAGCGCCGTGCGGCCGCCTCGATGCTCGTCTCGGTGTGGGCGGGCAGACACGGCGGACCCCACGCGATCCAGAACGGATCGGCCGGGGCGGCCAACGAATACACGACCTCATTCGAGTTGGTCGCGCCGGCGGGCGTTGGGGTCCAGTGGACGTCGTCGGGGCTAACCACCGCGCGATCGGGTAGTGCCCATCGGCCGGCGAGCACCTCGGCGTTCCGGTGGGGACGGCGGCTCGAGATGACGCGGACGGTAACGGTTTCGCCTTGCGATGCGCCGGCGATCCGTGCGTACCACCAGCAAGGCCAGCCGCGGCCCGGCTCACACCGCGGTGCCAGTTCAATTCGCCGCGCGGCGGAGTCGATCGCGAGCACCTCGGCCGATCCGCCGGGGAACTCCGCCGAGACCGTGAGGTCGGCCCCCGGCGATTGAGCACACCCCCCGGCCAGCGCGAGCACCATCACGCGCCGCACGGCGCGTGCGGTCCTGCGCCGCTGAGCTGTCCGATCGTTGCGCTGGCACATGTTCGGTGCAACCGAGTCTAGCCGACGACGGCGAGAACCCCAATCCACCCGCCGGTGGCTTCGGCTCGCCCGGCATCGTTGGATCGGCTACACTGCGGGCGCATTCCCGGCCACCGCACAGCGCCGGGTGAAGAGGTGAGCGTTTGAAAACCGTCATACTGGCCGGTGGCCACGGCACGCGGCTGAGCGAAGAGACCGGCATCAAACCCAAACCGATGGTCGAAATCGGCGGCATGCCGATGCTGTGGCACATCATGAAGATCTATTCGGCACAGGGGTTCCATGAGTTTGTGATCTGCCTCGGCTACAAGGGGTATGTGATCAAGGAGTTTTTCGCGAGCTACCTCCTTCGAACCTCCGACGTCACCTTCCGGCTTGCCGATGGAACCGTCGAGTATCACCGGCGCGGTGCCGAGCCGTGGACGGTGACGCTCGTCGAGACCGGCGAAGCCACGATGACGGGCGGACGCATCAAGCGCGTGGCGCCCTACCTGGGAGAGGGAACATTCTTCTTGACGTACGGCGACGGCGTGAGCGATGTGGATCTGCACGCGCTGCTGCGGTTCCACCGCGAGCACAAGGCGCTCGTGACGCTCACGGCGGTGCAGCCACCCGGACGATTCGGCGCATTCCCACTGAGCAACGGCGAGGTGTTCATTCGTCATTTCCGTGAAAAAAGCCGCGGCGACGGCGCCTGGATCAATGGCGGGTTTTTTGTGGTCGAGCCGGCCGCCCTCGACTACATCGCAGGGGATTCGACCACCTGGGAGGCCGAGCCGCTGAGCCGTCTGGCGCACGACGGCAAACTGGCCGCCTACCGCCACGAGGGCTTCTGGCAGAACATGGACACGTTGCGCGATCGAGTGTATCTGGAACGTTTGTGGGCGGAGGGCCGCGCGCCGTGGAGGATCTGGGCGTGACGCCCGCATTTTGGCGCGGCCGGCGCGTGTTCCTGACTGGCCACACGGGGTTCAAAGGCTCCTGGCTCACGCTGTGGCTTCGGAACTGGGGGGCCGAGGTGGCCGGCTTCGCGTTGCCCCCACCGACCGAGCCGTCCATGTACGAGCTGGCCCGGCTCGGTGGGGAGGTGCGCGAGACGATGGCCGACATCCGGGACGCGGCTGCGGTGCGGCGGGCGCTCGCGGACCATGAGCCGGAGATCGTCATCCACATGGCGGCCCAGCCCCTCGTCGCACGCGGCTATGCGGCGCCCGCCGAGACGGTCGAGGTCAACACGATGGGCACGGTGTACCTGCTCGAGGCGGTTCGGGCGACGCCCTCTGTTCGCGCCGTGGTGGTGGTGACCAGCGACAAGTGCTACCGCAACAGCGGTCAACCGCGCGGTTTTCAGGAGACGGATCCGCTCGGCGGTCATGATCCCTATGCCGCGAGCAAGGCCGCGGCCGAGCTGGTGGCGGCCGCCTGGCGCGACTCGTTCTTCTCCGGCGGGCCGCCGGATCGGCGTCGTGTGGCGCTGGCAACCGCGCGCGCCGGCAATGTGATCGGCGGCGGCGACTGGTCGCCAGGTCGCCTCGTGCCGGATGTCGTGAGGGCGCTGCTGGCCGGCGAGCCCGTGGCGCTGCGCCACGTCGACGCGGTCCGTCCCTGGCAGCACGTGCTCGAGGCGTTGGCGGGCTACCTCGAGCTGGCGGAACGGCTCGTGAACCAGCCGAACGAGGCGGTCGGCGCCTGGAACTTCGGGCCGGACAAGGACAGCCACCGCACGGTGGCCGACCTCGTCGAGCGGCTCGTGGAACTGTGGGGCGATCCCGTGCCGTGGATGCCCGACGGCCGTCCACGCATGCCGGAGGATCGCTATCTCTGGCTCGACTCGACGCGCGCGCGGGAGCAACTCGGCTGGCGTCCGCGGCTCTCGTTTGACGAAACGTTGCAATGGATCGTCGAATGGCACCGCGCGGTCGCCGCGCGCGCCGAGGTCGCGCGTGAGATGACCCTGGACCAGATCGTCCGCTACGTGCGGCGCGCCGTCGGGGAGGAGCGGGCTTCATGAGAGTGTTCATCACTGGAGTGTTGGGCTACATCGGGTCGTGGATGGCGGAAGAGGCCGTTCATCGCCATCACCAGGTCACCGGCCTCGACGCGGGCTTCTACCGCCAAGCGGTGCTGTACCGTCCGTCCCGCCCGAAATGGCCGTGGCTCGAGAAGGACGTGCGCGACGTCACAGAGGACGACCTGCGCGGCGTCGACGCGGTGATCCACCTCGCGGAGCTTTCGAACGATCCGCTCGGCCAGCTCGACCCGGCACTCACCCGCCGCATCAACTTCGAGGGCAGCGTGCGGCTCGCCCGCCTCGCGAAGGCGGCCGGCGTGCCCCGCTTCCTGTACTCCTCCTCGTGCAGTGTGTACGGCATCGGCGAGGGGGACGAAATCAAGACCGAGGAGTCGCCCGTCGCGCCGCAAACCGAGTATGCGCGCTGCAAGCTGATGGTGGAGCGGGCCGTGAGTGAGCTGGCGGACGATTCGTTTTCGCCGCTGTTCCTGCGCAATGCCACCGCCTACGGAGCCTCGCCCGCGATGAGGTTCGATCTGGTGCTCAATAACCTCGCGGGGCACGCCCACACGGCCCGCCGAATTGTGCTCACCAGCGACGGCACACCCTGGCGGCCGCTGGTGCACGTGCGCGACATCTGCGCCGCGTTCATGGCCGCGCTCGAGACCCCGCGCGAGCGGTGGCACAACCGCGTGTTGAACGTCGGCTCGAGCGCCGAGAATTTCCGCGTCCGCGAGATCGCTGACCTCGTCGCCACGGAGTTTCCGGGCTGCGAGCTGCAGCTCGGTCCGCGCGATCCCGATACGCGCAGCTACCGCGTGAGCGCCGAGCGGATCCGCGAAGTCTTGCCCGCCTTCCGCCCCGCGCGTACGGCCGCCGACGGCGTTCGTGAGCTGCGCGAGACGTTCGAGGCGGTCGGCCTGACGCGGGCGGTCTTCGAACACCCGGCCTTCACGCGGCTCGCCCGGCTCCGGCAGCTACTGGCGCGCGGCCGGCTCGATGCGGACCTCCGCTGGCGCGAGCTGCCGGTGCGGTGCGCGGAGGACCCGGCGTGAGTGCGGCCGGCCCCACTGGGCGATGCCGCGCCTGCGGCGCGCCGCTCGAAACGACGTTCTGCGATCTCGGCACCTCGCCGCTCGCCAATTCCTACGTGCGGCCGGAGGATGCGAAGAAACCGGAACCCTTCTACCCGCTCCACGCCTGGGTGTGCACGCGCTGCTGGCTGGTCCAGCTCGAAGAGTTCGAGCCGCCCGAGGCGATCTTTCGCGAGTACGCCTACTTCTCGTCGTACTCCGACTCGTGGGTGGACCACGCGCGCCGGTACGTCGAGGCCATGATCGAGCGCTTCGGTCTCGAGCCCGCCCGCACTCGTGTCGTCGAAGTCGCGAGCAATGACGGCTACCTGCTGCAGTTCTTCCAACAGCGCGGATTCCATGTGCTCGGCATCGAGCCCGCCGCCAACATCGCCACCGAGGCGGTTCGGCGCGGCATTCCGACGATCGTACGATTCTTTGGTGAACGTACGGCCCGCGAGCTCGCCGCGCAGGGTGAGGCCGCGGACTGGATCGTCGCCAACAACGTGCTCGCGCACGTGCCGGATCTCAACGACTTCGTCGAAGGCTTCCGCGTTCTGCTGCGGCCGGGCGGCACATGGACCGCCGAGTTCGCCTGGGTTGTGGAACTCGTGCGCCGCGTCGCGTTCGACACGATCTACCATGAGCACTTCTCGTACCTGTCGCTCACCTTCCTCGACGGCTTCCTGCCGCGGCACGGCTTGCGCCTCTTCGACGCCGAGGCGCTTCCGACCCACGGCGGTTCGCTGCGCATCTATGTGGGCCACGCCGATGACCCGCGGCCGCGCAGCGACCGGCTCCAGCGGCTGCTGGCCGAGGAAATGGCGCTCGGCCTGCGGGACCCGGCCTGGTATGCGGCGTTCGGACCCCGCGTCGCGGAGGTCAAGTTCCGGCTGCTCGAATTCCTAATCGGCGAGCGCCGCGCGGGACGTCGCGTCGTCGGATACGGCGCGCCCGCGAAGGGCAACACGCTGCTCAACTACGCCGGCGTGAAGACGGACCTGCTCGAATTTACGTGTGACCGTAACCCGCACAAGCAGGACTGTTTCCTGCCCGGAACGCGGATTCCAATCCGCCCGCCCGAGGCGATCCGCGAGGCTCGGCCCGACCGCGTGCTGATCCTGCCCTGGAACATTGCCGATGAGATCGTCGCCCAGCTCGCCTACATTCGCGAATGGGGCGGGCGGTTCGTCGTGCCGATCCCATCCACCGAGGTGCTGCCGTGAAGTTTGTGGAGACCCCGCTGGCCGGTGTTTGGGTGATCGAGCTGGAACCGCACACCGATGAGCGCGGCTATTTCGCGCGCGCCTTCTGCGCCCGCGAATTCGCCGCCCACGGCCTCGAGACGACCTACGTGCAGTGCAACCTCTCCGGCAACCGATACCGTGGCACGCTGCGCGGGCTCCACTGGCAGGCCCCCCCTCGCGAAGAGGCAAAAGTCGTGCGCGTCGTGCGCGGTGCCGCGTTCGACGTGGTCGTCGACCTGCGCCCCGGTTCGCCGACCTACTGCCGCGCCTTCACGACCGTGCTCGACGCGCGCGGCGGCCGCGCCGTCTACGTGCCGCGCGGCTGCGCGCACGGCTTCCTCACGCTCGAAGATCACACGGACGTCTTCTATCAGATGAGCGAGTTCTATGCGCCCGAGCTCGCACGCGGCGCCCGATGGGACGATCCCGCCTTTTCGATCCCGTGGCCCGAACCGCCCCGCCACATGTCCGAGCGTGACCGGACTCACCCGCCGTTCGCGCCCGCGCCATGACCCCCCCCGGTCCAGCGGCGACCAATGATCAGCTCGGCCGGGAGCTCCACGCGCTGTGCGCCGAGCTGTATCCACTGTTCCGTAGCCTGACGGGCGAGGGTGTGCGGCAAACCCTCCGCATTCTGCAGCGCGTCTGCGGCCTCGACGTGCGCTCCGCGGTGAGCCACGAGCCCGCTCTCGATTGGACCGTGCCCCTCGAATGGAACGTCCGCGAAGCGTGGCTCCGTGGACCCTCGGGCGAGCTCTTGGCGGATGTGCGCCGGCACAACCTGCATCTCGTTGGCTACAGCGTGCCGTTTCGCGGGCGGCTGGACCTCGACGCGCTCCGGCCCCACCTGCACAGTCTGCCCGACCGCCCCGACTGGATCCCCTACCGCACCACGTACTGGGCGCGGGACTGGGGCGTTTGCCTGCCACATCGCGTCGTCGAACGGCTCGAACCCGGCCTCTACGAGGTCGTTGTGGACACCACCCTCGAGCCCGGCCATTTCAATTGGGGCGAACTGCTGCTACCCGGGATGCTGCGCGAGGAAATCCTGATCACCACCCACATCTGCCACCCCTCGATGGCGAACGACAACTGTAGCGGCATGGCCGTCGCGTCGCGACTCGCGGCCGAATTCGCGCGCCGCGGCGGCCATCGGCGGTCCTTGCGTTTTCTCTTCGCGCCCGGCACGGTCGGCGCGATCGTCTGGCTCGCGCGGCACCTCGATGAGATCCGGCACATCCGGCACGTGATCGTGCTCGCGGGACTCGGCGATCCGGGTCCGCTCTCGCTCAAACACACGCGGGATGGCCGCCTCGAGCTGGACGAAACCGCCGTGTCGGTCGCGCGTGCGCGCGGGACGGCGCTGATCGAGCGGCCATTCTCCCCGTACGGCTATGACGAACGGCAGTATGCCTCGCCGGGCGTCAACCTACCGACGATCGTCATCCAGCGTACGCCCTTTGGTACCTATCCGCAGTACCACACCTCGGCGGACGACCTCGAGTTCGTGCGGCCCGAGTCGCTCGCCGATTCCTATGCCTTCGTGCGCGACCTAATCCTTGAGCTCGATGCGGCGCGCCATCCCGTGAACCGCTGTTCGATCGGCGAGCCGCAGCTCGGCCGGCGCGGCCTCTACGCGGCGCTCGGCGGCGACTCCCACGCTCAGGAACGGCAGATGGCGATGCTCTGGGTCCTCAATCTGGCCGACGGCCGCACCATCGTCTCTCAGATCGCTGCCCGCTCCGGCTTGCCGGAGTCGCGCATCACGGAGGCGATCCACGCGCTGGAACGCGCCGGGCTGCTCGGCTGGGCGGAGGAGATGCGATGAACCGAACGTTGAACGGCGGAATCGCTCTGGTGACGGGCGCCGGCGGCGGCATCGGAGGCGCGATCGCCACCGCCCTCGCGGGCGAGGGGATGCGGGTGTGGCTCTGCGGCCGACGCCGCGAATCGCTCGAGGTTCTCGCCGCACGAATCCAGCCCGATCGCCTCGCCGGACTCCTCGCGGCCGACGTGACGCGCCCCGCCGACCGCGAGCGCATCGCGGAGGTGGTCGGTGCGCGCCTCGATGTGCTCGTGCACGCCGCCGGACAATTCCAGCCCGGTTCGCCGGCCGAGATCCCTGCGGCTGAGATGGTCTCGCTGTTTGAGGTGAATACGATCGCGCCGTTGGACCTCACCCGGCAGCTGCTGCCGGCGCTCCGCGCCGCCCGCGGACAGGTGGTCGTGCTGAACTCCACCGCCGCGCTGCGCGCCACGGGCCCCTGGAGCGTGTATGCGGCCACGAAGGCCGCGCTCCGCACGCTGACCGAGGGCCTGCGCGACGCGGTGAACCGCGAGGGCATTCGCGTCCTCAGTGTCCTGCCCGGGCGCACCGCCTCGCCGATGCAGGCAAGGGTGCATGAGTGGGAAGGGCGCCCCTATCGGCCTGAGCGGCTGATGCAACCCGCGGACGTTGCCGCGATGGTCATCGCCGCGCTCAAGCTTCCCGACACCGCCGAGCTCACCGAACTGGTCGTGCGGCCGAGGCAACCGGGCTGAACACGCGCCAAGGTGACGAGCATGACGTGGGAGGTCATCACAGCAGCGCCGTCGGTGGCGGCGCTGCGGGGCGCGCTGGAGTGGGCGGTTCTCTTGGCGATTCCGGGCGCGACGTGGGCGTGGGCGCTGCGGCGCACCGACGGGCGGCCCGGCCCCGGCGCGTTCGCGCGGACCCTCGTCGCCGGCCTGATCGCGACGCTGATCGTCGTCCTCGGACTCGCGGCGGGTGGCCGCTACACCGCCGCGAAGGAACGGTGGGCCATCGCATGGATCGCCGCGCTGGGTGCGGCGCTCGGGCGGCGGCAGCTCATATCCGATGCGCGCGGCGCGATCGGCGCGGCCATCCTGCTGGCGATCGGCGCACTGATCGCGATCGCGCTGCCGCGCCGCGGCGAGTGGATCCTCGGCGGATGGGACCCGGGCGTGTACATCCACCAAGGCGTCACGCTCGAACGGAGCGGCTCGCTCGGACCGATGCCCGACCCCCTATTCGCCGCACTGGAGCCGGACGAGATCGCCGTGTTCACGCGGCCGGAATTTGCGAACATCGTCGCGTGGCCGGCTGTACCGGTGGATATCGCCCACCGTACATTCGAGCCGTTTTTTCCGCATGCATGGCCGGCCTGGATCGCGCGCGCGCACCGATGCATGGGCCTGCGGGGCGCACTCCGCGCGAATCACCTCGCCGCGTGGCTCGTGCTGCTGCTCGCGGCGCCGGCGGCCTGCTCGCTCGGAATGACCCGCCGCGCGGCCGGTTTTGCCACCACGGTGCTCGCGGCGCATCCGCTCCTGATCCACCACACCGCATTTCCAACCGCCGAACTGCTGCAGTTGTCGCTGTGGTTCGGGTTGGCCCTCCTCTGGGCGCATCGGCGGACAGCGGGACCGGCGATCGGATTCGCCGCGCTGCTCGGTCTCGGCGTCGTCGCGCGTCCGTCGTTCCTGCCGTTTGGCGCGATGCTGACAGCGCTGGCGGCGCTCGATGAGGCCCGCGACGCGCGGCGACGTGCGGCGCGATGGCGGCGGCTGCTACAGATTGGCGCGCTCGCGGCCGGCGCGGCGTTCGTGATGCGTTGGAATGGGCCGCTGCTGCTGCGCTGGGGGCCAACCACCACCGTCCTCGGCGCGGGATTCGCGGTCTTCGGTCTCGGCGCGCTGCTGGTGGACCTGGCCGCGTCGCTGTCCGCCGGGATCCGACGGCTCGCGGCCCGGCCCGCGCTCGACGGCGCGCTGATCGCTGCGGCCGTCGCGGCCGGTCTTGTGGCGGTCAGTGTCGCCGCGCTGGTCCATCGCGACCCCGCGTCCACCGCAACGGTTGCCTGGGCGTCCGGCGCTGTGGTCTATGCGGGGTCATCCCTGTGGCTGGCCGCGCTGCTCGGCTGGTGGATCATCGGAGTCCGGCGCGATCCGGACGAGCATCCGCTGCGGCTGTGGCTGGCGTTCCTGCTCGCGTCCGTCGCCGCCGCGCTGGTCTCGCCCCAGATCACGATCTGGTGGCCGTGGGCGAGCCGCCGCCTGCTCGAGGCCGCGCTGCCGGCGATCGCGCTCGGCGTCGGCGCGGCGCTCGATCGCCTCGGGGCCGTGTGGCCGGCGACGCGCGTCCGCTGGCGGCCAGCGGGACTGGCGCTCGCGTTCGCGCTCGTCGCGCTGCCCCAGGCGCGCCGCTGGCGGGCCGCCGCGCGCGCCACCGAGTACGACGGCGCCACCGAGGCGCTCGCGCCGATCATCGCCGCGCTGGGTCCGCGCGACCTTGTCGTCGCCGACCACTTTTGGTGGGGTGCACCAGTTCGGTTCCTCGCCGAGGTGCCGGCGCTCAACGGGGAGCTTCTTTGGGCCGGCGAGGACGAGGGTGATCGCCAGCGACTGGCGATGGACGTGCTCGCCCGTCTGCATCGCGAGGGATGGCAGATCCGCCTCCTGACCTCCACCGAAACGGGGCTCGGCGTGTATGACCGGCCATGGGACGGTGCCCAGCTGGATATCGAAACGCCCGCTTGGACAGCGCGCGAACTGGTTCAACATCCGCGCGCGCGCGGCTATTCGATGCGCGACCGCCTCCGCCGCTTCCGCCTCTACACCTGGCGGCCGGCGGCCAACTGATCGCCACCGTCCAAACTTTGGACGCGGACGCCGCGTTCGCGTCCAAGCCTTGGACCACGAGCGCTTGGCCGTTTCATCTCCGTGGCGGCTCGCGGCCGGCGAGGCCGCTGACTCCAGGCTCAACGCGCGTACACTGGCCGGCGTCGGTAGTGCGTGTGCAGCAGTTCGTGCGCGCGCGCGCTCAGTGGGGCTCCGAGAAACTCGGCGTAGAGCTTCTGGATGTACGGGTTTTGGTGCGAGCAACGCTTCTGACTCATCGCGTCGTCCTGGTAGATACCCGACGCGCGACGCCGGCGCACCTCGTCGTCGGCGCCGTACGGTTGGCCGCCGCCGCCCACGCATCCGCCGCGACAGGCCATCACCTCGATGAAATGATAGGCCGGCTCTTCGCCGCGCCGCCGCGTTTCACGCACACGGTCGAGCACAGTTTCGATGTTGTTCATCCAGTGCGCCGCGGCGACGCGCAGCGTGCGGCCTGCGATCTCGATCGTCGCCTCCTTCACGCCGTCGAGCCCGCGCAGCGGCAGGAAGTTAATGTCCGGCGCCTCCCGCTTGGTGATCAGGTAGTGCGCAGTGCGCAGCGCGGCCTCCATCACGCCGCCGGTCGCCCCGAAGATCGTGCCGGCGCCGGTGTAGTAGCCGAGGATCGAATCGGCCTCTTCGTCCGGCAGCTCCATGAAGTCGATGCCGCACTCCTTGATCATGCGCGCGAGCTCGCGCGTCGTGATCGACACGTTCACGTATGGCCGCTCGCCATCGAACATCTCGCGCGACCGGATGATCTCGAACTTCTTTGCGGTGCAGGGCATCACGGAGACCATGTAAATCTTCGCGGGGTCGAGCCCCTTCACCTGCGCGTAGTAGGTCTTCGCCATCGCGGCGAGCATCGCGTGGGGCGACTTCGCGGTGGAGAAGTTCTCGATGAAGTCCGGCGCGTACTTCTCCATGTAGTCGGTCCAGGCTGGGCAACAGCTCGTGATCAGCGGCAGCGGTCCAGCGCCGTGCAGGAAGCGATGCACGAACTCGGTGGCCTCCTCCATGATCGTGAGATCGGCGCCGAAGTTCGTGTCGAACACGGCCTGAAAGCCCAGCCGCCGCAGCGCGGCGTAGGTCTTGCCGGTGAGCACGGTGCCGGGCTCGTAGCCGAACGCCTCGCCGATCGCGACGCGCACGGCCGGCGCGATCTGCACGACACAGTGCAGGTCGGGGTTCTGCAGCGCGCGCCATACGCGGTCGGTTTCGTCGTGTTCGTAGATTGCGCCGACCGGACAGTGCGCGCTGCACTGGCCGCAGCGGATGCAGGGGCTCTCGGCGAGCTGGATGTCGCCGGTGGGCGCGAGCCGCGTCGAGTCACCGCGGCCGACGAACTCGAGCGCCCAGACGTTCTGCATCCGCTGGCAGACGATTGCGCATCGGCCGCACTTCACGCACTTCTCGGGGTTCAGCACGACCGCGCGCGTCGAGTCGTCGGTTGGCAGGCTCGCGACGCGGCTCGCGAACGGCACCTCGCGGATGCCGAAATCGGCCGCGAGCCGCTGGAGCTCGCAGTTGCCGTTGCGCGGGCAGCGCAGGCAGTCGTTCGGGTGCGTCGAGAGGAGGAGCTGCAGCACAGATTTACGCACGCGCACGATCTCGGGGTCGTGCGTTGTGATCCGCATCCCGTCCTCGACGGGCGTTGCGCAGGCGCGCAGCATCTTCGGCGAGCCCTCAACCTTCACCACGCAGATGCCGCAGGCGGCCCACGCCGGCAGGTCCGGGTGGTAGCACAGCCGCGGAATGCGGATCCCGATGCGCTCGGCCGCCTGGAGAATCGTTGTGCCCTCTGGCACCTCACACTCGAGGCCGTTGATCTCCGCCTTCACCGTGGGGATGGTCCGTGCGGTCGTCATCGTCGAACTCCCTTCGCTTAGCTGCGCTGCACGGCGCCGAACTTGCAGGCCTTGAAACATTCGCCGCACTTGATGCAGCGCGAGAGGTCGATCACGTGCGGCTGGCGGCGCTCGCCGCGGATGCAGTTGACGGGGCAGCGGCGCGCGCAGAGCGTGCAGCCGATGCACTTGTCCGCGAGGATCGTATAGGTCACCAGCGCGCGGCAGCGGCCGGATGGACAGCGCTTTTCCTTGATATGGACGCGATACTCTTCGCCAAAGTACGTTAGCGAGGAGAGCACCGGGTTGGGCGCGGTCTGCCCGAGGCCGCAGAGCGACGCCTTCTGCATCGCATGCGCGACGGTGTGAATCTGCTCGATGTGGCCCACCGTACCGCGGCCCTCGGTGATGTCGGTGAGCAGGTTGAACATCGTGCGGCCGCCGATGCGGCAGGGCGCGCACTTGCCGCAGGACTCGTCCACCGTGAACTCAAGGTAGAACTTGTTCACATCCACGATGCAGTCGTCCTCGTCCATCACGATCAGCCCGCCCGAGCCCATGATCGAGCCGAGCTTCGCGAGCGACTCATAGTCGATCGGCGTGTCGAGGAACGACTCGGGAATCACGCCGCCCGACGGGCCGCCCGTCTGCGCGGCCTTGAACCGTTTTCCGCCCTTGATGCCACCACCGATGTCGAAAATGATCTCACGCAGCGTCGTGCCCATCGGCACCTCGATGAGACCCGAGTTGTTGACCTTGCCGGTCAGCGCGAAGACCTTCGTGCCCTTCGAAGTCTCCGTGCCGATCGAGGCAAACCACGCGCCGCCCTTCAGGATGATCACCGGAATGTTCGCGAGAGTCTCGACGTTGTTGATCACCGTCGGCCGGCCCCAGAGCCCGCGCACCGCGGGGTAAGGGGGACGCGGAACGGGCATCCCGCGGTGGCCCTCGATCGAGGCAATCAGCGCGGTTTCCTCGCCGCAGACGAACGCACCCGCGCCGAGCCGCAGCTCGACGTCGAAGTCGAAACCAGTGCCCAGAATATCACGGCCGAGCAAACCGAGCTCGCGCGCCTGCCGGAGGGCGACCTCGAGCCGATGGATCGCGAGCGGATACTCCGCGCGAATGTAGATGTAGCCTTGATGCGCGCCGACCGCATAGCCCGCGATCGCCATCGCCTCGAGCACCGAGTGCGGATCGCCCTCGAGGGTGCTGCGATCCATGTAGGCGCCCGGGTCGCCCTCGTCGGCGTTGCAGATGACGTACTTGACGTCCGAGTCGGCGTTCTTCGTGAACGTCCACTTCTTCCAGGTCGGATAGCCGGCGCCGCCGCGGCCACGGAGGCCCGAGATCCGCACCTGCTCAATCACATCCTCGGGCGTCATCGAGGTCAGCACCGTCGCGAGCGCCTCGTAGCCTTCGCGCGCGATGTATTCCTCAATGTTCTCGGGATCAATCACGCCGCAGTTGCGCAGCACGATTCGAAACTGCTTCTGGTAAAAAGGGATGTCGGCGATGGCCGCGCGCCCCGCGCCGCCATAGAGCAGACGCTTCACCGGGCGGCCTTTCGCGAGGTGTTCGGCGACGATCTCGCCGGCGTCCTCGGGGCGGACCTGAACGTAGAAGGTCTCATCGGGCAGGACCTTCACCACGGGGCCCTGCGCGCAGAATCCGAAGCAACCGGTGCGCACCACCTGCACTCGACCCTCGAGCCCCTGCGAGCGCACCGCGGCGGTCAGGCGCGAGTAGATTTCCCGACTCTGACAGGAGTCACAGGCGGTGCCAGCACAGACCAGAACGAACTGAGAGTACGGCATAGCTCGGCTCACTTTCCGGGCGCGCGAAGGTGCGGGGCCAGATCCGTGGCCGGCCGGTCATACACATGGTCATCCACGAGGCGCCCGCCGATCACGTGCTCCTCGACGATGCGCCGCGCCACCTCCGCAGTCACGCGGCCATAGATGGTCGGCGGCATGCCGGTGACGCGGACCTCGACCGTCGGTTCGGAGAAACATAAACCCATGCAGCCGGTCTGGCGCACGACGATGTCGCCGCGGTGGTGTTGGTTGAGCGTCTCCACGAGCGCATCGAGCGCCTCGCGCGCGCCGGCCGCGATACCGCAGGTGCCCATGCCAACGATGATTTCGCCGGCGGCGCCCTCGGCCGTCTGACGGCGCGCGATCGTCTGCTGCGCCCGTTCGCGCAGCGCCCGAAGTTCGTCCAGTGTCAACTTGCCCATCATCGCATCTCCCATCGAGCGACCGGTGCGCGGCTCTCCGGCGCCGCCCTGAGTTTCGATTCGAGTGCCACCAGGCGGCGGCGAAGGCTCGTGATCGCCTCCGCGCGGGTCGCGCCGCCCCCATCCAGCCACTCAAGATTGTCCAGCTCGTAGCCGTGACCGTCCCGTTGGCGGCGCCAGCGCAGCGCCACTCCCCGGCCGGCGGCCATCGCCATCGCCGCGGCCGCCGGGGCGGCCCAGTCGCCCGATGGCGGGGCGTCCGGATGAGTCGCGTCCAGCGTCCAGCGCACCACCGTGCCGACACCGGGCTCCGACTCGATGGCAAGGTCCCCACCGGCTTGGCGGACGGCCTGATCGAGCATCGGCAGGCCCAGATGCGGCCGGCGTCCTGGGTGTTTGTGTGGATTCCCGCCGGCGAGGGGATCCAGAAGCGACCGCATCGCGTCCGCCGCCATGCCAGGACCGTCGTCGGACACAGTGACCGTCACCCGCGGACCCTCCTCAACGACCTCGACCTGCACCGCACGCGCGCCGGCCTCGATGGCGTTCGCCACCGGTTCCAACAGCCAGTCGCCGAGAGTCGTGTGCATCAGCCCCCCCGATGTTTCGCGACGATGTCCGCGAGCTGGTCCTTGGTCAGCCGCCCGTACACCTGTCCGTCCACCGTCAGCACCGGCGCCAAGCCGCAGCAACCGATGCAGCGGACGGCTTCGATCGAAAATTCGCCATCCGCCGTCGTCTGATTGAGGCCGATGCCGAGGATCGTCTCCAGTTCCTTGATCAGATCTTCTCCGCCCTTCAAGTAGCAGGCCGTCCCCATGCACACCGCGATCTGGTGGCGTCCCGGCTTCCTCAGCTTGAAGAAGTGATAAAACGTCACCACGCCATAGATTTTGGCCAGCGGCACATCGAGGCGTGCGGCGACCTCGAAGGCGACGTCCCGCGGCACGTAACCGTAGTGCTCCTGCACACGGTGGAGAACCATGATCAGGTTCCCCGGCCGCGTCTTCCACTCCTCGATGAACCGGGAGAGGTCCTCCGGCAGTTCGATCGTGCGATCCGGCAACGCTGTAATTGGCTCGTTCGTTTCCATAGTTCGTATCTCGACTCGCTCCGCCATGACCGGAGAGAGCAAATTTCTTTCATGATACCAGCCCAGATGATGGATTCAAGTGGAATATGGCACGTATAGTCTCAACGCGATGGCGCAATATGTGAAATCCTTCACGAGTGAGCTTGAATTCTGTGCGACGTGCGATACTTTATTGCACGGAATAAGTGGAGCACAGCGCAACATGAGTGCAACAAAAGAAGTGGTCGTCCGGCTGACAAAGTACAAGAACGTACTGGAAAAGCTTCGCTCGCTGGGGTTTGTAAAGGTGTTTTCCGACAATCTCGCCGATGCGGTGGGCGTGTCGCCAGCACTGGTCCGTAAAGATTTTTCCGTTTTCGGACTGACCGGCAAGAAGCGCGCGGGCTACCAAGTGGATGACCTGATCGCCCAGCTCAACCGGATCCTCGGGGTGGACGAGGTCCAGCGAGTGATTGTGGTCGGCTGCGGCAAGATCGGAACCGCCCTCATGCGGTATCGGGGCTTTGCGCGCGAACGCATCCGGGTTGTGGCAGGTTTCGATGTGGACCCGTCGAAAATTGACCCGAACGCGCCGATTCCGATCCGCGATATCAACGAGATGCCCTACATCGTGAAGAGTGAGAAGATCCAGGTCGCGATTCTCGCGGTGCCCGAGACGGTGGCCGCGCAGGTCGCGGAGGCGTTGATCGCGGCCGGGATTCGCGGCATCTTGAACTTCGCGCCCATTCTGCTGAAAAGCCAAAACAACGTTGTGGTCCAGAACATCAACATCGCGCTGGAATTGGAAAACCTCTTCTGTTTGTTGCGTTTTGCAGAGCAGGGGTTGGATCGGGGGCGGCCATGACGCTGGATGATGCCCGACGGGCCCTCGCGGCCGAAGAGATCCACCTGCCGGACGCGGCGCGCGCGAGAGAGGTGTCGGGTGTGGTCGCGACGGATCTCATGAGCGACCTGCTCACCGCCGATCGCGTGGGATGCCTGGTGCTGACCGCTCTGGCCTCGGACCAGGCGGTGCGCACGGCGGATCTCGTCGGAGCCGCCGGTGTGATTGTCGTGAACGGCAAACCCCTGCCAGCCGGCATGGTGGAGCTGGCGCGCGAGCTGGGCATGCCGCTCTTGCGCTGCCGCCGGCCCATGTTCGAGTCGTGCGCGGCGCTGGCCCGTGCGGCCGGTCGGTGACCGGCGCGATGGCAGCGGAGCGGCCGATGGCCGTCCTTCCCCTTCCGGCGGATCAGATTCCGCTCGTGCTGCAGGACCTGCTGTTCCGCCTCAAAGTGCGGGACGTGATGACGCGCGACCTCATCACGGTGCGCCGCACCGACACCATGCGCTATGCGCGCGCGCTGATGAAAACGCACGGCATCACCGGCCTGCCCGTTGCCGAGCAGGACCGCCTCTACGGAATCGTGAGCATGGACGACGTGATCACGGTTCTGGAACTGCAGCGCCTCGACGATCCAGTCGAGGCGCACATGACCGAGCGGGTGGTGGTGCTCGAAGACGACATGCCGCTGGCGTTCGGCGCGTCGTATTTCGACAAGTACCGGTTCGGGCGTTTCCCGGTGTTGGACCGCAACGGCCGGCTGTGCGGCATCCTCACCAGCCGCGACATCAGCGCCTCGCTGCTGATCGAGCTCTATAAGGAGTACGCCCGCCTCGAGGCCCGCGTGCCCGCTCCGGCGCCGCGTCGCACGCCGGGCGAGCGGCTTCGTTTCACCGTGCGGCGCTACGACTTTGAGAACGCCGGACGGGCCGCTCACGAGATTAAGAAGGCCCTCACCGCACGTGGCCTGCCGCCGGAGCTGGTGCGCCGGGTCGCAATCGCTGCGTATGAGATGGAGATGAATCTCGTGGTTCACTCGGTCGGAGGTGTCCTGGAGGCCCACATCGAGGATGGGCTGGCCGAGATCACCGCGACCGACGAGGGGCCCGGCATCGCGGATGTGGAACTCGCGCTCCAAGACGGCTTCTCCACCGCAAACGATTGGGTGCGCTCGCTTGGATTCGGCGCGGGCATGGGGCTGGGTAACATCCGCCGCGTCGCGGACGACTTCTCGATCCGCTCGGCGCCGGGGCAGGGCACGCATTTGCGCGCCGCGGTCCGTTGGCCGCCCGCCGACACGCCGCCTCCCGCATCCACCACGACCGGCGCGGAGCCGCCGCGATGAGGACCGTCGGATCGCTCTGGACCGCGCTCGGCGGCGTCGAGGTGCTGGTGGAAGGAAACCCGAACACGCCGCTGGCTGCGGGCTACACCTCAGACCTGCTCAGCGACGTGCTCGGCCACGCGCCGCCGGATAGCGTTTGGATCACCGTGCAGACCCACCGCGCCGTCGTCGGCGTCGCGGTGGCGGTGGGCATCCGCGCGATGTTGGTGGCCCACGGCCGCGAGGTTCCACCGGAGACGCTCGAAGCCGCGCGAGCGGAATCGCTCGCGATCGCGCGCTCGCCGCTCAACCAGTTCGAGCTCTCGTGGCGGGTTCATGGAGCGCTCACGGACGTCGCGCCCCCCGTCGGCACGACGTGAGATGAAAACCGATCTGCACATTCACACGTGCCTTTCGCCGTGCGGCGACCTGAGCATGTCGCCCCGCGCGATTGCCCACGCCGCGGTGCGCGCCGGCCTCGGGCTGATCGGCGTGGTGGACCACAACTCCGGCATGAACGCGCCCTCCGCCGTGCGCGCGGCCACGGACCGCGGCGTCGCCACCCTCGCCGGTGTCGAGGTGACCACCGTCGAGGAGCTGCATGTGTTGGCCCTCTTCGACAATCCGGCCGCCGCCGTCGCGTTCGGCCGTTGCGTGTTCGAACGGATGACTCCCGTCCCCGCCGCTGGGTTCGACGACACCGATCAGCCCGTCGTGAACGAGACCGGCGAGATCGAGCACTTCGTGCCCCTCTGGCTCGGCGCTCCCACGGACTGGCCGCTCACCGACCTCTGTCGACTCATCCTCGCGGCGGGCGGTCTGTGCATCCCCTCCCATGTGGACCGCCCCACGATGAGCATCCTCTCGCAGCTCGGGCGCATGCCGGAGCTTCCCTTTGATGCCGTCGAAATCAGCGGCCACTATGATCGGCGCCGCGACCCGGCCCACCTGCGCGGTCGGTGGGCGATGATCCGGACCAGCGATGCCCACCGTCCCGAGGAGATCGGCCGCGGCTGGACCGAGCTGCCCATTCGACGCGTCGCCATACCGGAGATTCGTACCGTGCTGCGCGACTTGCAGGTCGAACAGCGCTTCGACCCCGACGCCGGACTTTCGCCGGCGGACTTGTGAGCCGCTTGCCTGAGCCGGTACGATGGGCCCCATCACGACAACGAGGTTTTCTATGACCATCCTTCGCACCGACGAAGCGCCGGCGCCGATCGGCCCCTACTCCCAGGGCGTCGCGGCGGGCGACTGGATCTGGACCGCCGGACAACTGGGCATGGACCCGCACAGCGGCGCGCTCGCCGAAGGGTTCGAGGCGCAGGCGCGGCAAGCGCTGGCGAATGTTCGCGCCGTGCTGGCGGCCGGCCGCGCCACGCTCGCGGACGTCGTACGCGTTACGGTGTACGTTCGCGACCTCTCGAACTTCGGCGCCTTCAACGCGATCTTTGAGGAGTTCTTCCGCCCTCCCTGGCCGGCACGCGAAGTGATCCAGGCTGCCCGGCTGCCCCGCGACGCAGAGATCGAGATCTCCGCGGTTGCCCACCGCGCCCAATGAGCCGGCCGGAGATAATGACGGGGTGCCTCGTCACCGCGATGTTGAGTGCAGCGGTGGGGGCCGCGGCCGCGCCGGCGGATGTGGCCGCCGCGCTGCGTCAGCTCGCGGGCGGCCCGACGCGCGTCGTCTGGTGCCGCCAGGTGGCCGGCGAGGGCGGTGATCCCTTCGCCACGAACGCCTGGTACTCGCTCATGGCGTTCGACACCGAAGCGGGTGGCGAACGCGTCCTGCTGCCCGGCCCGCGTTCGATCCGCAAACCGCTTCTCTCGCCGGATGGTCAGTGGGTCGTGTTCACGGATTATCTGCGCGGCCGCGTGATGGCAGTTCCGTTCGCGGGCGGCGAGCCGCGCGACCTGGCCGATGGCCACGCGGCGGATGTCTGGGCCGATCCGGCCAACGGCCAACTCTGGGTCGTCGCGATCCGTGGTCCCCTGCAATCGGAGGCATTCCTCGGCTCGCCGGTCGTCCGGTTTTCGCTCGACCGACCCGCGGAGAATCGCGTGGTCTGGACGAAAACGCCGGTGAGCGTGGACAACTTCCAGTTGACGCCGGATGGCACGCGCGCCGCCGCGCTGGCGCCGTGGCCCACCGCCGCATGGATCGAGGTGCCCGACGGCGTGATGAAACGGGTCGGCCGCGGCTGCTGGACTTCGTGCTCGCCGGACGATTCGCGCCACATGTGGATCTTCGACGGCGCTCACCGCAACCTCCTCGTCCTCTCGCTTCGCGACGATCGTCGCTGGACGGTGCCCGTCAACACGGCTCCGGGCATGCAGGGCGCGGAGGTGTACCACCCCCGCTGGGGCCGCCCCGCGCAACTGTTCGCGCTGACGGGCCCCTATCTCTCCGGCCATGGCTCGATTCGCATCCACTTCGGCGGTCCACGCGTCGAGGTGTTCGTGGGTCGGTTGTCGCCCGACTTCACCCGCGTCGAGGGGTGGGTCCAGATCACGCACAATGAAACGGCCGATTATTTTCCGGACGTGTGGAGCTCCGGGGGCGGGGCGTCCCGTCCCGCCGATGCACCGGCCACCCACGCCTCACCGCCGGCCACGGCGCCCGCGCGCGTCCGACGCAGCGTCGAAGCGCGGGTCGTCGCGCTCACCCGCACGCCAACCGCCGCCGAAATCCGCCCCTATGAGCACGCGCTGGTCGCCTATGAATACGAGGTGATCCGCACGCTCGACGGCCCGCCGCTCGAGGGGCGGATTCTCGTGCTGCATTGGGGCGTCCGCAACCGCAAACCGGTCGCGCCGCGCCGCCGCCTCGGCGAGACCGTCCACCTCGCGATCGAACCCTACGAGGCCCACCCCGAGCTCGAAGGCGAACGGGTCGTCATGGACATGCCCGACGAGGGCCGCCCGCAGTTCGTCGAGGTGCCGCTCTGAGGCGGCGGGGCGATGGTCTTCAGCTCCCATATCTTTTTGTTCGTGTTCCTCCCGCTCACGCTCGCCGGCTACTACGCGTTGCCGCGTGGCGCCCGGAACCTGTGTCTGACGCTGGTCAGCTACGTTTTCTACGGCTGGTCCAATCCAGCCTTCGGCCTGCTGATGTTCGTCTCGACCCTCATCGACTACGTCGCCGGCCTGCTCATCTCCGGCCAGTGGCGTCCCTCGGCATGGTCGAAACCGGTCGAACCGCTCGAGCCCGGCGGACCGCGGACGGCGCTACAGCGCGCGGGGGTCGTGATCAGCATCGTCTCGAACCTCGCGCTGCTCGGGTTCTTCAAGTACTTCAACTTCGCCGTCGACTCCTGGAACGCGCTCGCGCACCTGCTGGGCCGCCCGGGCGCGATGATCGAGACCACCCTGCGGGTCGTGCTGCCGCTCGGCATCAGCTTCTACACGTTCCAGTCCATGTCGTACTCGATCGACGTCTACCGCGGCCACGCGCGCGCGATCCGCAACTTCACGGACTTCGCCTGCTACGTCGCGATGTTCCCGCAACTCGTCGCGGGGCCGATCATCCGCTTCGCCGAGGTCGCGCGACAGCTCACCGAGCGGCGCGAGACGTATGAGAAGTTCGCCCGGGGCACGGCCTTCTTTGCGCTCGGGCTCGCCAAAAAAGTGTTGCTCGCGAACCCGTGCGGAAAAATCGCGGACCTGGTGTTCTCCTCGGCCGGAGGCGGCGGCGCGCTCGACGCTTGGTACGGCGTCGCGGCCTACGCGTTCCAGATCTACTACGACTTCTCCGGCTATTCCGACATGGCGATCGGCCTCGGCCTCATGTTCGGATTCGTGTTCGCGAAGAACTTCGACTCGCCCTATCGCTCGGCCTCGATCACCGAATTTTGGCGCCGCTGGCATATGTCGCTGTCGAGCTGGCTACGCGACTACCTCTACGTGCCTCTCGGCGGCAATCGCCGCGGCCCCGTCCGCACCGCCCTGAACCTCGCGATCGTGATGCTGCTGGGCGGTCTCTGGCACGGCGCGGCGTGGACCTTCGTGCTCTGGGGCGCGTGGCACGGCGCGTGGCTCATCCTCGAGCGCGCGTTCGGGCGCCGCCCGCTCTACCATCGCCTCCCCACGCCTCTCCGTATCGCGCTCACCTTCGTGATCGTGCTGGGCTCGTGGGTGCTCTTCCGCGCTCCCGACCTGCCCACAGCCTTGGCCGTGTATCGCGCGATGCTCGGCCTCGCCGCGCCCTGGCCCGCCGCCGGCGCCGTGGCGGGTCTGATCTACGCGCCGTTCTATGTGGGGACATGGCTCGTCGCCGCTCTCCTCACCTGGACCGCCCCCACCACATGGGACTGGACCCGCCGCCTGCCAGTGGGGAAGCTCCTCGTGGCGCTGCTGCTCGCGCTGATCTCCATCGCGGTGCTGAGCACGCAGGCCTACAATCCGTTCATCTATTTCATCTTCTGAGATGAGCGACGCGCGCCCATCCGACCGCCGCCCGAGCCGCGAAGACGTCGCTCATGCCGAAATCGGCCACACCGACATTCATCCAGCCGCCGCGCGGTGGACCACCTGGATCGCCGCGCTCGGCCTCGCTCTCGTGCCAATCGCGCAAGTCGGCCGCGAGATCGCCCAGTACCGGCGTGGCGACCGCAGCACGCCCTGGCCGACCATCACGAGCCTCGGCCCAGTGCTCGCCGATGCGGTCATCTCGTGGAACGCGGCACCGCAGGGATGGCGGAACCGCCTGCTCGAGGCCAACCACGTTCTGCGCCTCGGTCTGAAGCGCTACGAGGATGACCTCGAGGAAGCCTCGTGGTTTCGCGCGCGGGTCCAGCCCCTCACGCAACTTGTGTTGAGCCGCGTGTTGGCCACCGGCAACGAGCCCACGCAGATCGGGCGCCATGGTGTGCTCTACTATGGTCCCGAGCTCGACCACCTCGCCGGTCCCGGCTTCCTGAACCCGGCCACCATGGCGCGCCGGCGGCGGGAGGGCGACCGGTGGACGCCGGCGCCCGAGCCGGACTCCGTGACCGCGATCGTGGACTTTCGCGATCAGCTCGCCACGCGCGGCATCCATCTGGTCCTTGTGCCTGTGCCCGTGAAGACCGGCGCCTGGCCGGCCGGCTTCACGCGGCGGCCACTCGGCCAGCCGCCGCTGCACAACCGCAGCTGGCCTGAGTGGCGCGCCGCGCTCGAACGACACGGCGTCGACGTCGTGGACCTCGACGCCGTGCTCCGAGCTCTGCCACCGGATGTGCGAACCGCGCCGTATCTGAAGACCGATACCCACTGGCGGCCAGAGACCATGGAGTGCGTCGCGCGCGCAATTGCCGAACGGGTGCAGGCGTGGCTGGGAGAGAGGACCGAGACCGCGGGATACACGGCGCACGAGGTTACCGTGACCAACCGCGGCGATTTGGCAGTGATGCTCAATCTGCCCGACACCTCCGCGTGGCCGCCGCCCGACATCGTCACCGTGCGGCAGGTGCGGCGGCCCGACGGGCGCCCCTGGGCACCCGACCCGACCGCCGACACGCTGCTGCTCGGCGATAGCTTCGCGAACATCTTCTCGCTCGAGTCCATGCGGTGGGGCGCGGCCGCAGGGCTCGCCGAACACATCGCCTTGGCGCTGCAGCGGCCGGTGGATCGAATGGTGCGCAACGACGCGGGCGCGTTCGCGACACGCCAGATGCTGTTCGGCGAGGTGCGACGCCGGCCTGACCGCCTCGCGACTACGCGCGTCGTGGTCTGGCAGTTCTCCGAACGCGAGCTCTCGTTCGGCGACTGGAAACGCCTGTCGTGGCCCGAGGCGAGTCCGCCGACGGCCCGCTCAGCGACGCCGCCGTGACGCGCTCCGCCCAGCGCCCGGGCCGGCGACGCGCGCTGGTCGTGCTCGTTGCGCGCGAAGCGTTCGCGGCGTTCGCGCGGCACCGACATGGTGAGACCGCCGCGGTGCTCGCCTACTACGGCTTTCTTTCGTTCGTGCCGCTGCTGTTGCTGATCTCCGTACTCACAAGCCGCTGGGTGATGGTCTCGCCGGCCGCGATGCAGGCAATCCGCAACGCGTCGGACCAGCTCGTGGCCGGGCTCGGCGCGATCGCGCTCGATCAGATCGAAACCCTGGCCGCGCAGCGCGCGTGGAGCTTCGTCGGTCTGCTCGCGCTCTTCTGGGCCACGACACCCTTTGCGGCCGCGCTGCGGGGCGCGATGTGGCGGGTGTTCCAACCCGAGCGGCCGATTGGACTCGTCCGCGCAAAGTTGCGCGATGTGGTCGGCGCGCTGGTCGTGCTCGCAGTGTGTTTGCTGCTCGTCGGTGGGCGCATTCTCTATGGTGCGGTGGCGCGCCGGCTCCCGCCCTCGGTGTCGTCGGTCGCCGGCGCAGTCGAACTCGGATTTTCGTTTGCGCTTGCATTGGTGGCGGTCGCGGTGCTCTTCCGCGTCTTTGCGCCGGTACGGCTGCGCGGCGCCGACCTGCTCTCCGGCGCGGTGGTATCCGCGTTGCTCTTGCTCGTGATCCGGCCCGCCTTCGCAATGATTCTGCGCTACAATCCGAACTATGGCTTCGCGTTCGGATCGCTGAAAGCCGTGTTTCTGACGCTGACGTGGGTCTACGTCTCCTTCGCCGCGCTGCTGCTGGGCGCTGAAATCACGGCCGCGGCGCGCCGCCGCGACGCCGCACTGCTGCGGCTCTTCGTGATCGGCCGCGGCGAGAAGGGCGCCGCACCCCTCGTTGAGCGCCATGCGCGGCCCGTCGCGGCGGGCGAGGTGCTCTTTCGGGAGGGCGACGGCGGCGACGAGATGTACGTCGTGCGCCGCGGCCGGATCCGCCTGCGCCGCGGCTCGACGGTGCTGCGCGACATGGGCGTCGGCGACTACTTCGGCGAGCTCTCGATGCTGCTGGGAACGCCGCGCAGCGCGACCGCGGAGGCCGTCGAGGACAGCGAACTCGTCGTGATCCGCCGTGACCAGTGGGAGCTGATGCTCCGAGAACAACCCGAGCTCGCGCTGCCGCTCCTGCGCGAGCTGGCCGAACGGTTGCGGGCGACCGATGCCCGGTTCGACAGCACGCCGCCCGCGTCCAATGCGAGCGGCCACCAGGAAGATGAGATGAAGACCCAACCACCGCGCGGCGGCCCACCGGGGCCCGCGCGGTCAACGGATATGCGATGAATGTGAATCGAGTTGCCATCATAGGGTTCGTGGGGTGTACATGGTCGCTCGTCGCGGGCGCGGCGGAGACGGGCGGGGTCGTTCGGCTCGAGGTCCGCAGCGATGCGCCCATGCTGAGCGAGTCACTTCGGCGCGAGGCGCAGGCGGCGGTGGATCGGGGCCTTCAGTGGCTACTTGGGCATCAGTCGCCGACCGGAAGCTGGTCCAACGCCCAGTATCCCGCGCTCACCGCCCTGCCGCTCTGGGCGCTCGCCAAGGCGGGCCGTGCCGACACGCCCGCCGCAAAGCGCGCGGTGGATTTCCTTCTGTCCTGTGCGCACGACAACGGCGCGATCTACCGCGCGCCCGATCGGCCCGGCGGCGGGGGTGGGCTGCCGAACTACAACACCGCGATCAGCATGGTCGCGTTGCATTTGAGCGGTGATTCGCGCGCCGTGCCGGTCGTGCTCAAGGCGCGCCGATATCTCGCCCGCACGCAGCATCTGGGGGGTGACGTCTACTACGGCGGAATGGGCTACGACGCCGACAGCGGCCGCCCCTATGCCGACCTCTCGAACTCGTACATCGCCTATGAGGCCATGCGGCTGACCGAGTCCGCCGAGGACCTGCGCCGCGACGGCGAGCCCCGCGCCGACCTGAACTGGGAGGCCGCACGCGCCTTCATCCAGCGCACGCAGAACGACGCGCGCTTCAACCCGGCGCCATGGGCCTCCGACGATCCCAATGACCGCGGCGGGTTCGTCTACCATCCCGAACAGACCCGCGCCGGCATCACGACCAACGCCGCGGGCGTCGTGAAATTCCGCTCGATGCGCGGCATGACCTACGCGGGTCTGCTGAGCTACATCTACGCCGATGTGGACCGCACCGATCCGCGCGTCGAGGCGACGGTGAACTGGATCGTTCGGCACTGGTCGCTCGACGCAAACAATCCCCGCGCCGAGGGTCCGGGGAAGGCCGCCACGGAGGACGAGCGCGAAGGCCTCTTCTATATGTACAACGTGATGGCGAAAGGATTGGCGGCCTATGGCCAGGACGTGTTCCGGCCGCCGGATCGTCCGCCGTTCAATTGGCGGGTGGAGTTGATCCAGCGGCTGCTCTCGCTGCAGAAGATTGAGCCCACGACCGGCTACGGCTACTGGGTCAATGACGTGGGCCGCTACTGGGAGTCGGATCCTGTGCTGGTGACCTCCTACGCGGTGATCGCGCTACAGGTCGCGCTCGGCGCCGACCCCGCCACCGGCGCCTGGCGCCCGCTTCCCGCGGAGGGTGCTCGCTGAGCGAATTCACGGCGACGGTTGCCGCCTGTGCCGCTTCCGGGACCGTCGAGCGACCGCCTCGCCGCCCGTTTCGCGCCGGCCCGGCCGCCGCCTTCACTCCAGCGGCCGTGTCGCTCGGTGTCGCTCCGGGACCGTTCGTCGGCCGTGCCTCGATTTCCCTGAGAACCCGGCCTCCTCCCTCGCCCCGCAACGGCCGTCTCCACCGCTTGACGGGCCGGTTCAGTTTGTTCATTCTGTAGTGAACAAACTGTGATCCGCATCATGCCGGAGAACGGCCAGTCCGTCGCGGTTGCCCCGGCCCGACTCGAGCAGATCGAGCGGGCGGTGGTGGACCTCTTCGTGCGGCTCGCCGAAGTCGCAGGTCTGCCGCGCTCGGTCGGTGAAATCTACGGATGCCTGTTCATCTGCGCCGATCCCGTGCCGATGGACGCCTTGATGGAGCGGCTGCATTTGAGCAAGGGAGCGGTGAGCCAGGGGCTCCGGCTCTTGCGCTCGTTCGGCGCGGTGCGGACCGTGTACGTGCCGGGCGACCGGCGAGACCATTTTACGGCCGAACGCGAGCTGCGGAAGCTCGTGTCGGGATACTTGCAGGAGAAGGTGGTCCCCCACCTTCGAAGCGGGGACGAACGGTTGAAAGTGATCCGCGCCCTCGTCGCCGAGACGAACGGCGGTGCGCGGAAGGTGTTGCAGGAACGGGTGGCTCAGCTCAGCCGGTGGCACCGCCGAGCGGAGCAGATCATCCCGCTCCTGCTGCGCGTGTTGCAACAGTGACATACCACAGCCGCCACCGGTGCGGCGGGGCCGTTGGCGAGAACCGCTCCAACGACCACGGGCGGCAGCCTGCCTCACTTCGGCCACCCCATCACCGACAGGCGGTCCCCCGGCGGCCCCGCCGAGACGCCACCCTCCGTCGGCAACGTTGATCGGGACAATCCAACGCGATGAAGATTCCGCTGCTGGATTTGAAGGCGCAGTATGCTGCGATCCGCGGCGACATAGAGGCCGCGATGCGCGAAGTGGTCGAATCGCAGGTCTTCATCAACGGCCCGCAGGTCGGCGCGCTGGAGACGGCGGTCGCCGCCTACTGCGGCGTGCCCCATGCGGTCGGTGTTTCCTCGGGCACCGACGCGCTGCTGGTCTCGATGATGGCCACGGGGATCGGCCCGGGCGACGAGGTGATCACGTCGCCATACACGTTCTTCGCGACCGCCGGATCGATCGCGCGGCTCGGAGCGCGGCCGGTGTTTGTGGACATTGATCCGGTGACATTCAATCTGCGCTCCGACCGCGTCGCGGACGCGGTGACACCCCGCACGCGCGCGATCGTGCCGGTCCACCTCTTCGGTCAACTGGCCGACATGGGTCCGATCCTGGATGTGGCGGCCCGGAAAAATTTGGTCGTCATCGAGGACGCCTGCCAGGCGATCGGCGCTGAGCATGCGGGGCGGCGCGCGGGTGCCATCGGCGATTACGGATGCTTCTCATTCTTTCCTTCGAAGAATCTCGGCGGCTTCGGCGATGGCGGCATGGTGACGGCGCGAGATCCGTCCAAGGCGGAACGGGTGAGGCTGCTGCGCACGCACGGGATGCACCCGAAGTACGTGCACCGGCTGGTCGGCGGCAACTTCCGGCTCGACACTCTGCAGGCGGCGGTGCTGCTGGTGAAGATGCGCTATCTTGATCGGTGGACCGAGGCGCGGCGACGCAACGCAGCGCGATACGATGAGTTGTTCGAGGAGTCCGGGCTCGTGGCACGGGGGCTCGTCCGCACGCCACGGGCCGTCACCGAGCGGCATGTATTCAACCAATACGTGATTCGATGCGAACGACGGGATCCGCTCGTGGAGCACCTCCGCGCGTCCGGCATTGGATGCGAGATCTACTATCCCATTCCACTTCATTTGCAGGAATGTTTCCGGGACTTGGGCTATGCGCCGGGCGATTTTCCTGAAGCGGAGCGAGCGGCGCACGAAACGCTGGCGTTACCTGTGTATCCGGAACTGAGCGAGGACCAAGCGCGCGCGGTCGTCACCGCAATCTCGAACTACTATGAAACGACCTAAAACGAGCTCGGGACCATGAACCGATGGAGATGCCCAAGGGCCCCGTGGGGAGGGATCCCGGCATCGAGTCGCCCAGTCCCGAGAGCGCGGCGTCTCCAGATTCGTATTGATCGCCGCGGACCCGGCGAATGCGACTGCGAGTAAACAGAAACCGGGGGAATCGTCTAAAGCGTTCCCCTCGCTTGTGAGTTCAGCATCATTGGCTCAGATTGTGACATAATGGCTTGGTTCACCTCGTCGCATCCGATGCCCGGAGATGTTGGTTCGCACACGAGCGGTACGTGGGGAGGGAGAATCTGCATGGCAAACCGCGTAAGCCGCCTCCGATGGCTCAGCGGGGGACTACAGCTTGGCGTTGTCCTCACGTTTGTGGTCAGCGCCCTGTCCTCAGACAAGGAAGGTGGCGATCATGCTCTGACGTCCGCCGCCGAGAGCGAACTGAAGATTCTACAGATGGAGTATCAGCAACGACTACTCAAAGCCCGAGCGCCGGCCGACGAATGGTATCGGCGCCAACTTCGGGCATTGCTCATCCGTTACCAAAAAGCCGGAGATACAGAGCTGGTGGGCATACTCACATCGGAGCTGGCCGATCCGGACCCCAACCGTCCGCTGCCGGGCGCGCGCGCCTGGCCCGCCGATCTCATGGGTCTGCGAAAAACCTATGTTACGCAAGCACGGAACTATACTGCACCTGTCGAAGACTGGTATCGCAACGAACTTCGAAATCTCGAGAGGGCGCGGGTTCGAGCAGGAGACCTCGAAGGCGCCCAGCTCGTTCGCGCGAGGATCGAGGCCGTTACGGTGGAGCCAACAACTCCCCTAACGTCGAGGCAGCTTTCGCTCACGAACCAGTGGACGGTTCTGTGTGGTGGAACAATCCAGGGAAGTGGTGGCCGGATTACGTTAACCGGGCCGGGCTCAGGATATGGCGCTCTACAGCTGGCCATTGCCCTGTCGCCATGGGAGATATCGAGGAACGTCAAGGTATCGGGTAAAATCAGGATTCGCGGGCAGGCCGGAGGGTTCGCTCTAGGGCGAAATGAAAAAGATTGTGTCACCGTGTATTGGAGCCGTGGGACGAGTTGGGGCGTCCAGCACGTCGGGGAGGAGCGTCGCATTCTTTCGCGACCGGCTTTGGCCTGGAAGCCGGAATCTTGGCAGACCTTCGAAATCTTCCGCGAACGAGATGATCTGATCGTCAAGATCGATTCAACGGTGGACCGTATTGAGCTTCCGAAAGGAATAGGCCGATATTGTTTTGGCGTTACAACGGCGTATCAGCCGTCGGCTGTGGATGTCGATGACATAAAAATTGAGGAACTCATGGGGGACAAGAAACGATGATCCATCTTGGCGATCTAAGTTACCTGAGCGGTGCACGGGTTCTGATAACCGGCGGCACGGGATCATTAGGTAAAAAACTGACGGCCCTCTTGCTCGCGAAGAGCGAAGCGCGAACCATCGTGATCTACAGTCGTGACGAGTTCAAACAGTTCACGATACAGCAATCGTACAGTGAATCTGAACGTCGTCGGTTGCGGTTCTTCCTGGGCGACGTGCGCGACGGGGATCGCCTGAGACGAGCCATGGAATCCGTGGATTACGTCATTCATGCCGCCGCGTTGAAGCAAGTTCCTGCCGCCGAGTACAACCCGTTTGAGTTTGTGAAGACCAACATCCACGGCGCCGAGAATGTGATCAATGCGGCACTCGACACCGGCGTCCAGCGCGTGATCGCCCTTAGTACCGACAAAGCGGCCAACCCGATCAATTTATACGGCGCCACGAAACTGTGTTCCGACAAGCTGTTCGTCGCGGGCAATAGTTATAGCGGGGTGAAAGCCACACGATTTGCGGTCGTCCGCTACGGCAATGTGGTCGGCAGTCGCGGCAGCGTTGTGCCGTTCTTCTTACAAATCCGAACCACCGGGGAACTGCCAATCACCGACCCGAGGATGACCCGATTCTGGATCACGCTGGACCAGGGCGCAGCCCTGGTGCTCAATGCGTTGCGGGACATGCATGGCGGCGAAATTTTTGTGCCGCGGATTCCGAGCATGAGAATCATGGATCTCGCCCGCGTGATCGCACCGCAATGTCGGACCCGTGTGATCGGAATTCGACCGGGTGAAAAACTTCATGAAATCATGATTCCCGTGGATGACGGCCGCTCGACGGTGAGGTTTTCTTCACATTATGTCATTCTGCCGCAGGGGCGCAGTGGCGTTGATTTCGCAACACCAGAGATGTACCTCGCCCGCGGCGGCGAGCCTTGCCCGGAAGGGTTTCAATACAGTAGCGATCGCAACGACCTTTGGCTCAGCGAGGAGGAACTCGCCCGCATGATCGCGGATCTTGATTTGCCTGAAGCGAAAGAATGGGCGGCCGAGCGCGGGCTCGCCTGAGATGGGAAACTGCATGAACACAAACGCGCGCAACTCCTTGCCGTTCCTTCCGTACGGCCGGCAAATGATTTCGGATGAGGATATCGCGGCGGTTGTTGAAGTTCTGAAATCGGATTGGCTGACTACAGGTCCCAAGGTCTCTGAGTTTGAAGAGGCGCTGGCGAAATTCTGCACAGTGGACCATGCGGTGGTGCTGTCGAGTGGAACGGCAGCTTTACATGCGATCACTCACGCTTTGGGGTTGGGGCCTGGCGATGAAGTGATCGTGCCCGCCATGACGTTTGTGGCGACCGCGAATTGCGTTGTTTTTCAAGGAGCCCGACCCGTCTTTGCGGATGTAGATCGGGATACGCTGGTTTTGGATCCAGGGGATGTCGAGCGAAAAATCACCAAGCGCACCAAAGCTGTAATTGCGGTTGATTACGCAGGCCATCCCTGCGACTACGACGCGCTTCGCGAACTCTGCGAGTCGAAGGGCATCCGATTGGTCGCCGACGCGTGCCATTCGATCGGAGGGAGTTATAAAGGGCGCCCGGTGGGATCTCTGGCGGATATCAGCGCATTCAGCTTTCACCCCGTCAAAAACATGACCACCGGAGAGGGGGGGGCGATTACGACCAACGACGCGGAACTGGCGGCAGCGGTCCGCCGGTTCCGATGCCACGGAGTCACGGCAGACTTTCGTGAGCGCATGCGTAGTGGATCATGGTACTACGACATGGTGGAGCTTGGTTATAATTACCGTCTGACCGACATCCAATGTGCGCTCGGCCTCTCCCAGCTACGACGTCTTCCTCAATGGATTCAGCGACGCAATGAACTGGCCAATACCTATGACCACCTGTTGAGCGAATATGGCTTGACAGAGCGAGTGCGGCCTCTTGGGAAAGCCGCATATGAGATGGTTCACGGACGTCATTTGTATGTCGTCCGTGTGCCGGCGGCCGATCGAGCTTCCGTGTTCGCCGATCTGCGTGCAGAGGGTATCGGTGTCAACGTGCATTACCTTCCGGTTCACATGCACTCGTTCTATCGGCAGGAATTTGGGACGGGGCCCGGCTTGTGCCCCGTCGCCGAAGCCGCCTATGAGCAATTGATCACATGCCCACTCTTCCCGGCGATGACGGATGATGATGTCGCCCGGGTCGTGCGCGGCTTCAGTCGTGCCGTTCGCCTGGCTTCGTCGTCGGGGGGCGTGATCGAACCGGGGCGCATCGCGTGACCCCCAACGGGTGGCGCCCATGACACCCCGAATTCGCATCGTCGTTCAGTGCCGCGTTTCCTCGTCCCGATTGCCGGCCAAGGCGCTGTTACCTCTGGCGGGATTCCCGAGCGCCCTGTTGTGCATTCGTCGCGCCGCGAATACCGGCCTTGACGTCCGAGCCGCGATTTCGACGCACCCGACGGACGATGTGCTGGCAAAGTTGTTGACCCAAGAACGTGTGCCGCTGATTCGAGGCCCTCTCGACGATGTGCGGGCGCGGTTTTTGATGGCGATCTCAGATTTGGCCGATATGGACCGCGTCGTTCGCCTCACCGCCGATAACGTGTTTCCGGACGGATCCTTTGTCGAAGAGCTCGTGGCAGATGCGGTCGCTCGCTCACTCGATTATTCCAGCACGAGCTCCCCATTCGATGGGTTGCCGTATGGTTTGAGCGCGGAGACCTTCACCGCCGGCGCCTTGCGCCGCGCCGCCGCCCAAGGGGGCGATTCGTTCGACCGCGAGCATGTCACCCCCGCCCTGCGCCGACCATCTCCCCCAGCACCGTTTCGACCTTCAGGTTTGACCTCGAATTACGGACATCTTCGCTGCACGCTGGATTCCTTCGAAGATTACGACCGGCTTCTTCGTGTGTTTGAATCGGTTCGCGACCCGATAAGGATCAGTTGGCGTGAATTATGCGATCGTCTCGCGGCGCTCGACGATGCGCCTCGTTTTCGCATCCCGTTTCGCCACTGCGGCGGCCGCGTCTGCGGCGTCATGGCCCTGGGAACTGCCCAATTGGGATTGGACCAGTACGGCGCGGCCAATACGACCGGTCGTCCTGCCCGCGCCACGGCCGTGGCAATGGTGCGGGACGCCGTGCGGCATGGCGTCACGGAGATTGACTGCGCCCGCGCGTACGGTACGGCGGAGTCGGTGGTCGGTGAGGCGATCAATCACCTTCCGCGCGACAGTGTGCGAGTCATCACAAAACTCGATCCCTTATCGGACCTCCCGTTGGACGCGCCGCCGGCGATGGTCGGAGCAGCGGTCGAAGCCAGTGTGTTCCGATCCTGCCGAGAACTGCGCACCCAACGATTGGACGTTCTCTTGCTCCATCGCTGGACCCACCGGACCTCGCACGGCGGGGAGGTATGGGCCGCGCTGAAGCGGCTGCAGGCGGAGGGCTGCATCGATACTCTCGGGGCCTCGGTGTACACGCCGGCGGAAGCGATGGAAGCCCTGGACGATCCCGATGTGCGGCATATTCAGCTCCCGTTCAACTTGCTCGACCGCCGATGGCACGCCGCCGGCGTTCCGGAACGCGCTCAGAGCAGACCCGAGGTCACCGTGCATGCGCGGAGTATTTTGCTGCAAGGTCTTCTCGTCGGTCCGCCGGAAGCTTGGCCGAAACTGGCCGGCGTGGATGCACTCGAGTGGATTCACCGGTTGGAATGCGCGGCGTCGGAAGTCGGACGCGCGAGCCGGGCGGATTTATGCTTCGCCTACGTGGCCGCCCAACCGTGGATCAATGCGGCGGTGGTCGGCGCTGAAACACCGGACCAGCTCTCAGAGAATCTGGAACGGTGCCGTAAACCGCCGCTGACGGAGGCAGAGTGCCGTCAGGTGGAAGCGCTGCTGGACGGCGCGCCAGAGCGGTTGTTGAACCCCACGCTGTGGAAAGCCGGTAGCGCATGAAACGTTCGGATTGGGATCGTTTACTGCGGCTCGATGGCCGAGTGGCCGTCGTGACCGGAGCCGCCGGCCATCTCGGCGCCGGTATCGCCGAGGGACTGGCCGCCGCCGGCGCGCGCGTGGCGCTCGTGGACCGCCCCGGCATGTCGATGGGCTCGCTCGTAGAGCGGTTGAAGTCGGATGGCGGCTTCGCGGAATGTTTTGAAATGGACCTCCAGGACTCTGATTCCATACGAAATGGATGTGCGCGGATAGTGGCCGAAATGGGCGGCGTGGACATCCTCGTGAACAACGCCTATGCCGGGCGCGGTGGAACTTTGGCGACCGCCACAGCGCAGGATTTCGAACGCGCATTCCGCATTACTGTGACCGCCCCCTTCTTGCTGTTACAAGTTCTTCGTCCCCATCTGGCGGAAGGAGCCCGCCGTCACCCGGGAGGAGCGGCCGTGATCAATATCGCCTCGATGTACGGCGTGGTTAGCCCGGATTTGCGAATCTATGACTCGGCGTTAGGTTCCAACCCGCCCTTTTACGGCGCCGCGAAGGCGGGCTTGATTCAATTGACCCGCTATGCCGCCTGCGAGCTGGCCTCGGAGCGAATTCGTGTAAATGTGATCAGCCCGGGACCCTTCCCTTCTCCGGCCGTTCAAACATCTGACCCCGCGTTTGTCGAGCGGCTGACATCGAAGGTGCCGCTGGGCCGCATCGGGCGACCGGATGAAATCGCCGGAATCGTAGTCTTTCTGGCCTCCGACGCCGCGTCCTATCTCACCGGCGCGAACATCCCGGTGGATGGCGGCTGGACCGCGTGGTAGTCCCTGTGCCGCTTCCTCATTCGTGGTTATTGATCCGCGCGGACGCGAGCGCCCGCATCGGTACGGGACATGTGATGCGCTGTCTCGCCTTGGCTCAGGCGTGGGCGGATGCAGGTGGCCGGACTGTTTTCGTGAGCGCGGATCTGCCGGCGCCGCTGGCCGAACGGATCGCAAAAGAAGGGTTCGCCGTTCACCCGGTCATCGGTGCGCCGGGCTCGGTCCAGGATGCGGAACATACACTTCGCCTTGCCCGCGACTTGACGTGCCCAAGCTCTTCGAATCGCCAACTCCCGACCTCCGAAGCTCGCCCATCCGCTCCGCCGGTTTGGATCGTCGCCGACGGCTACCACTTCGATCTTCCGTTCCAGCACGCCATCCGCGCCGCCGGGCATAAGCTGTTGCTGGTTGATGATTACGGTTGCATGAGCGGATATGCGGCAGACCTTTTGCTCAATCAAAACATCAATGCGGATGAGTACTGCTACGATGCCATCCCGCCGAAGGCGCGGCTGCTCGGACCGCGCTATGCTTTGCTGAGAAGAGAATTTGTTCATGTCGCTGCCGAAGAGCGTGAATGCCCGCCGGTGGCGCATCATCTATTGGTCACACTCGGAGGTAGCGATCCGAACGACGTGACCGGACGTGTTGCCGATGCCCTTCGCCGAATCGAAGACCCGGCATTGATGGTAAAAATCGTCGCGGGGCCGGCCTATCCTCACAACGAAGCCCTCCACCGGCGAATGGCCGGCGACGCCCGCTTCGAAATCATATCCTTCGCGCCGGATATGCCTGCCCTCATGCGTTGGGCCGACTTGGCCGTCACCGCCGGCGGCAGCACGTGCTGGGAATTGCTCCACATGGGAGTCCCGTTCGCCGTCATCGCAATCGCCGAGAATCAACGAGGGATCGTGGAACGATTGCAGCGCGAGCATATGGCTGTCCACTTAGGGTGGCACGAAAACGTATCGGCAGAAAAAATCTGCGAAACCGTTCAGCGGTTGGCGGACAGCCCTGATCGCCGAGCTTCGATGATACAGCGGGGTCAACGGCAAGTAGATGGGTTGGGCGCCAAACGGGTCGTCGCGTGCCTCAATGCTTCGCGGTTGGTTCTACGGCGCGCCACCGCGGCAGATGCGCGAATGTTATGGAAATGGGCGAATGACCCGACGGTTCGCGCCAATTCCTTCCACTCCGAGCCGATTCCGTGGGAGACCCACGTGCGTTGGCTGGAGGCGAAATTGGCGTCGCCGCGAACCGCCATCTTCGTTGCGGAAGATTCTGCGGGTTCCGCGATTGGGCAGATTCGTTTCGATTGGGATGGATCCGGTCGGGCCGAAGTCGATGTCAGCCTGGATGCCGAGCACCGAAACCGTGGTCTGGGCGCGGCGCTGATTCGCGCGGGGCTGGATATGCTTTGGTCATTTCGCGAGGTGCGCAGCGTCCTCGCCAAGATCAAGGCTGGTAATCAAGCTTCGGTTCGCGCGTTTATGATCGCGGGGTTTGATGTCTGCGGGACGCAGGACCAGACGGGTGATGTTGTTCACCTCAGTTGGAAGAGACCTTATGAGCAATAAGAGATATGTTGTCGTCGGATGCAAGCCGTGGAATCGTCGGCTCTTTGATGAAACGATCTGTCATTTTCCGGGACAATGGATGTATATCGAAAAACGCGAAGACCTGACAATCTCAAATCTCAAGAAGTTTCATCCGCGGTATATTTTTTTTCTCCATTGGTCTTGGAAAGTGCCGTCGGACATACTCTCACATTTCGAGTGCGTATGTTTCCACATGACCGACGTCCCGTACGGGCGCGGGGGAAGCCCCCTTCAAAATCTGATTGTTCGGGGACATAGTTCAACACGATTAACAGCGCTTCGCATGACGGAAAATTTTGACGAAGGACCAGTGTTGATGAAGAGGGATTTGTGTTTGGAGGGCGCAGCGGAAGAAATTTATTTGCGAGCGGGGCGGCTATCAGCTGAAATGATCAAAGAAATTATAGAGAAGGAACCTGTGCCCGAAGCGCAGAAAGGCGTGCCGGTGGTGTTCAAGCGACGGTCTCCCCACGAAAGTGTTTTGCCTCCAAGCGGATCATTGATTTCCCTTTTTAATCATATTCGTATGCTCGACGCCGAGGGATATCCCCGGGCTTTTCTTGAATATGGCGATTATCGCTTAGAATTCAGTCGCGCTGCACTGAAGCACGACAGGATCGTAGCAGATGTAACGATAAGAATCAAAGAGCAGGATCGTAACCCATGAAAGATAATCCCGTTCTTGTCGTTGCCGCGCATCCGGACGATGAAGTCTTGGGATGTGGAGGAACGATGGCTCGTATGTCGCGAGAGGGGCGCGCCGTCCATGTATTGATCTTGGGCGAGGGGATCACCTCCCGCGCGAACCGACGCGAAGACGCTGATGCATCGTCGCTGGATCTCTTGCGTGCCAATGCCTGCCGCGCAAATCGCGAATTGGGCGTGGATGACGTCCGATTCGTGGGACTTCCCGACAATCGGTTTGATACGGTTCCCTTACTGGACATCGTAAAACGAATTGAAGAGATTGTTATGGAACTTCGTCCGTCTATTCTATTTACGCAACACGGTGGAGATCTGAACATCGACCATGCAATCACCTTCCGGGCAGTTCTGATTGCAACCCGTCCGATGGCGATGGCGCCCGTAAAAGCCGTGTATGCCTACGAAGTCGCTTCATCAACGGACTGGGCATTTCAGCGCTTTTGCCCTGAGTTTCGTCCGGGGTTGTTTGTGGATATTGGCGCTACGCTGGAAGCGAAAATCAACGCCATGCGTGCGTATGAATCTGAATGGCGTTCGTTTCCGCATCCGCGCTCCGAAGAAGCGCTGCGCGCTGCGGCCGTTCGGTGGGGCAGTGTGGCGGGCGTATCGGCCGCCGAAGCGTTTGAGGTGATCAGAGAAGTGCGCGCTTGAACGGGATGTTGGAAATGGAACTGCATATCGGATCAAAGTCGTTCGGCTCCGGCCGCCCGGTTTTGATCATTGCCGAGCTGTCAGCGAATCACGGTGGCCAGTTTGACCGGGCTGCCGAACTCGTTCGCGCCGCGGTGGCCGCCGGCGCCGATCTCATCAAAATCCAGACGTACACCGCTGATACGATGACGATTGATTGCGATCGAGATCCGTTTCGGATCGGGAAAGGTACGATCTGGGAAGGGCGAAAACTCTACGACCTTTACAATGAAGCGTTCACGCCCTGGGATTGGCAACCCCGGCTGCGAGAACTCGCCTTGCAGCTGGGGAGCGATTTGTTTTCGACACCGTTCGATCTCACATCCGTGGCCTTCCTCGAAAACATGGGAGTGCCCGCCTACAAGGTGGCATCCTTCGAGGTCCCCGACTTGAATTTATTGCGCGCCATCGGAGCTACCCGGAAGCCGGTCATCATGTCGACGGGCATGGCGACCCTCGCCGAGATCGATGAAGCGGTGCGCACCCTGCGCGAGAGCGGATGCCCCCATATCGCATTATTGAAGTGCACGAGTGCGTATCCAGCCCCGCCCGAAGAGATGAATCTGCGCACGATTCCGCACCTGGCAGAGGCGTTTGGCGTCCCCGTTGGGCTGTCGGATCACACGTTGGGTATTGCGGTGCCCGTCGCGGCGGTTGCGCTGGGGGCGTGTATCATCGAAAAACATTTCACGCTACGTCGCTCCGACGGTGGGCCGGACGCCGCGTTCTCCCTGGAACCGGACGAGTTCAAGGCGATGGTGGAGGCGGTACGGACTGCGGAGAAAGCGCTGGGTCGAGTCAAGTACGAGGTGACGGAGCAGGAGGCCGCCAGCCGCGTCTTCCGCCGATCGCTCTTCGTGGTCGAAGATGTGAAGGCCGGGGAGCGATTCACGGAGAACAACGTTCGGTCCATCCGCCCCGGCCACGGCTTGCCGCCCAAGTACCTCGATGTGGTCCTCGGCGCTCGCGCTAGCCGAGATATTGCGCGGGGAACGCCGCTGGATTGGAACATGCTAAAGTGAGGTGCATCCACACCGCACAGGATAATTTTTCATGCAGCTAGAGATGTCAGATTTCAGCAAGGTCGTCTCTGCTCCGCACGGTTTTCTACTCTGCATTGAGCGCAACCAAACAGGCTGGATTGTGGCCCAGGAACGGCAAGACGATTATTCGGCGGCCCGAGTTGGACGGGACGATATTACCGTTTGGGTTCAAGGGGGACCGCTGCCCCGGGAAACCGCACAGCACCTGCTTTCCCGGTACACCACCGAGCCTGAGTCGTTCATACCACCGCGCGACATGGATGGTTCGTTCGTCCTGATGGACAAAACCCGCCGTCGGTTGTGGTGCGGCAGGGATCGTTCTCAAGCCTACCATCTATACATATTCGAGAAAGGTCATCTTCTCTATGTCACCACCGACCTCGCGGTCTTGTGCGGCGCCATATGCAACGAGCTGGATGCGCTCGCTGTCGATCTTTTTCTCAACCAGGGGATCGTTCTGGCGCCGTTTCCATTGCTGAAAGGAGTGCAGGCATTATTACCGGGGCACTATCGCGTCTATGAGGGCCAGCACGCCGGCAAAGCTTTCGAGTTTTGGCGCGTTCACAAAGTGGATGTGCCGGAACGCTATGATGACGCCGTCGCGATGTACGGCGAGTTGCTTCTGGATTCCATTCGGCGGCATGTGCGTGAGGATTGCGCTGCCGTATACCTCTCCGGCGGGAGCGACAGTGCGGCCGTCGTGGGCGCTCTGCACAAATTGGGCGTGCGCGAGGTGTGCGCAGCCCACATGCACATCGAAGGAAATTTTCCCTTCGAGCAGCAGGACGTCGAAGCGTTGCAACGAGCCTATGGTTTTCGTCTTCTCTATACGATTCCTCCGTGCCAGGAGGCCCGATGGTTCGACGAAGTTCGAAAACGGCTCACGTGTGGATCACTGAATTCGATTTACCTTACATTCCCAGTCTATTTGCAGATGGGGGGGGAGTTGGGTGTTCAGGTCCCGAAGGGGACGTCGGTATTCAACGGAGAGATGTGCCTCCTCGACCAAGGCTTTAATGAAAGCAGCGATTCTACTCGGAAGGTGCGGCGATGGCTGTACATGAAAGGCGGGCGTCGTCTGGCCCACATGTTTCCAGTTTGGCCGGCATCGGGAGCCGTCAACTGGCGCACCGTCTGCCGACCGTTTCTCGATCGCGGGAAATGGCGCGACCGTTTCGATGTTCTACGAACCGCGGTTCAAACGTTTATTCATGCGATCGGCCGGCCCGCGGACTACTACGCCGGATTGAAACTGGGCTTTCGAGGTTTTCCGGGCATGTGGCTGGGGCTCTCGCTTTTGCCCCCCGACTATTTGGATGGTCTTCGTGAGCGTCTGATCAGCTCCTT
The DNA here is from genome assembly GCA_938010045.1 of uncultured bacterium. Lineage (GTDB taxonomy): Bacteria > Verrucomicrobiota > Kiritimatiellia > PWTM01 > PWTM01 > CAACVY01. Next base: position 120,639 of record CALLFZ010000001.1, read on the forward strand.
CTTCACGCCGTACCTTGATGATCTGAAAAGTGGTAACTGGCGCCCAACGATTGCGACGATGAATACCTGCTGGTACTCAGAAAGCAGCAATTTCACCATGCCGACAGAAGCCGCCAGCTACGGGAAGCTGCGAATGTGCTTCCCGTTCAGCTCGGCTGGATTGATGGATTTCGCGGCTTCATTGCCCCTGGAATGGACCATCGATAAAAAAATCCAGAAAGACATGTGTCGTCGCGTGCTGAACATGCCCGAAGCGGTGGCCTATCGCATGAAGAACCATAAGCAGTCATTTTCGTACTTTAATGCCGTATACGGCGCTCTCCGGCGTTCCATGGTGAATACCGTTTTGACGACGGACTACGGGCCATTAACGGATGGGGTCAAGGCCTTGCACTCCGCCGGAAAATTAAAAGATACCACGCTGTTCTCTTTATACGGTCTTGCTCTGCAAATCGACGCGCGCAAACTTAAAGTGTGCTGATCTGGGATCGAGGTGTCCACCAACGCACCGTTCGAACGAGTAGGGGGGAAGCGAATGCTACAGTTCAAGCAATTGCTCTTTCTCGTCGGCGAGAACGATGATGGAGACCATGCGATGTGTGGATGCGGCGAGAATCGGTTACGACGCCGCCGGCATCACCGTGGTGGACCCGCCGCAACCTGCGATTGTGACCAAGGGTTTCCTCAAGGTGTGAATGTTGAACCGCGGGAACGGTCATTCCCGTCTCGTTGTGGGGCCAGTGAGAGCGACGCATCCACGCCCAGGAGCGGCAGTGGTCTCGCGAGCCAATCCGCGGCACCCAACGTATGTACAGGAGGGCCGGCCAGGGGGGTATCGCAGTCGCCGATACTCAATGCGGCAAGGTGAATGTACAGGATCGCGGCTGGAATGTTCGCCGTTCACAGCCGAAGGCGAGAATCCGATCTCATCAACGGCCATCATGTCCATCTGGCGCAGCGGCTGGCTTGCCTGCACGTGGGATCCTGGTGCTCTGAGCAATGACCACTGTGGCGTTCGCGACGTTCGAAACCACAGCGTCGCGGCGAAATCCTGGCGAGACACAACGTGTCGTGTCAGCTGGACGCTTCATAGATGATCATCGCTGATGGAAAATGGTCCGCGGATCGCCTCCCATCTATCCGACGATCGTCGGGGGGCATCCGTTGCCGGTGGATGGGGTACGATGTCCGCGAACATAGGCAACTCGCCTCCGTTCGTCGCTGATCATGCGGCTCGAATGCGAGAACTCTTTGTGGCGTGGGCAACATCGCAGGGGCGGCTCCTGCGGGGCGTAGGGTACGCAATGTAAATGTAAATGATCGTGGTCGTTTGAATGATTCCAATGCTCATGATCAAAGCCACGACGCGCGGTTGGATGCCTACGTAGAGAACAGACGTGCTTCCGAGGGTGGGTTGTGTTTTCGAAAATCTTTCGCATCGCGGCTTGGAGCTACATCACACAGGCGGCGTCGATGATCTTGCTGGTGCTCCAAGTCAAGGCCCTGACAAGATGGTTGTCGGTTGCGGATTTTGGAGCGTGGAGCCAAATCAATGTGTTTATCTTTTTCGTAAATTTGTTGGTGAGTTTCAATTTGGGTCATGGATTCATTCGCTTTGCAAGTTCCTATGCGACGTGCGATAAGGAGACGTGCTTCGGCTCGGTGTTGATATTTCAATTCGTCGCGCATCTCATCGCGTTGGCCGCGATCCTGCCATTGCGAGATGTCCTCATGAATTTTCTGTCCGGCGCGGTTTCGGATTCGGTGTTCTGGGCGATCGCCTCGCTTCTATTAATAACTGTCGTTTACAATAATATACAGAATTATCTCCTCGTGTCCGGTCGTGAACTGCAGGTGGTGCGACAAAATTTGTTGCGGCTCCTTGTTGATGTCGCTTGTATTTGTGCGGGCGCATACCTGGCGGGCCGCCTCTGGGGCGCGTTGTGGGGTGGTGTGGCGAGCGCGGCGTTCTGCGTCATATTGTTTTCTTGGCTCAATCGAATCGATTATCGAAAGCTCACGTATTCGAGCGCGATGATTCGGCAATTATTGAAGTTTAGTCTTCCGCTCATGTCAGTTACGATTGCGTATTGGGTCATCAGCTCAAGCAATAAATATATCATTAATGCCTATTTGGGACTTGAAGCCGTGGGGCGCTTCTCCGTGGCGAATCGTTTGCCCATGATGTTGGTCACGATTTTCACCGTCTTGTCCACCATATTTCTTTCCAATGTGTCCCGTCTTTACGATGCGCAGAACTTCGATCGTGTCAGTCATTGGTTTTCTTTTGTCATCCGGTGGTATTGGCATCTCGCGGTGGCGGGCGCGGCGGGGCTAATCGGCGGAAGTCGAGCGTTGACGCTTATCGTTTCGACCAAGGAATACCTATTTGACGGGTTGCCCTTCGTGTATCTGACAATCGCGCTGGGCAGTCTGTGTTTCGGATCATTTCAGATCATCAGTCGCCTGTACGAGCTGGAAAAAGCGGTCTATCGCAGCAGTTGTACCTGGATTCTTTCAATGCTGTTGAACATTGGGTTTAACCTCCTTTTGATTCCCCGCTATGGTTTGGTGGGGGGAGCTGTGGCGACCTGTGTTTCATTGTTGAGCGCGTTCCTCGTCGGTATTTATTTTCGACCGCGTCGTATTGCTCTGAGCGTTCCCTGGTTAAAGCTTTTCGTTTATACGGCGGTTACTCTTTTTCTTGCTTGGTTGTACGCGACAGCTGTGGAGAATCGCTATCTGCCCAAGATCGGGTGGTCTATCCTGATGTCGGCGGCGGTATCGGTGGCGGCGTTGGCTCTGGGCTTTCTGATCCGGCTGGTCACTTGGACGGAGATCATGGAATTGGTTCGGGAACGGAAGCCCAGTGGCTAACGAGTTGCGATGCGTGAGGGTCGTCCTGCGTTCGGCTCCTCCGTCGTGTCTAAGAGATTGAGGCGAACCAACATCACGAAACCGAAGAAATCGGTTGATCATCACGCGACGTCGCCTTCGCGTTGCGCGGGTCCCTTGAGCCGTTCTTCCGTTCTGGGTCCCTTCGGTGGACGCCGGTGCGTGACTGGATCGCCATGGGCGCTCGTAAGGTCCAAATCGAAGATCTATGGACCCAGCTCAGTCTCGCGGACCCGACGCTCATTGCACGAAAGCTGGGCGCCGCACCTTTGGGGAGTACACGCTCGCGCGCTGGAGTGCCACCTTGCGGCTGATCACGCCGCCAACCTCGGGCGTCAGTTTGTGTCCGACGGCCAGCGCCGCGTACGGACGAACGGGAAGCGCTCAAAGTCTGCGAACACATCTGTGGGCGTCGGTTGGAATCACGGCAGCCCTGGTGATACCGGCTTGCGTGCTGAGGTGGGCGGCCATCGCTTCCGCAACACGGCGTCGTTTCCACACGTATGTGCCGGGCATCGAGACGGCCCGTGTCGCCTTCATCGGCGGTCTGGCCTGGAGTCATCAGGCGACCACGCTGATTCTCGATGTTGTGCGCAGACATGGCCCCTTGCGGATGGCGATCGCGGTCACGCTCAGATTCATGTGGGGTTGGGGAATATGGATGATTCGTCGTGGAGTGGGCATCGAGGAGGTCGCCCGGCTGCGCGCGGTGTGCATGTTTTTGCTCGGCAGGTATACCTTTTCACTCAGCCGTTCGATTACACGATCTCGCGCCTGTAACCTTTTACAACGACAGTTCGCTGAATTGTTGTGACATAGCCTGCTATTAATTGTGAGTTCTCCTTCCCAAATCTTGTTTTATTCTCGCCCGCATGACATGCGGTTGCATGTTGCTCTGGCGCGCCGCATGTCGGCGAATTATCCTGGGGTACCGATTTTGTTTGTGTCGTTTTTCTGGCGGACAATCCGCTATCTCCGCGAGCTCGGACTTGACGCCGTGTATCTTCCGGAGCTGCTGAATCGCGCGCGGCCGGACGAGTGCTCCGATGCGTTGCTGCAAGCGGTTGAAGCGGAGGCGTTCGTGGGATCCGGCGGGGCGAATCTTCAGCTTATGCTCCAGGCAGAACGGTTTTTGCCAAAGGACGCCCAAGCGGCCAATCGGTTTCTACGAACCCACGTGCTGGTTCTGAACAGTCTCGTCCGCCCGGGGACGTGGTCGGTTGGCTCAATGTATGACCACTTCGTGTATTGGCTTGCCGGCAGTCTGGCCAATGCGAGGGGCGGCCGACATTTTGCGATGGTCGGTGCCGCCGTTCCACCCGGCAGCACCATGATGTTGCGCACGCCGTGGGAGTTGTGGTACGCTCCCATCTCGGAAACCGAGGCGGCCCGTTTGTTGGAGGTGTCACGGGAATCATTGACGCGGCCACTGGATGAACGGATCTGCTACATGCGTCCGATGCCCCCGCGTCCGCCCCGTCCCCGGGGCTATTACCGCGATTTTATGTCCGATCTCCTCATGGACCGCCGCGCCCACTCGTATTTTGCCGTGCCCCCTTGGTTGCCCATCCGCGGGAAGTTGGAAAAAGTCTGGCCGCGGGCGTTCACTTGGGCGGAGCCCACCTATGATGTGGCCGATGATGCCACGCTGGCGACGATCCGCGGTCCCTATGTGTATTTTCCCTTACATATGGAGCCCGAGGCAACGCTGCTGATGTATAGCCCTTGGTGCCGCGATCAAATCGAAGCTGCGCGTCTCGTCAGCCAGGCGCTACCCGCGGGATGGAAACTCCTCGTGAAGGAAAATCCCAAAATGCAGCGACGGCGACCTTTGGCGTACTACCGAACGTTGACGTCTTTGCCGAATGTGATGCTTGTGCATCCCCACGTTTCCACGATCCGGCTGGCACAAAACGCTCAAGCGACCATTGCGATCGCAGGCAATGCGGCGTTGGAGGCGGTACTCCTGGGACGCCCCGGCATCTGCCTGGGCCGCCCACCGTTTCGCCGGCTGCTGACCGCGGCCGACTTTGCCGAAAGCCTCAAGTTGGCGGAGATGTTCCGGTGGTTGTCGACGTGCGAGTTTCCGAGCCCTAAGCTTTCGCTGTCGTCCTGGCATCTCTACGTTTCGGGATGCGTTTTGCAGCCGTTGCCGTACGTCAGCTTCGGAACCGACATTGGTTTCACGGATGAGGCGTCGCTTGTGGAGGCGATATGTGCGTTCATAAGAGTAGCGACCGTGCCAGAAGGGGTCAACCCTAAGGATTCGTCATGAACTGGATCAAACGAGTTGTGCGCAACGGGCTACGACGGGCATTCAACAGGGTTCTCGTACCCTGCATCCCCAGCCATTATTTCCCAGCACGGTTAGTCCGTTGTCTGGAATATCACCGCATTGACTGCGTTCTGGATGTTGGCGCGAGCACAGGGCAGTATGCGGCGACGCTCTTGGCGGAAGGCTATCGGGGACGCATTATTTCATTTGAGCCGACCACATCAGCGTATCAGGAACTTGCGCGTAGGGCGGAGCATCACCCCCGATGGCAGTTGGCGCCGCGGTGCGCGTTGGGCGCCGAAATCGGCGAGCTGGAGTTGCATGTCGCGCGCAATCAGGTCAGCACGTCCGCACTGGAGATGACCGAGACACACGTGAGCGCCGCTCCAGACTCCGCACCGTACGCCGTGGAACGGGTTGACCTGAGGAGGCTGGACCAGATAGCTCCGCCATTGGTCCAAACTGCGGAGCGCCTCTTTCTTAAAATCGACGTTCAAGGATACGAACCAGAAGTACTCAACGGCGCCGAACACATACTGCCACAAATTCGGGGCTTGCAGGTGGAGCTGTCGCTGGTCGAGTTATATCGTGGACAGACGCTCTTTCCGGAAATGTTGCGGCGCATTCTGTCCCTTGGATTCGATTTCTGGGGGGTGGATACCGTGTTCGTGGACGAACAGTCGGGGCGGACTCTCCAAGTGGACGGGCTGTTCTTCCGGCGCGACGAGTAGCGGTGGGTGTGGAACGGCGACCACATTCGAAGCTTGACATCCGGTTCTATGCGTCGTTATACGTAGGCAAGCCGTTGCTCACTATGTACCGCGAAGGCCGCCTGTGGCTGGATGCCAGCGTCCCGGAGGGGTTGGGTGGGGAGGACCTGGCCCTGAGACCCTGGCTGGACGGGACCGGCCGGGCAGACTCGATGGGGAGGGTGCGGCGCGGTCGAGACTGGCTGCGGCTGAGGGGGGCCGCGCGTCTCGCGCAAGCAGCTACCGCGGCTCCCGAGGGTCGGTGGGCTTTGGCCGAGGCTTCCGCTCGGGATCGTGAGCGGCCCGATGTTCGGAATGATTGGTGTAGGATCTGCTTCGAGACCCGTGCATGATGAGTCACCAAACAGGTCGGGTGTGCGGAGATCATGTATGGGCCGATGCGGAGTCGCTTCCCATATCTGAAGATCGCTCTCGACTGGTGGTCCCGGACGGAGCACGTGGGTCGCCACTGGGGCTGGACTGGCGCGCCGTTGGCCGCGGGGCTGTCATCAGACGGGACGCTGTGCGCCGCATCCTGCTAAGGGTAAAAGTGGTAAGGAAACAGGATGACCCGACCCTTATCCGCTTAAGGCATGTGGTTCGGATGGAACAACGGAATGCATCGCTACGGCCGGAAGAAGCGGGTAGATATCAATAGGACGACAGTGTAACAATGCAGCCGCCAAGAAACGAGAGAGCATCATGATACGATTCGGGCTTATAGGTTGGGCGCTGGTCGCCATTCTCCTTGCGATTCAACTGACCCTTTCCGCTTTGCGCGGCGGGTTTTTTAACATCGCACAGATCGCTCTGATGCTGGCCCCCGTGATGTTTCTGATTTTGATCAACCTGCGGAGACACTGGTATTGGATTGTTCTTATATTGATTCCGGTGCACAATCTGACGCTGCCCTATTACGGTCTTCACGTCTTGAGCTTCGGCTTTCTGATGCTGTGGGGTGTTAGCTTGGTTTTACTTCTGGAAGAAGCGGCGCATCTGCACAGAGCCGGCCACCGCCTGGACGCCCCGGCGATGCTCATGGTGGGAGTCGCTCTGATCTATCTTCTCAGATTTCTATATGATCGCCCGGGCATCGTTGGATTTGGGATGGAGCGAGGTGGTTTTTCATCGGCACTTTATGCGACGTCCGCAGGTTGGTTTTTTCTGGCCTCGCGCGCGATGTTCGCTCGTGCTGAGCTGAACGAGAAACACTTGGCGATCTTGGGAGTCGTGACGCTGCTCGAAAATATCTGGTGCGGGTATCGGAGTACGATGATGGGGCAGTTCCGATGGTTTCAGGAACTTGCGGACTCGCCGACTTGGATGTCGAGCTCCGCAATTCTCTCGCTCTTGTCTGCCCGCCTTTCGACCGGTGGGGGGTGGCTATTCTATCTTGCGATGGCTGGGTACCTTGGGCTTGCTGTTATTTCCGCACACCGAAGCCGCATCTTCTTCGTGACGGGAATCGTGTTGTTTATCGCGGCGATGTCCAAACGCTTGAAAAAAACACTCGCTGTGATGGTGGTCCTGTTGGTCGTAGCTCTTGGAGGGTTCATTGTCGTCGGGAGGGGTCATTTGCCGGATCCGGTGGCGCGTGCCTTCTCACTGGTCCTGCCCGAGCGCTATTGGAAATATGCGCGCACAACAGGTCCGATGGGATGGGAAGATTCATTTCGGACAGAAATGTTTCGCGTGGCGTGGTCCGCAATCAAGGCGCATCCGATCTTCGGTAATGGGCTTGGCTTCGAATTGGAGGAAGCCTTGCGGATTCTCGCTGTTCGCGGTGAACGAACCCGTTTTGACATGCTTGCACTCGGCAAATCGTATCACAACACATATATCATGATGGCTACGGACGTCGGCGTCCCTGCCGCGCTCGCGTACATCGTTGCAACGTTCATGATTCTCGTTCCGTTTGTGAAGACGGCGTGGCGGATGCCGATGGGAGTAAGGAAAAAATGGTGCATGTGTCTTATTGGATTTTGGCTGGCCAATTTTGGCATGGCCATGATCAATGGCGGACACTACGAATTGGTGAATGGCTGTGTCACGCTCGGTGCAATGGCTGGAATCTTGCTGAAGATCCGAGCGACTGAGCCTCGTGCCGCGATGGTTTCGTCGCCGGCGCTTACTCCTACGGGCCTGATCGTTCGCAGGGCTGTTTGAGCATAGCGAACATCGAGGTTCGCCGTTCGGCGTGTATGAACCCACTCTCCGGTTCGATGACATCTCCGTCGAGACATGTTGCGGTTTTGCTCGCATGTCATAACCGTGTGGCGTGCACACTTCGGTGCCTAGGATCGCTCCGAGATGCGGCTTGGCCGGCCGATACGACATATCGGGTTTACCTGGTCGACGATGGCTCGACCGACGGCACCGCTGAAGCCGTCGCACGCGAATTTCCTGACGTCCATGTGATCCGGAGCAAGGGGAATTTGTTCTGGAGTCGGAGTATGCGCCTGGCATGGGAACGTGCCGCGCTCGATGATCCGGACTTCTATTTGTGGATGAATGACGACACGGTGTTGCTACCGGATGCCCCTGAAGTCTTGTTCCGTGTTTGGGATGAAGTTTCGAGCTTCGCTGAGCGACGTGCCATTATTGTTGGGGCATGCCGGGATCCGGATCGGCACACGCGAACGTATGGAGGGTATCGTCGGCCGGGGAGGCACCCTGCGCGTCTTGTCCCGGTTGCATCAACTGACCATTGGATCGAGTGTGATACCTTTAACGGAAACATCGTGCTGGTGCCGCGGGAAGTGGTTCGGGTCGTCGGCATGATACGGCCGTTTGCCCATGCCATTGGTGATGTTGACTATGGTCTGCGGGCCAAGTCGGCAGGGTGCCGCGTGATCCTCGCGCCCGGCTTTTTAGGAGAATGCCTGTTAAATACGACGGCGGAGGAATTTCTTCGGCTGCCGTTCCCGCGCCGTCTTCTCAACGTGTTCAGTCGCAAAATTTATCCTCCCGTCTCATGGTTTCGCTTCTACTGGGCGCATGCGGGATTCATGGCGATTGTCTATTGGCCCGCGTCGCTGATTGGTTGGCTGTGGCGGAAGGGGCGACGTCCCGCAGGAGTTTCGCAACGATGATGACGCTGGCGCCCGTTGTCCTATTTGTGTATAATCGTCCGTATCATTTGGCTCGCGTTTTGGAGTCTCTCCGGCAGAATCCCGAAGCGCGTGACACGTCTCTTATTGTGTTCAGTGATGGTCCACGGGACGAACGTGATCGGGTGGCCGTAGAAGCCGTTCGCGGAGTTGTACATGAAGCGAGAGGTTTTGGAACGGTCCAAGTCTGCAGCTCACCGATCAACCGAGGGTTGAGTCGTTCGATCATTCATGGTGTCACGGAAGTTTTACAGCAGCACGATCGCGTCATAGTTTTGGAAGACGATTTGGTTGTATCCCCGTCGTTTTTGGGATTCATGAACCGAGGATTGCAGGAGTTTGCGGCCGACGAGCGAGTGGCTGCGGTCCATGCGTACATGTATCCAATTCGCGATCGTTTGCCAGATGTTTTTTTCTTGCCGATGACGGATTGCTTAGGATGGGGAACTTGGCGCCGAGCGTGGGCTCTCTTCGAGCCGGATGGAAAAGTTTTGCTCGATCGAATCCACCGACAAGGGCTAGCGCACGAGTTCGATTTGGGGGGGGCCTACCCGTTTGTCCGTATGTTACGCCGTCAAGTTGAGGGAAAAAATGATTCCTGGGCGATTCGATGGTATGCCTCGATGTTTTTGGCTGGGAAGCTGGGACTATTCCCCGGGCGGTCCTATGTCAATCATATCGGCGGAGATGGGTCAGGTACGCACTGCGGCCTATTTTCGGAGATTGAAGTGGAATGCTTATGTGAGCAAGTCTCATTTGAAGTTCGATCGGTTCAACCGGATCCTGTTGCGCGAGCCATTGTGGCCAAGTACTTGCGTTCACTACGATGGCGGCGCCTACTGAGGCGGATATGGAGCCGATGTCACTTGTGAGGAGCAAGCTCGGGACGGCAGCGTCGGCGTTGTTGCCCCCCGTCATTTGGCGAGCCTTGTGGGGTTCCGGTCGCATTCGATATGTGGGCCGTTTTGCCTCGTGGGAAGAAGCTGCGTCGGCGGCCCGAGGGATCGAGGACCCAGAGATTTTGCAACGCGTATGGAGGGCTACCCGCGAGGTCATTGAAGGAAGGGCGGGGTATGAGCGGGACGGGCAGCCGTTTGAGCGGCTCGAGCATCGCTGGCCCGTGATTGCCGTCTTGATGTGGGCGGCCAGCTGCCGCGGCGGGCGGTTGAGAGTTTTAGATTTCGGAGGATCGCTGGGGAGTGTTTTTTTTCAGATGCGGCCGTGGCTTGCGAGCTTACCGCAGGTCGAGTGGAACGTCGTCGAGCAACCTCACTACGTCCGGCTTGCGCGACAAGAGATTCAAGTTACCGGACTCCGGTTTTACGCGTCAATTGCGGAGTGTCGCGCGGAGAGGGAATTCGAAGTTGCACTATTGTCCAGTGTGCTCCAATATGTTCACGACCCCTGGGCCGTGTTGCGAGCTTTGGCGGACGCTGGCGCAAGTGAGATTGTCATCGATCGAACCCTGTTTGTCCGAGGAAGTCAGGAGCGAATCTGTGTTCAAAAGGTGCCGCCGAAATTGGGAGGCGGAAGCTACCCTTGTCGAATGCTATGCATGGAGCGTATCGTGTCATGTTTGTCCGACACTCATGAGTTGATCGCGGAGTTCGACGACGATCTTGACCGTGCGCCGCTGGGGGCTTGGTTCCGTGGATTGGTCTTCACGTTGAAGCGGAACGCAGAGAAATGAGCGCTCGATTTCTCGCGCTGAGGTTTGGAGCGAGTCCTCTCGGTGTGCTCGCGAATCCGTTTTTTCTTGCGCGCTCAGGGTTGCTCAAGGCGATTCTCGAGTACGCGCGCGAGGTGGAGGGGAGACTTTTAGATGTGGGGTGTGGGTCGAAACCTTACCGGTCATGGTTCACACGCTGTTCGGACTATATTGGAGTCGACATCGATCGAGAGGAGACTCGACGCCGAGGGATTGCGGACCTCGTTTACGATGGAAAGACATTGCCCTTCAAGGACGGGGAATTCGATGCGCTACTCTGCACGCAAGTGTTGGAGCACGTGTTCACGCCGGTTGATTTTCTACGAGAGCTGGCGCGAGTCCTACGGCCTGGGGGCCGAATGATTCTGTCGGTCCCCTTTGCATGGGATGAACACGAAGTGCCTTTTGATTATGGCCGCTATACCTCGTACGGGTTGCGTTACATTTTGGAGCAGAGCGGGTTTCGTGTTCTGCGAATGACCAAAACCAGGGCGGGCATCGCGGCAGTCATTCAGCTCTGGATTGCCGTGATGTACAAGCAGATTCAGTTTCAGAACGTGTGGCTTCAAGCGGCGGTCCACGCTCTGTTGGCGTTTCCGTTGACCCTGATCGGCTTGACGCTTGGGCGGCTCGTCCGAGGAGGTGAGTTTTTTTATCTGGACAATGTAGTTTTAGCCGAGCGCGATGCCACGATCGCAACGGGGATATCAGCGTATGGCGACATCGAGTCTTAAAGGAGCGAGGGTACTCATTACGGGTGGGTTGGGCTTCATCGGATCAAACCTCGCTCGGCGTGTCGTGGAGCTTGGTGGCCAGGTGACGATTGTGGATAGTCTTGTACCGGAGTACGGAGGCAATCTCTTCAATATCCAAGACATTGAGTCGCAGGTGCGAGTCAATGTGTCGGATATTCGCGATGGCCTAAGCCTTCGTCACCTGATTCGGGGACAAGATGTGATTTTTAATTTGGCCGCGCAAATTGGGCACGCGGCCTCCATGAACGACCCGTGGACGGATTTGGACATCAACGTGCGCGGGCAATTGAACCTGCTCGAAGTATGCCGGGATATCAATCGAGACGCCCGGATCATTTTTGCGAGCACGCGGCAGGTGTATGGGCGGCCCCAATACTTGCCGGTCGATGAACAGCATCCGGTGTGCCCCGTGGATGTGAATGGAATCCATAAGCTGGCGGCAGAGTGGTACCATTTACTATACCATCGCGTCTATGGTTTGCGCACCACGGTGTTACGGTTGACGAATACGTTTGGGCCACGGATGCGGGTGCGCGATGCTCGTCAGACCTTCATCGGTGTTTGGTTCAGAAATGTAGTGCAGGGGGTTCCCTTTGAGGTCTGGGGGGGCACGCAAGTGCGAGATCTCAATTACGTCGACGATGTCGTCGAGGCATTTTGTGCATGTGCGACGGTGGAATCCACCGTCGGGCAGGTGTTGAATTTGGGATCGTCCGAGGTGATCAGCTTGAAACAACTTGCTGACCTGCTCGTGGAGACAGCGCAAGCCGGCGAGGTGATTGTGCGGGATTTTCCCGCAGAGCGGCAAGCGATTGAGATTGGAGACTATTACGCGAACTTTGATCGCATCCGTTCGCTTGTCGGATGGACGCCTCGAATTTCTCTTCGGGAAGGGATCCAGCGGACGCTCGATTTCTACCGCTGGCATCTTGACCACTATCTATGACGCGGAACGAAGATTTCGGTCAGAGTGGTTGTGGAAAGGCGCGAGATGATGAATGACTTGATTTCGCGGGTCAATCCCCGGTTGGGTGTGGAGCGCCGGTGGGACGAGATTCACGATGCCGTGATCAAAGTTTTGCAAAGTGGCTCGTACATCCTAGGGCCCGAGGTCGTCGCCTTTGAGCAGGAATTCGCGCACTATCTGGGGAGTTCCTATGGCGTCGGCGTGGCCAGCGGCACCGATGCGTTGGTCTTAGCGTTGAAGGCATGCGGAATTGGGCATGGCGAGCGGGTGGTCACGGTGCCCAACACGGCCGTGGCGACCGTAGCGGCGATTGAGTTGGCCGGTGCGGTGCCGGTTCTAATTGATATTGATGCAACGAGTCAATTGATGGATGTGGGTCAATTGGAAGAACTACTCGGCACATCCCGGAACTCCATCGCCGCCGTCCTACCGGTTCATTTGTTCGGCCTGATGGTGGATATGAGGCGAGTCATGCGCCTCGCGGAGCAGTACGGGCTGGTTGTGGTGGAAGATTGCGCTCAAGCTCATGGAGCGACATTGATGGGGAAACGAGCCGGCTCCTTTGGCCAGGCGGGGGCGTTTAGTTTCTATCCCACCAAGAACCTCGCCGCGATCGGCGATGGGGGATTTGTCGCTACTGAAGATGCAGAAATTGCGCACCGGCTCCATTTGCTTCGCCAATATGGATGGCGCGAGCGATACATCAGTGAGATTCCGGGAGGCAATTCGCGGCTAGATGAACTGCAAGCTGCCATTCTTCGAGTGCGGTTGCGGTATCTCGATGAAGAGAACCAAAGGAGGCGCCGCATTGCCGAACGCTACACAGAAGGACTCAAGGACTTGCCGATCGTGCTTCCTCCCTCATTACCGGACCAGCTCGGTGTGTTTCATCAATACACGATTCTCGTGGACCAGCGCGATACGTTGCAAGGGCACCTCGAACAGTTGGGCATCATGACGTCGGTTCTTTACCCGGTTCCCATCCATCGCCAGCCTGCCTATGCGGGAAGAATCGAGACGCCGTTCCCGCTGACGAATGCCGAACGCGCCGCGTCTCAGCTTCTATGTTTGCCCATGTACCCAGAACTGACGGATGATCAAATTGATCGGATCATTCACGCAATTCGGTCGTTTTACTTGAGAGCAGCCTAATGCGGTACTACTGCGCCTACTTTGATATTTATTATGTTCCCCGAGCCTTAGCGCTCATTCGATCCCTGCAACGGCATGCGGGCGAGTTTCGACTTTATGCTCTTTGTTTCGACGAAGCGAGCTTTGATGTTTTAACTCAGGCAAAGTTGACGGGCGTTCTACCGCTCCGGGAGGACGCTCTGATTCAGTTTGAGCCACGGCTCGCGGAGGCCCGCTCGAACCGGAGCCGAATTGAGTTTTTTTTTACGTGTACTCCCGCGCTCGTACTGTATGTGTTGGATCAAGTCCGGACCGGAGAGATGGTGGTTTATGTGGACGCGGACTTGTTTTTCTATTCGAGCCCGTCCCCTGTTGAGTCCGAGCTCGGGAATGGCTCGATCCTGATCTATCCCCATCGGTTCCCGTGGTGGCTCCGGGGACAAACGAGGTTTGGATACTTCAATGTGGGGTATTTGGCGTTTCGAAACGATCCGCGTGCTCGCCGATGCCTCACGTGGTGGCGGGACCGGTGTGTGGAATGGTGTTTTGATCGGTTGGAGGGCGAGCGGTTCGCGGACCAGAAATACCTGGATCAGTGGCCGGCCTTGTTCGAGGGAGTCGTGGTTGGGCGCCATTGGGGTGCGGGGCTTGCCCCCTGGAATTTGGGGGCGGCAAAATTGGACGTCCAAAACGGGCACGTGTTGGTGCATGGCGACCCGTTGGTTTTTTATCATTTTCACGGCCTTCGATGTATTAACCCTTACGTGTTTTATGACCGGTTGTTGCCTCTCGGCGCGTATGCGAGTCGCAAGATAGTGAAATATATCTACCATCCGTACTTGAGAGAATTGTCGGCAATTATGCGAGATATGAATTTAGTGGCACCGATCCCACGACGGCCGAGCAACTGGCGGTCTGTTCGAGGGCTACTTCAATACTTGGTGTCCAGTTACTACGTCCTCGCGGGTGAATGGCTACATGATCGCCGCACGGCTCGTCATCATTCGGTGGCCGTGGCTCGCCCATGCGATTGACGATTCTGACTCCGGCGCTGAATGCGATCCGGTGGCTTCCGGGGTGTGTCGCGTCGGTTGCGGACCAGGCTGGAGTCGAGATCGAACATATCGTTCTCGATGGCGGGTCGTCCGATGGGACAATCGCCTGGCTGAAGTCGCTGGCTCCGGACGGCTGTCGAAAGGAGGGCGGCGGACGTTACATCCTCCGGTGGGTCTCCTCTCCCGACCAGGGAATGTATGATGCGTTGAACCGGGGGCTCGATGCGGCCACCGGCGAATGGATTGCTTGGCTGAATGCAGACGAGCAATATCTTGAAGGAACGCTGGAGGCGGTCCAGCTTGCATCAATTGGCCATCCCGAGGTCTCCATTTGGTTCGGCGATTACATCATGGTGGGTCCCGACGGCAGATGCTTGGCCTGGAGACGAGGGGCATGGCCGACCTGGCGCAGTATTGCGGCCACTCATCTTTATGTCCCTTCGTGCGTTTTGTTTTTTCGCCGCCGCTTCTTCGATGCGGGCTGGCGATTTTCTCCCGGATGGCGGATGGTCGGAGACGAAGAGTTGCTGGTGAAGCTTCTGCAGACCGGGCCGAAGATCGGACGGATTCGACGTGTGCTCTCTGCGTACATCTGGACGGGAACGAATTTGGGATTGACGAAAGCATCGCTGGAGGAGATGTCTCAGCTCAAACAACGATGGCCACGCTGGCTACGCTTGAGCCGTGCTCTGTGGCAGATTGGAGTCCGGGTACGGCGTGCCGCCGCCGGCGGGTTCTTCCCTCCGCGCGATTTGCGCTACCGCCTCTATTGGGGTTGGCCGCCTGTCCTGACTCGGTTCGAAGTACGCCGGCCGGGCTGGAGGTGGCCGGTCCCGCACGACTGATGGGTGTTCGACGGGGTGAACCTTCTTTTTGTATCTCATCACCGCCGCTGGAAAACTGAGTTTCGGTCGGGGGCCTGGGCTCGAGAGCTCGTTCGGCGGGGTTACTCGGTTACGCTGTTGTGCACCCATGAATGGCGGCGGCTTCGCCCGGAAGTGTCCACCCACGACGGCGTGCAAGTGGTCGAAGCCCCCGATTTGCTCATCGGTTCTGCGCGTTCCGGATGGGATATTTGGGAAACCATGTGGCGCATGAAGTACTTGCGGCGCCGCTCCTATGACCTGATCCACGCTTTTGAGACGCGTCCCACGACAATTTACCCCGTCTGTTCGCTCTTGCGTCGGGCTCCGGCGCCTCTGGTCATTGACTGGAACGACTGGTGGGGGCGGGGGGGACTGATCCGCGAACGTCGTCCTCGCTGGTATCAGTTGTTATTCGGCGGCGTGGAAACGTGGTTCGAAGAGCATTTTCGGCCGCAAGCGAATCATACGACGGTCATCAGCTCGTCCCTCGCGCAACGTGCCATCGGGCTCGGTGTGCCTCAGGACACGATCACCATCCTGCGGGGTGGTGTGGACGTATCTGCATTTCCCCTGTGTCCTCCAACTGCGTTTCGAGAGGCGTTCGGCATCGCGCCGACGGCATTCGTGGCCATGTATTCTGCAGCGGATGCGACGATGGATGTGGATTTAGTTTTGCACGCGATCCAGCTTGCGTGTCAGAAGATCCCGCAGCTCGTGTTGGTGATGACGGGGCATCAACTCAAAAGATTTCGCGAACGACTGCAATCGGCGGGACTGCACAACCATGTTCGACATCTCGGGTTTTTAGACCGTCCAAAGTTAATTAAGGCGCTCTTGTGTGCTGATGTTTTCCTGCTGCCATTACGGGACAGCATCGCGAATCGAGGCCGCTGGCCACACAAAATCGGCGAATATATGGCCAGCGGCCGCCCCACGATCACGAACCCGGTGGGGGACATCCGATGGCTGTTCAACTCCTTCGCGGTGGGCTTGTTATGTGAACCAAGCGCGGAAGCGATGGCCGATGCGATCGAACGGTTGTATGGCGAGCCCGATCTTCGTGCGAACTTAGGTCAGACTGCACGTTCCGTGGCGGAGCGAGACTTTTCCTGGCCCGTGATCGTAGATCGGTTGGAGAGCGCATACCGCGACGTCCAAGGGCGCTGGAAATTGAAGCACGGCGAACGCGAATCGCGGGCGACACGCTTTTCCCGCTGAGAAACCATCAGAGCAGATGATTGGGCAAGAATGCTTTCGCTTGGTAACCTACGGTCGCTGGAAACACCGGGCGAGTTGGCTCGTGGAGCATAGTTTTTGGCCGCTGGCCATGTCGACGCGGCCGCTTGGTGCCGCGGTCTCGAGTATTTTGATTTGTGAGCCGTTTCGGTTGGGCGATGCCGCCTTGCTGGTGGGCATGTTGGATCCACTGCGAGAGCGGTTTCCGCAGGCGGAGGTGCACCTTCTGCTCAGCCCGGTCGCGGCACCACTGTATGAGAAGGATCCCCGCGTGGCTCGGGTGCACCGATTCGTGTTCCCGTGGACGGACCTGCCGCCGCCGCGGGCGAGCTGGAGCGAGACGCTTCGATTTCTCCGAGGCTTGCGGCGATGGTCGTTTGATCTTGGCATCGATCCGCGTGGTGATGTGCGAAGCCAGGTCGCCCTGCTGCTGGCGGGGTGTCGTGCGCGGGTTGGACTTACAAGGTATTTGGCCTCGAACATCGAGTTGCGAGGGCGTCTGCTGACCCGGCCGGTCGACTGCGACCGGTTCGCCCATCGGGTGGAGATGCACGACGCGATTCTTCGGGCGTTAGGGGCTCGGCCCTCGTCGGGGCCGCCGGCTCGCACTCCGCGACGATCGGGCGCTCCTCGCCGTGTCGTACTCTGCGTCGGTGCGGGCTGGACCTTCCGTTGCTGGCCCGAGGGGCGATGGGGCGAGCTGGCGGGTCGGCTTGCGGAGGCGGGCGATATCGAGGTGCGCCTGATCGGGAGCGACGCCGATGCGGCGACGCTCGAACGGCTGGGCGGGGCAGTGCCGCCCCGCGTGGTTGTGCGCCGTACGAACTTGACCGAGTTCCGTGACGAATTGCGAGCCGCGGATCTGGTTGTCACTGCCGACAGCGCGGCCGTTCACCTCGCTTCGGAATGGTTGGGTGTGCCGGTGGTCGCCCTGTTCGGGCCGGGGGTGGTGAGCCTGTACCGGCCAAGGTCGGCCGGCAGCGTCGTGATCCATCATCAGGAGCGCTTTCCGTGCGCTCCCTGTGTACAGAAGCGCTGCGTGCGCCCACATGATTCGTGCATGCCGTCGATCTCCGTGGCCGAGGTCGAAGAGGCGATGGTGCACGCCCTGGCCAGATCGGCTATCATGTGAGCGATTTGTAATGGTCGGCCAATGGTGACGCGATTCGCGCCAAGTATGGGGCGCGCCGGTGGAGTCTCTGGAGCAGCACGATGAAGAGAATTATGGTGACCGGTGGGCTTGGATTCATCGGTTCGTACTTTGTCCGCATGGCGTTGGAGCGCGGCTACCGCGTCGTCAATGTGGACAAGATGACCTACGCGGCGCGAACGGATCTGGATTTCGATTCCCACCCGCACTACGAGTTCATTCGGGCCGACATCGCCGAGTTGAAACACCTGCCCGTCGGCATGGACTACATCGTCAACTTCGCCGCCGAGTCGCATGTGGATAACTCGATCCTTGCGAACCACGACTTCTTTCACAGTAATGTTCGGGGAGTATACAATCTCCTCGAGCTCGTCCGCGCGAAGGACGAGACAGACCGGCCGGTCTTCGTGCAAATCTCGACCGACGAGGTGTACGGCACCATTCACGAGGGCTCCTTCCGCGAAGGCGACCGGTTGTGCCCGTCGAATCCGTATTCGGCGTCCAAGGCGGCGGCGGATCAACTCGTGCTCGGCTGGAAACAAACCTACGGTCTCCGAGTCATGATCATTCGAAGCTGTAACAACTACGGTTTCGGCCAATATCCGGAGAAGCTGCTGGCGAAGACGATCGAATATCTATTGCTCGGCCGCAAAATGACCATCCATGGGGATGGCAGCTACCGGCGCGAGTGGCTCTATGCGGAGGACAACTGCGAGGCAATTCTGACTCTGTTGGAGCGGGGGCGGGAAGGGGAGATCTACAACGTCTCGTCGAACGAGGAGCACTCCGTGCTGGAGGCAGCTGAGATGGCGGCTCAGGCCGTCGGGGTGGATCCGAAGGATGCCTTTGTGTTCATACCGAATCGTCCCGGTCAGGATCTGCGTTACTCCGTGGACTGCTCGAAAGTGCGGGCGCTCGGCTGGCGTCCCCAGCGGACGCTGGCGGACTATCTTCCGGAGTACGTCGCGATGTACCGGCGGAAGCTGGGGCTGGATTGAGGTGGCCGCCGATGGAGCTGTACCGGCTGATTCCGTTTGTGGAAAAACACGGCAACGTCGGCGGAACCCTGATCATGTTCCAGCCCGGCGATCGTCCCGACGGGCTCCCATTTGCGATCCGGAAGGTCCTGTACATGACCGACATCCGGCCGGGGGATGTGCGTGGGGGGCATGCCCACCATGCGACCGAGGAGGTGTTGGTCTGCCTGCGGGGAGCCTGCACGGTCGAGCTGGACGACGGGCTTGGCCATTCTGCGTCAGTGAGGCTCGAACGCCGAGATGTTGGGCTGTACTTGCCACCACAGGTGTGGCGCGTTGTGCGGGAGTTTGCGCCAGGGACCGATCTTCTAGCCATAGCCAGCCTCGACTACGACGAGCGCGATTACGTCCGGGATCGGCTGGCGTTTGAGCGCCTGGTGAGGGCGGGCTCGGCGGTGCCGACCTCGCTCACCGGCGAACGGCGTTCGGTTGTAACTGAATGTAACTGAATGGAGCGTTCGGGCCGGCGCTGGACGGACGGGGGATGCATGGCGGATGCGGTAGTGATTGGGAACGGAACGGCCGCGGTTCGGGCGCTCCGGGTGTTGAGGGAGTGCGGGATCAGCGTTCCGCTGGTGGTAGCGGATCCACGGGATACGGGCGCGGACACATGGCGCGAGTCGCTGGTGAGGGCGGCTCGGGAAGCGGGGTATCTGCCGGGCGTGTCCCTTCTGCAGCCGAAGAACCCGAACTCGCCCGACGTGGTGGAACGGCTCCTGGGGCTGTCACCGAGAGTGATCTTCAGTGTTCAATGTGCCGCGGTGTTGCGGCCGCCTCTGGTCAGCGGCGAGCGGTGGTGGGTGGTGAATTGGCACAGCGCGCCACTACCGCTGCTGCGCGGCTGCGATCCCTTCGCCTGGGCGTTGCTGGATGGCCTCACGACGATGGGCGTGACGCTCCACCTGATCGAGGATGAAGGGATCGACTCCGGCCCGATTGTGGCTCAAGCGCTGTGGCCGGTCCGCGAGGACAGCACGGCGTGGGATCTGTACGGTGAGTCCCTCGTGCAGGGGGAGGAGCTCTTGCGGTCAGCGGCGGCGAGCATCATGGAGCGGCGTCTCACGCCCGCCCCGCAGGAGGCACAGTTTTCGAGCTACCATCCGCCGGGGCAGATCGACTTTACCGACACCGGCATTCGCTGGTCGATGCCCGCGAAAGCGCTGAGCGCATGGATTCGCGCGAGGATATTTCCGCCCTTGCAGATGCCGTGGTTGACTCTGCGCGGGGAACGGGCGGAGGTGCGACGATGCCGGGTGACGAGAGGTCGGGGGCCGGCCGGGACGGTGCTTTCGCGCTCCCCGCTGGTGGTGGCCGCCGGGACAGGTGCGATTGAACTGCTGGAAGTGGGCTGGCGGGGCGAGGTGATGAGCGGGTCGAATTGGGCGGCGTGCACCAGCCTGGTGGACGGCGAGGTGTTGACGGGGCCCCGTTGAGGCGGCCCGGAGCACAGGGATGGAGATGTCCATTCCACTGGTGGATCTGGTCGCGCAGTTCCGTGCGATCGAGCCGGAGGTGCGGCGGCGGCTGGAGGGGGTCTTCGCTCGCGGCGACTACATCCTAGGCAGGGAGGTCGCCGAGTTTGAACGCGCATATGCCGCCTACTGCGGTACAGCGCGAGCGGTGGGCGTGGCGTCCGGCTTGGACGCGCTGAAGCTCTCGCTGCGCGCGGTGAACATCGGGCCGGGCGACGAGGTGATCACGGTCGCGAACAGTTTCGTCGCCACGGCTCTCGCCATTTCAGCCGTCGGTGCGCGGCCCGTGTTGGTGGATTGCGAGGAACGGACCTTCTGCATGGACGTGGCGCAGATCGAGGCGGCGATCACCGACCGTACGCGCGCGATCCTGCCGGTGCATCTGTATGGGCAACCGGCGGAGATGGATCCGATTCTCGAGATCGCGGGTCGGCATGGCCTGTCGGTCATTGAGGATGCGGCCCAGGCGCATGGCGCGCGGTATCGCCGGCGCCCCTGCGGCTCGCTGGGCCAGATCGCTGCGTTCAGTTTTTATCCCGGCAAGAACCTCGGCGCGTACGGGGATGGCGGTGCGGTGACGACCCATGATGTGGAGCTTGCCGAGCGGATCGCCACGCTCCGGAACTACGGCTCGCGCGTGAAGTACCTCCATGAAGAACTCGGCGAGAACAGCCGGCTCGACACTGTGCAGGCGGCGGTGCTCAACGCCAAGCTTCCGCATCTCGACCATTGGAACCAGGCCCGCCGGCTGATCGCGGCGAGGTATGGGGAGCTGCTGAAGGGCGTCGGCGACCTCGTACTGCCCGAGGTGCGACCCGATGTCGAGCATGTCTGGCATCTCTATGTCGTGCGAACCCGCCGGCGGGACGGACTGCTTGAGCATTTGCGCGCTCGGGGCATCGGCGTGCTGATTCACTATCCGGTGCCGATTCATCTTCAACCGGCCTACCGCGATCGGGGATGGCGTGAGGGGCAGTTCCCAGTGGCCGAGCGGCTCGCGCGCGAGGTGCTCTCGCTGCCGATCTACCCGGAGCTGACCGAAACTCAAATCGAAGCGGTTGTGGGCTCGGTGCGGGAGTTTTTCGACCGGCCGGCGTGAGGCTCGGGATCCGTGCCGACCCCGCCCGAAACTACGCGACCGGCGTTTTGAGCCGATTGGGCGGGGGCGACACGGAGTCGGGCGAGGACACCGACGCCGCCGGCACCGCGCGGCGGGCGGCGACGCTCAAACCGTCGGCGCGGCCGCTGAGAATCACCCACGCGGTTTTCCACAGGATCGCGATGTCGAGCAGAAGGTTGGCGTTCCGGGCGTAGTAAATGTCGTACAGGATCGAGGTGCTGTAGGACATTTCCTGATCGTGCGCGGCGTGAATCTTCCAGAGGCCTGTGCAGCCCGGCTTGACCTGAAAACGGGATTTTTGCCAGTCGGTCTGCAGATTGTATTCCGATGGAGGCAGAGGACGCGGGCCCACCAGCGACATGTCGCCGCGCAGAACGTTGAACAATTGCGGTAGCTCGTCCAGTGCCCACTGGCGAAGGAAGCGCCCCACCGGCGTGACCATCGCGAGATTGACCACCTTGGTCGGCATCGGCTTATCCGGATTGGCGTAGCCCTCTGCCAGCGCGGCCGTGCGGCTCGCGTCGCGATCCGCGCCCACATACATCGAGCGGAATTTGTAGAAGCGGAATGGACGACCGTTCCGGCCGATGCGTTCGCTTACATATAGGATCGGTCCGGGCGACGAGAGCCGCACCGCCAATGCAATCAAGAGGAAGACGGGCGAGAGCCCCAGGATGGCCAGCGAGGACACCACGACATCGAAGATGCGTTTCTGGAGCATCACGGCGGGGCCCGTTTGAATTCCGCGCATCCGCAAAAACGGAATATCAAAGTAGGTGTCGGGGTCGAGATGTAGGGCCAAGGGACGCGTTCGCTCGGTGTGAACATCCACCCAGCCGAACACCTGCACGCACCGTTCGATCGCGTCGAGCAGATCCTCCGGATTCGTCTCGTCGGCGATCAGCACAGCGCCTTCGAGGTTGTACAGGTCCGCAAGCCGTTCTAACTGGTTCAACGAGCCAAGCACGGGCAACCCATCAATGACCTCGGTGCCCGCTGGACGGTGGTCGTCGAGAAAACCGACGACGTTGACGGGCCAGCGGTGTTTTTGGCTGCAGACGCGGCGCGCGAACGCGATGCTCGCCTCGTTGACTCCCACCACACCGATCCGTCGGTGAAGCGCACTGCGGGCTGCCAGCGAGAGCAGCGCGGGAAAAACCAGCAGGCGGTTGATGCTCGTGCTCAGAAGCGCGAACACGCCCCACATCAGAATCACCAGCCGGGATTCGACAAAGAGGGGAGATTTCGTTGCGTATTGAAGAATTAGATAGACACCAAGAAGCACCCCGATGGCCTTCGCCAACTGCACCGCCGTCCATGACCGAGAGAGCCACACGCGGCGCTGATAGAGGCGATACGCGCGGAACACCAGTGGCACTCCAACCGCTGCGAAGCCAGCGACCAAGGCGACTTCAGGCAGCACGTACCCTTCCCGGAGTTCAATGAGGTTGATGAACGGGCGGAACCGGAGGCGTAATGCAAGCCCGAAGGCCGCAAACACCGCGATGATGTCAGTGGCGAGCAAATACAGGACCGCCCGACTCCAACGCTGTAGCACCCAGCCCATGGCTGGAAGTTTAGCGCACATGGGAATGGTGTCAATATCACACAAACCGGGTATGACCGAAGGGTATTTTGAATGGCAGAGCGGCGTGTGCGGTTGAGGTCCTCGATACACCGAGTGGATTGGTTGGTGAGCTGCAGCAGGGTCAACCGCCGCTGGGCGAGGTGAGGCGTCCTCGGATGACGATCATCGCGACGCTCCGTGGACGACGGTCGGTCGTGTCCGCCGGCGGATGGAGGCATCTGGCACCGGGCGACTGAATCGGTTCGGGCCTGCGGATTCGGCGTCGGGCGATGTGCGCGGGTTCGACAGGTTCCGGGGGGCATTTCAAGATAGGGGGACGATGCCCATGGCAGTGAACTCCGGACGATGGTGGAGCAACGTGGCGCTGATGCTCGCGGCCGACTCCGTGGCGTTGCTGGCCTCGCTGCTGCTGGGCGACGTCATCATGCACTGGATTGCTGGGCTGCGCGTGTCGCTCCGCTACAGTCTATTGGTGATTCCGGCGTGGTGGCTGGCCGCGATGTGGGGGGGGCTGGCGCCGGGATGGGGGCTGAACGCGGCGGCGGAATTGCGCAAGATCGAGCAAGTGCTCGGATTGCTCTTCGGCGTGGTGGCCGTGGCCGTCTTCGTGGGACGGATGGGCGATGCGGCCAGCCGAGGTTCCTACCTCGTCGCATATCTCTCGGCGGCGTTGCTGATGCCGGTGGTCCGCTCAAGCGTTCGCTCGCTGGCCGCGCGACAACCATGGTGGGGGGGGCGCGCGGTGCTGTACGGGCAGGGATCGCTGGCCGAGGGTCTCGCCGAAGTTCTGACCCATGAACCGGAACTCGGTTATCGGTTGTGCGGGGTGTTTGGGGATGTGGCGGTCAACGATCTACCGCGGCTGGGCGGATGGGACGAGGTCGCCTCCGAAGTGGACACGGCCTTCTTTGTGGATCAAGGATTGAACGAACCAACCCGACGCCGCGTGATGGAGACAACGCTGTCGGCGTATCGGCGACTCATCGTGCTGCCGGATGTGTTGGATGCGCCCTCCGTGTGGGTTCAGCCGAGAGATTTTTCGGGTCTGCTCGGACTCGAGACCACCAACAACCTTCTGGATCTGCGCGCGCGCGCGCTAAAGCGGGCAGTGGATCTCATCGCCGTGATGATCGCGGCGCCCCTTTGGGTGCCGCTGACCGCCCTCCTGGCCGTGATGGTGTGGGCTGGGGATCGTCGGAAACCGTTGTTTGGCCAGGAGCGAGTGGGGCGAAATGGTCGGCGGTTTCGCATGTGGAAATTGCGAACGATGGTGCCTGATGCGGAGACCCAGCTCGCCGAGCGCCTGAGGGGGGATCCGGATCTACGCCGCGAATGGGAGTCGCGCGGGAAGCTCGCCCACGACTGGCGGATCACACCCATCGGGCGCTGGCTTCGCCGCTGGTCGCTCGATGAGCTGCCCCAATTGTGGCACGTGTTGAGCGGCGACATGTCGTTGGTCGGGCCGCGGCCGCTTCCACCGCTGCACCATGCCGCGCTCGCGCCGAGTGTCCGTGCGCTGCGGGAACGCGTGCGGCCAGGCATGACCGGTCTTTGGCAAATTCGCGGTCGCAGCGAGACCGATGCCGACACCCTCGGCCGCTGGGATGCGTATTACGTGCGCAACTGGTCCGTGTGGCTCGACGTGACGATTCTCGTCCACACCCTGTGGGCAGTGGTGCGCGGCGAGGGCGCCCGATAACCCCATGGGCGCGGTGGTCGCGATTACCGCTCCGGCCGACGATCCGCGGTTTGAAGTCCTGGGCGTCTGCATCAGCGCGGTCAACCTCGAGCGCGCGGCCGGTCGAATCCTCGACGCCGTCCAGTGCGGCGGCATCACCTACGTATGCGTCACGGGCGTGCATGGGGTGATGGAGTGCTGCGACGACCTCGCGCTGCGCAAGATTCACAACGAGTCGCTCCTGACGGTGCCGGACGGCATGCCGCTGGTGTGGATCGCGCGGCGCCGTGGACTGGCGCAGGTGGGCCGCGTGTACGGGCCCGACTTGGTCCGCGAGATGCTACGGCGCACCGCCGGCCGGCCCATCGGCCACTTTTGGGCCGGCTCGACGGCCGAGCGCCTCGAGGGCCTGTCCCAACGGCTCCGCCGTGACTACCCGCAGACAGCGATCGCCGGATTTTGGGTGCCGCCGTTCCGGCCGCTCGCGGAGCCGGAGTGGGACGAGATGGTCGCGAAGGTGCTGAAGTCCGATGCTCGCCTGGTTTGGCTGGGATTGAGCACGCCGAAGCAGGAGCGGATGGCGGCGGAGTTGGCGAGGCGCCTTCACGTGCGGCGGCCGACACCGGCACCTGGCCACGGCATCGTCGTCATCGGAGTCGGTGCGGCGTTCGATATTCTCGCCGGCTCGCGTCGCGAGGCTCCGCGCTGGGTTCAACGCTGCGGTCTGCAATGGGCGCATCGGATGCTGCAGGAACCGCGCCGGTTGGCGCCGCGCTATTTGCGAATCATCCCGGCCTTCCTCTGGGCGCTGGCGCGGCAACAACGTCGTTCGCCCTGACGGCAGAGGCCGACGATCGTTCGGGCTCAAGTGCGGTACCCGAGATCGCGGTCGTACCCGAAGGTGGCACTCGGTCCGTGCGGCGATCACCACGGCGCGCACGATCGCGAGCCGCCGGACGAACGGCGGCACTGCGGCACCACGTTGACGTCGACCGCGCCGCCGCACGCCCAAGCGATGGCGCGCTGCGCTGGGCACTGCACTCCATACGCCGCGCTTGCCGCGCGCCGCGTCCGCGCAGCTCTTGTTGCTTGAAGCGACTTGCCCGCAATCGTCCTGCGCAAGCGGGGCGACGGGGGACTGACCGCATAGATCGTGCTCATGCCCATCGTCCGACTCACGCCGGCATCGAAGAGGCTGGTAGAGTTTCTGCACTCTCACGGAGGATGGAACGGGCGAGGGCGTGCGGCGATGCCGCTGACGCCGGGCATGGAGGAGGCGATCGTATCGCCTTTCGATCGCCGTGCTGACCGAGGCGCTCGGCGGATCGGCCGTGGCGAAGGCGGCCCCTGGCCTCGCCGAGACGCACGACGGTGAGCGGCACGGGCATCAAAGTGAGGCGACGGCGCAGAAATCGAGGTTTGTCAGCCCGACTCTCGCCAGCCTGTGGGACCATCCGGCGGTATTCCTCCTTCGACACCCAGCGCGCAATCTCGGGAGGACGGAAGGCTTGGTGGCCGGGATGGGACTGGGCTGTGATGTTGACGTACGCATCGTTCGGTCAGTTTTCGGCGATCGATGCGAGAATCCGGAGCGACTTCTCGACGTGATTGGGCATCACGAGGTGCCGGTTCATCCGTCCGCACCGCATGATGCCGTCGGGCGGCGTGCGCGCAACTTGCACCGGTCGGTGCAGCTCCGGCGCGGCGGCCCGCGTGGTCTCGGGGTAGGAGGTGCGGCCGCGGAGGCACAGATCGCGGTGCGGCGTCCCGAGAGCTTCATGTCGGGCGCGTAGATATCCACGGTGCCGTCGAGCCGGCGGATGTTCTCGACCTGTTTGTATCCGCAGGTGTTGAGGGTGCACAGGCCGCGGCCGCCGGCAATGTCGAGCGCCTTCAGGAGGTGTGCCGCGGAGTGGGCTGCGAACCAAGCGAACAAGGTTGATGTTGTGGCCACCTTGCCGC
The DNA here is from genome assembly GCA_938010045.1 of uncultured bacterium. Classification (GTDB taxonomy): domain Bacteria; phylum Verrucomicrobiota; class Kiritimatiellia; order PWTM01; family PWTM01; genus CAACVY01. The sequence goes on from CALLFZ010000001.1 coordinate 147,393, forward strand.
TGGAGGTCCAGCCGCATCGCCGAACGATCTTCGACGGTGCATTCTGCGCCGCGGCCCAGGTGACGGATCTCCGAATTCGGCCAGAAAGCGCCGCGCGGATTGCCGCGTGGGAGAAGATCGTGTTCGGTCCCTGCCGACCGATCCGTGTCCCTTCCTCACTGAAGTGCGGATGGTGCGCGGCAATAACGAGACGCGCGCCGCAGTGGCGCGGACAGGGGATGTGGGCGAGGTTCGGTGCACCGAGACGGTCGGATTCCGGCACGGGCAGCACTGGTCAGCCGTCGACGACGACCACGTGTTCGCTGCCGCTGGAGGGGATCGCCCGATTCGCCCGCGGCGAGGTTGCATCCGCGACCAGGGAATACGAATGAAATTGCACAGCTGTTCGCGGTGAAACGGTGATGCGCCCACGGCCAGCGCAAGGGCGACAAAGCCGTCGGCCAACGCATGGGCAGTTGTGGCGGGCCGTTGGGAGCGGGCGGGCGCCGTGGCGCGGCAGGTCGAGGTCGTAAGAACGCCGGCGCTGATGGTCCAGATCTCGGCGATGGTGCTCAGGGCGTGGCGGCCAAGCGCGACGACAGAGTTTGCGCCGAGCGCGCCCCGTCATATGCCAGTGCTCTCCCAGACGTAGAGGGGGGCGAAGGAGCTGCTCTCTCCAGCGCTCTGGGCCGCACTTAATCGGTTGGCGACGAGAAACTGCGCGCCATGCAGGTAAACGGCGGGCGCGAGTATCGAAAGCGACGCGCACATCTCAAGGGCCGGTCCGACGGCCGATCGGATGGCCATTCCCAGCGAGGGGCGGAGGGGCACCGCACGCCGGCCAGCCAGATCTCGTCACCGCTGCGGGGTCGGCGAGGCTCAAGAGGGGCGAGCCGGCGCGATCGGTCGGGGGCGCGCGCGCGTCTCGCGCGGGCTGAATAACTCCGCGCCAGCGGTCTTGGCGAGTCGCCAGTTCGCCAGGATGAGAACAGGTGAGGTCGTTGCCCCGGTCGAGCGCATCCATTCGTGCCAGGGAGCACCTGACCGACGGGGTCGCCGGCACCGAGAGCGAGCAGGGCGGCGATGGCTTCACGTGTCTTGTGCTGCGAAGAGGCAGGGGGGCGCAGCCGGAGATCATGCCGAGGATGTGGGAGAGCTGGGCGGCCGGCTCCCTTATACTCTGGGCGCGAACCCGTGCGGTCGTGGTGCGCGCCCGACGCACGGAGTCCGCGGGTTGGATTGGTCGGTGAACGAACGAGTTCCTGCTGCGGTGAGGCGGCGCGATGTGCGCTGGCTGGCCCTCGCGATCTGGCTGCTGCTCGCGTGGCCGGGTCTGCCGGTCCCCGTGGCGCGCGTCCTGTCGGCCGCCGGTCCGTACGCGGCGGGGATCACGGCGCTGGCGGCCCGCGCATTCGTGTGGCCGCTGCTGGTGGCGCTTCCGCTGGCGCTATGGACGCGGGTGCGGCGGCGTGCGATCTGCCGGTGGGCATGTCCGCTCGGCCCTGTACTCGATCTTGTGTCGCGCCGGCCGGGACCATGCGGGCGCAGGTGGCCGCCGGTGATCGGAATGGCCGTGTTGGCGGCGGGCATAGGATTGGCGGTGGTCGGCGTGGCATGGGGCGCGTGGCTTGATCCGCTGGTGATGGCCAGGGCGGGCGCGAGGCTGGTGTGGGTGAGGACCGGTGCGGCGCTCATTTCCGCAGCATCGCTGGCGGTGACGGTCCTGATCTCGCTGCTGCGGCCGGGCGCGTGGTGTGGCTCGGTGTGCCCTCTGGGTGCGCTTCAGGATCTCCTCCAACCGGTCCGGGACGGGCTCGCCGCGGAGGGCACAGGTTCGGCCCCAAGATCGTTCGCGCGGCGTCGGTTGCTGGTCGGCCTCGGAGCGTTCGGACTGGGCGCGGGAGGTGGAGGCGCCGTGTGGGCCGCGAGTGCACCGCGAAGATTGCTGCGGCCGCCGAATGCCGCATCCGAATCCGACTTCCGGGCGCTGTGTCTGCGGTGCGGTCAGTGCGTCGCGGTGTGTCCCGCGCGGATCATCCGTCCCGACACAGGAAGCGACGGGGCGGGATGGACCTCATGGTGGACGCCCCGACTGCACTATTCTGATGACTTTTGTCGGCCCGACTGTGTTCGGTGCAGTCACGTCTGCCCGAGCGGCGCGCTGCGTCCGATTGCGAATGCGGCCGAGAAAGTGGGGCTACGGATCGGTCGGGCCGAGGTGCGGCATCCGATCTGCTGGCTGACGGACGGACGGGAGTGCGCGATCTGCCGCGCGGTATGTCCCTACGACGCGATCACTGTGGAGACCGACGGGTTCGATTCGCGGATCGTGGTGAACCCGAACCAGTGCACGGGCTGCGGCGCGTGTGAAGCGGAATGCCCTGCCGAACCCGAGCGCGCGATCATCGTACACGCGCCCGACGCCCGTCCCGCGACCGGCGGATGAGGCAGGATGTTGCCGCCGGAGCGAGGTGCGCCGGCGCGGACGGACAGACGTCGGAGGGAGAACCACGACGGGAGAATCGGGGACGGCATTGGAACGGTGGGCACTTAAACGCTTTCGGTTAGAGGATTCGCTGACGCTTGCGCAAACCGCCCGGCGCATGTGTTCTGGCTGCGTTCGGAACGCCGGGGTTGTCGGCGGGGAGGGACGGGGGTCTTCCGCGTCCGCCCAACCGGTCCGCGAGTGGACGGCTGACCCTCCCGGCGTTGGGCGCGTCGCGCGCCGCTGCTCGGTGGTCGATCACCGCGCGGAACGGAGGCGGCGGAGGCACCAGCGGTATTCGGCTTCGATGGAGTCCACCACGTTGCGGGGCCGAACGGATTGGGGAAGCGCGAAGAAGGTGTAGGTCTCGATTTCGAAGACGTTCGTTGAGCGGAGCGCTTCGGCCCAAACGTGCGCATCGAGGGCGCGCGCGCTGGATCGGAGTGGCGGCACGGGCGAATGGAACAGCGGAATGTGGCAGTGGGTGCGCACCTCCCAGCGCGGCGGCGCGGTGCGCAGTTCAGCGAGCGCGTCGGGCAGATCGGTCCACCGTGCGCGCTCGAGAGAACCGTCCCACGCGCGTGTTTGGTGGAGGTACACGGGGTCGGCGAAGCGGCGGAGCGCGCGGCGGCCGGCGGCGGTGTTCGGCGCGGCGGGTGCGGCGCTGATCTGCAGTTTCGCGACCGGAATGCCGGCGCGGGATACGCGAAGCAGCGCGGCGGCCAAGTTCTCGCCGTTGACCCAGAGGTGACAGGTGTCGAGACAGGCGCCGAGGTGCGCGCGGATCATGCGCTCGGCGGCGGCGAGCGAGACGCCGGCGGCGCGGGCTAAATGCGGTGCGCCGATCGGGATCACAGAGTGCTCATAGATTTCGACCAGGCTGGCGGCGGTCTCGATCCAGCAGTCGGGTTCGGGCTCGATCGCGAGCACGATGTGGCGGCCGGTTGCCCGGCGAAGGCGGTCGAGTTCGCGAACGATCTCCATCCAGCGGCGGACGATCGCCGCGACCGCGGTGCGTCCACGCATCCACGGTCCGAACGAGCCGGGGACCGTGCTGATGGAGCCGGGCACATCTTCGCGCAGCCAGGCGGCGAGGAGGCGAGCGAGCCGGCGCGTGTAGGCGACACGCGCCTCGGTGCGCCAGTCGGGTGCGTACACGCGCTCTTTGACGGGGCTGCCATGGAATCGGCCGTACGGAAAGCCGTTGATGGTGACGGCGTACAGTCCGAGCTCGTCGAACCGGCGGCGGACGGTGTCCGACTGACCGGAGCGTTCGAGTTCGCGGGCGGCGCGGGCGGAGACGCGTAAACCGAGTCCGAATGGGTGGTCGGGCGCGAGGCGGCGGCGCAGCTCGACGCCGGCCGACTCGATCGCCGCCATCTGATCGGCCCAGCGTTCCCCGGGATGGATGTTCAGGCAGTAGACGAGATGGTGCGAATGATCGGGGAGGGGCTTCATCGCGGCGGCATTATGGGTGGGTGGCGCGTCAGGCGTCGCGGTCGAGTTCGACGCGGGTGACAAATTCGGCGTCGAGCGCTTCGCCGGCCGGAAGCTCGATCACGCCATGGCCCTCCCAGCCGCGGGCGGCGAGGTTGACGCCGTTGTTCGCGTTGGCGGCGGGTTCGAGTGCAAAGACGGGGCGCTCGGTCGGGTTGAAATAGACGAGGTGGCGGACGTTGGGGGAGCATTCATAGCGGAGGCGGATGCCGCTGTCGGGCCATTCGATCGTGGCGCGGCCGTCAAACCCGCCGAGGCAGGTGTCGTAGCGGCGGTCGGTGGGCACGAGGCAGCCGTTGGCGCAGCGGAGGTCGGGTGGCAGGGGGGCGAGCGGCGCGTCGGGGAGGCAGTCGCCGTCGGGATCGGGCCAGACCCCGGCGGCCTGGAAGGCGATGCGGACGGGCTCGCCGTCGCGGGTGAGGTGGCGGCGGTAGTAGGGGTGCCAGCCGAAGCCGGCGGGCATGGCAGAGTCGCCGCGGTTGACGATGCGGAGACGCTGGATGAGGGCGGGGCCATCGAGGCGGATCTCGGCGGTCAGCTCCATGGCCCAGGGCCAGTTGAAATCGGGAACGGCGCGGGTGTCGAGGGTGAGGCGGGCAGCGGAGTCGGAACGTTCGAGGAGGGTCCAGGGGTGGTTCCGGGCGTCACCGTGGATCGCGTGATTCTCGCCGTTGCGGAGTTGGTATTCGCGCCCCGCCCACGAGAAGCGGCCGTTCGCGACGCGGTTCGAGTAGGGGATCATCATCCAGCTTGCATAGCGCATCTGGAGCGCGGGATCGCGGACATCGGGGTAGAGATTGAGCCACTCGTTGCCGCGGCGTAGTGCCCAGGCCAGGATGCCGGCGCCGTCGCGCGGGGCAAGCACAAGGCGGAAGCGATCGGATTGCAGCGTGAGTTCGTCGCGCAGGGGGGCGCCACCCGATGGGGACGGAGCGCCAGCGCCGGGCGCACGGCGAGTGGCGGCGGCGGCGAGCGCGCCGAGTCCGAGGAGCAGCTCGCGACGTGAAAGGTGGGCGGAAGAGGGATGAGTGGAGCGTTTCATTCACGGGTCTCCCGGGTGGGCGTGGCTACCTCGGCGTCCGTCACGATGCGCGGCTCGATGGGCCGCTGGTCCCAGCGAAGGCCGTCGAGCGCAATGCCGGCGGCGTCATCGAGCACGACGGGCGGACGGCTGTCGGCGCACAGCGCGTGGATGCGGACGTTTTCGAAGGTGACGCTGCGCGCGTGGCGAAGGTAGAAGGCCCAGGCGGGCAGCTCCCCCCACATCAGCGCCTCCGGGTAGTCGCCCGCGCGCAGCGGCGGGCGCAGCGGGCACGCGTTGGCGTCGCGGCCGCCCTCGACGGTGAGCTCGACGTCACGCACAACGACGTGGCGGACGGGGTGGTCCGGCACGCCGACGAAGGGGCAGCCGATACGAATGCCTTCGGCGCGGACGCGCTCGATGAGCACGTCTTCGACGACGCCCGGACACTGCGGCGCGGGCGGCTCGTGGTCTGGACGGGGGCGGCGGAGGCCGACGCGCAGGAAGATCGCGTTGCGCGCGCCGCGAATGTCGAGATCGCGCACGCGCACGCGGCGGACGGCGCCACCATCCACGCTTTCGAGCGCGACGCCCGAGATGCAGCGGTACACGTTGGCGGTGGGCATGCTTTCAACGAGACAGCGCTCGATGACCAGATCCTCGACCTCGCCCACGCTATCGGTGCCAACCTTGATCGCATTGCACGTGGTGACGAGGCGGCAGTTGCGGACTGTGAGGTTGCGCATCGGGCGGCGTTTCATGCTCTTGAAGCAGATGGCATCGTCGGAGGTTTCGATGTCGCAGTCCTCAATGAGGACATCGGAGGTGTCGCAGGGATCGATGCCGTCCACGCACGGCGCTTCGAGGGGGTTGCGGATCGTGAGGCCGCGGATCGTGACGTCGCGGCATGCATTGAGGCGGATGGTCCAAGAGCCGGCGTTGCGCAGGGTGACGCCGTCGATGCGGACGTTGGTGCAGGCCTCGAAGAGCACGATGTTACGGATACGAGGGACGTTCGGATCCCAATCGAATGAGTGGTGGGCAACGGGGGAGAAGGCATGGAGGTCGAGCGGGCGGACTTGCCGGATGGGCAGGTTGGCCTGTCCTTCGAGCGTGCCGCGGCCGGTGATGGCGATGTTGGTGGCGCCGCGCGCGGTGATCAGCGCGGCGGGGTGGGTGGGCGCGATGCCGCGGAGGATGGCTCCCTCGGCGAGGTGGAGCGTGGTGTTGGGCGGCAGCGTGAGTGGCGGCACGAGGTGGAGGCCAGCCGGTACAACGACGCGGCCGCCGCCCTCGCGGGCGCATCGGGCGAGTTCATCGGCGATGCGGGCACCCGAGATCTCCGGGGGGTCGGCGGCCAGCGCGAGGGCGGGCGCGAGCGCGAGATACACGAGGCGGTTCATGGCGAGGGCGGCGGAGGCGGCAGTGCTCGGAGGCGGATGTTGCGCAGCGCGGCTGAGGTGCGCCAGGTGGAGATGCTGAACGGGATGCCCTCTTCAATCTCGCCCGGGCGCATGTGGACGCGGCGGCCACGAATATCCACATCCACGACGCGGCGGTCGCCGATGTCCGCGATGAGCCGATCTGCGTAGACGCACAGCGAGATCTCGTACCAGCGGCCGTTTTCGAACTCCATAAAGGAGGAGGTTTCGTTCTCTGAGGCATCCATGCCGTCGAGGCTCGATATGCCGACGATCGCGCCGCCCCAGCCTCCGACGACAAGCGTGGCGTGGTTGGTGCCGACGGGGAAGGTGAGGCCGCAGAAGAAGTCGCCGCCGACGACGCGCATCGCCTCGAGGCGCACCTCGTAGTTCACGCGCGGTAGCGCACCGGTCCATGTGATGCCGGTGAGGTCCTCACCGGCGCCGAGGTAGATGGCGGGGCCGGGCGGCGCGTTCGTGGGCAGCGTCGACGGCGGACGGTCGGGATAGGCAACGATCGGGCCGGGTCGGACGTAGCCGGTGTTGGTCCAGCCGGTGAGGTCGCGGCGGTTGAAGAGAGGACGCCACGCGTAGGGATCGTCGGCGCCGACGCACGGCGAGGCGAGCGCGGCGGCGAGGAACGCCAGCGGGAGCCAGCGCGCACGGCCGGGTGAAGGATTCATCGAATTCATTCCTCTTATGGGCGCAAATCTAGTCTAGCGTGCGGGGGGCGGCGGCGCGAATTGCACGGCGGCAGGTCGTTCCCCGCAGCCATTTGGCGACGATATGGGCGATCTCCGCCTCGCGCGGGTGAAAACTGTGGTCGGCGCCATGGATGACGACGGTATCGAGCTGGCCGTCGGGGCGGAGGGCGCGCAGGCGCGCGAGCATCTCGGGAACGGGGCGGACGGCATAGGGTTCGCGGTCGCCGAACGCGGCGAGGGTGGGGCAACGCAGACGGCGGACGGCGCGCATGGGGCCGTCGTATCGGAAGAGAGCGGCCTCGCGGCGGTGCGGCTCGGCGAGACTCAGAAAACGACGCGCGGTGAAGCGCATCGAGTCGCGCGCCAAGAGCAGCGTTTCGCCGCGACCGGCGCGCACGAGGGCGCGCGCGCGGCGCAGCGTCGTGAGCCAGTGGCGGCCGAGTTCCCGGCGCACGATCGCGAAGTCGTCGCAGGGCGCGAGCAGAACAAGCGCAGCGAGGGCGCGCGCGCGGCGGCGGTCGGCCCAGTGGAGTGACTTCTGGGCGCCGGTGCTGTGGCCAATGAGGGCGACGCGCCGGCGGCCGATTTCGCGCGCGAAACTGACGGCCGCATCGAGGTCCTGGATGGAGGCCTCGAAGACCTCGTTTGCCGTGCCGTTCTCGGCCCCGAGGTTGTTGATCGAGAGAAGCGGGACGCCGGCGGCGGGCAGGATGTCGAGGAACGCCTGCTTGAGGGGCGAGCGGTAAAAGTTACTGAACATGCCGTGGACGAAGACCGCGAGCGGGATCTCCGGCGTTGCGCCGGGTGGGGCGGGGGCGAAGAAGCCATGTCGGTCAGGCCCGGCGGAGGGGCGCCATGTCACGAGCTCGCCGGTGCGCCGGATCCAGACGCCGGGCGGGCGCGGGCGCGACACCGTGCGACGGGCGCTCACGCGGCGCCTCCGCGAATGGCGGCGCGCACGCGGTTCACGTCCTCGGCGGGCAGCGGGGACCAGCGCGCGGTGCGGACGCGGAATTCGGCGCCGCCGGGCGGTAAGATGAAACTGGTGACGTGGCGGCCGTCTTCGTTGAAGACATGGGCGCGGCCCTGGGGACCGCAGACGATGAGGGTGTCGTCGCGCTCATCGCGGTACCAGGCGCCGATGGCGGCCGCGGCGGCGTCCTCGAGGGCCTTATGAACGGGGCGGCGGTCCTGCTGGCGGCGATGCTCGGCATGGCGGGTGCGGCGGTCGAGCTGGCGTTCGCCGCGCTCGATGGAGTCGGCGAGTCGGCGGAGGATGGTGGGAATCCGGGAGAAGGCGCGGCGCAAACGCGCGGGTTCGGCGGACCGCAGGGCGGCGGCTTCGAGCGCGATGTGCGCGAGGGCGCGGCGGGCGGCTTCGCGCGCGCGGGCGACGGCCGTACCGCGGTCGCCGGCGAGCCACGCCTCGAGCGGCGCGCCGCCGGGCAGACGCGCGACGGTGTTGAGCCGCAGTTCGCGGCGGCCGCCGGGGCCGAGGGTTTCGACGGCTTGGAAGGTGAGCGCGAAACGATCGGCGGGGTCGTCACCACCGAGGCGGCGGAAATAGCCGGCGGCGACCTGGCCGAGGATCGCGTAGGTGCGGGAGGAGCGGCCAAACTCAGGCAGTTGGCGATGGCGGAGCTCATGGCCGGCGGCCGTGGCCGCGAGCGGACGAGCCGGTGGCGCGAAGAGGTCGGCGGCGCGCGGGTCGTTGCGAGCGATGAGCCACTGGGCCAGCTCGCGCCACTCGGGCAGACCGACGGCATCGTAGCCGGCGAAGACGGAGAGCGGCGTGGGTGGCTCGGCGTGCGGGCAGGTGGTGGACTCACAGCGGTAGCAGTAGACGGCGCCCTCGCGATACACGCCGATGCGGTCGTGCAGCGCGGCGAGCTGGCCGCGGAGCTGCTCGTCGAGGGGCGGATCGAACTCCAGGCGCCATCCGTCGGCCGGATGGGCGCGCGCGGCGATGGTCAGATCGAGGGGCGGAGCGGAGGGCGCGGCGACGCCGTGCTCAGTGTCGTGCAGATCGCGGATCAGCGCGCGCAGCGCGTCGGCCGCGGCACGAACACGGCGCGTGCTGCGGTCGCCGCCCTCGGTCGGCGTCCCGGCCGAAGGAGCCTTACCATTCGTTACGGTGGAGTCGGGCGGCATCACGGCGCTCATCCGGTACCGGTGTTTCGGCGGCGCGTCCGATCGCCACCAGCGCAAAGGGGACGAGGTCGCCCGGCACGCGCAGGATGTCGTGCACGGCACGTTCGCGATCGGGGACGGGGTGCAGGCCGATCCAGACCGCGCCATAGCCGAGCGCATGCGCGGCGATGAGGAGGTTTTCGGTGGCGGCGGCGCAATCTTGCGGCCAGAAGCCCGCGATCTTTTCGCGAGCCGGTTCCGCGCAAATGAGCAGCGCTAGCGGCGCCTCGCGCAACATTTCGCATTTCGGCATGGCGGCGGCCAGACGGTCCAGCAGATCGCGGCGGTCAACGACGCCAAACTGCCAGGGCCGCGCGTCGGCCGCAGAGGGCGAGCGAAACAAGACGTCGAGCATGCGCTCGACGTCGGTGCGCGGCACAGGATCGGGATGGAACCGTCGAATGCTGCGTCGGGTCAGCAGGGCCTCGATCGCGTCCATGTGGTTTCCTCTCCGTGATCAGTCCATCGGCAGGCGGCCGACGTACGGCTGATATTCAGCCGGCAACGCCTCGGTGGTCACTTCGAACGACTCGCGCCGGACGCGGCCGTCGCCGACGACCATGGCGCGTTCGTCGGTGATGCGAATCCAGGGCTCGGGCGTATCGGGGCGGTAGACCAGCTCCATGCGGATCGTGCGGTGGTCGGCGCCGAAGCCATGGAAGCGGCGGTCGAGGTCGCGTTCGGCGGCGGCGGCGGCCCACGGAGCGCGGTTCGAGCCGAGCGCGGATTCGATCGCAGCCAGCAGATGGGCGCGAATCTCGCGGCCCTGATCGGCGTGCGGTGGGATCTCGATGACGAGTTCGCCAGGCGAGGGCATGGAGGGGCGCATCACGGATAGCTCGGCGGCTTCGGCCATCGCGCGGGCGGCGCGGAACGCATCGTCGAGGCGTTCGCGTTCCTGCGGGGAGAGACGCAGCAGTTCGGCGAGATCGTCATGGACCCGAAAGTCATCGGTGACGGCAGGCACATCGAGGCGGCCGACCATGCGTTCGGGGATCGGGTACCGTCCCTGAAAGTTGTCGAGGATCCAGCGCAGCAGGTCGTTGAGCTGGCGGCGGAGGCGATCGTTGTCCAAGGCCATCTGTTGATTCGCGGCGCGCAGCGCGTCGTGTTCGGCGGCGATGGCCGACCAGCGTTCCGCCTCGAAGGGGCGCGGGGGCGCGTCCGGTGCCGGAGCGGGTGGGGGGACGGCGGCCGCCGGAGTGGGTGGGGCAGTGAACGGCGCGGCGGCGGTGTGGGGTTCGGCGATCGAGAACGGGTGAAGTGCACGAGTGGGCCAGCGGAATGCCAGCACGGAGACCGCCGCCGCGAACACGGGGATGGCGAGCCGTCGGATCACTCGGAACCGGGACGCCCGGGTGCGCTGCATGGTACGTACGAGAGTGGTGCACCCGGAGGGAGTCGAACCCCCACGCCCTCGCGGGCATAAGAACCTGAATCTTACGTGTCTGCCAATTCCACCACGGGTGCACCGTGGACTCGCAGTTTAATTATCCCCACTCAGGGCTGACTGTCAACGCGGGGTTCGATGCGTCGGCCGTTGGGGCCGTAGCCCGGGGGCAGTTCAAACGGCCGCCGTTCCGGACGCGCGGGCTCGGGGGGCCGCCGCGGTTCCTGCGCGCGCGGTGGGGCGACGTAGCGGTCGCCTTCGTACGGGCGGGCGCCTGCGACGACGATGTCGCCATCCTCGGTGCGCCGCAGTTGAATCTCGGCGGGGGTGGAGGTCCAGAAGACGGTTTGAACCGGTGTGCCGTCGGCCTCGAAGACGCTGTGTGTGAACCGGGCAGGGGCGGATTGATGCAGCACGTGGACGCGGCCGAGGCGGTCGAAGCGCAGCAGCGGCGTCAGCAGCCGCACTTGCGCGCCGAGGTCGAAGACGCCGTGGCAAAGTTCGGCGGCCTCCTCGTCCACCCTAAGGAAGAGGTGTTCCTGGCGGTTGCGGCCGAGGGTGCGCAGCTGGTACGTGAAGCGGCGGCCGTCCGGGGCGGTCTGGGCGATGCGTACCACTTCGAGTCCGGGCACCACGTCGAGGAACTGCCGGCCCGAGACGAGCATGCCGGCCGGTCCGTGGAGACGGGCGGAGACGGAGTAGGAGCCGGGGGATCGAATTTGATAGAGGCGCAACAGATCGAATTCGAGCGTGGCAGACTTGAACGGCGGGATCACGGCGAGGCGGCGGAACATCGGCACGTCGGTGCGCGCGATGAGGCGACCAGGCTCGGCTTCGATGTCGAACCGCAGCCGGCAGTTGCCGTTCGTTTCGCCGACGGCGAACTCCTCGCTCGTGCCATTTTCGATCGTGACCGTCGCGAGAATGGACTCCATGTGCAGCACGATGGACTGCGCGAGTCGCAGGCGGATTTCGGACTGCGCGGTTGCGGAGCCGGCCGCGGCGAGCGTGGCCAGCGCGGTGAGGCGGAGGATGGTGCAGGGGTTCATCGGCGGTGAGGCTCCATGGTTGGGCTGGGGATCAGCGCCCGAGTTCCAATCGTTCGGCGAGCCGTTCGGGCAGGCCGGCCTCGCGGATGGCCTTTTGCGCGCCCGCGATGTCGTACTCGAGCCGGTGTAGTTCGACCTCAGCGGTGGCGAGATTGTAGGTGGCGTAGGCGGCGCGCGGATCACCGTCGCGCGGTTGCCCGACGCTGCCGACGTTGATGAAGTACCAGCGACCGAGCTGCACGCGGATCTTGTTGTAGAGGCCGAAGCGGACCTCGTTGGTTTTCTCGAAGGCGAGCGGCACGTGGGTGTGGCCGAAGAAGCAGACGGTGGTCTTCTGGTAATTAAAGTTCTGCTCGGCCTCGAAGCGATCGAACACGTAACCCCATTTTTCGGGCGTGTCGAGTGTGCTGTGAACGAGCGTGAACGATTCGACGCGCTGGGTGTAGGGCAGCGAGCGGAGCCACTCGAGCTGTTCGGGCGTCAGGGTGCGCCGGGTCCATTGCGCGACGTCGGCGGCGAGCGGATGAAAGCCCTCCAGATCGGTCTGGCTAGCGCAGTAATGATCGTGGTTGCCGCGCACGACGACGGCGCACACTTCACGGATGCGGTCCACGCACTCGCGGGGGTTTGCGTTGTAGCCGACGACGTCGCCGACGCAGACATAGTGGGTGCAGCCGCGGGCGCGCGCATCGGCGAGCACGACCTCGAGCGCCTGCAGGTTGCTGTGAATGTCGCCGAGAATGGCGTAGAGGCCTTGGGGGCGAGCGGGCCGCTTCGGAGTCGTGAGCGGGCCCGGTGGTCGTGGAGGAGGGCGGTGGTCCATGGGGCCAGCGTCCGGTCAGGGTTGGCTGAGCAGCAGTGCGGCGATGGACAGATCGTCGGCGGTGCGCAGGTGCACGGGCGGCCGTGCGGGGGGTAGGGTGCGGATCACGCCGCCGGCGGCCTCGACCCACGCGCTTTCATCGGGGCCGTCGAGCCGTTTGCGCGCCGCCAGCGCGAGCGCCTTCCGCAGCAGGTCCACGCGGTAGGCGCGGGGGCTGCGCAACACCCACGCTTGGACCTTCGCATCGAGCCGGCGAGTGGTGCGGCCGCTCACCAGCATCACCGGATCGCTGATGCAGTCGGCGATGCTGGCGGCGCCGGTGCGCGCGGCGACCTTGAGCGTATCGCTGATCGCCGACGCTGAGACGGTGGGGCGAGCGGTTTCGAGTACCACCGCCCATTTGACGTCCTCTTCGAACGTTTCGAGCGCCTGAGCGAGATTCGAGACGCGTCGATCGGTGCCCGGCCGCACCGCCCGTAGTTTCGTGATCCCAAACCTGAGCCGCATCGCCTGCGGCATGTCCAGCCGATCCGGTGCCACGACCACGACCAGACCGTCCAGCTCCCGGCACGCCTCCACCGCGCACATCAGATGCGCAATGGCTGGACGACTGGAGAGCGATAGGAAGGCCGTGTCCGCCCCGCTGGCCAGTTTCTGTTCCAGTCCCGCTCCCAATACGATCGCCCACGCACGATCCGCCATGGCCGCCCCCTTGCTGTTCATGCACGAATGGCGTTCGTAATTCGCATAGCTTGCATAGCCCGAATCCTATCATGACTTGCGTGGGACGTCGAGGTGCTGGCGCCCGGTCCCGTCCGAATGGCAAGTGGTTCAGCCTTTGGGTGTTGTGAGCGGATGGACGGTGGAGCCGTCGTTGACGTGTCCGCAACGATTCGCTCATGGCCACGTGACAGAGGCGCCGGGGGGCGGCCCGGCACGGGCGGATCAAGCGGGCGGAGACGCCTCCGGCGCGGGGTGTCCCTGCGGCGGCGGTTCTGGCAGCCTTGCGTCGAGGTCCACGGGCGCCGGCGGGGAGAGCTCGCGGGCGCCATGGGCGGCCTCGAGCTCTCTCAGCCGTTCGGCGGAGGGCATCAGGCGGCTTTGAAAGCTGCCGACGGCGTTGTTGTAGGCGTCGACCGCCCGGCGCAGGCTGCGGCCGGACTCCGCGAGGTGGCCGGCGAAGATCGCGAGCCGTTCGTACAGCTGGCGTCCGACCTCGGCGATGCGCTGCGCGTTTTGTTCGATGGCCTGCTGGCGCCATCCGTAGGCGATGGCTTTGAGCAGCACAATCAGCGTGGTCGGAGAGGAGGGGATGACGCGGCGCGCGGTGCCGAACTCGATGAGCGAGGGGTCTTCCTGCACCGCGGCGCTGAAGAAGGACTCGCCGGGAATAAAGAGCACGACGAAGTCCGGCGTCGGCGAGAATTGTTCCCAATAGGATTTGGCGCCGAGCTGTTCAATGTGGGCGCGGATCTGGCGCGCGTGGCGGCCGAGATGCTGGCGGCGCTCGGATTCGTCCGTCGCTTCGATCGCGTTGAGGTAGGCCTCGAGCGGGGCCTTCGCGTCCACGACAATGAGGCGGCCGCCGGGCAAATGGACGAGCATGTCCGGCCGGCGGCGTTCGTCGGTTTCCGGCGAGGAGGTCTGCTCCTCGAAGTCGCAGTGCTCGAGCATGCCGGCCATTTCGACGACGCGGCGGAGCTGGATTTCGCCCCAGCGGCCGCGGGTCTGGGGCGCGCGGAGCGCGCGCACGAGGAGGCCGGTTTCGGAGCGGAGGCGCTCTTGTGACTCTTGAAGCTGGCGGACGTGCACCAGCAGGCTCTCGTAGGCGCCTTCGCGCTTGGCTTCGATCGCCTGCACGGCGGCCTGCACGCGGTCGAGCTGCTCGCGGAGCGGTGTAACGAGAGCCTCGACGGCCTGCCGACGCTGGTCGAGGTCGCCGACGGCCCTCGCCTGCGCAGTTTCGAGCACACGTTGCGCGAGTTCGAGGAAAGCATGGGCGTTGGCCTTCAACGCGTCGGCCGACAGCGCCTTGAACGCGTCCTCGAGCGCGGCGCGGGCCTGGTCGAGCAGGGCGAGTTTCTCGGCGATCGCGCGGCGTTCGGCGGCCAGTTCGGCTTCGAGCGCGGCGGCGCGGGTCTCGGCGGCGCCGGCGCGTTGGGCCGCCGCGGCCAGGTCCGAGGCGAGGCGGGTTTCACGCCGCGCGGCCTCCTCGAGGCGCGCGTCGCGCGCGGCGAGGTCTGCGCGAAGCTGCGCCTCGGCGACGGCCGCGCGGGATCGGGCCCAGAGGAAAACCGCCCACCCGCTGAGTCCGGCGGCGATCGCGGCTCCGTATCCAAGCCAGGCGATGGTGCTCATGGCGCTGTGAGCCCCCCCGCCGCTGCCTCGACGCGACGGTGAAACGTCATACGTCCGATCGGCCGCTCCGCGAGGAACTCGAGCTCGAAGTCGGTGCGCTCCTCCTCGGTCGGTAACCACGCGGGCGCGATCGCGAATCGCGGATCGCGCGAGACGACGCGGTGGATCACATCGAAGTACGGGAGGTGGTCGGTTGCGACGTGTACCGCGCCGCCGGGCTCGAGCGTGGCCGCGAGCGCGTCGAGAAAGACAGGGCCGAACAAGCGGTGCCGCCGGTGGCGCAGCTTCGGCCAGGGGTCAGGGAACGCAACGAACAGTTCGCGGATGCCGCGACGGGGGAGCAGGTGACAGACCGCGTAGAGCGCGTCCATGCGCAGCAGCCGCACGTTGGTCAGCCCGAGACGGCAAACGCCGCGGGCGACCTTGCGGAGACGGCCGAGCATGCGGTCCACGCCCAGATGCCACCGGTCGGGATGGTGCCGCGCGCGCGCGAGCAGCAGCCGACCCTTCCCGCAGCCGAGATCTACGACGAGCGGACGAGGTTCCCCGCCGAACACGGCCGCCGCGTCCAGCGGCGACAGGACGTTGTCTGCGGTGATCCGAACGAAGAGATCCTGAGGGTCCATCGCAGCCGCATCGTACGCGAACGGGGACGGCGGGCAAGCGCGGCGGACGGCGCTTGCGGGCGGTGAGGGGGCGGGGCAAACTGAACCCAAATTCAACCCGCTACGAAGGGAGACCGAACATGGATGCGACAACCGCCTCGTCAGTGATTGCGGGCGATGTGGAGATCACCGGCACGGTGAAGAGCGCCGGCTCGGTTCGCGTGGACGGAAAGCTCGACGGCGAGCTGCACTGCGAAAAGGACGCGTGGATTGGGAAATCCGCGATGGTGAAAGGCAACTTGAATGCCTCGTCGGTCATCGTGGAGGGAACGGTGAACGGCAACATCGTGGCGCGGGACCGGATCGAGCTGAAGGCGACAGCGCGGCTGACGGGCGACATCAAGGCGAAGCGGCTGGTGGTGGAAGACGGCGTGACGTTCGTGGGACGGTCGGAGGTCAACCCGGGCGGCGCGCCGGTCGGCGCGGCGCCCGCGCCATCGGCGCCGGCGGGCGGCGGCGCTGCGCCGGCGGGCGAACCAGCCCGCACCGGGATCTTCAAGCGCTGAGGTGGGCGAGGCCGGCCGCGACGCACGGGCCGCAGAGGCGCGCGGTCGAGAGGTGATGGCCGATGGGCTCGGGCCGTAAGGCGACGGTGGTCAGCGGATTCGACATCGTCCGCTCGATCCGTCGCGTGGATGCTCCGCCATCGGCCGAGGCGCCGACGGAGGAAAGCTCGGCGTCGGCGCCGCGCATCGGCGGCACAGTTGCGCTGCCGCCGCGGCGGGTTACGGCGTGCCCCAGCTGCGGATGGTGCACCGAGGTGACCGGCCGTCCCACGTTCGGCGTGTGTCCGAAGTGCCGCAGAAAGTTCGATATTGTGGACTACACGCTCGACGTTGAGTTCGACGGACGGATTTCGACGGGCGGGCGGGTGCGGATTGGTGCGGGCGCCGTGGTGAAGGGGGGCGAGATTTGCGCGGCGGAGGTGGAGGTGGTGGGGCGGATTGCGGACGGGCGGATCTGCGCGCGCCACCGGCTGGTGGTGCGGGAAGGTGCGGTGTGTTCGGAAAAGTGCATGGAGTTCGCGGTCCTGCAGGCGGAGCGGGGGGTGAAGTTAGCGTTTCCGGGCGTGGTGCGGTGCCGCGCGGTGGATCTGGCGGGGGAACTCGAGGCGGACCTCGAGGCGGATGCGGACGTGATCCTGCGGTCCGGTTCGTGTTTTCGCGGGCGGGTGAAGTGTGCATCGTTAACGGTGGAGGAGGGAGCGGCGCTGCTCGCGGATGTGGAGGCCGGCCGGCGGGGGGTGGCGTCCTGAACGGCGCGACCGCCGGTTCGGGACGGGTGGAAGATTCGTGGCTCGGATGAGGGGCACGCGGGTTCATTTGGTGGGCGTGGCCGGCGTCGGCATGAGTGCGCTCGCGCAGGCGCTGGTTGACGCGGGCGCCGAGGTCTCCGGCTCGGATCGTTACGCCGACCGTGGTGAGTGGGTGCCGGTGCTCGACGTGCTGCGGCGGGCGGGCGTGCGGCTGATGCCGCAGGATGGTTCGGGGGTGCAGGCCGGCACCCTGGTGGTGGTCAGTACCGCGATCGAGCCGGGCAATCCCGACCTTGACGCGGCGACGGCGCGGGGGGCGACCATGCGCCACCGCGCACAGGTGCTGGCGGATCTCGTGCGCGGCCGGCGGCTGGCGGCGGTCGCCGGCACGAGCGGCAAGACCACGGTGACGGGCATGCTCGGATGGATCCTCGAGTGCGCGGGGCTCGACCCGATGGTGGTCAACGGCGGGGGCGTGGTGAACTGGGCGGCGCCGGACCGGGTGGCGAGTGTACGGCGGGGCGCGGGAGAGTGGTGCGTTGTAGAGACCGACGAGAGCGACCGGTCGCTGCTCGAGTTCGAACCGGAGCTGGCGGTGATCACGAACATCTCGGGCGATCATTTCAGCGAGGCAGAAGCGGAGGATTTGTTCCGGCGGTTCGCGGCGCAGGTACGGTCGCGGGTTGTGGCGGGGGAGGGGGTGGGGCGGCGTCTCGGGCGGCCCGCCGCGAGGGTGATCGAGGCCTCGCCGGAGGGCGTGGTGGC
>CALLFZ010000002.1 GCA_938010045.1 uncultured bacterium
GCAGGGGGCGACGAAACTGACCATCACGTTTGGGCGACCGTTCGTTGCGCGCATGATCGAGCTGGCGATGGAGACGGGGCGAAGCGCGGAGCGCCTCGAGGTTCTGGCGGGTGATGCCACGAACGCGTTGCGGCGCGTCGCTGACGTGCAAGTTCCTTCGCAGCTACACTCGACCATGCCCCACGCGGTCGTGGTTTCGCCCTTTACCGCGCGAGTGGTGCAGTTGCGGTTTCTCACGCCTATCGGTGAACGGATTCCGCGCACGATTCATCTGGCCGATGTGCGGTTGTCTGGCGGCCGCCGCATCGAGCAGTGGGCGCAGAAGGCTGCGTTTGTGCGGGGGGGCGCGTCGTCGCCCACCGTGGAACTGGTTGAGCCGACGGTCGTGATCCCGCGCGAACGGATCGTGGATCTCACCGACCGGCTCCAGCCTGATGGACGTCTCGAATGGACCGCGCCCGCCGGGGACGACTGGATCATTGCGCGGTACGGCTTCACGCCCACCGGGAAGAATAACCATCCGGCGCCGCCCGAGGGCACTGGGCCGGAGGTGGACAAGATGAGCCGCGAGGCGGCCGATGCGTTCTGGGCAGGCGGTGTTCAGCCATTGCTCCAGGCGGCGGGGGAACTGACCGGCCGTTCATGGAAACATCTTCTCATCGACAGCTACGAGGTCGGCTCTCAGAACTGGACCCCGCGGTTTCGCGAGGAGTTTCACGCGCGCCGGGGCTACGACTTGCTTCCGTGGCTGCCCGTGATGACGGGGCGCATCGTGGATGATCTGGCCACCTCCGAACGGTTTCTCTGGGATCTGCGGCGCACGATCGCCGACCTGTTTCACGAGAACTATTTCGGATACTTCGCGGAGCTCTGCCACCGGCACGGCCTTCAGCTTTCGATCGAACCTTACGGCAACGGCATGTTCGACGAAGTGGCGGCGGGTGCCTTCGCCGATCTTCCGATGGGGGAATTCTGGGTGCATGGCGGCGCGACGACCTCGACCAAACTTGCGGCGTCGGTGGCGCACGTGTACGGCCGCCGATTCGTCGGCGCCGAGTCGTTCACTGCCCGTTGGGAGGATGGCCGCTGGCAGAATCATCCCGCGAAGCTCAAAGCCTTGGGCGACCTGATTTGGTGCCAGGGTGTCAACCGCTTCATCTTCCATCGCTACGCGCACCAGCCTTGGCTCGATGCCGCGCCGGGCATGACGATGGGGCCGTGGGGATTTCACTTCGAGCGGACGGTGACATGGTGGGAGCAGGGCCGCGAATGGCTCCGGTACATTGCGCGCAGTCAGTGGCTGCTGCAGGAGGGACTGCACGTAGCCGACGTGCTGGCGTGGAGCGGCGAAACGGCCCCGGCGAGCGCTAGGGCGCCGCGCGATCTGCCCGCCGGATATGATTGGGACGCCGCCGACACCCCGACCGTTCTGCAGCGGCTGCGCGTGGAACATGGCGATCTTGTGGCGCCGCACGGCAGCCGGTGGCGCGTGCTCGTTCTCCCGCCCTCCCCGGTCATGACGCTGGCCGCTGCGCGAGGGCTGGTGAAGCTCGCCGAGGCGGGCGCGCGGATTTGCGGCTCCGCGCCCGAGCGCACGCCGTCGCTGGCCGAAGGCCCGCAGGCCGATGCCGAGCTTCGTCGGCTCGTGGCCGAGCACTGGAGCGGCGAGGTGCCCGATCCGGCGCGGCGCAAGATTTGGACTCGTTCATTGCCGGAGGTGCTTCAGGCCTACGGCATTGAACCCGACGTGACCTTCCCGCGCGAACCGCCCGGCGCGCCTGCTCGGATCGTCTGGATTCATCGCCGCACCGAAGGGGCCGACTGGTACCTCGTGTCGAATCAGCGCCAACGGCGGACGGTCGTCGAAGTGTCGTTTCGGGTGAGCGGCCGACAGCCCGAGCTATGGTGCGCTGAGAGCGGGCGGATCGCGCCGGCTGCGATCTGGCGGGAGGAGAGGGGGCGGACACATGTCACGCTCGATCTGGACCGTGACGATGCGGTCTTTGTGGTCTTTCGCGAGCCAGCACATCGTCCGCCGGCGGTGCGTGAACTACGCGTGGACGGGCGTGCATGGGAAGGTGCCGTGGATGCCGGCGCAGCTCCGTTTCGGATTTTGCGCGCGCTGTACACGGATCCGAAGGATCATCGGCGAAGCTGCGATTTGGCGGATCGCTTGAATGCAAGAATTGAACGCAACCGGTTGCGCGTGCAAGTCAGCAACTCCATCGGCGGTGATCCGGCGCCGCTGACGCCTAAGGTTCTCATCGTGGACTACGTGGTGGGCAACACGACCGGTTCGGTCACGGTGGCCGAACATCAGTTTCTCGACTTGCCGCCGGTGAGCATAGCGCCCGTGCCGGCCGTGCCGCGGCCGCAATTCGAGGGTGTGCATGAAGGAGGCCTGCGCCTCACGGCATGGACGACCACGCGCGTGGATGTGGTGTTCGCGGACGGTCGTACGCAGACCGTGGAGGCCACCCCCGGGGCACCGGTTGTGATCGAAGGGCCCTGGAGGTTGAGCTTCCCCCCTGGCCGTGGGGCACCGGATCAAATCGAGTTGGCGAGATTAATCTCCTGGACCGAGCACCCCGAGGCCGGTGTACGGTTCTTCTCTGGCACCGCGACCTATTCGGCTGAGTTTCGTTGGCCAGAGGAACCGCGGCGTGCAGGAGAGCGGTGGTTGCTGGATCTGGGCGACGTGTGGGTGATCGCCGAACCGAGCTTGAACGGCCGGCCGTTTGGCGTGCTCTGGCGGGCACCCTACACGGTGGATGTGACCGATGCGGTGCGACGGGGGGCCAACCGGCTCGAGGTCCGTGTGACCAACCTCTGGCCCAACCGACTGATCGGCGATGAGCATCTGCCTGATGATTGCGACTGGCCGGTGCTTGGAGCGCTCCGTTCGCTGCCCGAATGGTTCGTCAAAGGGCAGTCGCGTCCAAGCGGTCGCGTCGCCTTCACCACGTGGCGCCACTGGACCAAGGGGGATCCTCTGCTTTCATCGGGTTTGCTCGGACCTGTGCGAATATGGCGTGGCGTCGTGTGCGAGGTTCCTGCCCGCTGACCGTGAGCGCCGTCGCGCGATGCGGTGCGGTGAATGGTCGAATCGCGGCCGAATACGCAGGGAGGTGATGCGGGCCGGAAGCGGCGAGCTCAACCGGGGGACGCACAATGGAACACAATGGAACATGCGCGTGGTCAAGGTGGACGGGTCGCCGTCTCCGGTCTTCCGCGGCACAGGGATGGGAGGTTGGGCGGAAACTACGCCCCGGGGTCGCAAGAGCCGCCGTTCGTCAATGAGGGGTTTGTGCGGGCGGCGCTGGAGTGGTACGGCGAGCGGAAACTGAAACTGCCCAACTGGCCATAGGACGTCCGTGCGGTCCACGGGGGGCCGGGCTGAGTCGGTGGCGCCCGAGCAGGTTCTTCGTGCGACCGCCGCACCCTCGCGGTTCAGTCTGTCAGGTTTTCAGGCTCGCGGCCCAATGGGGACAGGCACTCGACAACATGACAAGAAGTTAGAGTAGATTGAAAACGAGATTGTTGCGTCGTCTGCGAATGTGCCTGTCCCCAATTCCGGACGATGGCAGCGGAGTGGGGACAGGCAGCTGGCAGCCCGCCGGGCAACCCGGCCTACCCGGACACAATTGGGACAGGCACCTGGAACGGCACGTCGCAAAAACCGTGTCGGGTTTCTGTGCCGACTCCGTGCAACGAGGTGCCTGTCCCCAGTGCAACGAGGTGCCTGTCCCCAGTGGCCGCGCAAGGACCGTCCCAGGTCGCGCGACGTGCCTGTCCCCCATGGCGGTTCCAGGTGCCTGTCCGCAGGGAGGCCCCGGCGAATGGGGCGGGGTCGTTGGGGCAAACGATGTTCGCCTCCCTTCGCCGGCGCCGGGATTGGCCGCTCATTCCTCAACCGCGCAATTGGCTCGGTTCGAAGGCGGGTCGGTTGCCTACGCAGTCGTGCAGTGGAATAGTTCCTTGATTGGAAAGACCGAGTGAATGCAAGCGGCCGTATGGTGGACCCGTAAGCGAGGTGGGGCCGAAGCCGGGGCACCGCTCGCGCGAGAGGTACTGGGGACCTGTGTGGCCGAACCGAGCCAGGTTCAGGCTCAGCGAACCTCCGACGCATGAGGTTGTGCCCGACTCTCCGTTGTCACCTTGCCGCGGCTGGGCTTCTCCTCGGCCAAACGGCGAGTGGGAGCGCACCGGCCCCTAGCGGTCCCGACAGCATTTCCCTAACGGGCCGATGGCGGTTCCGCTTGGACCCTGATCGAACCGGAGTTGAAGAGCGGTGGTTTGAACAAACGCTTGATGACTCGATCGAACTCCCCGGCACGACCGACACGAACCAAAAGGGGATGTTCCGGGACGAGCGAGCCGTGGATCGTCTCTCGCGGCCATGGTACTGGGTCGGCCCAGCGTGGTATCAGCGCGACATCGAGATCCCCGTCGCCTGGCGGCACAAGCGCATCACGTTGGTCCTCGAGCGGACCAAATACTCTCGGGTCTGGGTGAACTCGACGCCGGTGGGTTCGCAGGATTCGCTGAGTGCGCCGCATGTCTTTGACCTGACCCGCGTGCTCACGCCCGGACGACACACCCTCACGATCCTGGTGGACAATTCCAAGCTTCCGCCCGTCGGCCCCTCCCACGCGGTGGATGAGCGCACCCAATCCAATTGGAACGGCATCGTGGGCCGATTGGAGCTGCGCGCCACCGACGGGGTCTGGATTGAGGATGTGCAAGTATATCCTGAGGTTCAGTCTCGACGGGCGCGTGTACGTGCGACGATCGGTAACCTCACCGGAGAGCCGGTCACCGCGTCTCTGGCCGTCGTCTGTTCCAGCTACAATGTGGTGGACCCGGTCGAGTTCGGGGGCGCCACGATTGCGGTGCCGGTCACGAACCGGCGCCACATCGCGGAATTCACGTACGACCTTGGCGAGGAGGCGCCACTCTGGGACGAGTTTCAGCCGGCCCTGCTGCGCATGACATTGAGGCTCACCGCGGCCGGTGGTTCGGACCAGCGCACGGTGAGCTTCGGCCTGCGCGAGTTCAAACGCGAAGGCCGGCGACTCACCATCAATGGCCGCCCCGTGTTTCTGCGCGGACGCGTTGACTGTGCCAACTATCCGTTGACCGGGCATGCGCCGATGGACATCGCCGAATGGCGGCGCATTCTCGGGATCGTCCGCGCCTGGGGGCTCAACCACGTCCGATTTCACTCGTGGTGTCCTCCCGAGGCCGCGTTTGCGGCGGCCGATGAACTGGGCATATATCTCCAGGTCGAGTTTCCGAACAAGCGCAGCGCGTTCCAGGCACCGGATTCCGCCGACGCGGCGGTATGGAATCCCGACCATCTCGATGCTCCGCCCCACCATGAGAACGTGTCGCTCTATGAGTACGCGCTGAGGGAATCGGAGCTGATCTTCCGCCACTTTGGTCAGCACCCTTCGTTCGTGATGTACACGCTGGGCAACGAACTGGGCCGCACGCCGGCGATGGCGGAACTGGTCGCTCAATTTCGCGCGCGCGACCCGCGCCGTCTCTACGCCCAGGGCTCCAACAACCAGCACTGGTCACCCGAGCCTGCGGAGGGCGACGATTTCTGGGTCACGGCCAAGACCGCGCGCGACCGGCCCGTCCGGGGAGCGTATTTCATTGGCGATTTTGGCGGCGGGCACATCGAGGCCGTCCCGCCCTCCACGCGGCTGGATTACCGCGATTCGCTGGTGGGCGTGACGTTGCCCGTGATCAGTCACGAGATCGCGGAATTCCAGATGGCGCCGGATTTCCGGGAGATCTCAAAGTACACCGGCCCCTTGAAGGCGCGGAATCTCGAGATCTTCCGCGAGCGTCTGCGCGACGCGCACATGCTGGATCTCGCCCACGACTTTCTGCGGGCCTCTGGCGCTCTCGCCGCGATCTGCCAGCGTGCGGACATCGAAGCCGCTCTGCGCACGCCGGAGCTCGCGGGGTTTCACTGGCTGGACCTGCAAGACTTTCCCGGTCAGGGGACGGCGCTGGTGGGTATGCTCAACGTGTTCTTAGAGTCCAAGGGCATCGCCACGCCGGAAACCTGGCGGCAGTTCTGCAACGAAACCGTCCCGTTGTGCCTCTTCGACCGTTACACATGGATGACCCACGAGACGTTCACCGGCGAGATCAGGATTGCGCACTATGGTGCGGCCGACCTGCCCCGAGCGCGCGTGCAATGGACGCTGGAGGACCCGGGCGGACTGATCGCCGCGTCCGGAGGGTTCGGGCCGCTGACGATTCGGCAGGGGAACGTTGTTCCCGTCGGCGAAATTCGAGCGCCCCTGGCCCGTGTGACCGCGCCACGCAAAATTCGACTCACGATCGCCATCGAGCATACACCTTTTTGGAACACCTACGACCTGTGGGTTTATCCGCCCACCGTCGACACCTCCCCGCCAGCCGGTGTGCGGGTTTCCCGTCGGCTCGACGAGGCCACGTTCGCCCACCTGCGTGAGGGCGGCCGCGCGGTGCTTTTTCCGTTCCTCGATCAACTCACCAACTCGGTGGCAGGCGCGTTTGCGACCGACTTCTGGTGCTGGCCGATGTTCGCGCGCGTGGCGGCTCAACGACACCTGCCACCGCCACCGGGTACGCAGGGATTTCTCTGCGACCCCGCTCACCCCGTGTTCGCCGATTTCCCGACCGAGTTTCACAGTAACTGGCAATGGTGGCAGATTGTGAAGAACTCGCGGCCAGTCATCCTCGATGCCGCACCGACGGAGTATCGTCCTCTCATCCATGTGATTGACAACTTTGCGCGGAATCACCGGCTTGGCTTGTTGTTCGAGGCCAGGGTCGGCGCGGGACGATTACTTGTCTGCGCGAGCGATCTGCCGGGGCTGCAGCACCATCCGGAGGCTCGGCAGTTGCTCCACAGCCTTCTGCGGTACGCGGGGTCCGACCGGTTCCAGCCGGCCCACTCGCTGGACGAAACGATGGTTCGTGGACTCCTCGGTGGAACCGCAGACTCTGTGACGGCCAACCCCGGCAACTCGTCACGTTCGGATCCGCTGGAGGCATGGCCGGTCATCGCGATCCGGCCGCAGAGGGAGCCGCGGTAAGCAGGACCTGATCGTGAGATTACGATGTCATGCGTGGTGAGCCTCGCTGGCGGCGGGTCTGACGGCGCCCACGACGGTGGCGGGTGAACTCAGGCCCATGCCCAAGTCGGACGTGGTGGAGGTGCCCGCCATCGGGCCGGTGCTCTGTGTCGCGAATATCTTTCCATCGAACATGGTCCTCCCGCGCGACCGACCGCTGCGCATATGGGGCTGGGCGGAGCCCGCGGAGGAGATCCGCGTGGCGTTCGCCGGCGATGAGGCGCGGGCCACTGCGACGGTGGATCGCGTTGGGGAGGTTGTTCTGCGGCCGGTGGCGGCGAATCCGTATCCGCAAGTTCTGACCGTCCGAGGAGCAACGACGACACTTCGGCTCGAGGACGTACTTGTGGGCGATGTCTGGATTCTGGGCGGCCAGGGCAACATGGAGTTTCCGCTCCGCAGTGTGGGTCACGGCGAACTCGAGGCGGTCTCAGCCAACTTCCCGCAGATCCGCCGACTGACGATGCCGCAGGGCAAGGGAATGGCGTCGGTCCGCGTTTCCAGCGGGTGTACGAATGGAGCGGCGGGCCCCAGCGGCATATTCGCAAGGGGGACTGGAACGTCTGCTCGCCCGAATGTGCGCGGGAGTTTCAGCCATCGGTTACATTTTTAGGCGGCGGTTTCACATGGCCACCAGTATGCCCATCGGCCTGATCGATACATCGATCGGCGGAACCACCGTGGAAGCGCGGACGCCGGAAGAGGTGCGGCGAACCATCGAAGGAGCCGAAACCAAGGCCATGTTGCAAGACTGGGATGACCGCATCAGCCAGTACGATCCGCAGGCCGACCTGAAGGCGCGAATCGCCACCTATGAACACCGGATCAACAACCTGCGGATGGCGGGTCAGCCCATTCCGCCGGGCCGCCAACCTCCACGCGATCTGCGCCCGGGGCCGGTGGCGGACCGCAGTTTCTGCCCTGCCGACTGCAACTGGCTTTCCCGCGGGGCAAATGATGGATCCCACCGCAAGGCGAACAAGCGCACGGTCATCCGTTCTGGAACGCCGCTCTGTGCCCGCACCCGTACACTACCGCTAGGCGTGGGTTCGAAACCCGATGGGGACCGTCGTCAGCCGGTACGGTGTGTCTCTTGCCTCGCAACGCAGCGACGAGTGGCCGATGGAGGACATCGCATCCCTGCCGCCGTTGCCAGCCGGCATGACGGCTGAGGCTGGCCGACGCTTTGCGGTGAACCTGAACCACCGGCAGCTTGAGCTGGCCGACTTGGAGCGCCGGTTGCGGAACGCCGAGTCCTGGATCGAAGAGCTCACGCTGCGTCTCGAGTCGCGAGGTTCGCCGGAGAAACAATCGGCGCATGCTCCCACTGGGGGCGCCGGGCACGGAGACCGTCGGTCGCTTGCAATGAGGCGCGAAGCGCGGTAGAGGAGCATCCATAGACACACCCATGGATACCACATCGTCCAATCCAGGAGGGCGCGGACAAATGAACCGTCGGATATTTCTCAAATCGGCGGCGGCGGGCGTGGCGGCCGCGGGGCTTCCGCAGATCGTGCGCGCGGAAGTGTTGAGGTCACCGGGGCCGAATTCGCGGGTGACGCTCGGTGTGATCGGATGCGGCAACCAGGCGCCGGTGGATCTGGCCGAGTTTCTTCGGATCGAGCAAGTGCAGGTGGTGGTGGTGTGCGATGTGAACCGCGCGAGCCACGGCTACAAGACGCCGGAGCAGTATCTCGGCCGCGAGCCGGTGCGCGACCTCGTCACCGCGCACTATGCGAAGATGACGCGCTCGGGCACGTACCGCGGCTGCGACATGACCGCGGACTTCCGCGAGGTGCTCGCGCGCAAGGACGTGGACGCGGTCGCGATCATTACGCCGGATCACTGGCACGCGATCATGACGATTTGGGCAGCGGCCGCCGGCAAGGACATCTACTGTCAGAAGCCGTTGGGGCTGACGATTCGCGACGGGCAGGAGATGATCCGTGCGGTGCGCCGGCATCGGCGGATTCTGCAGACCGGCAGCCAGTGGCGGTCCACGCCGGTGATTCGGCGATTCTGCGAGGCGGTGCGCAACGGCGCGGTGGGGCGTCCGCTCAAGGTGCGCACCCTTGTGGCGCCGAACAACTTCAAGGGGCCGGGACCGGGCTGGCAACCCGCGCCGGTGCCCGAGGGGTTCGACTACGACATGTGGCTGGGGCCGGCCCCGCTGGCGCCCTACCACCCGGATCGGTGCCTCTACCGCTTTCGTTTCATCAGTGACTATTCGGGCGGCCAGACGACGAACTTCGGTCACCACTCGAACGGTGTTGCGTTCTGGGCGCTGGGCTTGGACGACACCGGGCCGTTGGAAGTGTGGAATCTCGGCGCGGAGTGGCCGCCGAAGGGGGACCTGTTCGATACCGCCACGAAGGTGCATTTCGGTGCGCGTTTTGAGAACGGCGTCGAGCTCGAGTGCGTGACCGACAAGCGCCAGTTCGGCGTGCGGATCGAGGGTACGGATGGCTGGATCGAGACAGACGGACGGACGATCACCGCCTCCTCGCCGGCGATCGAGACATGGGAACCCGGGCCGGATGCGGTGCGGCTGTATGACAGTCCCAACCACTATCGGAACTTCATCGAGTGCGTGCTCTCTAGAAAAGAGCCGGCGGAGCCGGTGGAGGTTGGGCATCGTGTGACGAGCGTCTGCCATCTTGGCAACATCGCGATGAAGCTGGACCGTCGGCTGAGGTGGGATCCCAAAGCTGAACGGTTCGTGGACGACGAAACGGCGAACGCGATGCTGAGCCGCCCGCACCGGGCGCCGTGGAGCTACGAGGTGCCGGCATGAACCGCCGTGAGTTCCTTGGATCGGCGGCGGCAGTGGCCGGTGGGATGGCCGTTGGCGGCGGAGGCGGTGCGGTTGCGGCGGCCGGGGCGCACTGGACGGCGTTGAAACCGATCCGGATTCGCGCGGTGCGGTCGAACTTCGAGCGCAACCCCCTGATCCGGCCATTCGGGTTCAAGGGCGGCTACATGAGCGAAATCTGGCAGGTGGCCGTCCGGCTGGAGAGCGACTCCGGCGCGGCCGCGACGGGACTGGGAACTCAGAGCGTGCTGTGGAGCGACGCGGCCGTGTTCGAGGCGAACTCCGAAGCGGCGGGGAATGCCCTGATGTACGCGATGACCGAACACGCGCTGCGGCAGGCGCGCGGTCGGGAATTCCGCCGGCCGGGGGAGCTCTTGGATCAACTGTTCCCCGAAGTGCTCGAGTATGGTCGTCGCATCACCGGCCGTCCGGACCTCCGGCCAACGTTTGCGTTGAACG
This sequence comes from uncultured bacterium, assembly GCA_938010045.1. Taxonomy (GTDB): domain Bacteria; phylum Verrucomicrobiota; class Kiritimatiellia; order PWTM01; family PWTM01; genus CAACVY01. The sequence goes on from CALLFZ010000002.1 coordinate 10,411, forward strand.
CGCTGGTACCGGTCGACCACGCGGCCTGGCTGCTCTTTGCGAAAGAGAACGGCCTGCGGTCATTCGACGATTTCATCGCCCCTGAACACCGAGCGGCGCTCTCATGCCGCCACGATCGTGTGGCCGCCATTCCGCTCATGGCGTATGCGATTCCGGTCGAGGAGATCCGCGCGGCGGTGGAGCAGGGCTATTTCTTCATGAAGATCAAGATCGGTCAGCCCGGCTCGCCGGCCGAGATGCTAGAGAAGGACAAGGCGCGAATCTCTGCGATTCATGCCGCGATCGGCGGCCTGCGCACGCCGCACACGAAAGACGGACGGCTACCGTATTACTTCGACGCGAACGGCCGGTATGAGTCGAAAGACACGTTTCTGCGGCTGCTCGATCACCTGCGCGCGATCGGCGCGTTCGATCAGGTGGCGGTGATTGAGGAGCCGTTTGCGGAGCATGCGGACATCGACGTGCGAGACATCCCGCTGCGTCTGGCGGCGGACGAGACCGCCCATACGGACCGGCATGTGATCGAACGGATCGAGATGGGCTATCGTGCGATCGCGGTGAAGACGATCGCCAAAACGCTCAGCATGACGTTTCGGATCGCATCGGCCGCTCATGAGCGCGGAGTGCCCTGTTTTTGCGCGGATCTAACGGTGCATCCGATCCTAGTGGACTGGCACAAGAACTTTGCCGCGCGGCTGGCGCCGTTCCCGGGGCTGGGCCTGGGACTGCTCGAAAGCAACGGACATCAGAACTACCGGGACTGGGCGGAGATGGTGCGGCATCATCCGCGCGGCGATGCGCCGTGGACGCGCGTGCGGAACGGCGTGTACGAGTTGGGCCCCGAGTTTTACGAAGAGAGTGGCGGCATCTTCGAGCCCTCGCCCCACTTTGACGCTCTCGTATCGCCACCGCTCAGCGCCCACTGAGACGGGCCGGCGGACGGAGCGCCACGACCGCTCAAGGAGGCGACCGATCGGGGGCACGAACGCTGGGCCGCGGCGGCGGCGCACGAACCCACGCACATGCAGAGCGATCCAGGACGGCTCGACGAGTCGCAGGGAGGCCCGCCGTGTCGCGGCCGACGACCGATCCGGTGGGCCTGCGGTGTTCGCGCGGGGACAGGGTCCGGTCGTTGAATCGGGGCAGGACCGCGGTATTGTAGAGCCTGGCCGATGAGTTCGAGCGACGACACATGAACGACACAACGCCCACGCCCGCGGTGTCGGAGCAGGACGCGGCGACGACGCAGCGCATTTGGGAGGCGCTCACGCGCGTGATGGATCCGGAGCTGCACGCCGACGTTGTGAATCTCGGCCTTGTGTATGGCGTCGAGGTGAAGGATGGCGCCGCTCGCGTCCGGCTGACGTTCACCTCGCCGGGCTGCCCCTACGGACCCTATCTGGCGCACCTCGTGCGCGAGGCGGTACGCGCGGTGCCGGGCGTGCGCGACGAGCATCTCGAATTGGTCTTTGATCCGCCGTGGAGCCCGGCAAAGATGAGCGAGGACCTGCGGCTCGAGCTCGGATTTGATGTATGAGGGATCCCCCGATGACCGATGCGCGGCCACTGCTCGAAGTGGAGAATCTCGAGGCCTCCGTCGCTGGGAAGCCGATTCTGAAGGGCGTCTCGCTCTCGATCCGGGGCGGCGAGGTGCACGCGCTGATGGGGCCGAACGGCTCGGGCAAGAGCACGCTGTCCAACGTGCTGATGGGGCACCCCGATTATGAAGTCACGGGTGGCGCGGTGCGGCTGCTTGGCGAGGATCTGCTGCCGCTGGCGCCGGAGGAGCGCGCACGTCGTGGGTTGTTCCTCGCCGTCCAGTATCCGGTCGCGATCCCTGGCGTGACGACGGTGCAGTTCCTCAAGGCCTGCGTCGAGGCGGTGCGCGGCCGGGAGGCGACGAAGGCAGCGGTGTTTCTACGTGAGCTGCGCGAGAATGCCCGGCTTCTCGATCTGGGCGAGCCCTTCCTAAACCGACCGATCAACGAGGGATTTTCGGGCGGCGAAAAAAAGCGGATGGAAATCCTTCAGATGCTGATGCTGAAGCCCCGCATGGTGGTGCTCGACGAGACCGACTCGGGCCTCGACATTGACGCGCTGAAGATTGTCGCGCGCGGCGTGCAGCGTCTGATCGGTCCGGAGATCGGCGTGCTGATCATCACGCACTACGAGCGAATTCTGACCCATCTGCCGCCAGACCACGTGCACATTCTCGTGGACGGCCGCATTGCGCGCAGTGGAGGGCCAGAACTGGTCCGCGAGCTCGAGGAGCGCGGCTACGACTGGGTGCGCGAACCGGCCACCGCGGCCGCGTCGGAGCCCGACTAACCATGCCCTCGCTGCCCAACGATAACCGGCTGCTGCGCGACTACGAGCACGGCTTCGTCTCGGCGGTCGAGGAGGAACTCGTGCCGCCGGGGCTCAACGAGGAGATCGTGCGGCTGATTTCGCGCAAGAAGAACGAACCCGACTGGCTGCTCGAGTTTCGACTCGGCGCGTTGCGGGCATGGCAGCGCAAGACGGAGCCACGCTGGGCGCTGGTGCGTTATCCGCCGATTGACTATCAGAGCATTCGATACTATGCCGCCCCGAAACGCTGGACGGCGGGCGAGGGGCTCGATCCCGAAATCGTGAACACCTTCGAGCGGCTCGGCATTCCGCTCGACGAGCGCCGCCAGCTCGCCGGCGTCGCCGTCGACGCAGTGTTCGACAGCGTCTCCGTGGCCACGACTCATCAGAAATTGCTCGAGGAACACGGCATCGTGTTCTGCTCGTTCTCCGAAGCGGTGCAGCGCGTGCCGGAGCTGGTGCGCCGCCACCTCGGCAGTGTCGTGCCGCCGGCCGACAACTTCTTCGCCGCGCTCAACTCGGCGGTGTTCAGCGATGGCTCGTTCTGCTACATCCCGCCCGGTGTGAAGTGTCCGGTGGATCTCTCGACCTATTTCCGGATCAACGCGGCCGGCACCGGCCAATTCGAGCGCACGCTCATCATCGCGGACCGCGGCAGCGAGGTCTCCTATCTCGAGGGGTGCACCGCGCCGATGCGCGACGAGAACCAGCTCCACGCCGCGGTGGTCGAACTGGTCGCCTACGAGGAGGCGACGATCCGGTACTCGACGGTGCAAAACTGGTATCCGGGCGATGACGAGGGGCGCGGCGGCATCTACAACTTCGTTACGAAGCGCGGCGAGTGCCGCGGCCCCCGCTCGCGCATTTCGTGGACGCAGGTCGAGGTCGGGTCCGCGATCACATGGAAGTATCCCTCCTGCATCTTGCGCGGAGACGACAGCGTGGGCGAGTTCTACTCGGTCGCGTTCACGAACCGGCGCATGCAAGCCGACACCGGCACAAAGATGATCCACATCGGCCGCCGCACGCGCAGCACGATTGTCTCGAAGGGCATTTCGGCCGGCGAATCGGTGAACACCTACCGCGGCCTCGTGCAGGTGCTACCCGGCGCGGAGCAAGCACGCAATCATTCCCAGTGCGACAGTCTGCTGATCGGCAACCGGTGCAGCGCGAACACGTTTCCGGTTGTCGAATCTGAGAACCGCACCGCGATCATCGAGCACGAGGCCACCACGTCGCGGATCAGCGAAGACCAGCTTTTCTATTTGCAGAGCCGGGGCGTGGACCCGGAGACGGCGCGTTCGCTGATCGTGAACGGGTTTTGCCGGGAGGTCTTCAAGCAATTGCCGCTCGAGTTCGCGGTGGAAGCCGTCAAGCTGCTCGAGATCAAGATGGAGGGCAGCATTGGGTGAACGGCGAAGCGCTGATCGCTGTGGCGCCGCCCGGTATGGCCGCCGCGGTGGAGGATCGGGGTGCGGGCGAACCCGTCGCGCTGCGCGAGCGGCGCCGGGCCGCGCTCGAGGAGGCGCTGGCGCGGCCGCCGCCGTCGCCGACCGATGAGGCGTGGCGCCGCACCGATCCCCGACGGTTCGACCCGGAGCGATGGCCGATCGCGCCCGCGGGTCCGCTTCATGCCGCGCCCGACTCGCCTCCGAATGGAGCGCTGGTCGAACCGTTTGATGCCGTTTTGACGGTGTGGGCCGGCGGCTGGTCGCTGGCCGACCGCAGCGGCGTGGTACGGAGCAGGGCGCTGCGCGTCCGTCCCCTCGGCGAGGTGGTTACGTCCGATCCAGCCGCAGCCAGTGCGTTGTGGGAGATGGCACCGTCACTCGGGCCGCGCGACCGCCATGAGTTGTGGGCGTTGGCGCTGGCCTCGCCGGCGCTTGTGATCGAGGCGGCCGACGGCGTGCGGCTTGAGCGCGGCGTGTTGGTACGGAGCCTGGCGCCGCCCGACATGTTGTGGTGTCCGTGGCTCGGCGTGCGGGTGGGAGCGGGTGCGGCGCTGCACGTGGCCGAGCGGCTCGAGGTCGGGGCGGGCGGGGCGGAGAGTGCGGCATTCGTCATCGCGGCGATTCGATTCGCGGTCGCCGCGGAGGGCCGGCTGCGGTGGGGACGTCTTCAGACGCTGGGCCGCGGCGCGCTCGAAATGGACTATGTGTTCGGCCGATTGGAGCGCAACGCGCAGGCCGACCTCGTGAGCCTTCAAGTCGGGAGTCGCGCGGTGCGCAGCCGAATCGGTGCGGAGGCGGCCGCGACGGGCGCCACTGTGCGGCTTGGCGGGCTGGCGGTGGGCGTGGCGCGGCAACATCTGGACCAGCAGACGGTCCAGATCCACGCCGCACCCGACACGTCGAGCGATCTGCTGTTCAAGGTGGCCGTCCGGGACCGCGCCCACTCGGTGTACCGCGGTCTGATCGGAGCGCGTCGCGGGTCGGTGCGGATCACGGCGCTGCAGCGGAACCACAACCTTGTGCTGAACGACGGCGCGCGCGCGGATTCGCTGCCCGGTTTGTTGATTGACGCGGACGACCTCACCTGCACCCATGGCGCGACGATCGGCAGCCTCGATCTCGAGCAGATCCATTACCTCCGCTCGCGCGGTCTTCCCGAACCGGTCGCGCGCCGGCTTCTGCTCGAGGGATTTTTCGAAGACATTCTCGGCCGGCTGGCGCTGCCTGCGCTGCGGACGGCCGCGCGCGCCGCGGTTCGAGATCACCTGGCCGCGATGGTCTGAGGCGGGGCGCTACGCCGGACCGGACACGACCGCGGCCAGTTCGTCCACGGCCACGGTCCGCTCCTCTCCGCTGGCCATGTGTTTAAGCCGGCAGGTGCCGGCGGCCAGCTCCTCGTCTCCGCGGACCGCCGCCCAGACGGCGCCGGCCTTGTGCGCGGCCCGCATTTGCGCCTTCACGCTGCGGCCGCTCCAGTCGGCGCCGCACGGCACGCCGGCCGAGCGAAGGCGCTCCGCAAGCACAAGGTTCTCCGCCGTCGCACGGTCGCCCACCGACACGAGCCACACGGCGGGCGCAGGATCGGGCGGCGGCGCAACGCCGCGTGCCTGTAGCGCCATCATCACCCGTTCCAGGCCGATGGCGAATCCAACCCCTTCCACCACGCGCCCCTCGGCCTCGATCCGATACCGTCCTCCCCCCGCGATGGCATCCTGAGCGCCGAGCGCAGGATGCGTCGCCTCCCAGATCGTGTGTTCGTAGTAATCGAGACCGCGAACGAGGCGTCCATCCACCATCGCCTCAATCTGCAGCGAAGAAAGCAGCGTCGCGACACGGTCGAGGTAGCGCCGCGAGTCTTCAGCCAAAAACGTGGTCAGCGCGGGCAGGCCGGCCATGAGCTGCTGGCAGCCAGCTTGCTTGCAGTCCAGCACCCGGAGCGGCTGCCGGTCGAGACGGCGTTGGCAGTCCTCGCAGAGCGCGTCGCGGACCTCAGCCAGGCGAGCCCGCAGACCTTCTCGCACGGCCGGCTGATCCGCCACGGTGCCCCGGGTGTGGAGGCGCAACCGCGCATCGGCCAGCCCCCACTCGCTCAGAATGCGCCACATCAAGGCGATACACTCCGCATCGGCTTCGGGCGCGGGCGGTCCGAGCAGTTCCACTCCGAGTTGGTGAAACTGGCGTCGCCGGCCAGCCTGCGGGCGCTCGGCTCGGAACATCGGCCCGAGATAGAAAACGCGCGAGCCGGCCTCCGCGCCCACGTCGCACAGCGCCCGAATCGCCCCGGCCGTTCCCTCGGGGCGTAACGTGAGGGAGCGGCCACCCCGATCCTCAAATGTGAACATTTCTTTTTGAACGACGTCCGTCTCTTCTCCAATGGCACGTTGGAACAGAGACGTCCGCTCGAGGATCGGGGTGCGCAGTTCTTCGACTCGATAGAGCGCCAAAATGCGGCGGGCATCGGCCTCCACTCTTTGCCAGAGCCGAATCTCGGGCGGGCCGAGATCGGCCATGCCCGGCAGGGGTGACCAACACCCAGAACTCATCCGAGGCTTACCGCCCCATAATGGTCTTCCGCATGATGCGGCCGGGCTTGAACTTGACGACCTTGCGGCGCGGAATCTGCACGATTTGCTCGGGCCGCTTCGGATTGCGTCCAATGCGAGGCTTGTGCTCCTTCACGCAGAAGACCCCAAAGTTGCGGAACTCGATCGTGTCGCCCTGCTGGAGCGCCTCGATGATATGGTCGAGCGTCTTTTGCAGTACCTTGGCCACGTCCAACTGCGGCAGGCTCGTTTCCTGCGCAATACGAATAACGAGATCTCGTTTTGTCATGACTTGCCTCATTCCGGGTTCGCCCACCTTGAACCTTGAACCGGTGGCTCCTTGAACCCGTTACTATTAGAACATGATTTGTGGAATCTGGCGAGCCAAAACTTCGCTGAGTGGGTTCCGAGGTCCATTGGTCCACGCTTGTAGGCCTGAACTTGCGAGCGAAGACGCACGCAGGGACACGAGATGACGCTCCCTCGCCGGCGTGTTTTCAGTTTCTGTTTTCGTTTTTGAGAAAGTGACGCCTGTACAAGGCGGCCGACCATCAGGGCGAGAGGCTCGCGGTGGGGCTGATGGATCAATCCGGTGGCGGCGTCATACCGACGAGAAAGGGGCCGAAGGAGGGTGCATCGTGGGGTCTGGCCGCTCCTTCGAAGATACGGGAGCGCCGCGTGGTCGTGAACCATGCGGAGTGTTCGGACGCCGGGCCCGTTCGGGCGGCGGGGAAGTCCTCGATGAGCGGCTGGAGCTTGCGAGTTCCCGTGCGAGTGGAATAGTTTTTGCTTGTGGTTTCTCAACAGACCGTAAGGGTACCATCCTCATGACAGCGAACCTTTGGGCGCATGGTTGGGCCGCCGGTGGAGCGGCGGCGGCCGCCCTGTGGGCGGTGGTGGCCCAGGCGGCGATCGTGGCCGCCCCGTACGCGAATGATTTCAGCGGCGGCGCGGACGAGCTCGAGCGACAGCCGCCGACGCGATGGACGATTTCGATCGGCCGGCTGCGGTACCAGGACACCACTGCGGACACCACGAATGTCGTGGACTTCGCGACCGTGACAGTGACGAACCTCGGAGGCGCCACGCCGACCAACTTCGCGGTCTCGGTGAAGTTTGAGATTTCGAGCGCGTCCGAGTCTCCGGCGGGCAGTGGCGAACGTCTCAGCATCGGTTTGGTCGCGTTGGCCGATCCGGCGCTTACATCCGGTTACTTTGCCGTAGTGGGCGCGGGGGAAGATATTCCCGGATTCGAGGAAGGTATGGCGTTTTACAAGGACGCGCTCTTTACGAATCAGACCGCGAACTTCTTCATCTCGGGACCCGCCACGGATGGCAGCGAGCGCTGGAAGCTCACGCTGCTGGGCGAGTACCTAGCCGGTGACCAACTGCGTTTGCGGCTCATCGCGCAGAATCTGACGGCCGCCACATCGGTCACCAACGAATGGACGGATGACTCGGGACCGCTGCGCAATGGCCAGACGTTCGGCATCGTCGTTGCGCATACGCGGTACGTGAGCACGATCTTCTTTGACGACTTTCTGGTCTCGCCGGGCCAGGGGGACGATTCGCTGTTTCTGCCCGCCGGCGTTTTATTCCGAGATGACTTTGATCTGCCGCTCGGCGTGAACGGCTGGATGATCTCCGGGCTCCTTTTTCCGATCTGGTACGGCGTGACCAACGGGATGTGCTTCCTGTACGCGCAGGCGGGCGACATGGCGGGCCCCTGGAACAATCACTACCACCTCGTGCGGCGCGATCTGGCTTCGGTCTCGACCGGCGACGTGTGCTGGACGCTCGCGGTCGCTACCTTCCTGCCCACCAACGATCACGCGCAGGTTGCGTTGCTCGTGGGCGACGACGCGGACAACTTCATCCGCCTCTCCTACGGCCATGTGGATGGCGCGCGGAGGATCCGTCTTACCGAAGAGACGGCGGCGACGCCGGACACGCGCGCAGACGAGGTTCGCAACTTCGGCTCCGCGCCGTTCTGGCTGCGGCTGACCCGCCAGGGCGGAGTGTATCGAGCCTACTGGAGCACGAACGGGCTCTGGTATCACCGCGTGGCGGGTGCGGCGACGCGCGACCCAGCGACGCCCTCGTGGTTCGGTTTCTGGGCGGGCGGGGATCTCACGTTTGTCGGCATGCCGCCCAATGTGGCGTGGATCGACTTGATCGAGGTGCGCGAGTTTCCCGATGTGCCGCAGATGACAGGGGTTGCCGTGTCCGGAGCGGTCGCCCTCGCCATTCGCAACCTGTACGGAGCAACGACCGCGACGGTCGAGCGATGCGCGCATCTACCGGGCGGCGTCTGGACAAATGTGGCGCAGTGGGTGGTGGGGGAGGATTCCACGAACTGGCTCGATGCGACACCCCCCACCGGAGATGGCCGCTTCTACCGCGTGCGCGTCCAGCCCTAAACCGGTGTTCAACGGCAGACCGCGACGTCATGACGCCCCCGCGGGGTTGGGCGCCGCCGGGCGCGGCGGTCAAAACACGAAGCCGAGACCGACGGCAAACCGTCCATCGTCGCCGCCATCCCGCACGCGCAGATATCCGCCGACGCGAACGGTGAGTTTCCATAAGCTCATTTCCCCTTCTCGTCCGAGAAAGGTCTTTATCCCAAATTGATGAGATCGAGCCACGGCGACATTCGCGCCATGGGCCGCCGGGGTTCTGGCGGCCACCATCCCCGCGAGGATGTTCATGAGACGTGCTCTGTGTGTCCTTTTCCGAACATGACACAAGCCCACCGCTAGAGACTGTAAGTCCACCGCGTCCAGAACGTTCGCGAGACGGGCGTTCGCCGCGCGGGGGCCGAGACGGTCCAAACTGAAATCTCATACGCCTTCGGAGATGCCGGCCGGCGGCAGAGCACCGGTAGTTCGACGATCTCGACCACAGGCGGGGCGGAGGAGGGGCCCGAGGATGGGCGACCGAACCCGAACTCGATGGGCGGCGTATCCCTTCGCGGCCAAACGACCTTGGCCTCCACCATCCGGTACCGGCTCACCTGGGTCTGCCGCGTACATGGTTCGGCCTCGTGGCTGACGATCTCGCGGAGCTGGACCACGTCCTTGGCGATCGGAGGCCGATCTCGCGCACCGGCGCGGCGTTCGTCAACGTGCCACATCGTCAAGACGGGGCCCGTGCCACCTGGCCGCGCACGATGCTCGGCGGCGGCGATGGCCAGAGCCATGAGGGGCAGATCGTCCACCTCCGCCCCGTCATCCACGCTGGGTGCGGTCTGCAGCCCCCGTCGAATGGCCATGAGAAATTTTTTGTTTGGGAGCCTCGATCCGGGTCATCCTCGTTTTTCCTGCCGATCCAGCGGCGCAGAGGATCGGCGGCGTCGAAGCGGGAGGGCGAGCGACGTTCGGAACTTATGGGGACGCGGGGCGCTCCGATTTGGGCTTCGCCACCGCCTCCTGCGCGCGGCGGGCAAGATCGGCGACGTCCGCGGCCGGGACGATGACCGCAGCCTGATTCATCGCAAAAGCGCGGGCGCCCCCGACCCGCTGTCGTCGCATCACGACCAGCCCGAGGGCGCGGCCATCGGCGGTGAACACCGGCGTACCGACCCCACCGACGAAACCGGCGCCGAACAGGTACAGCCTCCTCGGCTTTTCAACGCGCGCGATGATGCGGGTCGCCCCCACGGCGGGCGCCCAGTTGAAGAGCTTGCCTGCGCGACCGAGGCCGATCACCTCATCCATGACCTCGGCGGTGGAGTTACGGCCGAAGTCCACACCGCGGGGAAACGAGGGCACGGCGACTCCCTCGCCGGGATCCGGCGCGAGGAAGGCGAGGTCGAGGTCCTCGTCGGTCAGCACCTGGCGCATCGGCACCTCGTCGCCATCGGGCAGGCGCACCCGGATTTGTGCCACGGTTCCGCGCGGAGTCACGCTCTGCATGCGGCCGCCGATCGGCACCTCCATCGCGCCGATCCCGCCGATCGGATTCAGCGACGCCGCCGAGACCACGGTGAGGCCGTGGGTGGAGAGCACCGTGCCGTAGGTGTCGATGGTTTGTTCTTGGGGCGGCGACTCGTCGCCCGGCACCTCGATCTTCAGAACGGCGATGACGGGCACGATCGCGGCCGCGTGCTCCTCCATGATCCGGCGAGCGGTGTCTTCGAGCGGACCGGCGAAACTTTGGGTGGCGACGGCCAGTGCAGCCAAGGCGGGCAACAGTCGGTTCATCGGGGGGTCTCCTGGTTGGGAGCGGAGGCGTCGCGCGAGGGCGGCAGGTCGCTCCAGTCGGGTTCGAGCTCAATGAAACGCGTATGCACGCCGCGGCGGATCAGCAGCAGTGCGAAGCGCGACCGCGCGGCGCTGAGCGCCTGAAACGCTCGGCGTGCGGCGGACACATCGGGCGTAGGCGAGCCGTCGACCGAAAGGATCAGATCGCCCGGTCGCAGCTCTGCGAGCGCGGCCACACTGGCCGGCGCGACGCGATCCACGAGCACGCCCACGACGTTCTCCGGAATCTTCATCATGGCGCGGTCAGTCATCGTGAGCGCGCGAACGGTGAAGTCGAGGAACGGATCCTCGTAGCGCTCGGGCTCATCCGCAGTGTCGGCGGCTTCCTCGAGCGTCATCGTGAGTTCGACACGCGCGCGGTCGCGCCACACCTCGAGGGGCACTGCGCGACCGATCGGATACTGCCGCACCATCTGGACAAACTCGTTCACGTCCTCCGGCCGCGGGGCGCGCACGCGCTCGCCGTCGAACCGCAGCAGGATGTCACCTGCGCGCAGCCCGGCGCGCTCCGCCGCGCGGCCGGGAACCACGTAGGCGATCCGGATGCCGTTGGTGCCGCGCAGCCCAAGCGCGTCGGCCAGCTCGTGCGAAACCGGTTGCAACAGGGCGGGGAAATCGGGCTTCCGCGAACGTACCGGCGGATCTGGCGGTTTGGGAAGGCCGACGCGCACGACCGTGAGGTAGCGGCCGCGGCCGCGCTCGAAGGCCGCGACGACCGGTACCGGCTCAGTGCGGCCGGTGGTCCGTTCCCGCGTGAGCGCGCGCAAGTCGGCGACGTTGCGGACCGGCCGGCCGTCGGCCTCGACGATCACATCGCCCGGTCGCAGCGCCGGCTCCGCGCGGTCCGCCGGCCCGCCCGGCCGGACCGTCGTCACCCATACGCCGGCGCAGTTGTCTCGCAGCGCCTCGATCGCGGCGAACAAGGTGATGTTGCGCGCGGTGAGTCCCCAATCGCGGAACTCCTCGTCGCGCACGGCGGCGGGTTCGCGGGGCCGGGTGACCAGCGACAGCCGCTGGGGCCGGCCGTTCCGGAGTACGGTCAACTCCACGGACTTGCCCAATGGGGTGGCCATCACGAGCGCGTTGAAGACCGGTATGTCCTCTGGCATACGTCCCTCGACCGGCGCACCGTCGAATTCGACGAGCAGATCGCCGGGCCGCAGCCCCGCCGCCGCGGCTGGCGACTCGGGCAGCACCGAGGCGACGAGCGCGCCGCGGTCCACCTCGAAGCTTTTCGGGCGCGGTTGTAGCGTCACGCCAATCCAACTGCGCTGCACCGTTCCGTTGCGGATGATTTGGTCGGCCACCGAGCGCGCGAGGTTGCCCGGGATCGCACCGCCGAGACCCGCGAAGCCGACCTCATTGATGCCGACGATGCGGCCGTCGAGCGAGACGAGCGGGCCACCGCTGTTGCCGGGATAGATGCGCGCGTCGTGCGCGATCCAGCGCACCAGCGCGCCCACGTCCTCGCCGTCGAGCTGCAGACCGCCCGGCAGCAGCAGCGCAGGATTGCTTACGATGCCCCTCGTGACCGACTGCGCAACGCCTCCCGGGCTGCCCATGGCCAGCACGGGCGTGCCGACACGCAGCGCGTCCGAATTACCGAACTCCGCGACCGAGAGCGGCGTGGTGGCGCGGCGCTGCTCGAGCCGCAGCCGGATCACCGCGATGTCCGAGAGCGGGTCGCTGCCCACCAGGTCCGCCTCGATCTCCTCGCCGTCCGCGAGACGGCACATGAGACGGCGGGCGCGGCCCGCCACATGATGGTTGCTGATGAGATACCCGTCGCGGCGGATGATCACGCCGCTGCCGGAGGCGCGGAATTTATTGAGCCGACCGCCCTCGGACTCCTCGCGAACGACGTGGATCCGCACCAGCGCGGGGTAGACCCGGCGGATCGCCGTGTCCATGTCTGACTCGGCGCGGCCCCCGCCGGCCACCAGCAACGCCGCACCGAGCAAGAAACAACGAAACGACATTCTGCGAACAGTGTGGACTCGTCGCAGGTCCAAGTCCAGCTGGGGCGATGGCAGGACGAACACGGCCGCCCAGGAGAGAGCGGTGATCGGGACGCCCGTGGAGCCGCCGGCCCGAGCTGGGCGTTGCGGAATCGGCCGTGCAGTTAGAAGCCGACTGCCGCCGCGGATGGATCCCCACCGGTGCGCATCGCTGATTCGCCGTCGGGACCGGCAGGACGACACAGGCGAACCGGACCACCGAGACCGGAGGGTTGCACCGGCCACTCGGCGGCGTCGAAGGGACGGTAGCGAATGTTCACGAAATTGATGTCGTAGAAAATGCGCCACGGCACCTTGCGCCGATCCAAGTCACGAATGCGGTTGGCGGCGAGGTTTGTGACCTCGATGTCCAACCGGTTACCGGCAGGCTGAACCATGCCGAGGGGAATCGCCCACCGGTAAGGACGCTGAAACCGTGCACCGAGGTCATTGCCGTTGAGGCGCGCGCGGGCAACGTGGCGCACCTCGCCCAGATCGAGCCACACGATGCGGGGAACCTCGTTGGTCCAAGGATTGGACGAAGCGCCGGCCCAAGCTTCCCATGGTTGGACATCGAACGTTGTCCGGTACACGGCTGTGCCCGCAAAGGCATCGGCCGCCTCGTCGCCGCGGCCGGTCCAGAACGCGGGCGAATCGGTGTCGAATGGCGCGGGCAGTGAAGGGCCGCCCTCGAGAAATTCGACGCGCCATCTCTTCAACTCCGCCAGTGTCCGACCGGGCGCCCACGCGCGCCACGGCGGATCGTTGGCGGGCGCGGCGTCGGCGTGATCCCACGTCCGCACGATGATCGAATGGCCGGGCTCGAGGCGGATCCGAACGAACAGGCGGCCGGCGTCATCTCGGCGCAGCGCGACGGCGCCGTGGTCGCCGGTGAGCGGGTCGAGGAGACGAACCGCGGCAGCGGGCGGGGGAAGTTCGAGCTCGCGATCCAGGACGTCGCGGCCGTGCCATGCCAACCAGAGCCAGCGGCCGTCGGGCAACCGGCGGCGGATCGTGAGCAGGCCGTCTGCTGCGCCGAGTGATGGGCGCACGATGCCGGCCGCGGTGAGGAGGTCGTCGAGGCGGCCGAGCAGCAGCCGACCGCGGCCGACCGCGCGGGCGGTCACCTGCGGCACGGGGCAGGGCAGGTCCGGGGCCGTTTCGATGCGACGGCGCAACGCCGAGAGCTCAGCGCGGCGCTCGTCAAGCCGGCCGAGGCCGGGCACATCCTCCGGCAACGGAGCTTCCCAGAGGAGGGTGGCGCCATTCTCGGCTAGATCCAGACACCGCGCGGCGGCGCGAGGGGGCAGATAGCGGCACCGGGGCACGTACAGTGCGCGCCATCGCGCCCCGCCGGCGGTGGCGATCGCGCCGTCCGGTGTTGCGCGCACCTGCGTTAGCAGCCGCTCAGAGACGAAGTCGAACGCGATGCCGCGGCCCCACAGCTCGCGTGCCGTCTCGCCGACCGGTTGGTCGTGAAGCCACTCGCGCTGGTGCACGCCCATCCAGATCGGTTCGACGGGCCGACCGGCGGCGGGCGGCGTCATGAAGAGATCGTCCACCGGCCAGTAGAGCAGCAGATCGGCCTCGGGGTGTCCCTGCTGCAATACGCTCTGCGAGCGCGCCAGGCCGTCGTGCAGCGCGCGTGCCTCGCGCCAAAGCGGATTGCGTGGGTTCATCTGGGTGGAGGCATAGAACAACCAACCGGGCCAGGCGGCGTCGTCGGGCGAATAGACGCAGCCGTGCCAGATCACATGATTGACCCCTGCCGCGAAGAGCAGGTCGGCCAGGCCGCGCAGTTCTTCGAAGGTTTCGCAGAAGTGTTCGGCGATCCAGGTGCCCGTCTCCGCCGAGACGAGCGGGCGATCCATGAGATGCGCCGCGGAGGAGGCGAACTTCGAGACGAGCGGATCGCGGTCGCCCTCGCCGAAGCGTTCGTCGAATCCCGACCGCAGCGGATCGCGATCGCCACGGCCGAACATCTCGGTTTCGGGGATGTCGGCGAGCGCGTAGAGATCGAGCAGGTTCGCGGCTGCGCCATGGGCTTGCAGTCGCGTGCGGAGACCGCGCGCGCGGGCTTCGGCAGTCCAGTGCGCGATCACCGCCTCGATCGCAAGGTCGGAGAGCGTGGAGCGGTAGTCCGCAGCGACGCGCGCGATCCGATCGGCCGACCCGCGACCGGCGAGCTCATCGAGGACCTCTTCGGGCCCGTAGCCGTGTTGCCGGCGCCACGCGTTGGGCAGCTCGGGCGCCCACGTGCAGCCGAAATACTCGTACGAATCATGGTACAGCGCGCGCGGCCGGCCGCCACCGGGCGGCGCGAACCGCCCGAACCAGTCGCGCACATACTCGCGCATCGCCGCCGGCGAGAACGGGTTGATCATGAGTCCCTCACCGCCGGGTGCCGCGCGTTTGACCTTGAGGCCCGTGGGCGTGGCCTCGAGGCGACCGTCCTTCACGGACCACATGAGGCCGCCGTGCTCGAGGCGAACGGTCGGCCCGCCGAAGCACCAGCCGGTGCCCATCGTGAGGTCCACGCCGAGATCGAGCCGCTCGGCCTCGCGCGCGGTGAACGCGAACAGGTCGAGCCACCGCTCGGAGAGATACGGCACGAAGCGGTGTTCGGCGCCGCGCGCGCCGTAGATCGGGATGACGTGCACGCCGCCCAGCCCGGCGGCGTGGTGACGTTCGAGCTCGCGCCGAATGTTGGCCTCGTCCACCGCGCTGCCGGGCCACCAGTGGTAGGCCCAGGGCCGCTGCTCGCGCCCGATCGGCGGCCATGGATCGCCGCCGCCTGCGCGGAGCGTGAGGAGACCGGCGCCCGCGGCAAGAACCGCCGCCCGCCACGTGAGGCCGCGCCGCCCCGCGCTCATCGTCGGCGCGCCTCCCGCATCGCACGAACCGCGTCGCGGTCGGCCTCGCGCCGCCGCAGCGTCTCGCGCCGGTCCCCGTGGGTCTTGCCGCGCGCGACCGCCAATTCGACCTTCGCGACGCCGCGCTTGAAGTAGAGCTTCAGCGGAATGACGGTGAACCCACGCTGCTGAATGCGCCCCGCGAGGCGGTCAATCTCGCGACGGTGCAGCAGCAGCCGGCGCGGACGCCGCGGCTCGTGGTTGTGGATGTTGCCCGCCGCGTACGGCGCGATGTGGCAGTCCACCAGCCACGCCTCGCGATTCTCGACCTCGGCGTAGCTGCCCGCTAGGCTCGCCTGCCGCGCGCGAAGCGATTTGACCTCCGTACCGCGCAGCTCCAGACCCGCCTCGAGCGTGTCGAGGATCTCGTAGTCATGCCGTGCGCGTCGGTTCTCGGCGACCACAAGAATGCCGCCGGACCGCGCGCTGCGTTCAGATGGGGAACGACCGCTCACACGGGCAGTATCCCGGCCGAGGACGGCCACTGACAAGCCACCGCTACCCCCCAAAAAACGCGGGCGCCCGGCGAATTCGCCGGGCGCCGCGTCGCTGATCCGGAGAAATCAGAGTGAAATCGTCGAGTCCCACGTCGTCTGCTCGCGGTGCCGCAGGTCCTCGGCCGTGAAGAGCATCTCGACGGTGAGCTTGCCCATCGCGATCTCCTTCAGCGCAATATCCATTTTTTCCATGTTCAGGTTGTCGGGCTTCACGAGCGGGCGCTGGCCGCTGATGAGCTGGCGCACCCGCCGCGACACCATGTTCACGAGCACCTGAACGTTGGGCACCCGCGTTTTCGCCTGTTCGAGATAGGTGACGTTCATCCGTCGTCTCCGAAGAATCCAAACCGACGAGTATAGCGGGGAGGGGCGCCGAGTCAATTCGTTCCGCCGCTTGAGCGGCCGCGGGGAGTGGGGTGGATGGGAGGCGATTCGTTGGCGGAATGTCCAACCGCCGGCCTTTGTCGGAAAAAGAAGTAGATCGCGCACGAATCGCGCGACGAGGAGGAGTGTCCTGCATGAATAGGCATGGCGATGGGGTCGCAAGGTGGATGGTGGCCGGATGGCTCGCGGGCGTTGTTGTCGGGCGCGCGCAGGCGCTGGCGGAGCGGCGGGTGCCGGAGATCGAGGTCACGGCCGTCCGTGTTCCGATGGAGCTGGCTTCGACGCCCGCCAGTGTGGTGACGATCGCGGGCGACGTGCTGACGGTGGAACGGAGCGCCGCCACGTTCCCGGAGGCGATGGCCTCGGTGCCCTCCGTGTTGCCGCAGCGGACCGCGAACGGGCAAGGCTCGCCGTTTCTACGCGGATTCACCGGCTTCCGCACGCTGCTGCTTGTGGACGGAATCCGGCTCAATCACGCCGCCATGCGCGAGGGACCCAATCAGTACTGGGCGACGGTGGACCTTCTCTCGCTGCGCGCAGTGGAAACCGTCCTCGGTCCGGGCTCGGTGCTCTACGGCAGCGATGCGATCGGCGGCACCGTACAGGCGCTCACCGCCGATCCGCCCAACGCGCCCGGTGCCGTCGGCGGCCGCCTCTACGGCCGCGCCGCGTCTGCGCAGCGCTCCCAGATCGTACGCGCTGAGGCGGCCGCCCGCCCGGAGGAATCGGTCGGCGTCCATGTCGGGTTCACACTTAAGGACATCGGCGACATCGAGGGCGGCCGTTCGGTCGGCCGACAGTTGCACACCGGCTATGACGAGTGGGCGGCGGACGGCAAAGTCGCGTTGCGCCTCGGCGAGGACGCCGACCTCACCATCGGGCACCAGAGCGTGCGGCAGGATGATGTCTGGCGCACTCACCGCACGATCTACGGCATCACGTGGAAGGGCCTCCAGCAGGGGACGGATTCGTATCTGTTCTACGACCAAGCCCGCGACCTGACCTGGGCGCGTCTCTCCCTGCGCGAGGCGGCACCCACCCTCTCGCGGCTCACCGCCACCGTGTACCGCCACTGGCAGGGCGAGGACGAGTACCGGATGAAGGAGGACGGCGCGCGCTCGCGCCAAGGGTTCGACCTGGTCACCTGGGGCGCCGGCCTGCAGTTCGAGTCCGAGGCGCTGGGAGGACGCTGGGTGTACGGGTTGGACGCTTCGCGCGATTCGGTGGACTCCTATAGCCACAAGCTGACGGCGGACGGATCCGTGACGTCTCGCGCGCTCCAGGGGCCGGTGGCGGACGATGCGACCTACGACCTGATCGGCGTCTATGTGCAGCCCGTCTGGGGCGGCGAGCGAGAGGCCTGGCAGCTTGTGCCCGGCGTGCGCTACACGCACGTGCGGCTCGATGCGGAACGTGTGCAGCATCCGGTGACGGGCGAGCGCATGTCGCTGGAACATGACTGGGACGCCGTCGTCGGCTCGTTGCACGGCTCCCTGTCGCTCGATCCGAACCGCCGCGCGTGGATCTTTGGGGGCGTTTCGCAGGGTTTTCGAGCGCCGAATCTTTCCGACATGACTCGCTTCGACATCGCGCGCAGCGGCGAGCAGGAGGTGCCGGTGGACGAGCTCGATCCCGAGCGCTACGTCTCGGCCGAGGTCGGCCTGCGCTGGCGCGCCGACCGGCTTCGCGGCCAGCTCGCCGCCTACCGCACGTGGATCAACGGCATGATCGTGCGTGCGCCGACCGGCCGCGTGGTGGAGCAGGGACTCATTGAGGTGACGAAGAACAACGCCGGCGACGGGTGGATTCACGGCGTCGAAGCCCTCGGCGAATGGGATGTGATCGAGCACTGGATGCTACGGGCGATGGGCGCATGGATGGATGGCGAAGTGGAGGGGTATCCAACCTCCCAGTCGACGCGCGTCCGCGAGCCGGTCAGTCGCCTGCTGCCGCCGACCGGTGAACTCGCGCTGCGCGTCCAGCTCGGTCGTTGGTGGGCCGAGGCCGCGGTGCGCGGCGCGGCGAAGGCGGACAACCTGGCCGCCTCCGATCGCCGCGATACGCAACGCATTCCGCCCGGCGGCACGCCGGGGTGGGTCATCGGTACGGTCCGGGCCGGTGCGCGCATCTGGCGCGAGATCGAGGCGGCGGTCGCCGTCGAGAACATCACCGACGAGGACTATCGAATTCACGGCTCCGGCATCAACGAGCCCGGCCGCAATGTCGTGCTGACGTTCAACGCCCGCTTCTGACCGGCGGCCCCCGCGCCCCTAGCCTTCAATCGATGAACGCGCCCGGTTTCGTACCCGAGGTCCGTCCCCGCGAACCGCGCATGCCACCTCGGGTGCCCGCCAAGCAAACGCCATGAAGAAGAGAAGTCGCAAGTGCGCATCCCCAACACCTGCTCTGTCTCGACACAGAGCCTCCCATGACTCGCGGCCTTCCCCAGGTCGCAGTGGACCCCGGATTGTGCGGCAGGCGCGAAGTGATGATCGGCGGTCTCTCGCGGGTACGGGAGGTGCGCCAGCCATGAGGATATGGATCGGCGGGACTCTGCGGGCGCCCGGACGACCGGCGTTGGGGCGTACCTTCTCCGGTACAACGATGAACGGCCGCAGCAGGCGCTTGGCGGAATTACGCCGCCCATGGCGTACGAAGGAAAACTGGCGAAACTCGGATAGGAGCGCTGGGGAAGGAACACACAACACCAAGCCAGCCCAGCCGACGACTGACACTATGTTTTGCTTATCCGTGGTTCCGAAACCGTGTCCACTGCGGTTCGAGTTTGCGCTCGCGTGAGCTGGCTTCCATCGTTGCGTTGGTGGTCTTGGGCAGAAAAGGTTGGCTGACGAATTTGAGTGGTTTGGCGTTCGGAATCGGATCGCTCGCCTACCCGATCTTCTGGTGGCTGGCCGCGGATTTGGCGCCGCGTCTGGGGAGCACCTCGGCGGCCAAGAACGCGTTGGAATGGATTGCCGTACCCGGCGCGGGTTTGACCATCGCCGGGCTGCTCGGAACCATCTTGGTGCTATGCCTCTCGCTGTTCAGACGCACGTCGGAGGCGGAGGTCTCGACGCGCCCGTGAGGCCGTGAATCGACATGGACGGCGGGACCTTGAACCCGGTCCATGTCGGACACTTGAACTTGGTGCCGGCCGCCCTGGAACACCTGTTGGACCACGGTGTGGAGGGGGGAGGCGGGTCCGTGTCGGCGTGAAGAGCCGGATCGCCTGCGCGAGGGCGTGCGAGCGACAACCACCAATGTGGGTGCGCCTGGTCGGCGGGGATCAGCCCGCACAACGTGTGGGCAAAGCAACTCGCCCGGTCCCGCGGCCGTCGCGATGGGCGGCGTATGCCGGCATCCGATCCGGTGTCCGTCGTCGCCCGAATCTTCAAATTTTTCGAGGCGGCCCTGCCCTTCGATCCGGAGCGGATGCCCACGGAACCTCGCCTAAGGAGAACTGTGGGGGGCTGGTTGCGGAGGCGGCGGGGAGCGAATAGGCTCGGAGTCATCATGAAAGATGTATCCCGCAGGTTTCTGGAATCGCTGATCCATGCGATCAGCCCCTCCGGCTACGAGGAAGAGGCCGCGCGCGTGTGGCAGGCCGAGGCGCGCGGGTTCGCCGCCGCGGTCCGTCATGACGTCCACGGCAACAGCCACGCGGTGATCAACCCCGGCGGCGCGCCGCGCGTGCTGCTCGCTGGCCACTGCGATGAAATTGGATTTGTGGTCTCGCATATTGACGACCATGGCTTTCTCTGGATTCAGCCGATCGGCGGTTGGGACCCGCAGATCCCGCAGGGTCACCGCGTCCTCATTCGCGGCCGCAAGGGACGCGTGCCTGGCGTAATCGGCAAAATGCCCATCCATCTGCTCAAGGCCGAGGAGCGCGAGAAGGTTACCAAGCTTGACCGATTGTGGGTGGACATCGGCGCCGGCAGCCGGAAGGAGGCCGAGAAGCGCGTCGCGGTCGGCGATCCGCTTGTCCTTGACCACGACCTTGCGGAACTGAACGGCCGGATCCTCGCGGGCCGCGGGTTCGATAACCGCATCGGCGCCTTCATCGTCCTCGAGGTGCTGCGACACCTCGCGAAGTCGAAGCTGAAGGCCGAGGTCCACGCCGTCGCCACCGTCCAGGAGGAAATCGGCATCCGCGGCGCCCGCACTGCGGCGTTCGGCATCGACCCACAGATCGGCATCGCCACGGATGTGACGTTTGCCACCGATCATCCGACGATGGAGGAGGCGGTGCGCCGTTTCGGCAACATCAAGCTCGGCGGCGGCCCAGTGCTCTCGCGCGGCCCGAACGTCCATCCGCGTCTCTTTGAGCGCTTCGTCGAGACCGCCGAAAAGCGGAAGATTCGCCACCAGATCGAGGCTCACGGCGGCGCAACGCCGACCGATGCGAACCTGATCCAGGTCAGCCGCGCGGGAGTGATCACCGCGCTGGTCAGTACGCCGTGCCGGTATCTGCACAGCTCGTGCGAACTGATCCACCTAGATGACGTCGAGGCGGAGATCGAGCTGATTGCCGAAACCGTGGCGGGGCTGAAGCCGGACACGGACTTCTCGCTGCTTCGCTGATGACCCGCGGCGCGCGCGCCGCCGCGCGCACGGCTCGGGCGAACGGAGGAGGCGGTATGCGCTGGACGATGCGGGGATGGGTGCTCGCCACGGCGGGAGCCGCGGCGCTCGCGATGGCGGCCGAGCGGCCGCCGAATATTGTCATTGTGCTCGCTGATGACCTTGGATGGGGCGAGCTCGGCAGCTACGGCCAAACGAAGATCCGCACACCGCACGCCGACCGGCTTGCGCGGGAAGGGTTGCGCTTCACGCGTCATTACAGCGGCAGTCCCGTCTGCGCTCCATCGCGCTGCGTATTACTCACCGGCCATCACCCTGGACACGCCGCGGTGCGCGACAACCGGCCGTCCGGCACGGGCGAGGGGCAGTGGGACCTGCCGGCCGGCATCCCGACCCTCGCGGAGGTCCTGCGCAGGCGCGGTTATGCCACCGGCCTTTTTGGCAAATGGGGGCTGGGCACGCTCGAGGGGCCGGGCCATCCCTCGAAGCGCGGCTTTGACCGATGGTTTGGCTACCTCTGCCAGTCGCAAGCGCACTCGCTGTACCCCAGCTTCCTCCGCGACGACGGCCGCGTGTTCCCTTTGAACAACGATCCGCCGGTCCCCGGACATGCCCGCTTCCCGGACGGCGTTGACCCGTTCGATCCATCCGCATACGCTCCGTACAAAGGCCGCGATTACGCGCCGGCCCGCATTCGGGAGGCCGCACTCGAGTTCATCCGGCGCCATCGCGACCGCCCCTTCTTCCTCTACTACGCGAACGTGCTTCCCCATCTCGCGTTGATGGTGCCCGACGAGGACCTGCGGCCCTACCTCGAGCTTGGCTGGGACGATCCGCCCTATCTTGGCACCCATGGCTATACGCCGCACCGACACCCGCGCGCCGCGTATGCGGCGATGATCAGCCGCCTCGACGCCGATCTCGGCGCCGTGTTGGAAGAACTCGGTCGGGCCGGGCTGGAGCGCGACACGATCGTGATCTTTTCGTCCGACAACGGCCCGACGCATGACGTTGGCGGTGTCGACACGGCCTTTTTCAATTCCGCGGGCGGTCTCAAGGGGCGTAAAGGATCGCTGGACGAGGGTGGCATCCGCGTGCCGTGCATCGTCCGCTGGCCGGGCCACACGCCCGCCGGCTCAGTCACCGACGCGCTCACCGGCTTCGAGGATTGGATGCCGACGCTGCTGGAGATTGCGGGTGCCGAGCGGCCGGCCGGGCTCGACGGGGTGAGTTTGCGGGGGCTGCTCGAGGGTGGCGCGGCGCCGGAGCGCGAATTTCTGTATCGCGAGTTTCCCGGTTACCGCGGCTGGCAGGCCGTCTGGCAGGGCCCGTGGAAGGCCGTGCGTCGCGATGTGCTGCCGCGCGCGCGCCGCGGCGAGCCAGCGCTCACCGAGCTGTACAACCTCGCCGAGGATCCCGCCGAAACCCGGAATCTCGCGGCGGAACATCCGGAGCTCGTGGTACGGTTCGATCAGATTATGGCCCGAGAACACACACCCTCGCCCGACTTCCCGCTGCTGCTGATGGACGGTCTCCCGTCAAGCGACAGAAAGCAACGAGAGCCGAAACCGCGCGAGTCGCGGTGAACGAGTCGGCTCTCCGCGTCTCGCCGTCTCGACAATTCGGGCGCAGGCCGGCCGAGAACGCGCGCGGCCGCGCATTTGAACGGACGCTGTCTCGGGGCGAGAATGCGTACGCCCGGGGCGGGCGTCCAGCGGCGGCACATGAACGAGGTGATGAACAACGACGGTGGCGCGGTCGTGCGGATCGCCATCGCGCGTGTCCGCGGCGAAGCGGCGGCCGGGGATATCGAGGACGTCCGAGGCGGCGAGGGGGGCGGTTGGCGGTGCGGTGCGCCGCGCGGGGAGATCGCGCCGCGGTTTTTCGATTCGCCGGGTGGTGGCCCGTCCAATGGCGCCATCTGGCGCATCGCCGGCGCGGGGCGGCCTGGCGTGAACGGCTCGTGGAGCCGCACCCTGCCCGTCGAGGGCGGCCGATGGTATCGGTGGCAAGCGCGGTTCACAGCCCAGGGAGTACCTCATCTCGACCGCAGCGTAGGGCCTCGAATCATGTGGCCGGATGAACGTGGAAGCCCCGTTCCGCTGGATCTGCATCCGCGGGTGCGCATGCTCACCCACCGCGCCGCGCAAGCCGAGCCGGAGTCTCCAGGACCCGCCCCTCCCGCATCACCTGCGGACGGATGGTGGCAGGTGGACGGTCGATATCCGGCGCCGTCGAACGCGCGGCGCGCAACGATCCAACTGCAGCTTGGTTGGACCCATCACGGCGACGTGCGGTGGTCAGACATCTCATTGGCGCCCTGCGAACCGCCGCCGCCGCGGCCGGTCCGGATCGCCGCGGTACATCGGCGACCGCGCGCCGGTTGCGCGCCGGCGGAGAAGCCTCCGCAGTTCGCGCCGCTCATCGAGGACGCTGCGCGGCGGGGTGCGCATCGCGTCGTACCACCCGAGACGCTGACCGACGACGGTACCGGCCGCTCCATTGCCGTTGCCGACTGCGCCGAGCCGGTGCCTGGACCCTCGACCGACCATTTCGGCGCACTTGCGATTCGATACAACCTCGACATCGTTGCCGGCCTCGTCGAGCACGACGGCCCCCTCGTCTTCAACGTCGCGGTGCTGGTCGGGCCGGACAGAACGCTGATCGGCAAATACCGCAAGCTCATGCTCCCCCGCACTGAAGTCGAGGCCGGCGTCGAGCCGGGAGGCGACTACCCGGTGTTTGAAACGCGGTTTAGGCGGCTTGGAATCATGGTTTGCGACGACGGCGTCTTTTCCGAGGTCGCGCGCGCGCTGGCCTTGAATGGCGCCGAGATCATCGCCTGGCCGGTCTGGGGTTGCGATCCGGTGCTTACGGCGGCGCGCGCCGGCGAACACCGCGTGTGGTTGATCCGCAGCGCCTACACGCCGGCCGACTGGGGCTGGATGCCCACCGCGATCCACGACCCCACCGGCCGGATGGTCGCGCAGGCGAAGGCACGGGGGACCCTCGCCTTCGCCGAGATTGACCTCGAATGGCGGTTTCTGGTGTACAGCCTCGGAGATTTCCGCGCAGAATGGCCGCGCCATCGGCCGCCGGTGAACTTGGAATGGCCCGACGAACGGACCGCCATGCAACCCAAGGAGCCCACACGATGAACTACCGACCACTCGGCTACACGAATCTACAGGTATCCACGATCGCGCTCGGCACATGGTCGACCGGCGGTGGACCGTGGTGGGGTGACACCGACGAGGCTGAGGCCGTTCGGGCGATCCAGGCCTCGCTCGACGCGGGCGTGAACCTCATCGACACCGCTCCCATGTACGGCTTCGGCCGCGCCGAGGAGCTGATCGGCCGCGCGATTCGAGGCCGCCGTGACCAAGTCGTGATCGCGACCAAGTGCGGGCTCTGGTGGACGGACGCGCGAGGCAGCCGCTGGTTCGAGCACCAGGGCCGCGCAATTTACCGCTCGCTGCGGCCGGATACGATCCGCATCGAGCTTGAGGAGAGTCTGCGCCGGCTCGGCGTGGACTGCATTGACCTCTACCAAACCCACTGGCCAGCGATGCCGCCGGATCCGACGCCGATCGCCGAAACGATGGCCTGCCTTCTCGAGCTGCGCGATCAGGGAAAGATCCGCGCGATCGGTGTTTCGAACGTGACACCGGCTCAGATCGAGGAATATCTCGCCGTCGGACCCGTCGCCGCCTGTCAGCCCCGCTACAGCATGCTCGACCGCCGCATCGAACGCGATCTGCTGCCATTCTGCTTGCAACGCAATATCGCGACGCTGGTCTATTCGCCGTTGGAGCAGGGGTTGCTCACGGGGCGCATCGGCATGGACCGCACGTTCTCACCGGGCGAATACCGAAACATGATTCCGTGGTTTCGCCCCGCCAACCGCCGGCGCGTGCTCGAGCTGCTCGACGGTTGGCGCGACCTCTGTGAGGCGCACCGGTGCACGATGGGTCAACTGGTGCTGGCCTGGACCGTGGCGCAGCCCGGTGTGACCTGCGCGCTGGTCGGTGCGCGCAAGGTGGCGCATGCCGAGGAGAACGCGGCGGCCGGCGACGTGACGCTTTCGGCGGACGAGCTCGCCCGCATGCGCCGCGATCTCGAACTGCTCGGCGCCCCGGCCGACTGAACCCTGGCCTCGGCACGCGATCTCACCACCGCGAAACCTTGAAAACTAGCAAGCCAGGGAGAGGGCGAGCGGATCGGGTGCGACAAATTTCGATCGCGTCTACCCCCCAAAGTTCACGGCATGGGGCGAAACGTGTCAGGTGGTCGCGCCACTAGACGGAGCCTATGGACCCAGCCGCCGTGACGTTGACGGCCTGTACCTCTTCGGAGAGGTTGCGGTGATTGCCGCGGATGCCAACGCCGATGTGATCATGTTTGACTCCGGCGGCCACAGTCTCGCCGTTCTCAAAGGTAAAGGCGTCGGACGTGTCCTCGGTGTTGTCCTAAGCGCAGACATTGATCTGGGACTTTGCCGTGCGATGGCAGGATGTATCTCTGTACCATGGCCGCATCTCGCCGGGGGAGCGGATGGGATGGTCGCGGTCGAAGACCGGCTCGTGTCATTCGTTGTTTTGCGTTTGGTCTGGACAAAGGCCGTCTGGTTGGCGCGGGAGAGGACGCCCTCGTCCAGCACGATGCCGTAGCAGCCGGCGGGCTTGAGTCTGTCTATCCGATGCTGTTAAAAAAGCACTTGCGTTGTGATCGTCTTCTAAGCAAAGCACGTCGGGGCATCCTGGCCGTCTTGGCCGCCGAAGGGCGCGCAGTTCGACCGGCGCATGATGTCGCAGATGTTTTTGATCGCCCCGTTGAGGAATTGGGGGGTGGTGTGGCGTTTGGTGTTTTTCATGGTTTCATCAGGTTGTCCGGCCTGATGGAACCTGTCGGAGATGTCAAAGCCTCCTTTCGAATGCTTTTTTCAAGATGGCGGCTGGGACATCGTGGGGGTTCAATGGAGTTCCGCGCAGCTCACACGCCCCCAGCCTGACCCATCTCCAGCCGTCGGTCAGGGGGGGCAGTCTCGGCGTGTTCGTTGCTTTCACTCATGCTGCGAACATCCTTTCGTGTATTTCACGTCAGACGGGCGCCGCATCGCCCACTCCGTTGAGCGCGGCCAAACCATTGGCGCGGACCAGGGTGGTGCCGCGCTCTACCGGGCAGCGCACTGTCCGAGTCGCGCGCATGGTGCGCCGCGACACGGCGACGAGTGGTCGGGCCCCCTCAAGGGCGCTGGTCCATCGGGACGAATGGGCGGGCCGGCTCGCCGATGTAGAGCTGGCGCGGCCGGCCGATCTTTTGGGCGGGGTCGCGGCGGTTTTCCATCCAGTGCGCGATCCAGCCCGGCAGCCGCCCGATCGCGAACATCACGGTGAACATGTTGGTTGGGATGCCCATCGCGCGGTAAGCGATGCCGGTGTAGAAATCCACGTTCGGATAGAGGTGCCGCTCTTGGAAGTACGGGTCGTTCAGCGCCTTCTCCTCGAGCTCCATCGCGATTTCCAGCACCGGATCGTTGTGCATGCCGAGCCGCGCCAGCAGCTTTCGGCACGCGTCCTTCGCAATCCTCGCGCGCGGGTCGTAGGTCTTGTAGATGCGGTGACCAAACCCCATGAGACGAGACTTCGGATCACCCTTCTTTGCGCGTTCGATCATCTTGTCGACCCGGCCGCGGTCCTCTCGGAGGATGCGCTCGAGCATCTCGATCACCGCCTGGTTCGCTCCGCCGTGGAGGGGCCCCCACAGCGCGCAGATGCCCGCGGCAATGGAGGCGTAGAGGCTACTGCCGGCACTGCCGACGATCCGCACAACCGACGTGGAGCAGTTCTGCTCGTGGTCCGCATGCAGGATCAAAAACAGGTTGAGCGCGCGCACGACCACAGGGTCGGGCCAGTAATCGTTCACGGGCGATGAGAACATCATGTTCAGGAAGTTCTCGCAGTAGCTCATCCGGTGGCTCGGATACACGAACGGCTCACCGATGGACTTCTTGTACGAGAAGGCCGCGATCGTGCGCAGCTTCGACAGCAGCCGCGTCGCCGTGATATCGAGGGGCTCGTTCGGATCATCCTGCCCGATTTCGGGGTAGAACGAGGAGAGCGACACCACCATGGCCGAGAGCACCGCCATTGGATGCGCGTGCTCGGGATAGTTCAGGAAGAAGTCGCGCATGTCCTCGTGGATCATCGAGTGGCGGTTCATCAGGTCCGAGAAATGCTGCCACTCGGTGCGGTTCGGCAGTTTGCCGAGGATCAGCAGGTACGCGACCTCCAGAAACACGCAGTGCTCGGCGAGGTCCTCAATCGCGTAGCCACGGTGCCGGAGGATGCCGCGCTCGCCGTCGATAAAGGTAATGTCGCTGGTGCAGGCGCCGGTGTTGACGAACCCCGGATCGAGGGTGATCAGACCCGTGTCGCGCCGGAGCGTCGAGATGTCCACGGCCACCTCGCCTTCCGTGCCGAGGCGGATCGGGTACGTCCAGCTCCGGCCGCGCCAGCTCAGGCGGACGCGGTCCTCGGTCGAGGGCGGCGCTGTGGACGGCCGTTTTTTGCTCATCCTGATGTTGCGGTCCGGGATCCTGCGCCGGAGGCGCCGAGGCGACGGAAACAGCTCATGCACACGCGGCGAGTCACCCATGAAGCGCCCTCGCGCACCCGAACCTTGCGGAGATTCGGGAGAAAGCGGCGACGCGTGACCGCCGTTGTGTGCATGCCGATGCCGCCCTTTTTCTTTGCGAGCCCGTGCCGGACAATGCGGTTGCCGGTCACCGGTTTTTTGCCACAGATATCACAGACTCGTGCCATGGCTTGCGCGCTCCTGCGTGTTGTCGAATGAGTCGAGCACTATACCCACCCACGGGCCGGGTTGGCAACCCTCTCAGCGAGGCGGCCGGCCGGCCGGGCGTCGGTCTCACTCCGGAAGCACGAACACGTCCGCCGGCGCCACGACCAGGTGTACTCGCACCGGCGACCCTTCGCGCGCCCGCACGGTCGGACGCAACTCGGCCACTTCAAACGGCACTGGCGCCTCTGTCTCCCCCACCAGTACGTCGTGCCGGACCATCTCGCCCAGCCAGGTCGAGCGGACCACAAGCGCGGGCATCAGGTTCTCCGCACTGGTCGGCGCGGCGGCGGTGAGGATCCGGCAGACTTCGGGTCGGATGCAGAGTGTTACGTGTGTCCCCGGTGGGACGCCGTCCAACCTGGTCGTCGAGACCACGGGGCCGACGGGCGTTTCGACCCGCACGGACGACTCCGCGCGTTCCGCGACGTGGCCTTCGAGGAAATTGGCCGCGCCGAGAAATCGAGCCACAAACCGGTTGGCCGGCCGCGCGTACACCTCCTCAGGGGTGCCGCACTGTTCGATTCGGCCGTCGCGCAGCACCGCGAGCCGGTCGGCGATCGCCATCGCCTCTTTTTGATCGTGCGTGACGTAGAGGGTGGTGAGGCCGGCTTCCCGGCACAGGCGGCGGATTTCGCCGCGCAGTTCGGTGCGGAGCTGCGCATCGAGGTTCGAGAGTGGTTCGTCGAGCAACAGGCACCTCGGATCGGCCGCGAGCGCGCGCGCCAAGGCCACGCGCTGCTGCTGGCCACCGGAGAGCTCGGCCGGCCGGGCGTCGGCGCGGTCGGCGAGCCGGACTCTTTCGAGCATCTCCATTGCTCGCCGACGGATCTCCCCGGCGGGGCGGTGCCGCGCGCGCAACGCCAACGCGACATTCTCGAAGACGGTCATGTGCGGCCAAAGCGCATAGGACTGAAAGACCATTGCGGTGCGCCTCCGATGCGTCGGCTGATTGGTGATGTCCGTCCCATCGAGGCGAATGCGCCCCGCATCGGGTCGGCAGAGACCCGCCACGCAGCGCAAGAGCGTTGTCTTGCCACAGCCGCTGGGGCCGAGCAGGAAGAACAGTTCACCCGGTTCGACCGTTAGCGAGATCGCATCCAGGGCGATCCGATGGGCGAATCGCTTACCGACTCCCTCTATGGTTAGTGAGGAGGCCATGCCGAACCGCATTGGGGGCGAAGGCGCCCGGGGCCGCGTACGGAGCGGCTCCATGGTGCTCGGGGGGGGATTCGAACCCCCACGCCTTGCGGCACATGCCCCTCAAACATGCGTGTCTGCCAATTCCACCACCCGAGCACACCGGAACGATGGCGGCCAATACCAAGCCTAGCCCACGGGGCGAAGGGGCGCAAGATGCGGCGGCGTGCCTCAGCGGGGCGAGGCGCCGTCACGGGCCAATTGCGCAAGTGCGGCGTCCGCCAGCACCAGCGCCGCCATCGCCTCGACAATCGGCACGGCCCGCGGCACGACGCAGGGATCGTGGCGGCCGCCTGCCTCGATGACCGTCGGTTCGCCATCGAACCGGGCGGTGGTCTGGGGTTGGCCGATGGTGGCGGGCGGCTTGAAGGCCACGCGGAGCACGATCGGTTCCCCGTTCGAGATGCCGCCCTGTACACCGCCGCTGCGGTTCGTTGCGGTGCCGAGCCGTCCGTTCTTCCACACGAACATGTCGTTGTGTTGAGATCCGCGCCGCCGCGTGCCCTCAAAGCCCGAGCCGATCTCGAAACCTTTGGTCGCCGGGATGGAGAGCATCGCCTGGGCGAGTCGGGCCTCGAGTTTTTCGAATACCGGTTCGCCCCAGCCAGCGGGCACACCGCGGCACACGCACGCGACCACGCCGCCAATGGAATCTCGCGCGTCGCGCGCGGCGCGCACCGCGGCGGCCATCGCCTCCGCCGCGGCCGCATCGGGGCAGCGCGTCGGATGCGCATCCACCTGCGCGCGCGTGAGCGTTTCCACCTCGGGTTCCGGCGCCGCGACCTCGCCGATCGCGGCGACCCACGCGACGATCTCGACGCCGAACCGGCGGCGCAGCCACAGCTCTGCGATCGCACCGGCGGCGACACGGCCGACCGTCTCCCGCGCGCTCGACCGCCCGCCGCCGCTCGAGGCATGAATCCCGTACTTCGCCAGATAGGTGAAGTCGGCGTGGGACGGCCGCGGCGCGGCGCGCATGGCGCCGTAGTCGGCCGGCCGCGTGTCGCGGTTGGCCACCAGCAGGCCGATGGGCGTGCCGAGCGTAAGACCGTGTTCCACGCCAGATAGGATCGTGACCCGGTCGGCTTCGTTGCGAGGCGTCGCGAGGTCGCTCTGGCCCGGTCGGCGGCGGTCGAGCTGAGGCTGGATGTCCGCCTCGGAGAGCGGCAGGCGTGGTGGGCAGCCGTCCACCACGCACCCGACACCACCGCCGTGCGACTCGCCGAACGTCGTGACGCGAAACCAGGTGCCGAAGGTGCTGGACATCACGGGCCGCCGGTGGATGACGCCGGCGCCTCCGCGGCGGGCGGGGCGTTCGTGGCGGAGGGGGCATGAGTGGCGGACGTCCACTCGAGCGCGGCCCCCTTCGCGGCCTCCGCGAGGGGCCGCGCGTCGCGGAGACGACGCAGAAACTCGAGATTCTTCCGCACCTCGGCCTTGGTCTCGTCATCCGACGCTACCTCGAGCGCCCGCTGCTCAACCTCGAGCGCCGCGTCGGTGAGGCCGGTGAACTGCAGGACGATGGCCAGCGTGTCGAGGATCGACGCGTCGCGGCCGCCCGTGAGCTCGACGGCGCGGCGCGCGGCGCGGATCGCGACTTCCGGGTCGCGCATCTCCAGCGGCAGTGGCGAGGGCGCGGCGAGGGTCCAGGCCAAATCGTTCAGCTCGCGCGGCGAGTCGGCCATGATCTCGACGACCTTCCGCTGATGCTCGCGAACCGCGTCCATGTTGCCAGTCTGCGCGAGCAGGCCCATGCGGAGGTGGTGCAGTTCCATGCGCCGGGGCTCGTCGACGAGCATGCGGTCCACGAGGCTGAGCGCCTTGGTGAAATCCTGGTTTTGCAGTGCAGCGGCCAGCAGCTCTTGCTGCTGTTCGCGTTGCTGGCGTTTGCCGGGATCGTACGCGCCCTGCACGAGGTCCGTGAGCACGCCGCGGAGACCCTCCATCGGGTGCCCCGCCCAGACGATCACACCGTTGGTGTCCACCACAAACGCATGTGGAATACCTTCGACGTCCTTGTACCACGCCTCGGTGGTGGAGCGTTTCGGGTCAATCGCGATGCGGTAGGTGAGTTTCAGCGACTCGACGAAGGGCCGCACCTTCGACTCGTCCTCGTCGGTCAAACCCACGATCACCACATGGCGATCCTTGAACTCTGCCTGCAGTTCGTTCAGATGAGGGGCGGTGGCGCGGCAGGGACCGCACCAGGTGGCCCACAGCTCGACAACGTAGCGGGTTTGGCCGTCGGGTTTGGAGGGGGAGACGGCGTCGCCGTTCAGCCAGACAGCGACGCCCTCCAGCGATGGCGCGCGGTCGCCAATGTCGAGTGCCCCCGCGGCGGACACCGCCACCGCGAGGATTCCGATCGGGCGGAGAGCTGTGTGCATGCCTCCACTATCCCAGAACCGGCCACCGACGCAAGGCGGATCGTCGTGGCCGCAGAGGGAAGAGAGTTTTCCGAGCCGCTTGCGTTCGTACCGCGCCCTCCGTACCGTAGCGGCGTCCGCACAGTTTGCCGGAGAGGTGGCTGAGTGGCTGAAAGCGGCGGTTTGCTAAACCGTTATACTGGCCGAACGCCGGTATCGGGGGTTCGAATCCCCCCCTCTCCGCCAGCGGCGCCGCGGCTCATGGCGTGGGGCGGCCGGATCGCCAGCCATGAGGTGGGCTCGTTTGACACCGACCGGGGCCGGTGATCGAATACAACTTCGCCGGGCGCTTAGCTCAGTTGGCTAGAGCACTACCTTGACATGGTAGGGGTCACAGGTTCAAGTCCTGTAGCGCCCACCACCTCGTCTTTGTCCGACAGGTCCGACAGGTCGGACGGGTCTCTTGCGGTCGGTGCGGCGCGGGTGATAGGTTGCGGCGCCGTGGAGACGAATCCGTCATCCGATCTCCATCGTTCCCGGCGCTGCATGGTGTGGCCGCTGGGCGCGGGCGTCGAAGGATCTCCGGAGGCCGTGTGGCCGACCGCGCGGCTCGGCGAGGCGGGTGCCTCGCTGATGCGGCTGAGTGCGGCCCGGTTTCCGGTGCCGCCCGGCTTTGTGATCTCGGCCGAGGTGGGCGCCTTCTATGCGCGCAGCGGCGGGCGGTTTCCACCGGGTGTTTGGGATCAGATCCGCCAGCAACTGGCGCGGATCGAACGGACGGTGGTGAGCGAGCGGGACCGCGCGCCTCGACCGCTGCTGCTGCGGGTGCGGATGGAGGCGCCCGTGGACGAAGCCGTCGCATCGCCGACCGTGATGGTCCTCGGCGTTAGCGAAGCTGCGGCCGAGCGGCTGGCCGACGCCACCGGCCACACCGCCCCTGGGTGGCGCGCCTGGGCGCGCCTGTTGCGCGCGTACGGCTCAACGGTGCTGCACGCCGCGCCAGATGTGCTCGACGAGACGCGCACTCGCCTGCTGCGGCGGCATCGAGTGGCATCGGAAACCGCGCTGACCGCGGAGGGCGCCCGCGAGCTGTGCGCGGAACTGCGCCGCGTCCTCTGGGACCAGGCCCGACAACCCGTTCCCATCGAGCTCGAGGACCAATTGCGGGGCCTGCTCGTATGGGCCTACGAACGTTGGTCGCATGTGAATTGTCCGGACGAATCTACCGGCGGCCTTCGCTTCGGGGTTCCGGTCGTCGCCACGATGGCGGTGTTGAGTGACCTCGATGAGAGTTCCGTCGCCTGCGCCGCGTGGTCCCGCGACCCGATCACCGGCGCGCCGGGCGTCTCCGGCCGACTGCTGGCGGACGACACTCAGCCTCCCGACCCCTCGGCGGGTCTGCCGTTGGCGACGCTCGCCTCGGCGCGCGATCCACAGTTGCGCGTCGCCCACGGACAGATTCAACGCTACACGCAACGCGCCGAGCAGATCGCGGGCTGGCCGCAAATGATCGAATACGTCGTCGAGAGCGGCCGCCTCTGGGTGGTCGGCGCGCTACCCGCGAGGGCCGCGCCGTGGGCCACGCTGCGGTGGGCGGTGGACCTCGTCGGTGCCGATGGGAGCGATCGTGGCGGGCCGGTGCGCGACGTACTGCTGCGGTTGACGCCTCGCGATCTCGGGCGTCAGGTCCGCCTCCCGACCGCCACGCGGCACGTCCGCGAGACGGTGCTCGAGTGGTGCCGCGCTCACCGTCGAATTCAAGTGCTCGGTTTGCAGATCGGTGAGCATCCGCCGGGCGCGCCGGACGCCAGCGCCGCCGATGGCGTGATGTGGTGGCTCGAAGCGTCGCCGGGATCTGACCGGCCGCGCGAGGCAATGTGGGCTGTCCTCAACCGGCTCTTTGCGCGTCACCGCGGGCGGCCCGTCGCGCTGGTGGTGCCGGCGGACTGGTTTGCGCCTCGCGCGACGGCGCCGGCGGCCGGCGTCGCGAGCACGCCGCTGGCTCACCTGCCGCCGGTGTTGCGGCGTGCGGTGAGAGCCCGGATTCGTCCGCGGCTGGCCATCGCGGTTCCGGCGGGTGATCTCGGGCGGGGCGCGCTGGCTGCGATCGAGGCGTTGCGACGCGAGGTGCAGGGGGTTGAGGGTGCGCTCGAACGCCGTCTGCGCATCGAAACGGGCGTGGCGGTGGACTGTCCGCGCGCGGTGCTGGTGCTGGACTCGGTCAGTGAGATGGCGGCCTTCGCGGTGCTCGACCTCGACCGGCTCGACGCCGCGCTCCGGGGTCGCAGGTTCCGCGCGGATGAGGCGAACCACCGGCCATTTGATGCGGATGGACTTGGCGTGTTGATCGAGACCGGCGTGCGTCGCGTGCGCGAGGCTCAACCGCGGTTCCGGTTGGTGGCGGCGCTCCGTGGCATGCCGTCGCCCGCGCTGCTGCGGCTGTGCCTGCGCCTGGAGCTGGATGCGATCGCCGTGCCGGATCCACTCGCGGCGCCCGCCAGCCTGGCCGCCGCGCAAGTGTCGCTCCGGGTCGAGGTCAGCGAGTCGGCGATGTAACGCGCCGCGTTTCGCTTGACTTGGATGCGCGGGAACGCGATCAATGCGCGCTTGCGCCGTGCCGGCGCGGCCGAGCGGGCCCAGAGCCTATGCCGCGGCGGGGATGGAGTTGGATGAGCTCAGACGACACGGTTCCGATGGACGCCATCGTCGTCGGCGGTGGCCCGGCGGGGCTGACCGCCGCGCTGGTGCTCGCGCGCGCGGGCCGGCAGGTGATGGTGGTCGAGCGCGGCGAGTACTGCGGCGCGAAGAACGTGGGCGGATTGCTCTACGGCAGCGTGCTCGCGCGCTTGATGCCGGAGTACGTCCGCGAGGCCCCGCTCGAACGTCCCGTTTCCCGCCGGCGGCTCACCTTCCTGGCCGACACGGAGGAGATCGCGCTCGAGTTCGGTGCGGCGGCCTGGTCCGAGCCTCCCTTCAACCACACGCACGTTGTACATCGCTCACAGTTCGACCGTTGGTACGCGAAGCAGGCCGAGGACGCCGGTGCGAACCTGATCGAGGGCATGGTGGTGGACGCGCTGCTCTACGAGGGCGACCGCGCCTCGAAGCGCGCGGTCGGCGTGCGGTTGCGCGGCGACGAGGAATTCCGCGCGCCGATCGTGATCCTCGCCGACGGCGCCAACTGCCTCGTGAGCGAGAGCGCGCGCCTCGCGCTCGGGTTGCGGCCCGGCCGCGTGCGGCAGGAGTACGCGATTGGCGTGAAGGAGATCCTCGGCCTGCCGCGCGGCACGATCGAAGACCGGTTCCAACTCGAGCCGCATCAGGGGATGGCGCTCGACTTTTTCGGCGTCCCCTTTCGCGGGCTGATCGGCGCGGGGTTCATCTACACCGCGCGGGAGTCGCTGCACCTCGGGTTCGCCGCGCGGATCGAGTCGCTTGCGCGCTCGGGCCTGACGCCCAACGAGGTCATCGAGGGCTTCAAAGCCCACCCCGCGGTGCGCCGCCTCATCCGCGGGGCGGAACTGCTCGAATATTCGGCCCACATGATCCCCGAGGGCGGTTACGATGCCATCGGCGACCTGCACGGACCCGGCGTGATGATCGCGGGCGATGCGGCGGGGCTGGTGAATTTTTCGCTCTACAAGGAGGGCACAAATCTCGCGATGGAGTCCGGCGCGATGGCCGCCGAGACCGCGCTCGAGGCGCTCAAGGCGGGCGATACGTCCGCCGCGCGGCTGGCCGCCTACCGTCGGCGGCTCGAGGACAGCTGGGTGATGTCCGACCTGCGCCGCTACCGCCACGTCGGTGAGGTGCTCGCCGGCTCGCCCGACCTGCTCGACCTTTACCCCCGCAAGGCCGCGAAGTTGCTCACCGACTATTTCGCGGTAAGCTGCCGCAGCAAGTCCGAGGTTCAACGCGAGGCCTGGCGCGCGTTCTGGCGCGGCCTGCCGAAACTGCGCGCCGCGCGGGACCTCTGGCGCGCGCGCCGGCTCGTGTGACCCGGCGCGACGGAGACCATCCATGAGCAATGACGAGTCGATGCCGTTGACCGACAAGCTCTACCGCACCCGCTACGAGCCCGACGCCGCGCACCCGCATGTGCGCGTGGACGCGGAAGCGTACCGGCGGGCCGGCACAAAAAAGCTGTTGAAGATCTGCCCCGCCGAGGTGTACAAACCGGCACCGAACGATCCGGAGGCAGTTCAAACATCGCATGAGAACTGCCTTGAGTGCGGCACGTGCCGCCAGGCCGCGCCGGAGGAGGGCGTTGAGTGGACGATGCCGGACGGCGGCAAGGGCGTGAAATACCGGTATGGGTGAGTCCGCGGGAGGACGATTCGCATGGCGCTGACAATCGCAGTCGTGGCGCGCGAGGTCTGGGACACGCGCGACCTGAGCGGCACAGTGCTCGACGAGAACGGCCGGCTTCGGCCCGGCGCGCTGCCGACGCGGTACGAACCGGAAGACCTCAACGCGCTCGAGGCCGCCTTGCGGCTCAAGGATGCGCAGGGTGCGACGGTCACGGTGCTCAGCCCCGGTGAGGTGCGGCAGGTGGACGTCGCGCGCGAGGCGCTCTACCGCGGCGCAGACGGCGCGGTGCGGATCGCCGCCGATCCGGATGAGCTCGACGACGCTGCGCTCGGCGCGCTGCTCGCCGCGGCCATTCGGAAGCTCGGCTCGGTGAACCTGGTGCTGGTGGGCACCGCGGTGCCCGACACTGCCGGCTCGCTGCTCGCGCGCCATCTGGCGCAGGCGCTGGGATGGCCGGCGATCTTGTGGGTGGACGCGATTGAGGAGACCGCCGCGGACCGCGTCATCGCACGGCGCGCGATCGAAATGGGCTATGAGTCGGTGGAAGCCCCCCTCCCCGCGCTGCTCGCGATCGGCGTCGCGCTGCTCGAGGACGACCCCCGCGCGCCGCGGCCCGCGAAGGCCATGTTGAAGCTGAAGCTCAAGAAGGCCGAGGTGCCAGTCTGGACACCCGCTGAGCTGGGCATTCCCGATCCCGCGGCGCGTTGCGTCACCCGGCGGCGGCGCCGCGAACCGGTGCCACCGCGCGTGATCGAAACGCGCACCGTGGACCCCGAGAACGAGGCCGAGCTGCGCGCGATGCTGGACAGTGTCCGGAAAGGAGCCTGACCCATGTCCCGAGTTCTGGTGATCGCCGAAGTGGCGGATGGCGTGTTCAACGACATTTCGCTGCAGTGTCTCGCCGCCGCGCGCGCGCTGGCCGGCCCTGAGGGTGAGGTCGAGGCGATGCTCGTCGGCGCGAGCGTCCGCCCCCATGCGGCGCGGCTAGCCGCCGGCGGCGCCGACTACGTGACGGTGGTCGACGACGCGCGTCTGGCCACCTACACCACCGAGCCTTGGCTTGCTGCCGCGCGCGCTCAGCTCGCCGCCGCCCCTGCCGCCGCAGTGCTGCTGCCCGCCACGACGATCGGCAACGACCTCGGGCCCGCCCTGGCCGCCAGCCTCGGTGCGGCATCGGTCGTTGATGCCGACGGCGTGGCGATCGAAGACGGCCGGCCAGTCGCGTGGCGCGTCGGGTTCGATCGCAAGGTCCGAACCACGTGGGCGCCGGAGGGCGATCGGCCGCTCGTGGCGACGCTGCGCGACGGCGCCGCGCCCATGCCTGGCCCCGACGCGGCGCGCGCAGGCACCATCCGCACCCTCGCGCTCGACGAGGTTCTCGCGGGCGGGGGCTTCCTCACCAAGGTGGTGCGACGCGACGTCGCCGCGCGCACGGTCAATCTGCGCGACGCAGACGTCATTGTCGCCGCCGGTGCCGGCGTGGGCAGTCCCGAGGGGGTGGACCTGGTCCGTCGGCTCGCCGCGGCGCTGGGCGGCGAGGTCGGCGCCACTCGCGCAGTGGTTGACGCCGGCTGGCTTTCGGCCGATCGGCAGATCGGCCAGACCGGCGCGACCGTGCGGCCGGACCTTTACATCGCGTGTGGCATCAGCGGCGCGATTCAACACCGAGTTGGCATGCTCGACTCTCGGACGGTGATCGCGATCAACACCGACCCCAATGCGCCGATATTTCG
The DNA here is from genome assembly GCA_938010045.1 of uncultured bacterium. Lineage (GTDB taxonomy): Bacteria > Verrucomicrobiota > Kiritimatiellia > PWTM01 > PWTM01 > CAACVY01. Next base: position 47,861 of record CALLFZ010000002.1, read on the forward strand.
GTCCGCGCACTATCGGATTGTTGGCGACCTGAAGGCTGTGATTCCGAAACTGCTGAAGCTGCTCAGCTGAGCAGCCGCCGGGCCGAAGGTTGTCTCTGTGGCCGTCCGTCGGTGTCACCCGGCGGTGGCGGCCCATCCATCGCTGATTTCGGAGCTGCCGTCCTAGGGTTGGAAGCCACAGGGGCCGCTTCGTCCAAACCTTGGAATTCGTGCTCCGTCGCGATCTGGGTAGGGTGGCATGGTACCCGCTCTCGGTGGCCGCGGATGAACCTGGAAGAGCCGGGCCCAACGATTGCGGCCTCAACCACTCTTCTGGTGCCGCGCGCTGAGCGGGGTGGCAGCCAGGGCGGTCGTGAGTTCATGCAAGGGGGGCCATTCTTTTCGGGTGAGGGCATTGAGGCGGTGGATGGGCTCGGGCTTGATCGCCGCCCGCGCGCCCTGGCCCAGCTCGCCCGCCGGTGCAAGCCGCACGAACGGCTCTCTCGGCTGGGGATCGTGGCATATCGCCGCGCGTCCGAACATGGACAAGAATTGGCCGCGCCGATGCGCGCCCCCATCGGTCCTCTGCCGGCTTCGGAACCAATCACGGCCCTGGTGGTACGGCGCCAACGCCACCGCCTTCGTCAACGCACCCCGGCGGTGGGGCTGCCTAGCGCGTTCGCCACCAAATGCCGGTGAATCCTATGGCCATTCGCCGCGGCCACGTCCAGCGGCTTCTTTCTGATCTCCGCGGCGGGCTCGGCGATCGTGTCCGCGATGGTGGTGCTCGCTTTGGGCAGGCGAGCTGGTGTGAATTCATGGGGCGCTGCGCTGGGAACGGTTCGAGTCCTCACCCAGGAATGGCGCCAGCGAATCCAGGGGGGGCGGAGGGCGGCGGATCGGGGCGCACTCGAACGCAGCGCCGCTTCATGTCCGATGAGGGCCGCGGCCAAGGTGTCCGAGCTGAATCTCGCTGCGGGACGACGAGCGCAACCGCGGAGGCGAGGCGGCCAGAGGGTGAAGCTAGCGGGCGAGGAGGCGGGCGGCCATCGCGACCGCTCCGCACAGCACCACGCCGATCGCGATCGGCAGCAGAGTGGCCACGGCGGTCCATTTCGCGCTACGCGTCTCTCGCCAGATGGTGAAGATCGTCGTCGAACAGGGATTATGGCAGAGGCTGAACAGCATCAGACACACGCCGGTGAGTGGGGTCCAACCGTGGCGGCGCAGAAACTGGCCGAGCGTCACGATGTCCTCGAATTCAAAGAGTCGCCCTGCCGCGCCGGCCTCAGCCGCGGCGGGTGCGAGCAGCGTTGTGAGCACGAGGATCGTCGGCAGGACGATCTCGTTGGCTGGGATCGCCACGATGTAGGCGGCTAGGATGATGCCGCTCAGCCCGATCGCGCGGCCGGGCGGATCGAGCCAGCGCACGAGGTATGCGGCCAGGGGCGCGTCGCCCGCTCGCACATTGCACAGCAGCCACAGCACGATGCCCGCCGGCAACGCAAAGACCACTGCGCGCCAGAGCACGATCAGCGTGCGGTCGATCAACGACGTGTAGAGGGTACGGAGAATGTCCGGCGGCCGGTACGGCGGCAGCTCGAGGCTGAAGGCGGAGGGTTCACCCTTCAGCATGGTCCGCGAGAGCCCCCATGACGTCGCCAGCATCAGCGCCACGCCGAGGAGCGCCACCGCGAGCACCGCGGCGGCGGCCGCCAGTCCTGCGAGGGCCGGCGGCGCAAGCGCCCCAAGAAACATCGTCGCCATCACGAATTGAGTGGGCCAGCGGCCATTGCAGAGCGAGAAATTGTTCGTGAGGATCGCGATCAGGCGTTCGCGCGGCGAATCAATGATGCGCGTCGCGATCACGCCGGCCGCGTTGCATCCCCACCCCATGCTCATGGTGAGCGCTTGCCGGCCGTGCGCGCCGGCGCGGCGAAAAAGGGAATCGAGGTTGAAGGCGACGCGCGGCAGGTACCCGAAGTCTTCGAGAATTGTGAACAGCGGGAAGAAAATGGCCATGGGCGGCAGCATGACGCTGACCACCCACGCCGTGGTGCGCCAGGCGCCGTCCACGAGCAGCCCTTGGAGCCACGGCGTGAGGCCGGCGGCCGTGGCGAGCCGCCCCAGCGCGGCGTGCCCGCGATCCACCAGCAGCGAAAACAGCCACCGCGAGGGCACGTTCGCGCCTTCGATCGTGATCCAGAGCACCAGTCCCAGGAGCACGATCATCGCCGGGTAGCCGGTGCGGCGGCTGGTGAGGAAGTGGTCAAGTTTCGATTCCCAGCTCCGGCGGCCGGTCGAGGGATCGGTGTGGACGCAACGGGAGGCGATGCTCGCGGCCTCCGCATAGACGCGTTCGACCCAGCGGTCATGGAAGCCGGGCGGAAGCGTCCAGCGGAGCGCTTCGACCTCGCGCAACAGTTCCTCCGCGGCGGCGCGAAGGGCGTTCATCTGGGTCGGGTCCGGCGCGCCTCCCGAGGACTCGCCGGCGAGCCGGCCCTCACGGAGCGCCGCGATCAGACCGGCATCTCCTTCGAGGAGTCGCAGCGCAATCCATTCGACGTAATTCAACTTCGGGTACAGCTCGCGGAGACGCCGCGAGAGCCGCGCCACCGCCTCACCCAGTCCCGGCAGGTCCTGCGGGAGCCGGCGCGGGCGACAGGTGACGCGGCCGTTCGCGACCTCCTCCAGGGTACGCAGCAGCTCCTGGATGCCCTGCTTGCGGCGCGCCGCAGTGAGCACCACCGGCGCGCCCAGCTCGCGTGCGAGCGCGCGGCCGTCCACCTCGATTCCGTGTGCACGGGCCTCGTCCACCAGGTTGACGCAGACCACCGCTCGGTCGGTGAGCTGGAGCACCTGCACCACGAGGTTCAGGTTCCGCTCGAGGCGCGAGGCGTCCACGACGATCACCGTCACAGACGGGCGCTCGAAGAGCAGAAAGTTGCGAGCGATCTCTTCCTCGGGCGAGGCAGAGACGAGCGAGTAGGTGCCGGGCAGATCCACGATGCGATACGTTTGGCCGTTGTAGCGGAACGATCCCTCGGCGCGGCCGACGGTCTTGCCGGTCCAGTTGCCCGTGTGCTGCCGGAGGCCGGTCAGCATGTTGAAGACGGTTGTCTTGCCGGTGTTCGGGTTACCCGCGAGTGCGACGAGGTGGTCGGCGGCGCCGGCCGGCGGTGCCGAGGTCGCCGCGCGGTTGAGCGGGCAATTTCCGCAGGCGGCGGAGGCCGTGGTCATGATCGCTGCGCCGCGGCGGGTGCGGGCGCCGGCTCGAGGTGGACGAGGATCCACTCGGCCTGTTCGCGCCGCAGGGCGAGGGTGGAGCCGCGTACGCGGTAGGCGGTGGGGTCGCCCGAGGGCGCGCGCAAGGCGATTTCGACGACGGTGCCCGGCACGAAGCCGAGGTCGAGCAAGCGGTCGCGCGCGAGGCCGCGCACCTGGGGGGAGAGGCCGACGACCGTGGCGCGGCCGCCAGGTTCGAGGTCGCTTAACCGCCGCACGCGCTCGTCGTAGCTGGCGCCCTTCGGCAGATCGTCGGCCGTGAGCAGGGCAGCTTCCGCGCGCGACAGTTCGAGGTTGCGTCCCTCGAGCTGCACCAATATGCCGCCGGAGACGGTCGGGCCGAGCACGCGCACGCGGGCGTCGGGGGCGAATCCCTCGCGCGCGAGGCGCTGGTAGAGCTCCGCAGGTTCATCTTCGACGTGGACGATGCGGCCTTGCCATCCGGCGGGGCACTGCCCCAAGGGGCGGCCGTGAGGTGGGGGAAGGCGTCCATCGCGCGACGGGATCGGATCTCCATGGGGGTCGTAGGCGGGTTCACCGAGGCGCGCGGCGAGCTCATCGGTCTCCTGCAGGGTGAGGTGGTGTTCCTCGGCGTGGGCGCGGCGATGCCATTCCGTCGACGGCAGTCCGCTCGTCCGGGCGAGGTGGGTCTCGTAGAGACGGTGGGCGCGGGCGACCTGGGCCGCATATTCGCGGCCGGTGGGGGTGAGGGACGGAGGATCGCCTTCGATCCAGCCGCCCGACCGCAACTCATCGCACAGCCGGCGGGTCTGCTGCGGTGTGCAGCGGAGCGCCTCGCCCAGCGCCGTGGTGGAGGGGGGCGTCTCATCCGCGGCGCGGTCGAGCAAAAATTTGAGCGCGTCCTCAATCAACGCGCGACGTCGGCCGCCCCGGTTCATACCCTCAATCTAGGCCATCCCCGTGGCGCGTCAATGCCCGCCGTTGGGGAGGAGCGGATGGCGTCGTGTCGAACGAGCGATCGGGGCGCGCCGTGCGGGAGCGGCGGGCCGGCGTGGTCCGCAGCAGCGCGGCGCTGGGCCGGGGGCCGCCAGCCTGTTGTTCGATGTGTCGTGCGTCGTGCTCATCGGGTCTCGGGTGTAACCTTGGAGGGGCGGCCGACGTCAAACAAGAACGAACCGGCATGAAGTCGGGGAAAGGGTATGGCATGAGAACATGGTGGGTATGGTTGGCGGTGGGCGGGATGGCCGCGGGCGCGCCGGCGGGGCCCGTGCGGCCGAGCGATATTCCGGCGGAGGCGAAGTGGTGGGCCCATTGCGATGTCGAGCAATTCAAACAGACCGCGGTGGGACGGACGTTCCTGGAGATGCTCGGAGAACCGGACGTCGCCCGGAAGCTGGACGCGCTGAAGGCGGTGTTCAATTTCGATCTCCGGACCGATCTCGACGGCATCACGGCCTGCGGCGCGGGCCGGCGGAGTGCGGTGATCGCGCGCGGACGGTTCGACGAGTCGCGGCTGCTTACGCTCCTCAAGGCCGGCGATGGCTATCAAGAACTCGTCGTGGACGGCCGGACGATTCACTCGTGGTTAGACGAGGGCAAGGTCCAGAAACAGGGACGGGAGAAAGCCCGGATGTACGGGGCGATCCATCGCAGCGGCGCTGCGGTACTTTCGGAACAGGCCGAGACGGCTGCGCACGTACTGAAGGTGCTCGATGGCGAAGCGGCGGGCCTGCCCGACGCCGCAGTACCCTCCCACGACACCGCGGCGGTCCTGATCGCCCGAATGAGTGCGGATGCGGTGCCCGCCGAGCAGGCGGAACATCCCGTGCCGCGAGGGGTGAAGGCCGCGGCGCTTGCGATCGCCGAACGCGGCACAAACGTTGAGGCGCGGCTGAACATGACGTTGAGGGACGCGGCGACGGTGACGCAGATCCGGCAGATCGTGGACGGTCTGCGCGCCGCCGCCCTGCTGAACTCTGAGAAGGATCCCCGCGCGGCGCGTCTCGCGGAGCAGGTCTCGGTGCGCGCGGAGGAGGACCGGCTGGAGATGTCGCTCAGTCTGCCCGTCGCGGAGATCACAGCGGCGATGCGGGCGGAACTCGAAAAGAAGCGAGCGACGGCGCCCGCTCCATCGCCGTGAGCGAGGCGACCTCCACCGATGACGAGGTGCTTGCGCGGCGGGCCGCCGCGGGTGACGACGCGGCGGGAGTGGAGCTGATCCGGCGCTGGGCCGTGCCGCTGCGCGCGTACTGTGCGCGGCGCGCACCGCCGCCGCTCGAGGCGGAAGATCTGATGCAGGACATCTTCGTGGCGGTGGTGCAGCGCATCGGCCGCAAACGCACACAGTCCCCGTTTGCGGCGTGGCTGTTCTCGGTGGCGCGATCGGTGGTCGTGGACGCGCATCGCGCGCTGCGACGGCGGCCGTCCACTGTGCCGTACGAGGCGAGGGACCGCGAGCCGGCCACCGAACGGACGCCCGCTCATGCGGCGGCCGAGGCCGATGAGGAAGTCCAGATGTGGCGCATGGCTCGGCAGACGCTGCCGGCGCGTCAGTTTGAAGCCCTCGAGCTTCGCGCGCGGTATGGGCTGGATTTGGCGGCGATCGCGGCCGCGATGGGGCTGACCACGAATCACGTTAAGGTGCTGCTGTTTCGCGCAAGGCAACGGTTGATGGCGGCCGGGGCCGTGACGGCGGATGTGCCGGCGCCGGCGCGTGCGAAGTCGGTGGCGCCCGTTGGCGCCGCCGCGCGGGAGGGCTGAACCGTGATGCGGTGTCAATGGTATCGCTGGCGTTGGAGCGCGGCGCGAGATGGGGGACGGAGCGCGCCGACGGGCGCGCGTCACCTGGAGCGCTGCGCCGCGTGCCGGCAGTGGATCGCCGGCGTAGAACGCGCGGAGCGGGCCCTCGCGAACGAGGAGGTGGCGGCCCCGATCGCGGTGGAGGACGCCGCCCGTCTCTGGCGGCAGGTGGCGGCAAGACGGTCAGCGGATGGCATCTCGCGCCACGTCCAACTCCCTTCCTCGCCGCGATGGTGGGTCGGGCTGGCGGCAGGGGCGACCGCGGCGGCACTGGTGCTGGCCATGCGGGTGGGGCGGCCTGGGCGGATCGAACCGGCGCCGGAGCTAGCCCGGATGGGATTGGCCGTCGCCAGCGAGGTGGCGGGATGGGCAAGCCGCCTGGCGGAATGGAATGAGCAGCCCGCCGCCGAGGCTGGACGGCTCCTCGCGGGCGCCATCCGGCCGCTGGTGGAGGATGTCCGTGAGACGCTCGGTGAGTGGTCGGTGCTCGTCCACGGAGACGTTCTATAGTTGGAGCGCCGCCCCGGCGCACCGCGCTGATGTCGGCGGCGCGCGGTCGGCCGGCGGCACCTCCGAGGCGTTGGGCACGACCGCCGCGCGCAACGCGATCTCGCGCGTGAACGGGGGAACGGCCAGCCGCAATGTCGGCCCTGGATCGGTCAAGGTTTCGCGCGCGCGGAGATCGCCGCTCTCGGGGTCCACCCATTCGATGTTCCAGGTGCCGACGCGGCCCGCCGCCAACTCAATGCGCACCCCTTCGAGGTGGCGCGGCGCGTGGTGCTCCGCGACCTCGCGGTGCCACGTTGCCTCGCGCTCGCGAATCCACATCCGCACATCATCGCGAACCCGGAGGCCGGCCCAGAGCAACGAACTGGGCACGTTCACGCGGAGCGGCTCCACGCCGCCGGTCCAATCGAAGCCGTCCAGAAATCTCGCGAGCGGCGCGTAACAACGCTCCGCGCCCATGTCCTCGAGCGTTTCCCACCACCAGAACATCGCGGTGCCGGCCAGGCCCGAGAGCGCCGAGGCCCACAGCGCATCGTGAACATGGCGGAGCGCTGTGTCCTGCCGCATCCAGGGGCTGTGCCGCCACTGATCATCGGCGAGGCCGAATTCGCTCAGGATCGCGGGCCGATCCGGTGCGTGGTGTCGCAGGAACGCGGCCCGCTCGAGCACAGCGGCGGCTGCATCGGTCCAGAGTTGGCCCCATGCTGGACGCAGGTACCAGTGAAGATCCGCCAGCTGGATCGCCGGATCGCGCCAGAGGGCGGGCGCCGGGGCCCAGGCGCTCGCGGTGCGAGGGCGACGCCACGGATCGGTCTCGTCGAGGAACGCGGCCAGTTCGCGATAGAAACGGCCGGCCGGCAGGCTCGGGTCGATTTCGTTCCAGTATTCCCAGACCGCGACGGCCGGCGAGGCGCCCCAGCGGGCGACCGCGTAGCGGAAGAGCCGACGGGCGTCGCGAATCGCGGCCGCGTAGTCCGGCGAGGCCGGATCGCGAAGGCGGCGCATGTAGCGGTCGCGGGTCAGCAGGCAGATGTGCAGGCGAACGCGCGCCGCCTCCGCGGCCTCAACGACGAGATCCAGCATGGCGGCGTCGGGCTGATTGACCTCGCCCATGCCGCGATGGGTTACGCCGCGCTCGTGCACCGGCCAGCGTTCTGGCGAGGGGCCCGGGCCACCGCGGCCGGGTTCGAGCGAAATTGCCCAGTCATCGCAGCCCGTCCAGATGCGGAGGTAATTGACGCCGTGCGCCGCGAGGCGGCCGATCACCGTCGCCACGCGGCTGGGCGTAACCTTCTGCATCGGGCCGATGAAACACAGATTCTGGCCGATCGCGAACCATGGACGGCCGTCGTCGAGTTCGAAAAACCGCGGATCCCGCCGACTCACGCGTAGGCGCGGCGGCACCGTTCCCGGCGCCACCACCACGCCGAGCGGCGAGGACGTGACCACGCACGCGTTGTTCACCCTTGCGACCACCGCGACGGTGTGCGGGCCGGGACGTTGAAACCGCCAGGTCAGCCGCCAATGCGGCTCGCCCTCGGGCTCCATCCACTCGCGGCGGAACCGGGGCGGCTGCGGCGGGCGGGCGCGATACGGCTCCACCCAAGCGAGGGGCACACGGAAGGTGTCGTGCTCAGGTCCTTGAATCTCGGCGTCCAGGGCCACCTCGTCGGGGTCGAACGGATGGCTGGCCCGCGGCGTGAGTTCGAGGGCAGCGGTCCATGCCCGTCCGACCACAGCGGTGGGCGGCGCCTCGATCCAACGAAGTGCGGTCGGCGGGGCGGCCGGCGTCTCCGACGGAACCGTCAGCGCCACGGCGGCTGCACGCATCAATCGGCTCGCCACTGCACCACCCGCACGGTGCCGTCGGTGTTGCGACGCACGAGCGCCTCGGCGGCGACACGTTGTCGGGGCCCGTGCACGCGGACCCGGATACGGAACCATTCGCTCTTCACATCGAGGTACGGGAGCAGCCGTGTCGCCCGCAGGGGGTCGGCGAGCACCACGATGCCGTCGGTCGAGCGCAAGGGCGCGGCCGATCGCAACGTGACCACAGCGTGGGCGAGGTGTTGCTGCCCGCGGCCAAACAGAACCGCGAGCAGTTCGTCCGGGGCGGTGTTGAGATTGATCGGCGTGACGCGCCGGTGCGGCCCGGGAATCCATGTGAGGAGGCTCCGTAGCGGCACGCGTCGGTCGGGCGGGATGGTGCCCTGTGAGGGATCGTCGAGCCACCGTGGCGGGAAGCCCGCGATCCACTCGAGCTCCGCCCACGATTCCAGCGGCCGGTTGGGCGGGACGCGCGGAGGCTTCAATTCGGTATAAAATGGCGCTTCGCGCGGGCCGTCGCGGTCGGTGTCGACCCAGTCGCGCAGGGCGGTGATGCGGTCGCCGGGATCGGGGTCGCCGGTCAGACGAAACAGATCCGTGGCGATGTCCTCCGGCGGGCGTCGCGGCTGGGCGGAGGGTTCCGCGGCGAGGTTATTGAGGTCCCAGAGACGCTGCTCGTCTTCGATCATGGTCTCGATCACGTCGCCGTCCGGGGTGCGGCGTCGGTCGGGGCGGGCCCACTCCTCGGTGGGGTGGTCGCAGAGGAGATCGTCGTCATCCGCGAGCCGCTGCATGGCCCGCTCGAGTTCGCCCGCGGCGATCGCGCGCAGCCGCTCGCGCTCGAGACGTGCCGAGGCGAGCGCGGCGTGGGCGCGGGCCTCGGCCATGACGGCCCCGAGCACGACGAGCACCGCGCCGAGCACCGCGAGCGACAGCACGAGGGCGCTGCCGCAACGCGGCGCCGGGGACCGGAGCGGACGGACGCGACGGCGCATCGCCAGACTCGGCGCCGGACGCCGGGCCGCCGTCAGCGGCCGCCCCACCGGACGCGATCGGTGAGGAAGAGCTGGTCCATATTGTTGAGCGGAAGGCCGGCGGTGAGCGGAAAATCGTTCGGCAGGCGGCCCTGCAGGATCGGGAACCAGTTTTTGTAGGGGCCGGTGAGCAGCACGCGCGCGAACGGCAGGTCGCGCGTGAGCGTGGTGAAGTAGAGTCCGCGAATGCGGATGCCGTCCGTCACGCGGTAGTCGTTCAGTTCGTAGAACTCCTCGAGCGAGATCGGCACGTAGATCGAGACGCGATCGCCGTACCAGGCTGTGGCCCACGGCATGTCGGTGCACATGGTCTCGCGCGGTTCGAGCAGGCCGCTCACGAACTTGACGAACGCGGGCAGGTAAGGCGGGTACGGGAGACCCTCGGCCGGTGGCAAGAGGCCGGCGATGAAGGGAAGCGCGGACAGCGCGACCACGCCGGCCGTCGCGCCAATCTGAGCGATCCGTAGCTGCCATTGCAGCCGGTCGAGGAGAACGAAGAAGAAGGCGATCGCATAGGCGGCCATGATCGGCCAGAAGATGTGGAAGAGCCGTAACGCGGAGTCGAACACCGTCGAAACCAGCAGCAACGAGAGCATGGAAATCGCGGCCGACCAGCGGAACCGACGGGTCTCTCGGCGGACAAAGCGGAACAGAAACGTCGCGAAGAACAACGGGAACAGCAATCCCTCGCCCTGGCGGCCGAGTTCGAAGCGATAGATTTCGGTGAAGCGACGGACCGCCTTCGCGGTCACGGCCCGCCGGATGGCGCCAAAGGTCAGCTGCGAATTCATCGTGCGATCGATCGCGTCGCCCTCGGACAGCTGGCTGTTGTGCAGGGCGGTGCGGGGGGCGTCGCCGAAGAGCGAGCCGGTCACGCGCCAGTTGCGAACCAGCCAGGGCGAGAGGGTGGCGAGCGCGATGGCCAAAAAAGCGGCGGGAGCCAGCACCCGGCGTCGGAGCGAGAACGCCAGATGCGCGAGCATGCCCGGCCACAACGCCATCGCGGCGTAGCGGGTCAATACTGCCGCGCCCGCAAACAAGGCCGCCAGAAAGAGGAAGACCGCGCCCCGGCGCGGGGACGCCTCCTCACCCAACGCATCGGTGCACCGGATTAGGAAGTACCAGGCGCCGAGCCCAAAAAACCAGACTACCGGCAGCCCTAGGCCCGAGAGACTGTCTTCCCAGATCAGACGGCTGAGCAGGAACACGATCGTGGTCAGCCGCGCAACGCGCGTACTGAACAGGCGCCGCGCAATGCGGTAGACGAAGACGGCAGACAGCGCCACAAAGAGATGGTTAAGCGGAACGATGCACCACTGCTCGGGCGTGAATAGTTCGCCGGGTTTAGCCCCGCTGGTCGCGAACGCGCCGCGCACGGGCGCAAACGTCAGCGCCAGCAAGGCGGGGTACAGCGGCGGGTGCCTCGTGTCGGGATAGCGCTCCACTGAGACCCTCCGGCCGCGCCGTTCCATGAACCGCATCGTGTCGGGGCGGATGCACTGTGTGATCATCGCACGGTGCCGCAGCACGTTGTGGCCGAGCTGAGCCAGCTCCATGGCCTCGGCGTCCTTCAGGCCGCGGAACCTCACCGCGGTGAACCAGAGCACCACAAACCCCATCGCCAAGAGCGCGAGCACCGCCTGCACGATCCGCAAGCCAATGCCCACGTCGATGTTGTAAATAAAGTCCTGGATTTTGACTTCGACCGGTTTCGTGTCCATGGCAGTCCAACCCCCCACGCTATCCGCCGTGATCCCGAAACGCAAGCGCCAAGGAACCAGAATCCCGCTCGTTTCAGCAGAACGGCGCCCCTGAAGCTGAGATGCTGGGCGAGTTCGCGGACGGTTCGGCTGGCCTCACATCGTCAGCGCAGTGGCCGCGCAGATCGAGCATGGCGTCTTCGCTGCAACGTAAGGCCGAGCGAGGCGGCCCGCAGTTGCTGGGGGGCGTGCGATTCACTTCGAGCGGGTCATCCGCACGCCGCGGGCGGTGATCGCCGTCCAGGTGGCCGCATTGAGCGGACGCATCCCCACCTCGTACACGCTCGCGACTGGGATTTCCACGCGAGCGGCTTCGTGGGGTTGGACGGCGGCTCATCCGCCGGTGGCCGCCATCGGAACTTGGGGCGTCCGACCGACGCGGCGCCGATCGCACCGCTCCCGGCTGTCATCGGGCGCGTCGGCCGCAGCAGTGCTTGTATTTGCGGCTGCTGCCGCACGGACAGGGCGAATTCCGAGCGGCCGGCGGCGGACCGCGCGAGGGCGCGGGCGCGGCCACGCGCGGCGGTCCCGCACGGATCTCCGCGGCCATGTGCTCGAGCCACGGCCACGCGTGATTGAAAAACCGGCGATAGGCCTCGCAGAGCACGCTGCGAGGCCGGTCGGGCTCGTCGGGCGCGGCCAGCCAACGGTGCTTCGGACAGTCCCCGCCGCACAGCGCCAGCACTTCGCACGTCCGGCAGGTCCAGGGCAGCCGCTCCGCCTTCTCCCGCCCGAACCGCATCTGCTCAGGCGAATCCACGATCTCCGCCAGCGGCGTGTCGAGCAGGTTGCCCCGCCAATACTCCGGCCACACGTAGTGGTCGCATGCGTACACATCGCCGTTCGTTTCCACGATGAGCGAGCGCCCGCACTCAGGGGCAAATTGGCAGACCGTTGCCCCGGTACCCAGCCGCGCGGCCAACGCGGACTCGACGATCTGGAGCGTTATGCGCTCCGTGTCGCGGCGGAGCCATTCGTCGAACACCTCGACCAGAAAGTGTCCATAGTCCTTCGGCCGGACGCTCCAGTCGGTGCGTCGGGCGTGTCCGGCCGGCGCCGCTCCCGGACGCCCCATCGCCAGCCCCGCCGCGCGTTCCGCTTCGTCCGCGACGCGCTCGACGATCGGAATGAACTGAATGTATCGCACGCCGAGCTCGCGGAGATGGCGGTACACCTCAAGCGGCCGGCGGGCGTTCACGGCGTGCACGGTGGTCAACACGTTGAACTCCACGCCGTGCGCCTGAAGACGCCGCAACGCGCGCACGACCTCTGCGTGGGTCGCTTCGCCACTCCGGGTCCGCCGCTTCGCGTCGTGCGCCCACGCGGGACCGTCGAGGCTCAGACCAACGAGGAAGCGGTGCTCTGCAAGGAAACGGCACCATTCATCGTCCAACAAGACGCCGTTGGTCTGTAGAACCCATTGGATCTCGCGAGCGGGAACCATCTCCTGCGCGATGGCGGCCGCCCGCCGGTAGAATTCGAGGCCGGCCAACGTCGGCTCTCCGCCCTGAAACGCAAGCACAACGGGGCCATCCGCGGCCGCGGCCACTTGCCGGATGTACGCTCTCAGCACATCCTCCGTCATCCGCGCGGGCGTTCCCGCTGGCAACTGTGCGGCCTTGTCGAGATAGAAGCAGTAGCGGCAGGCAAGGTTGCACCGGGGACCGACCGGTTTGGCCATCAGATGGAACGGCGCCGTCACATGGATTCCGTACGACGAAGCGGTGAAGGCGTCAACGGCGACTCAACCCCGCGTGGCGCCCCGAAAACGGCGATGGGCGGGACCGTTCCGCCCCGCCCATCCCGATTCACCCGCCGCCGGGTCAGATGGTCCGGTATTCCCAGCCGGTTCGGTACTTCTTGTCCACGAACTGCTGAAGCTCAGGGATGCCGGTGACCTTCAGGTTGGCCGAGTCCCAACCAAACGTCTTGCCGCGACCCGCGCGCAGCGCGAGGTTGCCCAGCAGCACCAGTTCGGTGAACCGCGCTGCATACCCGAAGTTCGAGCGCGCATAGTCGCGCGGTTTCTCCCCCCGGCAGGCCATGAAGAACTCTTTAAAGTGACCCGGCGACCGCTCGAGGGTCGGCTTCGGCTTCCCGACCGCCTGCATATGCGACTCCGGGATCAGACGCGGGCTGTCGCCGTAATCGCCGGCCGAGAGCAATCCGCCCTTCGTGCCGATGAACAGCGCGCCCGTCTTCGGCAGTTCGCGATCGGCTTCGAGAATCTCGGGCTTCGGCGGTTTCTGGCCGCCGTCGTACCAGTAGAAGTCGAAGGCCGGCTGGTCGCCCTTCGCGGGGAAGCGAAAGCGCAGCTTCGAGTAGGCCGGGAAATTGCCCTCGGGCATCTCGCCGCACTCGATCACTTCGACCTCGACCGGCGCGAGCGGATCCATCGCCCAGAACACACAGTCCATCGTGTGGCAGGCCATGTCGGCGAGCGCGCCGCCGCCGAAATCCCACCAACCGCGCCATGAGAACGGGTGATAGACGTCCTTGCCGTTCGGCGACTTCGCCTTGTACTTCCGCCACGGTGCGGGTCCGATCCAGCAGTCCCAGTCGAGCTCCGGCGGCACCGGATCCTCGCCCTCGGGTGTCCTGACGGGCTGCGGCCAGATCGGGCGGTTCGTCCAACAGTGCGCTTCCTTGACCGTGCCGATCGCACCCTGCTGAATCCACTCGACGATGAGCCGATTCCCCTCGTTCGCATGCCCTTGGTTACCCATCTGCGTGACCTGCTTCGGATACTTTTGATGGGCGAGATACAGCTGCCGGGCCTCCCAGATCGTGTGGGTGAGCGGCTTCTCGGTGTAGACGTGCTTACCGGCCTGCAGCGCAAGCACGGTCGGCCCGAAGTGCTGGTGGTCGGGCGTGGCGACCATCACGACGTCAAAGTTTCCGGCCTCCTTGTCGAACATTTTGCGGTAGTCCTGATAACTGCGTGCGTTCGGCCACCGCTTCGCCGCCTCGCCGAACCGCCGCGTGTCGACATCGCAATAGCACGGACACTCGCACCCGTTGTCGAAGGCCTCCTTCACGTGCGCGGCGCCGCGCCCGCCGACGCCCACAAACGCCACGCGGAGCTTCTGCTCGTTCAGTTGGCCGCGCAGAATCGAGGGGAAGCCCCACGTCACCGCAGAGGCCGCGCCGGCAGTTTTCAGAAACGACCGTCTGGACAGTCTCGAACTCATCGCGTTCTCCTTGCCTGTTGAGTTGGGCGGCGGGTACGCCCTTCGGGCCCCGACGCCGATCTTCCACCCCCTATACCGCCGCGGCCGTCACGACGCAATCTCTTCGCGGCCGGCCGCCCGGGACTACGACACCGGTGGCGCGGGCTCCTCGAGGCTCTCCGGCAGGCGTTCGACAAACGCGCGGATCTCGTCGCGCACCCGCCGATAGTGCGCGAGCGCCTCCTCGACCGTCCGCGCTGCGGCGGCCAGGCGCGGTGGATCGTCGAAACTCCGATGAACCCGCCGCACCGTGCCCGGAAACACCGGACACGTTTCCCGCGCATGATCGCAGACGGTGACCACGACATCGAAGGGACGGTCGCCAAGTTCGTCCAGCCGCTTCGACTGCTGAGCCGAAATGTCCACCCCGGCCTCGGCCATCACCTGCACCGCGAGCGGATCGAGACCGCGCGCCTCGATCCCAGCCGACCACGCCTCGAAGAGATCGGCCTTCAGTGCACGGGTCCACCCCTCCGCCATCTGGCTGCGACAGGAGTTGCCCGTACACAGGAAAAGAATGCGCTGACGCCGGCCGGGGAAAGGAAACGAATCGCGCAACTTCATGCCGGAACTATAAGATGCGACTGGTCCTCGGGCAAGGAAGTGGCACGGCTTCGAGAAATCCGTCGCAGCAATATTCGCCCGCCGACCGGATTTTCCAAACGCCGCGCCCCCTCGCCTGGAGATTGCGCCCGGCATGTGAGGCGATGGCGCTGTGGTGGTTGTTTGGAGGGGTGGAACGAGGGGGGGCTGGAGACGGTGTCACGTCCTGATTTTCGGTTGTCACTTTTTGGGGTTGGTTCCCTCTTGGTTTAGCTCCCGCCAGGGAGCGCCGTTTGCCCCCCCGCGGGGAGGCAAACAATTTTTTCACACCGCCGCCCGATGCACCTCTGCCGGCGTCCGATCGTTCAACGCCGTGTGCGGTCGGCCGGTGGTTATCGAACCACACCGCCTCTTCAATCGCCTTCAGTGCCGCCGCTTTCCTCCGAACTCTCGCCCCCCGATCATATTCCTGTTTGAACATTCCGTTGACTCATTCCGCCAACGCATTCTCATAGCAGTACCGGTTCTCCGTTATGCTGATCTCCAGCCCCGCCGCCTACAACGTTTCAATGTAGTCCCGCGAGCAGTACGGTCCCCCCGATCCGAATGGTGGAGCGGCCGCGCCCCTTCCCGCAGAGCCGCCAACGTCCGCCGCAACGCCGCCAGACACCCTTCCGTCTCCAGCGTATTGGCCGTCGGCCACCCGACCACAAAGAAAAGATGCCTTTCCTCCGTCCGAAAGTACGTCAAATCCGCCGCATAGGCCTGGTTCGGCCTCGTGATCACCCGATCCTTCAACCGATTCCCTAACACCGGCAAACTATGCCGGCTGTGGGTCGTGTGCGGCACCCTCGGTAGCCGCTGCACTAAAAGTCCTTTTGCTTTCAATATCTCGAACAACCGCTCCCGCCCCCATCCCGACCTACGCTTCCGGCAATGCCGGCGTCCATCGGTGGTGCAACGTCCGGCCTTCAGCCGCGGTTGCATCCGCCGCTGTGCGCGCAGTAGTTCCGCCACAACATGCTCATCCACCTGCGCCCGCCGCCGCTGCCGGCGCGCTTTGGAAAGGTTCTGCCAACTCATCCCCACCTCCGCGCACAGCCGCCCCACCGCCACCCGCGGTTTCATCCCAGCCCTCGACGCCGCCGCTGATGCGCTGAGGTTGAAGTTCCTTCGAACCATATGGCCGTACCCATCGGCCTACCGTCAGCGAACCCCCGATCCG
>CALLFZ010000003.1 GCA_938010045.1 uncultured bacterium
GCGCCGGAGCTACAGCACAGCGCCGCGCTTGATGCAACGCGGGGGGCTGATGGGGCGGCTGGTGGGGACAGGCACATCTCTGGGGCTGGTGGGGACAGGCACCTCTCTTGCAGGCACCTCTCTTGCCGTCAGTCATGGGGACAGGCACATGCGCGGCTGGAACGTACCGTTCATGATGGCGGCCTTCTACCTGTTCCTGATCTGCTCCGCGGTGCTTGTGTTGATTTCCTGGCGCCATCCCCACCAGCCCACCGAGGACAGCGCTCGACTGGTCTGGTCGCATCCGCTCGAATCGTTGCAGTTCCGCGGCTGGTCAGGCATAGGTAACTACAAGCTGCTGGCCGCCCTGCTATTCGTTTCGATGATACTGCTGTATATTCGCTTCCATTCAGGAGACGCCGACCGTGAGAGCGTGGTTTCTTCGCGTCGCCTTGATGGCCGCCGGCTGCGCATCCCCCCCAGTTCAGCGTCACGCGTGGGTCACCGGCCTCAAGCCCGAAAAGGCGGAGTACTATAAGCAGCTTCACGCGAATCCGTGGCCGTCCGTGAACCAGATGCTGAAGGAGTGCAACATCCGCAACTTCTCCATCTATCTAAAGGAAATTGATGGGAAACTGTATCTCTTCAGCTACCTCGAATACACCGGCCGTGACTTTGAGGCGGATATGCGAAAGATGGCCGCCGATCCCGAAACGCAACGGTGGTGGAAGGAGACGGATCCCTGCCAACTGCCGCTGCCCGATGCCGCAGCCAACGGCAAAATTTGGTCGCCGGCTGAGGAGGTCTATCACCTCCCATGACTTCTCGTGAACGCGTTCTAGCCGCCTTCGATCACGTCGAGCCGGACATGGTCCCGCGCTGGTGCGGGGCCTCGCCCGAGTTCCTCGTGAAGGCCCGGCGCGAGTTGAACCTGCCGGATGACGAGAGCTTTTCCGTGCGGATTGGCGACGACTTCCGGCGGGTGTTCGCGCGGTATGTCGGCCCCGACTTCCCGCTGTCGCCGGGGGCAGTGTCGCGCACGGTGTTCGGCGTCGAACGTACCGGCTTCGGGTACGGCCAACCGCTCAGCCATCCGCTGGCGACAGCCACGCTGAGGGACGTCCACGCCTACCCGTGGCCGGATCCCGCGTGGCAGGATGTGTCGCACATCCGCGAAGACGCGTTACGCTGGAACCGGCAGTACGCGATTCTTGGCGGCGACTGGTCCCCCTTCTGGCACGACGCGATCGACCTGCTGGGGATGGAGAATCTGTATTATAAAATGTACGATGAGCCTGAGACCGTGGACGCCGTTCTGCGGCACATCGTGGACTACTACGCCACGGTCAGTCAGAGGATGTTTGATGCCGCGGCCGATGCAATCGATATTTTTTTTATCGGAAATGACTTCGGCAGCCAGAGAGGCCCGTTGTTGGGCCCGGCGGAGTTTGAGCGTTTTATCGTGCCGCACTTGAAGCGGCTGGTGGACCTGGGCCACGCCTATCACCTGAAAGTGCAGCTTCACTGCTGTGGCGGTTTTGAACCTCTGATTCCCGCCATGATTGCTGCCGGCGTGGACGGCCTCCACGCGATCCAACCTTGTTGCGAAGGGATGGATCTGCGTCATCTCAAGGCTCGCTATGGCTCCCAGATTCTCTTCAATGGCGCCATTGATTCGCAGCATGTGCTGCTGGAGGGCACACCGGAGTTGGTCCGGCAGCGCACGCGGGAGGTTCTCGACATCATGGCGCCCGGCGGCGGATATGTCGCTGGAGCCAGCCACGATTATCTACTGGAAGAAACGCCGGTGGAGAACGTCATCGCCATGTTCGACACCGTGGCGGAGTGGCGCTATCGCTGACCCTCGGAATTGGAAGGTGGGGGCGGAGCAGCTTCGGCGTGTCCGCTCTACGACGGCCGAACAGCGGGGAGGTGCTCAACGACCCAACCGTTTGCGCGGCGGCTGGCGGTTCGCGCCCATGGTAGGATGAGAACTTTCTTCCGGCGGACACGTGCTCGGAGCCGCTCGTCGTACGGGCGGACTTTTGCGAGCGGTGCCCATCGAAGCACGACACGGCTGGGGTTGGCCCGGCGAAGTCGCGCGAATCGCTACGGAGCGGGCAGCGGCGGGAATCTCCCCCGTCGCGTCGTTACCGGTTAACGGGATCGCTCGACCGCCTCAGGAGTCCCGGCACTCGGCGGCCGAGGGGCTGGCCATGCGCCGTCGCATCGCCGGTTGTCGATCGAATCGTTTGCCGTAGGGCCGCTCTTCCCGACACGGGATGGCCAGATCGGCCGCCCTCTGCACCACCGCACGCTCTGGACGGCCGAGCTTCGCGGCCCTTGCTGTAGGGCGCCAACGGCCGGAGACGGACCGCTCATAGTTGGCACGTGATGCCCCGATCCGATAAAGTGGAGGGGTGGAGTTGATACCCATGAACGCATGGACGCGGCGGGTGGCCGGAGCGATTGCGTTGGCGGCGGGCGCCGTGTCGGCCGCCCCACAGATCGAACACACGCCGGTGACGGTCGGCGTAAAAGGCGAACCGTTGATGATCCGCGCAAAAGTGGATGGGCGCGGCCGCGCGGTGAGGACGGTCCAGCTTCACTACAGCACCTCGCGGGACGCGGCCCCGTTTTCGGTGCCGATGCAGTCGAGCGGCGCGGGCGTTTGGGTGGGCACGATCCCGGGCGGCGTGCTCGCGGTGCTGGACCGGGTTAGCTACTATATTTCGGCGGAGGACGACCGCGGTGCGACGGCGGAGACGCCGTGGTTTGCGGTGCGGTTGCAGGCGCCCACCGGAGGAGAGGCCGCAAGCGGCGGGCGGAACTGGGTGAAGCCCGCACTGATCGGCGGCGGCGTGGCATTGGCGGCCGGTGGCATCGCGTGGGCCGTGAACAGCGCGGGCGGTGGCGACGACGATGGGGGTGGGATCCCGTCGGACGCGCCGGGAACGTACGTCGGTACGGCCACGCGGTGCACAACGCCCGCCGGCGGCGCGCCGGTCTGTGAAACGCGCTCGACCACCATTCGGATCACGGCGGAGGGCACCGTATCGAGCAGCGACTTGCATCCGGGCACCGCGATGCAGTCGAAGCTGTCCGGCTCGAGCTTTGTGCTGAGCGCGCCGGTGCGCGCGCCGGGGACCGACGGAGAAGTCCGGTACATCGGCACGCTCGTGGGCGGCCGGATCGTCGGCAGCATCGAGGGCTCGGCGGGCAGCGGCACGAACACGGTGCTGTTCACCGGAACGTTCTCCGCCGCGAAGCAGTGAAGCGGAGCCGGCACGGGCCGTCCGGCGATGCGCCACAACCGGCAACCGGCGGACATGGCGGATGGCAGACCTCGTGACTACCCCGCACGGCGAGATCGTCATTCGCGGCGCCCGTGAGCACAACCTCAAGAACATCGAGGTTCGTCTGCCGCGCAACGCCCTGACCGTCATCACGGGGCTCAGCGGGTCGGGTAAATCCTCGCTGGCGTTCGACACGCTGTACGCGGAGGGGCAGCGCCGCTACGTTGAGAGCCTCTCGGCCTATGCGCGGCAGTTCCTCGGGCAGATGCAAAAGCCGGACGTGGACCACATCGAGGGGCTGCCGCCTGCGATCGCGATCGAACAGCGCACCGCCGGGGCCAACCCGCGCTCGATCGTTGCGACCACAACGGAGATCCACGACTACCTGCGGCTGCTCTTCGCGCATGCGGGCCAACCGCACTGCTGGAAGTGCGGGCGGCCGATCACCCCGCAGAGCGCCGAGCAGATCGTGGACCGGCTGCTCGACCGTCCGCGCGGCACCCCCGTGACGTTACTGGCGCCGTTGGTGATCGGGCGCAAAGGCCGGCATGAGGCAGTGTTCAGACAGGCGCTGAAGGATGGTTTTGTTCGCGCGCGAGTCGATGGGGCCATCGTCGAGATCGAATCCGCACCGTCGTTGGACCCAAAGCGCAAACACACGATCGAGGTGGTTGTGGACCGGCTCACCATCGCGCCCGAGGTGCGGTCGCGTCTCGCGGATTCAGTCGAAACCGCGTTGCGGACCGGCGGGGGCCGGCTGGTGGCGCTGACCGGCGAGGGTGACCAGACGGTCGAAACGCTGTATTCGGAAACCAACGCTTGTCTGCACTGCGGGCTGAGTTTCGAAACGTTGCAGCCGCGGCACTTTTCGTTCAACAGCCCCTACGGCGCGTGTCCGGCGTGCCATGGACTCGGGTCCGTCGAGGTGTTCGATGAGGAATTGATCGTGCCCAATCCACAGCTTTCGCTCGACGAGGGCGCAGTGCAGGCGTGGCGCCGCGGCGGGCGGCGGCTGCTCATCTATTACAAGATGGTGCTGCGGGCGGTCGCGCGCCATTACGGCGTGGAGATGAACACGCCGTATCGCGATCTGCCCGCCGAGTTTCGGCGGCGGCTCATGCACGGGTCGGGTGGGGAACCGATCGAGTTCGGCTACTGGCGCGGCGGCGCGTGGCGGCGGCTGGTGCGGCCGTTCGAGGGGGTGATCCCGAATCTCCGCCGGCGCATGGAGGAGACGGAGAGCGAAGAGGTGCGCGAGCGGTTGCGGCAGTACATGACGCGGCGGCCGTGCGCAGAATGCCGCGGCGCGCGCCTTCGGCCGGAGAGCCTCGCCTGCACAGTGGGCGGCGCCTCCATCGCCGATGTGCTGCGCATGTCGGTGCGGCAGGTGGCCGACTGGCTCGAGCGCTCGGCGGCGGCGCTGGACCCGGCGCGCGCGCGCATCGTCGCAGAGGTGGTGCGCGAGATCCGCGCGCGGCTGCAGTTCCTGCGCGACGTGGGCCTCGACTACCTGACGCTCGACCGCGAAAGCGGCACGCTGTCCGGCGGCGAGGCGCAGCGGATCCGGCTCGCCACGCAGATCGGATCGGGCCTCGTCGGCGTGCTGTACGTGCTTGACGAGCCGAGCATCGGTCTTCACGCGCGCGACAACGGCCGGCTGATCGAGACGCTCCGACGCCTACGCGACCGCGGCAACACGGTCGTCGTGGTCGAGCACGATGAGGCGACGATCCGCGCCGCCGACTGGGTGATTGACCTGGGCCCGGGCGCCGGCCGTGAGGGTGGCCAGGTGGTGTTTCAGGGGTCGGTCCCCGAGCTTGAGCGCGCGCCAACGCTCACGGGCGCGTTTCTACGCGGCGAACGCTCGGTCGCCGTGCCGGCGCAGCGCCGCGCTCCGGACGGCCGCTGGATCGAGGTCGTCGGGGCGCGTGAGCACAACCTGAAGGGCGACCGCATCCGCATTCCGGTGGGACGGCTCACCTGCGTCACCGGCGTGTCGGGCAGCGGCAAGAGCACGTTGGTGGACGTGGTGCTGCGGCGCGCGATCGCGCGCCACCTCCATGGCGCGCGCGAGGTTCCGGGCCGCCACGAGCGCATCGAGGGGCTTCAGCACCTCGACAAAATGGTCGTTGTGGACCAGTCGCCGATCGGTCGCACGCCCCGCAGCAATCCGGCGACCTACACCGAGGCGTTTGGGGCCATCCGCGATCTGTTCGCCTCGACCCCGGCGGCCGCGATGCGGGGCTACGGTCCCGGCCGCTTCAGCTTCAACGTGAAGGGCGGCCGCTGCGAGACGTGCCGGGGTGACGGCATCCTCAAGGTCGAGATGCAATTTCTCCCGGACGTCTATGTGCCCTGCGAGCAGTGTGGCGGGCGCCGATTCAACCGCGAAACCCTCGAGGTCAAGTGGCGCGGGCGCTCCATTGCCGACGTGCTCGACATGACGATCGCCGAGGCGTACGAGCTGTTCGCGGCGGTGCCCGCGATCGCCCGGCGGCTGCGCACGCTCGTCGAGGTCGGGCTCGGTTATCTGCAGCTCGGCCAGCCCGCCACGACGCTCTCCGGCGGCGAGGCGCAACGTGTGAAGCTCGCCGCCGAGCTCAGCCGTCGCGAGACCGGCCGCACCCTGTACCTGCTCGACGAGCCCACCACGGGCCTGCACTTCGCGGACGTTGAACGACTGATGACGGTACTCGAACGGCTGCGCGACGCGGGCAATACGATCGTCGTGATCGAACATCATCTCGACGTGATCAAGCGAGCGGACTGGGTCGTGGACCTCGGCCCCGAGGGCGGCGACGAGGGCGGCTGGCTCGTCGCGGAGGGCCCGCCGGAACGGATCGCCGCGGAGCCTCGATCGTACACGGGCGCCGCGCTACGGCCGCTGTTGACGGCGGCGGGGCGTATCTGATGCGCAGCGCGATGCGTATTCCCATGGCCGTCGTGCTCCTTGCGGTCGCGCGCGGAAGTGCCGCGGAGCCGAATCCGGCCGATTCGCTCCGACGCGGGCGCGAGGCCCTACGCGATCGAGTTTGGAGCGTTGCGCTTCACTGGCTCGAACACGCATGGTCGAACGCACCATCCGACGAGATCCGGTTCGAGGCCGCCCTGGGGCTGGCCGATGCGCGCGCGGAGTTGAACGATGCCCAGGCCGCGGCGCGGCTGGAGGACGAAATTCCGCCGTTGCTGCGGGACGAGTCCGCCGTCTGGTTGCGGCGCGCCATCCTGCGACGGCGGGGTGGCGATGAGGCCGGCGCGCGCGCCGCCCTTGAGCGAGTACAGTGGGAACGCCTGCCCGCCGCCGATCGCGTCTGGGCGGGGATGTGGTGGTCCGATCTGCTCTGGGCCCGCGGCGAAACGGACGAAGCCCTGGCCGCGCTGGAATTTGCTCTGGCGACCCTCGAGCCCCCCTCGGCGACCGTCCTGGCGCGGCGCCTCGCCCTCCGATGGCGAGACCTTGGCGCGCCGGCGCGCGCGGTGGAGTTGCTCGAGCCGCGACTCACGACCGCGGAGCCCCCTGAGGACTGGCTCATTCGTCTGGACCTTGCCGGAGCCTATGTCGATGTCGGCCGCGCCGAGGATGCGGCGGAGGTCGTCCGCCCGCTGATCGAGAATCCGCAGGCGCCCCGCCCGTTCCGCGCCAGCGGCTGGCTGTTGCGCGCAAGGGCGGAGGCATCGGCCGGGCGGTTGAACTCCGCCGAGGTGGCGTTCGACCAGGCCCGCCAACTCGCGGAGGGCTCGGGCGCGGAGACAGAGATCCTCTTTGACATGGCGGCCCACCGGTTGAGGACGGACCACTTGGAGTCCGCGCGGGAGCTGATCCGAGAGGGTTTGCAGAGGCATCCGCGGCACCGTCGGGGCGGCGAGCTGCAGCTCGAACTAGCGCGGCGCTGGTGGGCATTGGGTCAGGCCGCGGCCGCGCTCGAGGCCTTTCAGGCCTATTTAGAGACCTCGGACGATCCCACCGGCCAGGCCGAGGCCTATGCGGGGAAGGGGTGGGCTCTGCTGGCCCTCGCCCGGCCCCTGGAGGCGGCGGCTGCGTTCGAGCGGGCCGCGGCGGGGCGGCGCGATCCGGAGGCCCGCGCCGAGGCGGAGCTGAAGCGCGCCGAGGCCCTGGCGCTGGCCGGCCGCTGGGCCGACGCGCTCACCGCGTGCGACGAGTTTGCGAGGGCGCATCCAGCGCACCCAGCGGTCGGACGCGCCGCCTTGCTGGCCGCGGACGCTCTGACACAACTGGGGCGCGAGCCGGACGCGTTGCGGCGTCTCGAGGCGCTCTTGAACGGACCCGAGGCGGCGGCCGCGCGGCTGCGATGCGCCCGCGTGTATGAGCGGCGACAGGATTGGTCCGGGGCGGCGCGGATCTACGCGGAGCTGCTCGAGTGGCATCCCGAGGCGGCCGAGGCGCGTTGGGCTCGACTCGGTCTGGCGCTGCTCCATTACCGACGCGCCGACGCGGAGGCCGCGCTCCGCGCGCTTGCGCCGCTCACCGATTCGGACGTGGCCGACGAGGTGACCGAGCGGGCGGTGGTTCTGCGAGTGTGGTGCCATCATCTGCGCGGCGACGATTCTGCGGCGATTTCGACCGCCCGCGAGTATCTGGAGAGGTCGCCCCGGTCGGCCGCGGCGGTCGAGCTGCGGCTGTGGTTGGCGGACCTCGACTGGCACCATGGCCGGTTCGAGACGGCGGAGCAGGGATATCTTCAGGCGGCCGACGCGGCGGCCGGCGCGCCGCCGGGCGATGTGGCGCTATATCGCGCGGGTCGTGCGGCCGCGGCGGCCGGGGAAGTGTCGCGAGCGCTGCGGCACTTCCAGCGCCTCGCGGAGGAATATCCGGCCAGCCCGATCCTGCCCGAAGCACGCTTTGCGCAGGGCGACGTGCTCGCCGAAATGGGCCGGTTCGACGCTGCGGTGCTCTCCTTCGACGAGGTCATCCGCGCCGCGCCCGACTCGCCGGCTGCGACGCTGGCGTGGGGGCGCAAAGGCGACTGCCATTTCACGCTCGGTGCGCAATCGCCCGCTCGATTCGAGGAGGCCCTCGCGGCGTACCTAGTGGTGGCCGGCCGCGAGCGGGAGGCCGTGGACGTTCGGCTGCAAGCGGTGTACAAGGCGGGGCGTTGCGACGAGATGCTGGGGCGTCCCGCGGCCGCGATCGAACGGTACATGTCGGTGGTGTACCAGCATCTCGAGGAGCGGGCGGCCGGCCGGCCAGGCGCGCCGGTGTGGTTTGCGCGGGCGGCGTTCGCGGCGGCCGCGCTGCAGGAACGGGCGGAGCAGTGGCAGGAGGCGGTGCAGATCTACCGGCGGGTGGTCGAAGACAGCGGCCCGGCCGCGGCCGACGCGGCCGCGCAGATCCGGCGACTGCTCGAGCAGCATCCGGAGACGCGATGAGCGGCGCCCGACGGCGCGGTGAGACTCGACAATGATCGCATGGTTGAACATCGGCGGGTGGCCGGCCTGGCTGGTGGTCGTGGTGGGACTGGCCGCCGCCGCGGTGGCGGTGGAGCGGTGGCTTTATCTTCGCCGTGGACGAATACCGCTGGACGATTTCCTGCGCGGCATCTTCAACGTGCTCGATCGCGGAAATGTTGCCGAGGGCGTGGCTCTGTGCGACGACACCCCGGGCCCCGTAGCGCGGATGGTGCGCGCCGCGCTGCTGAAACTGCCCGACGGCGCTGCCGCCGCGCGCGAGGCGATGATCGCGGCCGGTGTCGCTGAGATTCCGCGTCTCGAATGCCGCGTGCGCGTGCCCGCCGCCGCCTCGCGAGTGAGCTCCCTCACAGGCTTTCTCGGCACCGTGCTGGCGTTGATCAATCTCGGCCAGCGAATCGAACTGCGCGCGCCGCTGGTCTATGCGGGCGACCTCGCCGCGGCGCTCTGGCAGTCGCTGGTGTGCACGGCGGTCGGCCTCGCCGTCGCAATCCCGTGCTTTGCGGCCCACCAGTTGCTCGTCGGAATGGTCGAGTCGCTTCTGGTGGATATGGAGGACGCGCTGCGCCGCGTGACGGACCACCTCGAGGGCCGCGGTGCTGCGCCGGCGAACGGCGAATCATGAGCCCGGGTTCGCGAGCGAACACCTTCGAACGCACCTTCCGCACGCGGCTGGCCCGCGCGCCAACGCCGCTCGACGCCGGCGCGGTCGCCAGCGTGCTGGCGACCGTCGCGGCGTGGTGGATGCTGCGCATGCCCTTTGTGGCGCAGCCGGCTGTTCCGATCGAGTTGCCCGAGGCCGCCAGCGCCGAGCCGGTGCGGTACGACGCACTCGTCGTGGCCGTCACCGCCGACGGCCGCATGTTTGCTGGCGACCGGCCGGTGGGCATCGAAGAACTCGCCCGGCGGTTCGAGGCCGCGGTCCGGGAGAGGCCGGATGTGACCGTGCTGATCGAGGCCGACCGCCGCGTGCCGCATGAGACGCTCGTCCGCATCTATGATGCCGCCGCGCGGCACGGCATCCGACGGGCCGCGGTGGCCGCCCAGATTTCCGCCCGCGCACCACCAAACCCGTTGCCCTGATGCGTGAAGCGATCAACACCGTGCTGCGATGGATCGCCGCGACGATGGTCGCGGCGGCGATGGGCGGCGCGTTTTTGGCCGGTCAGCCCCCGCTGCCGGCCGCCGCCAGTTCGCCGGCGCCCGCTGGTTCGCCGCGCATCACGTTCCGCCGCGCCGAAGCCGGTCCCATGGAAGCGATTTCAGCCGCCGTGATCTGGTCGCCGATTCTGTTCGCGTTGCCGTCGCTTTATGGGTTTAGCCGCATTCCGCCCGCCGAATGGACCGTCGCACCGCCGGTGGACCTGCCCGATCCACCCTCACCCGTGCTGGTGGCAGAGCCGCTGACTCTCGCTCCCCTTCTTGCCGGTCCGCGCGCGGAGCTCCCACTGGTGTGGACGGATGCGTCGCTGCTGCCCCACCGTCGATTGCCGCCGGCCACATCGGTTGTGCAGGCGGTCTCGGGTGAGTTGCCTGAGCGTGCTGTCTGGCCGTTATCGGCGGAGGAGGCCGGCGCCGCCCCGTGGACGGCGACGGTCGAAGTACGGGTTGCGCCCGAAGGTTGGCCGAGCGGCATCTGGCTGGACTCAGTCGACGCGCCCGCCGCCGCGCGCGTGTGGGCCGCGCGCCGGATCGCGGCCTGGCGCTGGCCGCCCGCCCGGGCCTCCCGCGTGGTGGTCGTGCGCCTGACGCACACCGGCGCCGATCCGCGGCACCGCCCATGAACCTAGAACTGTCCAGCTATGTCGGATTATGGGTGGGTGGCACGCTCGCGGTGATGGCCAGCCTCGGGCTACACTGGGCGGTCGTGGATAGCGTGCGGCGCCGACGGCGCAAGGCCTCGCTCTATCGCTGCGAGCAGTGTGGCCGGGTGTATGAAGACGAACGCAACGTGCCGCTGTCGGCGTGCCCCGCCTGCGGCACGCTGAACGAGACCATCCAACGATGAGCAACATGCCTCCCATCTGCCGTTGGGATGAGCCCGAAGGCATTCGCGCCTTCGAGCGGTTTCTGCGCGTGCCGGCGATCGCGCCCGAGGCCGCCGAGCAGGCGCGGCGGGTCCTCGAGGAGGTGCGGCGCGGCGGCGACCGCGCGGTGGCGCGGTTCACGCGCCGGTTCAACGGCGCGCGGTTGGACCCCGCGCGCTTCCGGGTGGGCGACGACGAAATCGCCGAGGCTCGCGCGCAGGTTTCCCCCGCGGTGCGGCGCGCCATCGCCGACGTGCTGCGCCGCGTCCGTCGGTTCGCCCGCGCCGGCCTCCGGCGCTCGTGGGAGATTCGTAGTCCGCGCGGCGGACGGCTCGGTGAACTCTGGGTTGCGCTGGGCCGCGTGGGCGTCTATGTGCCGGGCGGCGCCGCGCCGCTCGCCTCCACCGCCCTGATGACGATCCCGTTGGCACGTGTCGCAGGCGTGCCGGAGGTCGTCGCCACCACCCCCTGCCGTCCCGACGGCACCGTCGAGCCCCATGTGCTGAGCGCGATCGCGGAGGCCGGCGCCACCGAGATCTACCGCCTCGGGGGCATCCAGGCGATCGGCGCGCTCGCCTTCGGGACTGCGACGATCCGACGGGTGGATAAGATTGTCGGCCCGGGCGGGCCCTACGTCACCGCCGCGAAGCGCGCGGTGTACGGCGATGTTGCGCTCGACATGGTCGCCGGTCCCAGCGAGGTCGCGGTGCTCGCCGACGAGAGCGCTCGCGCCGACTGCGTCGCGGCCGACCTGCTCTCTCAGGCCGAACACGGCACGGGGCACGAGCGCACGCTGTTGGTGACCCCGTCCATGGCGCTCGCTGAGGCGGTCCGGCGTGAGCTCGCGGCGCAAAGCCGGCGGCTCGGACGCCGGCGGATGATTCAGCGGGTGCTCACGCGCCGCTCGCTCATCGTCGTTGTGCCCGACCTCGCGGTGGGCTGCGAGGCGATCAACCGGTTTGCGCCCGAACACCTCGAGATTCTCACCGAGTCGCCGCGGCGCTGGTTGAGCCGCATCCGCTGCGCCGGCGCCGTGTTCCTTGGCCCATGGACCCCGGAAAGCGCGGGGGACTTCGTCGCCGGCCCCAGCCACGTGCTGCCGACCGGTGGCACCGCGCGGTTCTTCTCTGGGCTGACCGCCGATGACTTTCGCCGCCGCATGAGCGTGTTGGAGCTCACGCGGCGCGATCTGCTGGAGATGAAGCCTTCGATCGACGCTTTCGCGAGGATCGAAGAGCTGCCGGGGCACGCGAAGTCGGCGGCGCTACGGCTCGAGCGCTGAGTCGGAGGCGGCCGCGTCCGTCTCGCCGGCGGGCGGGGGCGCGATCACCGCGGGCGGACGGGCTCGAACCTGCCGACGCATCCGCCGCGCGGCGCCAAGGTGATCTGGAGCCTCTCGCCGGCCGTGATCGCGCTGGTCGATGTGCTCCATTCGCGCGGCGTGGGACCGTCGCCCAGTCCGTGCCACGTCCAGGTCCAGTGAGCGCCGAGACCCTCGATGGGCAGTTCGATGGTCTTGGGCTCGTCGCCGCCCTGCAGCGCTCCAACATACCACACATCGCCGCGACGCCGCGCGATCGCCACCCATTCGCCCGGCGCACCGCCGAGCCAGCGCGTGTCGTCCCATGCCGTCGGTACGCGCCGCAAGAACTCCAACACCGCGGGCGGTTGGGCGCGGTAGCTCTCCGGGCGGTCCGCGAAGTGCACCCAGCCCGACTCGAACACCACCGCGAGCGCCAACTCGTGTGCCAAGGTCGTCGCCGCGCACGGCCTCCATCGTCATCAAGTGCGGATGTGTGCGAGACCACCCGCGCGGCACCGTGCAGCCGTGGACGTTGATCATCAGCCGGTGATCAGCGGCGTCGCGCAGACTGTCGAGGTAGTGCGCGATCACGTTCTGCTGGTCGCTCTGGACGAAGTCCACTTTGAGGCCCGCCGCGCCGAGGCGGCGGAGCCACGCCAGTTCGCGGAGCCGCACCGCGCGCGGCAGCAGCCGGTCGCGCGGTGCCTCGGTGACCTCGTTGTGCGGGCCGCCGGAGTTGTACCAGAGGAGGATGTCCACGCCCTTCCGTCGCGCGTGCCGGATCAGGTCGAGGATCGCCTCTTCCTCCACGTAGTTCCAGTTCGCGTCCACGAGGAAATACTCCCAGCCCATCTCCGCAGCGAAGTCGACGAACTCGCGCATGCGGTTGGGGTGGCGAGGGCTGTGGGGCTCGCTCCACCAGCTCCACGCGACGCGTCCTGGGCGGATCCACGAGGGGAGCGACCGCGGGCCCGGCGCCGCGAGGTCATCCACGAGCGTGGATTCGACGATCGCGCCGGGCGTCTCGCCGATGATGAGCACACGCCAGGGCGTCGACCAGGGCTGCCGGCTCGACGGCTCGGGCGCGCCCGTCCGGAGGCCCTCGCCGTCGTCCGGGAACCGCACGCGCATCTGGCCGTCGGCGTCGATCTGTAGTCGCGTACCGCAATAGGTTCCATCGAGTCCCGCCTCGGCGGTCAGCGCCCACGGACCGTTCTCCGTGAGGCGTACGAGCGCCGGATGGCACCACCCGCGCGATTGGTCGCGAGCGCGGCGAGCGGCGCATCGGCCTCGTAGAACCGCTGGTAGGCGGGCGTCCATTTCGTGATCTCGTCATAGGGCTGGATCCACGTGCGCGCGGTCGGCGGGAATCGGAAACCGGTGAGCTCGGCGCGAACCGTGCGCGTTTGGGAAGACGCCTCGGGGAAGCGATCGCGTAGCGCCACGCCGTCATCGGCGGCGCGGGCGATCAGGTCGATCCGCGCACCCGACGAGGCAAGAAACCGGAGCGTCATCTCGTTCGCGATGTGCCGCCGCACGCGGCGCTTTCCGTGGGGCATCTCGTAGCGATCATCCACACGGCGGCGCGATTCGGATTCGAACTGGAGGGCGCGATCGAACATCACGTCGTTACGAACGATGCCCAGCGGCGACCGCTCGGTGACGGGCCGGCCAGCGAACGAGACGCTCCAGGTCCACGACGTGCCGGTCATCGAGACCTCGGCCGGGATTCTGCCGTTCGGCGAGCTCACACTCCATTCCGCGGCGCCCGCCGCCAGCGCCATGCCGCACACGCCCCCCCAACCGCGCGCCGAAGATTCCAGCTCATGTCTGTCTCCCCACCGGCGGCCACGCGACGGCGCCCTAGAGCTCGGCCGACGAAATGTCCGCGGCGTCGCCGGTGCCGCCCGGTCGGCCGTCGGCGCCGTAGCTCAAGACTTCGAACGGCGCGCCGTCGCGGCCTGGCACCACATACACGTACTCATTGCCCCACGGGTCGCGCGGCACCTCCCGCCGGCTCAGGTACCCCTCGGGCGGGTAACTCTCCGGCACGGGCGGCAGGCTGGGCCGGCGCACGAGCGCCTCGAGCCCCTGTTCCATGGTCGGCAGCCGACCCTGCTCGATCTGATAGTGCAGGAGCGCGTTGCTCAGCTCGCTGATCTGAATTTTCGCGGTGTCCACGCGGGCCTTCCGCTGGCGGCCGACGACGTTCACGGTCACGATCGTCGCCAGACCCATCAAGATCGCGAGGACGACGAGTACCTCGATCAGCGTGAAGCCCGGCCGGCCGCGGAATGTTCTGGTTCTGCGCCTCATCGTGGACTCCTTGGGCCCCGCGCGCTCCCGCGGGCGGGCCGCGGCGCGGCCGCGGAGCCCGCCGTCGGCTCCTTGGCTTCGCCGGCGTCGCCGGCCGACTCGAGCCGCGCGACGAGATCCTCGAGCCGTGCCAGATAGTAGGCCACGTTCTCATCGCGCACGTCGGGCGCGGCGTCGGCCAGCAGCCGCGCGTTGGAATGGATCGGCACACGTTTGCGCGTGCCGGTGACGTAGTACGAGACCTGGTCGCCTGTGCGGTAGGGTCGGCCCGAGGCGAGCGCGAGCTCCACCGCGGCGCTGCGCGCGCGGCCGCGCGCGGCACGCTGGGCGGCGTAGGTCTCGGGCGACTCGCTCAACCGTTCTGTGCGGGCGAGCCGATCGAGCGGAAACTCATGCCGGATCAGCGCGCGGCGGTAGCGGTCCACGAGCGCGGGCAGCTCCGCGTCGCGACCGTCGAGTTTGCTGGCGATCCAGTCGCGGATGAAGTCGCGCAGGTAGGGCTCCAGCCCGCGCGAGCGCAGCGCCGCGCCGGTGAGCAGCAGCTCGCCGTCGGCGGAGCGCAGCGCGTAGTTCTTGGGTCGGTAGCTGAACATCGCGGGCCAGACGGAGTCGAATTCGAGCTCGACGCCGGGTGGCAGCACCGAGCGGACGCGGGCGCGGAACGCTTCGAGCGCGGCGTCGTCGCCCTCGGGGGGCACGAAGAAGATGCCGTCGGTGTCGATCTCGATCGGCCGGCCACCGCCCTCGCGGATCGCGGCGACCATCGCACGCAGCAGCTCGCGTCCGCGCGCGGCGACGCGCGCGGCGGCGTCGAAGTCGTTGAACCGCGCGCCCTCAAAGCCGAGGTAGCCGTAGAACGAGTTGATGAGAATCTTGAAGGAGCTCTGCATTGCCTCTTCGAAGGCGCGGTCTCGATCGGTGGCGGCGGCGCGCATGCGGTCCTTCGCGGCGAGCCGCACGTCGCGCAGCCGCCCGAGCAGCGCGAGGAACACGTCCTGGTGGTCCGACGCGGGCCGGATGCGGTCGGCGAGCATCACCGAGGGATACAGCGATCGGACGTCGCAATGGTGGACGTTGCGGATCACGCCCTGCTCGTAGATCTCCGTGAGCCCGCCCTCGAACGGCTGCGCGGGCTGCGGCTGCGGGATCGCGGCGCGGCGGGCGAGGTACTCGCGCAGCATGAGGGCGTCAATCTTCGCCGCGGTGCCGCGCAGCGCTATGTTCTGCAAACTCATCGGGACGATGCGCGCCTGCGCGAGGTACACCGGTGCCAGCCGCAGCGCGACGCCGGCCGTCTCCTCAAGATCGTCTGCGAGGTAACGCAGCACGCGCTCCGGATCGCGACGGAACACGCGCCCGACCTCGGGTCCATCAATGTACTCGCGGTCGGCGCGTGCGATGCCGAAATGCCGCGCGATGTCCTTCAGACCCAGGCCGGGCAGCGAGCGGTGGCTCACATCGTAGATTTGAGCGAGGAAGTACGTATCCAGCACCGTACGGCCGAACACGTCCGTGCGCGGATAGTTCGCGACGCGCTCGGCGGCCGCGAACCGCCCGCCGCGCACCGCAGGCGGCCGGCCGTCGCGCCCGATGCCAAGCACGACGCCGTGGCGCGCGGCGCGGCGGATTAGATAGTCGAGATCAAAGGAAAAGATGTTGTGCCCTTCGATCACGTCGGGGTCGCGCTCGCGCACAAGCTCGACGAACCGTTCGAGCATCGCGCGCTCGTCGAGCTGATCGCCCCGGAGCAGCTCGCGCCAGCCGGTGTTGTCCGCCAGGCCGATGCCGATGATGCGGTCCTCCTCGCGGTCGGGGTTTGAAAACTCGTATCCCTCGGCCGTCGCAGTTTCGATGTCGAGCTGCATCCGGCGCAGGCCGTCGTAGTCGAGGCCATGCCCGATCGTGCGGCCGCTGTCCATCAGGTATTGCTGGACGGGATCGTTGACGAACCAGTAGGGCGCCTCGCGGTCAGTCGGCGAGCGTTTTGTGATCTTCTGAAGCCGACGCACCGCCGCCTCGAGGGCCGTCCAGGTCGGAAACCGAGCCCGCGTGCCGAGGACCCCGGGTCCCGTGAGCGGTTCGATGGCGGCCGGCTCGGGGCCGCCGCGCAGTAGGTCGGCCGAGGCCAACCAGAGGTACGGACGAAACGGCTCGGTTGTGGTGTCGATGCGGTGGCCGCGCCGCCAGAAGAGCATCATCTGGTCGGACTCGCCGCCCGGCAAGTGCTCAACGGCCACCAGTCCGGGGTCGGCGCACCGGCCGAACAGGAGCGACGTGTCGTTCGTGCGCATCGCAGTCTCGGACACCACGGATCAGCCGCCTACGCTGATCGAGGAGTAGGGCAACGCGAGCAGCCAGAGCTGAACCCAAGCGCTGTAGTCGTCGTTACGTCCGTCGTAGCCGGGTTCATGCCGCACGCCCACGCCCCAGCCAATGCAGTCCATCCGGTGCTGCAGGAAGTACGAATGCTCCTCGAGGCGGCTCTGTTCGACGTCGTAGCGCGCATACACGCCGAGACTCCAGCGCGCCTTCGGGAACAGACGCAGCTGCGCCGAGATCTGGTCGCGCCGCTCGGCCTGATAGAGGTAATTCGCAGTGAGCGCGAACTCGGGCGAGCTCGCGAGCGAGAGTTGACCGTCGAATTGCTGGAGTCCCTCGCCGTAGAGGTCCACGAGCGTCTTGAAATCGAACCGGAAGCCGCGCGCCGGCCAGAGCCGGACGTTGGCGTACAGCGGGCCGAACTCCTTCTGGTCCTCATCAGGATCCAGACGCAGCAGCGTGCCGAGGTCGGCGTTGACGAGGTCGTGCACCGAGGAAGGACCGGCCGCCGGCAGCTCGCGCAGCTCGGTCTGGTCCATGCCCTCGGCCTCGCGCGCGAGGGGATCGGACTCGGCGCGCTCGTAGGAGTGGTCCACGTAGAGGACCGAGTCGCGGCGGGTCTGCAGCTTGTGGCGCATTCCGAACTGGATCGTGTGCCCGCCGGCCAGGCGGTCCACCGAATCGAACTGCGGTAGGCGGTCGGGCGTCAGGTCCGGCTCAGGGATCCACGTGTGGCGCGCGTAGGGTTCAACCACGTGGCGCAGGCCGCGCCCGAACACGTTCGGGGCCTCATCGAGCACCTTGTAGGCCTTGAACGACACCTCGGCGCCGAGTTCGGGCAGCGACCGCAGGTCCGAGCCGAGCTCGCGCTGCGTTTTGACGACCTCCTGCACGGTGGTCGGCACGCCGTTGGTGTCCATGCGGGTTACGGTGTTCGTGACCGTGACGGGCGCCTCGTAGGTGGTCGAGTACCACGTGCCGCGCCAGCCTGCGCGCGGCGTGAGGGCGAGGAAGCCGAAGTAGCGGCCGGGCAGGTAGAGCATGTGCCGTGTGTCGAGGCGCAGCGCGTCGTAGTCCTCGCGGTCGGAGGTGGTGGGGTATTGGCGGTGGAGTGCTGAGCCGGCGGTCACGCTTTCGTAGTAGAGCGGAAGATCGCCGAGTCGCAGCGCGGGCACCGTGAGCGAGACCTCCGGTCGCCGGTCCACGCTCTCGTAGAAGTCGTTGAGCCGTCCGCTCGCGAGCACGGAGAGCACGAAGCGGTCGCCGCGCCAGAGCCAGGCGGCGCGGTTTTCGGGTTGGACCGCGAGGCGGTAGTCCCGCCGGAAGAAATCCTCCTCGACGAACGGGTCGCTCATATAGGTGGCCTGCGCGAACACGGAGCCGCGTTCGCCGACCGGTCCTTGGTGGCGCAGTCGCAGGCGGTAGCGGGAGTCGTCGGTGAGCGTGTCGCGCCGCTCGTCCTCCTCGCGCGGGTTGCGGAACGGCGTCTGGTCCTGAATGTAAAATCCCTCGACGTTGCCGCGGGTCGTCGCGCTCTTATCCGGCGGATCGCGCCAGAGGAAGTTTTGCGAGACGCCGACGCCGCGCTTGGAGTACAGGTGCAACGACGAGCGGCTGAGCACGCTGCCGGTGTCCGTTACGCCGTAGTTGTAGGTGGTGATCAGGAAGGCGCCCAGCCGCGAACTGTAGCCTGGCACGACGTCCCAGCGGCCCGGCTCGCCCTGGAGGTCGCGACGGTAGTAGGGCACATACGCGACGGGCATGGGGCCAAGCCAGGCAATCGCGTGGTACAGCGTCGCGTAGCGCTTCTGCTCGAGCGTCGCGCGCGGCGCGCGGATCTGGAACTCGCGGTTGTCGCCTTCACAGGTGGTCAGCGTCACGTCCTCGAGCTCGATCAGGTCGTGCGAGACCATCCGGAAGCGTTCTCCATAGAGGTAGTACGGATGGTGGTAGAGCACGAACCGCCCGAAGTCGCCTTCGCCGGTGCGGAAGTTATAGACGAGCCGTTCGCCTTTCCAGACCGTACCGTCCCAGCGCACGAACACCACGCGGCCGGTTGCGGTAACGGTGTCCGTGGTGCGGTCGATTTCGACCCGCTCGGCCGCGAGGATCTGTCGGCCTTGGCGGATATGGACGCCGTCCTCCGCGACGAGGACGCGCCCGCCCTCGCGCGCCTCCATCCGGCCCGCGCGCACGTCGTACGGCTGGCCCGCGTCGGGGTTGATGTCCTGGATGCGTTGGGCTGTCGCGGCGCCGGCCCATAGGGCGAGGAGCGCGGCGCACCCGCGCCGAGCCACGCCTCCGGCCAACATCCGCCGGCGCGGCCCGGTGGACGAGTTGTGAGGTGCGCTGGCCATGGCCGGCACGCTATCACACGCCGCGGTGCCGGCCAAGCGATCCGCCGTCGGGGCCGACGAATGCGCGCGTTTCCCGTGCCAGCCGCAGATGCCCGCGCCGCCGTCTCCAAGCTTGGGACACTTCGGGTTCTCGCCCGTCCCATCCTTGGACACGTCGCTCCGCACATCCTCTTCTTCCTGTCTATCTTCGCGCGCGGCCGCATCGACATGTTTGAAATTTGAACCCGGCCGTTGAACGATCCTCCCGACGCGACGGAGCCGCTGGTTGCACGCTGGGGAGAGGGGAGAGGCGGTGATTCGCCGGATCGAGCGAGCTGAAGATGCCCGCGACAGCCTGGGCCAAGGTAGCGAAGTCGTGGGCCGCGCCGGCGCGCGCGTTGAACTCAAGGCCAAGGCCGGTTCGAACGCGTTGCGGTTCGCTTGCCGATTGCCCTCCCGGACGGTATAGTGCGGGAGGGAGCTGTATGGCTCCCGACGCGAACAGGGCGCGGTAGCCAAGTGGTAAGGCGGAGGTCTGCAAAACCTCTATACATCGGTTCGATTCCGATCCGCGCCTCCAGTTTCATTTCTGGCTCGATCCGACGTCTCTCCACGCTGGCGGCCGGTTCGTCACGGTGATGGTTGACGTCGTTGATGCTGACCGGTAGCGTGCCGTGCGAACCGCGCGCGCGGCGCGTGGACGCATGACGAGTCGAGATCTGCCCAAGCCGCTGTTCCTTGCATTGGCCACCGCCACTGTCGTGATGGGCGCGGGCATGTGGCTGATCGCGAACTGGCTCGTGAACGAACCGCCGCTGGAGTTGGCCGAGCGGCAGCCCGAACCCGAAACACCCCTCGCGGCTGCGCCGGCGGTGGACCTGCGGGGCCGCTTCGAACGCGGCGAAGGGGCGCCATCTGCGATCACCTCCGCCTGGCCCCGTTTCCGGGGACCGTTGGCCGACGGCGTGTCTCACGAGGCGGTCCCGCTCGCCGCCACGTGGCCGGAGTCCGGACCGCCCGTCCTATGGCAGATTGAGGTCGGCGACGGCCACGCCGGCCCAGCCGTCCGCCACGGCCGCGTCTATCTGCTGGACTACGACGAACAGCGCCGCGAGGACGCGCTGCGATGTCTCTCGCTGGATGACGGCCGCGAGCTCTGGCGGCGGGCGTACGCCGTCGAGATCAAGCGCAACCATGGGATCTCGCGCACCGTGCCGGCGGTGTCGGAGCGCGTCGTCGTCTCGATCGGCCCGCGCTGTCACGTGCTGTGCGTGGACGCGTTCAGCGGCGATTTTCTCTGGGGCATCGACATGGTGCGTGAGTGGGATGCGAAGGAGCCGCTTTGGTACACCGCGCAATGTCCGCTGATCGACGGCGATACCGTCGTGTTGGCGCCGGCGGGCCGTGCGCTCATGATCGGCGTGGACGCCACCTCCGGCCGCGTGCTCTGGGAGACACCGAACGAGGACGGCTGGGCGATGTCGCACGCGTCGGTCATGCCGATGGAGTTCGAAGGCCGGCGCATGTACGTCTACGCGGCGCTCGGCGGCTTGGTCGGCGTGGCGGCGGATGGTCCGCAGCCGGGCCGGATTCTCTGGAAGACCGCCGAGTGGCGCGCGACGGTGCAGGCGCCCTCCGCGCTGCCGCTGCCGGGCGGCCGCGTGCTGATCACCGCCGGCTACGGCGCCGGCAGCGCGCTCTTCCGTCTGGTACCTGAGGGCGAAGGGTTCCGCGCCGACCTCGTATGGCGCGCCGAAAAAACCGTGTTCGCGGCAGAACAACAAACGCCGATTTTTCATCGCGACCTACTGTTTGCCGTCCTGCCGAACGACGGCGGCGCGTTGCGTCGGCAGCTGGTCGGCTACGATCCGGCCGGACGCCGTGTGTGGGCGAGCGGTCCGCAACGGCGCTTCGGCCTCGGCCCGTTGCTGGTCGCCGCCGCGGACGACCGGCTGTTGGTCATGGATGACGAGGGCACGTTGACGATGGCGCGAGCCTCGGCCGAAGGGTATCGTGAACTGGCCCGCGCGACGGTGTTGCCGAAGGCCCGCGACTCTTGGGGGCCGATGGCGCTGGTGGACGGGCGGCTCCTCGCGCGGGAATCGAGACGGCTGATCTGTTTGGATCTACGGCAACCGTGACGGGCGTGCGAACAAGGGCGGTGGCGGTCGGGGTGGTGCTGGCGGCCGGCGCGCTGGCGCGCGAGGGGCCCGGCCCGGCCTTCACGCTGAACCTCGACCCGCTGCGGCGCGTGCCTGAGCACTGGCTCGTCTGGACCGAACTGGCGCCGCTGCGGACGAATCTCGCCGGTCTGTCGGCGATTGCGGTCGCGTCGGAGGGGCGCTTTGCGATCGTCGCGGGCCGCATGCTGCGGCGCGGACATCTGCGCGAGCCGCCGGCGCGCGACTGGGCGGACGAGCTGCCCGGCCCGGGCCGGGCCGCTGCGTTTGCACCGGATGGCGCGCTGCTGGTCGCGCTGGACCGCACCTGGGTGGAATATCCGCCCGACGGTGTCGAGCCGGTCGAAGGGCCCACGCTCTCGTCCTCGTCCCGCCTCACCTCGATCGTCGCCACCACGGGCCACGTCTGGCTGGCGGACTTCGGGGAGCGGCTTGTCTGGGTGTTCGACCGGCGCGGCACGCTGCGCGCCCAGATCCGCGGCGCGGATTCCCACGGCTTCGTACTGCCCAGCGCCCACTTTGATCTCGCGCCCGCGGGTCCTGATCAGGTCTGGATCGTCAATCCGGGCGAGCTCCGCGTGGAGCTGTGGACTCTGGAGGGCCGCCGGCTCCGCCACTGGGGGCGCCCCGGCGTCGCGATCGAAGGTTTTTGCGGCTGTTGCAATCCGACCGATATCGCGGTGCTGCCGGACGGCTCGATTGCGACGGCGGAGAAAGGCATTGTGCGCGTGAAGGTCCACCGGCCGGACGGCGTGCTGGAGAGCGTCGTCGCGGCGCCGGCGCAGTTTGCGGAGGACACGGTGGGGCTAGACCTGGCGGCCGACGCCGCCGGTCGCCTCTACGTGGCCGACCCGGCGCGGCGCGCTGTGCGGATCTTCGAGCGCAGGGCAGGAGGGTCTCGACCGTGACGGCAACCACCTCAACGTCCAGCCGCCGCGAATGGCTCCGGACTCTGGGCCGCGCGGCGGGATTGGGCGGCCTCGCCGCGTTGCTCGCGCGCGCCGCGGCAACCCACCGGCCGCGTCGCGCCGTAACCGCGTGCGGGGCGTGTCCCTGGCAGGTCGGCTGTACGGTGTCGCCGGATCTCTGCGGTGCGGTCCGGCCGATCGCCCCACCGGAGCGCTCATGATGACCACGAACTCCTCCTCTGCCGGTTCCTCGAACGGACGGCGCGAGTTTCTGCGGCGCGGCGCCGCGGCGGCCGCCGGCGCGGTCGTGGCCGGGCTGGCGGGCGTCGCGGCGCGCGGCGCGGTCTCGCGCGATGGAATGGTCTGGCAGATCAACCCCGCCCGCTGCGTGCAGTGCGGCCGCTGCATGACCCACTGTGTGCTCACGCCCTCGGCCGTCAAGTGCGTGCATACCTACGCGATGTGCGGCTACTGCCGGTTTTGCTTCGGCTATTTCGATCCGGGCGCGCCGGAGCTGACCACCGCCGCCGAGAACCAGATGTGCCCGACCGGCGCGATCCGTCGCCGCTTCATCGAGCCGCCGTATTACGAGTATTCGATCCTCGAGGATCTGTGCACCGGCTGCGGCAAGTGCGTGAAGGGCTGCAACACATTCGGCAACGGCTCGCTGCAGCTTCAGATCCTTCACGATCGCTGCGTGCAGTGCAACGAGTGCGCGATTGCGCGCCGCTGCCCCGCGCAGGCGATCGAACGCGTTCCGCTGGCGAAGTGGAACCGCATGAAATCCGAGTTCGGGGCGGTGCCCGCCGCCGTCTGGCAACACCGGGAGCCGGACGCGAATGCTTGAGCGTCGCGTCGTTCCCCGAGCCGGCGCTCTCGCGCTGATCGTCGCCGCCGCAGTGTCCGCGGACGCGGCCGAGCAGCGCTTCCCGAAACCCGATTTCAAATCGGGTTATGTCCAGCCCGTTTATCACCCGCCGACCCCCGCGCGCAGTGCGGTGCGCGAATGGGCCGATGTCGCCGTGTTGGCGGCGGCGCTGGGCGCCGCGGCGTGGCTGGCGCTGCGCGCTCGCTCGCGGCGCGGCCTCTGGGCGTTGTCGGTGGCCTCGCTGGTGTGGTTCGGTCTGGTGCGCAAGGGGTGCATTTGCCCGGTCGGCTCGATCCACAACGTCGCGCTGGCGCTCGTGGATCCGGTGTATGGGCTTCCGCTGGTCACCGCGCTGATCTTCGCACTTCCGCTGGTGGCCGCGCTCCTCTGGGGGCGGGTCTTTTGCGCCGCGGTCTGTCCGCTCGGTGTGATCCAGGACCTGGTGGTGTGGCGTCCGGTCCGCCTGCCGACCGCGCTGAACCGCGCGCTCGGTATGCTCGGCCCGACCGTGCTGGCCTTCGGGATCGCGTTGACGGCGGCTGGCGCGGGCTTCTGGATCTGCCGCTACGATCCGTTCGTCGGGCTCTATCGCCGCAGCGGGCCCGCCGGCATGATCGCAACGGGCATCGGGCTGCTGCTGATCGGCGTGGTCGTTGCACGCCCCTACTGCCGCTTCTTCTGTCCGTACGGAGTGCTGCTCTCGTGGGGCTCGCGCCTGTCGCGACGCCATCTCGGCATCACGCCGGACGAATGCATCCAGTGCCGGCTTTGCGAACGCTCATGTCCGTTCGATGCGATTCGTGGACCCGAGCCGCCTCACGTCGATCGCTCCGCGGCGCGGCGCGCGCTGGTTCGAGCGCTGTGGGCCGCTCCGCTTTTCGTGGCGGGGGCCGCGTGGGCCGGGCGCGCGGCGCTCGATGCGCTGGCCCCGGTGGTGCATCCGGCTGTTGCGCTCGAACGGGAACTCCGCGCCGAGGACGCCGCCGGCACGCCCGACCTCACCTGGGAGACCCGAGTGTTTCGTCTCTCCGGTGAGCCGCGCGAATCGGCCGCCGCGGCGGCCGCCGCCGCGCGCCATCGGCTTCGCCTCGCCGGACTGTGGGCCGGCGCGTTCGTGGGTTTCGTCGGCGCTGGGCGGATCGTCGCCTCGGTGCGCCGCAGCGACCGCCGCGAGTGGGTGCCCGACCGCGGTGAGTGCCTGAGCTGCGGCCGCTGCTTCGCGCACTGCCCGCGGGAGTACGTGCGGCTGGGGCGGCTCGACGGTCCGATGGGAAATCCGTAAAGGAGACGGCATGAGCGCCGACCGCGCCCCGATTGCCCCCGTCCTCGCCGCTCTGCTGCGCGGGTTGCTGTTCGGCGTGGGCTTCGTCGCGGCGGTGGCGGGCACGATTGCGCTGCTCAACTGCCTGCAGCTCCGCCGCGCCGACCCATTGAACTCCCCGCTCCGTCTGGAGGCGATCCGCGCCGCGCAGGCGAATCCCTCGAACGCTGACCTTGTGGCCGAGGCTCGCCGCATTGATCTGCTGGCCCGTCGCGCGTTTTTTGCCAGCCAGATGCTCATGCATCGCGCCGGCATGCTGCTCTGGGTTGGCGCGGCGCTGCTCCTCGGCGCACTCGGCGGCGCGCGCTGGCTCGAACCGCGCGTTGCGCCGCCCGGTTCGCCGCTGCCGAGCCCCGCGGCCGGCGAACGCGCCGCCCGCGCCGCTCGCCGCGCGGTGTGCGCCTATCTCGCGCTGCTTCTGGCCGGCGGCGCCGCGGCCTCATGGGCGCTGCGGGGGTCCGCCCGGTCCGACGCCGCCC
This sequence comes from uncultured bacterium, assembly GCA_938010045.1. Taxonomy (GTDB): domain Bacteria; phylum Verrucomicrobiota; class Kiritimatiellia; order PWTM01; family PWTM01; genus CAACVY01. The sequence goes on from CALLFZ010000003.1 coordinate 24,760, forward strand.
TACGCGATGCGCCGCCTGAACCGCCTGGGGCATCCGCCCCCGAACCCGCCGATGCGCCCGATCTCGATCCTCCGCCCGACGCGTGGTGCGCCTTCCGCGGACCGTTCGGCCGTGGCGGCACCGAAACGCCTGCGCCGCTGCGCTGGGATGTGCCCGCCGGCCGAAACGTCCGCTGGAGCGTTGAGGTCCCCCGCGCGGGCTTCAGTTCGCCCATCGTGTGGGGCCACCGCGTCTTCCTTACCGGCGCGGATGCTTCCGTCCGCGAACTCTACGCGTTTGACGCGGACACCGGCCAACTGCTCTGGCGTCACGAGGCGCGCGACGTGCCTGGGTCTCCCGCCACGCCGCCCAAAACGAGTGAAGAAGTCGGCTACGCCGCGCCGACGCCCACAACCGACGGTCGGCGGATCTATGCATTGTTCGGCACCGGCGATCTCGTCGCGTGCGACCTCGACGGCCACCGCGTTTGGGCGCGCAACCTGGGTGTTCCGAAGAATCCCTATGGCCATTCCTCCTCGCCGTTGGTGGTCCGCGGCCGGCTCATCGTGCAGTTCGATGACGAGACCGGCGGTCGGTTGCTGGCGCTCGACGGCGCCACCGGCCGCACGATCTGGGAAACCCGACGCACGGTGCGCCCCGGCTGGTCCACGCCGGTCGCGGCGGTGCGGGAGGGGCGCATCCGCATCGGCGTCCTCGCGTCGCCGGTGTTGGGGGTGTACGACTGGGCCGACGGGCGCGAGCTTTGGCGCGTCGGCGAGCTCGAGGCGGAAATTGGCGTGTCGCCGGCCTTCGCCGATGGTCGCTGGTATGCCGGCAACGAGAATACCCGCTTTGTGGCAGTGGACGACGTCGACGGCCGCGTGCTTTGGGAAACCGACGAGGACTTGCCTGACGTCGCATCGCCGCTCGTCTGGCGCGGACTGCTCGTGCTGGCGGCCTCCTCCGGCATTGTCACGGCGCGCGACGCGGCCACCGGTGAGAAACTGTGGATGCAGGAATGGGACGAGGGCTTCTACGCGTCGCCGGTCGCCGCGGGCGACGCGATCTACCTCATCGACCGCGGCGGACGCGCGCGCGTTGTGCGCGCCTCGCGCGAGTTCGAACTGATCGCCGATAACCCGATCGGCGAGGAGTGCGGCGCCACGCCCGCTCCGGTGGGCGGCCGTCTCTACGTGCGCACCCAGCACCGGCTGATCGCCATCGAGGAGACGCCCGCTTCCTCCGCCGCCCCGTGAGCCGCCCCGCCCAGCCGCCCCGAGCCGCCCCGCCAGATCTGGCCGAGGTGGACCGGCTGATTGCGGATATCGGCGGATCGGCCGAACAGGCGCTGCCGCTGCTGCAGGCGATGCAGGCGCGGTGGGGGTATCTCCCCGAGGCCGCGCTGCGCCGGATCTGCGAGCGAACCGACATCCGTCCGGCCGATCTCTGGAGCGTCGCGACCTTCTACCCGCAGCTCCGCCACCGGCCCGCCGGCCGCCACTCGATCTGCGTGTGCGTCGGCACGGCCTGCCACGTGAAAGGCGCCGAACGCGTGTACGACGCGCTCGCGCGCGAACTGGAGCTGGCCGCGGGCGAGGACACCGACGCCGCGGGTGAATACACGGTGCGCAAGGTCGCGTGCCTCGGCTGCTGCACGCTGGCGCCCGTTGTGATGCTCGGTCGCGTCACCTACGGCCATCGCACCGCCGACAACATCCGCGAGATGCTCGATGACTTCGCCGCGCGCGCCGCAGACGAGCGCGGAGATCCGGTCGTGGACGCTTCGCCCGAGGCAACGGGGGCCGCCGCCGGCGAAGTGCGGATCGGCCTGGGCTCCTGCTGTATCGCCGGCGGCAGCGCCGATGTCGAGGCCGCGCTGCGCTCGGCCGTTCGTTCGCTCGGCGTGCCGATCCGCATCCGGCCCGTTGGGTGCGTCGGCATGTGCCACCGCACGCCGCTGCTCGAGGTGGTCCGGCCGGGCGCCGAACCGGTGCGCTACGAGCGAGTGCGCGCCGCCGACGTCGAGGCGATCGTGCGGCGCCACTTCAGCGACGACCGCTGGCGCCGCTGGCGGGCCCGCGCGGCAGAGGCGCTCGATCGCTGGCTGGGCCGCGGCCACGGCGCGTCCGGACCGGCGCGCGCGCTCGATCCACGCGACCGCCCCGTCGAGGCCTTCCTCTGCCGCCAGCTCCACATCGCTACGGAAGACTGCGGCGCGCTGCATCCGCTCGATCTCGACCAGTACCGCGCGGGCGGTGGCCTGCGGGCGCTCGAGGACTGCCTCGCGCGGCGCACGCCCGAGGAGGTCATCGCCGCGATCGAGGCCTCTGGCCTGCGCGGCCGGGGCGGTGCCGGCTTCCCGACCGGCCGTAAATGGCGGCTCGTGCGGGAGGCGCCCGGCCGCGACCGCTACGTGATCTGCAACGGCGACGAGGGTGACCCCGGCGCGTTCATGGACCACATGCTCTTCGAGTCCTATCCGTACCGCGTTCTCGAAGGCATGATCATCGCCGCCTGGGCCGTTGGCGCGCGGGACGGCATCCTCTATATCCGCGAGGAGTATCCGCTGGCCGTCCGCCGCATGCAGGCGGCGATCGAGCGTCTCCGCGCGGCGCGCGTGCTCGGTGCCAACATCCTCGGCTCGGGCGTCTCGATCGAGCTGCGCATCGTGCAGGGTGGCGGCGCGTTCGTCTGCGGCGAGGAAACTGCGCTGATCGAGTCCCTCCACGGCCGCCGCGGGGCGCCCGTGCTGCGCCCGCCGTTCCCCGCGCAGCGCGGATTCCGCGGCGCGCCCACGCTCGTGAACAACTGCGAGACGCTCGCGATGGTGCCGTGGATTCTGCGCCACGGCCCCGAGGCCTTCGCGGCGATCGGCACCGCGCACAGCAAGGGCACGAAGGTCTTCGCGCTCGCCGGCAAGGTCGCGCGCGGCGGCCTGATCGAGGTACCCATGGGCATCACGCTGCGCGAGATCATCGAGGACATCGGCGGCGGCGCCGCGAACGGCCGGCCGTGGAAGGCCGTGCAGGTCGGGGGGCCGTCCGGCGGCTGCATTCCGAAGTCGCTCGGCGACACGCCCGTGGACTTCGAGGCGCTCACCGGCGTCGGCGCGATGATGGGCAGCGGCGGCCTCGTCGTGCTCGACGACACCGACTGCATGGTTGATGTCGCCCGCTATTTCATCTCGTTCACCTGCCGCGAGTCGTGCGGCAAATGCACGCCCTGCCGCGTCGGCACCCGCCGCATGCTCGAGATCCTCGACCGTCTCTGCGAGGGCCGCGCGGGGCCGGAGGACCTCGACCGGCTCGCTCAGATCGCGGAGACCACCCGTCGCCAGAGTCTGTGCGGCCTGGGCAAGACCGCGCCGAACCCGGTGCTGACCACCCTGCGGTACTTCCGCGACGAGTATGAGGCCCACCTGCGGGGCGAATGCCCCGCCGGCCGCTGCGTGAACCTCATCGCCTACGAGGTCGGCCCCGAGTGCATCGGCTGTACTCGCTGCGCGCAGGTGTGTCCTGTCGCCGCGATCGAGCCCGATCCGATGCGCCGGCACGCGATCGACGAGCCCACGTGTGTGCGCTGCGACCTCTGCCGCGCCGGCTGCCCCACCGGCGCGATCCGCATCGTCCCGCGCCGCCGCGCCGCTTCGGCGCGAACGGAGGCATCGTGAGCGTGCGCCTCGCCATGGACGGGCAGTCGGTCGAGGTGCCCGACGGTGCCACGCTGCTCGATGCCGCGCGCGCGCTCGGCCTGCGCATCCCGACGTTGTGCCATCGCGACGGCCTACCGCACTACACCTCCTGCATGGTCTGCGCGGTCCGCGATGTCGCCAGCGGCCGCCTCTTGCCTGCCTGCTCCTACCCGGCCGCCGAGGGGATGGAGCTTGAGGCCTCGTCGGACGAGGTTCGCGCGGCGCGCCGCCGCGTGCTCGAGCTGCTGCTCGGTGAGCACGTCGGCGACTGCGAGGCGCCCTGTCGCCGCGCCTGCCCCGCGCGCCTGCGCATCCCCGAGCTGCTACGGAATGCGGCGCGCGCCGATTGGTCGGCCGCTGCCCGACTCGCCGCCGAGGACCTCGTGCTGCCTGCCGTGCTCGGCCGTATTTGCCCCGCGCCGTGCGAACGGAGCTGTCGGCGCGCGGACCGCGACGCACCGGTGGCGATCCGTGAACTGCATCGCCGCCTCGGCGAATCGTCGGCGTTGGGCCCCGCGCGCGCCCGCGCCGCCCGTTCGGCGGCACGGGGAGGCCGTGTCCTCGTCGTCGGCGCCGGTCCCGCGGGCCTCGCCGCAGCCGTGGTGCTGCGTCGCGCGGGCGTCGAGGTGCGTCTCCTCGACCGTGCGCCGCGTCCCGGCGGGGCGCTCCGCGATCCGGCGCTCGCCGATCGCCTGCCCACCGCTGTGCTCGACGCCGAGATTGAAGAGGTGCTCGCGGCGGGGATCCCCTTCGAAGGCGGCGTCGACATCCGCGAACCCGGTATGCTCGACGAAGGCCTCCGCGATTTCGACGCGGTCGTGCTCGCCTGCGGGCCACTTGCGCCGACGGCGATCGAATCGCTCGGCCTGCGCGCGACTGGCCGCGGCGTTGCCGTGACCGCCCCGACGCATCAAACCTCGCGCGCGGGCGTCTTCGCCGCCGGCGCCGCCGTGCAGCCGATGCGCCTCGCCGTCCGCGCCGTCGCCGACGGGCGCCTCGCCGCGGAGGGGGTGCTCGCATGGCTCGAACTTCGCGCTGGCACACCCTGGCCCGCCCGCTTCGATAGCCGCATCGGCCGTCTCGCTCCCGGCGAAGTCGAACAGTGGATGCCCGACGCCTCGCCGGCTCCCCGCTCGTGGCCGGCCAACACCGCTGGAGCCGACGCCACGCTCGACCAGGTCGCCCGCGGCGAGGCGCTCCGCTGTCTCGGCTGCGATTGCCGCAAGGCGCGCAGTTGCCGCCTGCGCCGCCTCGCCGACGAATACGGCGCCACCCAGACCCGCTTCGCCGCCGACTCGCGTCCGCCCGTGTTCCTCCGCCGTGACCATCCGCGCCTCGTCTACGAGCCCGGCAAGTGCATCAAGTGCGGCATCTGCGTGCGGCTCGCCGCGCGCGCCAACGGCACGATGACGTTTCAACGCCGCGGGTACGAATCGCAGGTCGCGCCCGCCTTCAACGACGGCCTCGAAGCGGGGTTGGGCGAGGCCGCCGACGAGGCCGTGCGCGCCTGCCCCACCGCCGCGCTCGCATTTCGCGTCTGGGAGCCAATGTCCGGAGCCTACCGCTGAAACCATCTCGCCCAGTTTGGATGCGTCGCATCCTGGAGACCTTCCGCATGAACGCTCGCTGTGTGCTGGCCGTCGTCGCCACCGTCGTCCTGTCCGCCGGCATGGCCGCCGCCGATCCGGCCCTCGAAGAGCGGTTCCGCTCCCCGCGACGGGAAGACCGCCCCTGGGCCTACTGGTGGTGGCTCAACGGCAATGTGGACGAAGCCACCATCACCCGCGACCTCGAGGCGATGAAATCGCTCGGTTTCGGAGGTCTGCTGCACTTCGACGTGCGCGGATACCACGACGACCACGTCCCGCCGCCGCCCGAACGCACCGTCGTCATGAGCCCACGTTGGCGCGAGCTCATGCGGCATGCGCTGCGTGAAGCGGACCGCGTTGGCCTCGAGGTCAGCATCAACCTCAGCATGTGCGCCGGCGCGCTCATGGGGCCCTGGCCGTCCAAGGCCGATGCGCCCAAGAAGCTCATCTGGACCTCCGCGCAGGTGACGGGCCCGGCCCGCCTCGACTGCACATTGCCGCCGATCCCTGGCGAACACTCCGCTGAAGTGGCCCTGCTCGCCGTCCGCTGTCCCGACTCCGCGCCCGTCGTGCCGCCACACGTTCACGCCCACCCCGCGCCCGTCTGGGCGTCCCCCTGGCGTTCCGACGTGCCGCCCACGAATCCACCCGTCCTCGTCGAGGGCGAACCGCTTGATCTGACCGACAAACACGACGCGGAGGGCCGCCTCACCTGGGAAATCCCGGCCGGCCGCTGGATCATGATCCGCTTCGCGTGGACCACCGCTGTCGGCGACCCCGCCCACGCGGGAAAGGTCGTCACGGAATACGACGTGGACGTGCTCGACGCCGCGGCCGTGGGCCGTCACTTCGACCGAATGGGCGGCGCGTTGCTCGAGGAGGCGGGCGAGCTGGCCGGCCGCACGCTCACGCACTTCTACAGCGTGAGCTGGGAGGGCGCCGCGCCGACTTGGACGGGCGGCTTCGAGGACTGGTTCCGCGCCCGCCGTGGCTATCCCATCCGCCCTTGGCTGCCCGTGCTCGCGGGCTTCGCGGTCGGCGGCGCCGAAGCGGCCGCGCGCTTCGTCCACGACTACCACTCCGCGCTCGCCGAGGCGATGAGAGACAATTTCTACGGCGAGCTTCAGCGGCGATGCCATGCTGTCGGCCTGAGGTGGCACGCCGAATCCGGCGGACCCTGGAATCGCGCGCTGGCCGCATTTGCGCGCGCCGATCAGCTTGCGTTCCTTGGCCGCACGGACATGCCTCAGGGCGAGTTCTGGTTCATGGAGGGGCCCCGGCGTGGCCGCGCGCCGGAATTCAACCGCCCGGCCGCGATGGCCGCCCACATCTACGGTCGTCCGCTGGCCGCCGCCGAGGCATTCACCCACATGGTGCGCCACTGGTCCGAGCATCCCGCGGTGCTGAAGCCACTGGCCGACCACGCCTTCTGCGACGGGATCAACCACCTAATCTGGCACACGTTCACGGCCTCGCCTCCCGAGTTCGGCCTGCCCGGCATTGAGTACTTCGCCGGCAGCCACCTCAACCCGAACGTCACCTGGTTTCCGATGGCCCGGCCGTTCATCGAATACCTCGCGCGCTGCCAGACGTTGCTCCGCCATGGCCGTCCTGTCGCCGACCTCGCCGTCTATGTTGGTGAACGGCCCTATCAGCACTGGGGCCGCGGCCGGCGTTGGAGCGAGGTCGCGACGCTCGAGGCACCCGCCGGTCACACCTACGACCTCATCAACACCGAGGTTCTGCTCACCCGCCTCGAGTGCCGCGACGGCGACCTCGCGCTGCCCGAGGGCCTCCGCTACCGCGCGCTCGTCGTGGACCTCGATGACGAGATCCTCCGTCCCGAACCGCTGCGTCGCGTCGTCGAACTCGCCGAGCAGGGCGCCACGCTGATCCTCGGCCGCCGCCGCCCCTCCGCCTCGTCGAGTCTCGCCGACCATCCTCGCTCGGACGCCGAGGTCCGTGAGCTCGCCGATCGCCTGTGGGGTCCCCCCGGCGGAGACGGCGGCGCCGAACCGCATCCGCTCGGACGTGGACGCGTCTTCCGCCGCACCGCCGTGGCCGACGCCCTCGCGCACATCGGCCTCCAACCCGATCTCGACGGCCTCTGGGACTTCACCCACCGGACCGACCGCCACATCGATGTCTACTTTGTGGCCGGACACGGCCATGCTCCCGCCACGTTCCGCGTCACCGGCCGCCGGCCGGAACTATGGGATCCCGCCAGCGGCGCGATCCGGACTCCCGATGGCTGGGCCCCGACGGCCGATGGCCGCACGCTGGTCCATCTGCGCCTACCCACCAACGGCAGCGTGTTTGTTGTCTTCCGCGAAACGACGGGCGGCTTCCCCGCCTACGACCCGCCTCCGACCGGTGTCGAACTTTCTACGATGTCCAACGACGCCGCCCATCTTCGCGTATGGAGCGCTGAGGCCGCGTCCTGGGCCGTCCGGCCCGAGCGCGTCATTCCGCTGCCCACCGAGGTGCCCGCGCCCATCGAACTGGCCGGACCGTGGATCGTGACGTTCGAGCCCGGACGCGGCGCGCCGGAGCAGATTCGTCTCGATCAACTCGTGGATTGGACGCACCACACGCATCCGGGCGTTCGCTATTTCTCCGGCCGCGCCATCTACCGCACGACCGTCGAGCTCGACGCCGACCGTGCCGCCCACCCCGCCCGGCTTGAGTTCGGGGGCGTGGGCGTCATCGCGCGCATCACCGTGAACGGCCGCCCGCTCGGGATTCTCTGGACGCCGCCGTGGCATCTTGAGCTCACCGGTCATCTCCGGTCCGGTCCCAACGAGATCGAGGTCGAGGTGGCGAACCTCTGGATCAACCGGCTGATCGGCGACGCCGCGCTGCCGCCCGAACAACGGATCACGAAGACCAACGTGCGCCTTGAACCGGGCAACCGCACACTGCGCGTGTTCCAGGGATTCGCCGCGAACGATCCGCTAACGCCCTCCGGTCTGATCGGCCCGGTCCGCCTGCGCTTCGGCCGCGAGGCTGCAATCCGATTTTGATCGTGATCTGCGCTCGCGCGCGGTGCAAAGCCCCCGCGCGGCGAGGCGCGGATGCCACCGCCTCAGCCGCGCCCGAGTCGCAGCCGATCCCAGAGAAACCGCCACGCCGAAGCGCGGAACGCCGACCGCCAGTTCTGCCGTAGAAACGCGATGGGATGCCGCGCGATCGAACGCAGCATCGCCTCGCGCGCCAGGCGCGTGGGCTCAAGCGGATCGATGTCCGGAAGCTCGAGCTCCGCGCGCAACCACGTGAGATAGGCCATCCACTTGCGGTCGATCGGCACCCATCGGCCGTCCGGCGGCGGCGGCCGGTCCGCGCGGGTCATGATCACGGGCGCATCGGGCACGACGACCGGGGCCGCGGTGCGGCGCAGCCCGCGGATGATGCCGAACATGTGGGGAAAGTCCGTTGCGAGCGAGGCGCGCGCGAACGCTGCGTCGTAACAATCGGTGCGCACGATGTTGCTCGAGAGCAACGTGTGCTCCGTCAGCGCGGCGGGATCGCGCCGCGCGCAGTCCGCGGCGAACTCGCGGTAGCTGGAATAGACCGCGGGCCGTGGCAGCGCGCGCGGATACCGCGTGTCGAAGACCAGCAGCAGACCCGGGTCATGGCGCCGGAGTAGGTCGAGCACCGTCCTGAGTGCGCCGGGATGCAGCACCTCGTCATCGCCGAGCAGCCACCCGAACCGTCCGCGCGCCAGTTCGAGCGCGGCGCAGAGATTCGGATTGATGCCGAGATTGCGCGGCTGCCGCACCGCCTCGATCGGCAGTCCCGCCGCGCGTGCGCGCTCGATCACCGCGGGTGTCTCGTCGGGAGAACCATTGTCCGAGACCGCCACCGCGACCGTTGCCGGTCCCCAACCGCCCTCGCGCATCTGCGCCGCGATCGAGGCGAGCATCTCGGCGAGATACCGCGCGCGGTTGTAGGTCGGAATGCACATGGTCAGAAACGCGGCCATGGACAAGGTTGTACCCTGAGGCGGCCGCGAACGCGACGCCGAGCCCGCCGTCCGCGCGCGCGCCCGCGTTGGCTTGCCTGGGCGCCGTGAACACGCTATCCAGATTCTTCCGCGCTGGCGGCACCGCGGACCCGGACCGGCGCGGAGGGAGTCCACTGTGAACAACGCCGTTGTTGAACAAACCACCTGCCGGCTCTGTGGACGGGGCGGGCTCGCGCCGCTGCTGTCGCTGGGCGAGCAGTGTGCGGTCGCATTCCTCGACTCGCCCGACGAGCCGGCCGTCCGCGCGCCGCTCGAACTGGTCGTCTGCGATCCCGCGCGGGGGGGCTGTGCGCTCGTGCAGCTCCGGCACACGCTCGACCACGACCTGCTCTATCGCCGCTACTGGTACCGCTCCGGCATCAGCACCACGATGGTCGCCGCGCTCGCCGACGTGGCCGCCGCGGCGGAACGCGTCGCCGGTCTGCGCCCGGGCGACCTCGTCGTGGACATCGGCTGCAACGACGGCACGCTGTTGCGCCAGTACTCTGTCCAAGGGTTGGACAAGGTGGGCTTCGAGCCGTCCAACCTTTGGACGCTGGCGGCCGACGCGGGCCGGATCGTGCACGACTACTTCCACGCCGCGCCGTTCCTCGAGCTCGCGGGCCCGCGCCGCGCGAAGGCCATCACCAGCATCGCGATGTTCTACGACCTCGAGGACCCGAACGCGTTCGTACGCGACATCCTTGCCTGCCTTGCGCCGGACGGCGTTTGGATCGTGCAGATGAATTACCTCGGGCTCATGATCGAAAACGCGACGTTCGACAACATCTCGCACGAGCACCTCGAGTACTACTCGCTCGCGGCGATGGAGCGGCTGCTGGCGCGGCATGGGCTCGAGGCGATGGACGCCGAGCTCAACGACGTCAACGGCGGCAGTATCCGGCTGTACATCCGGCGGGCCGGTGCGCCGGTGCGGCCGTTCGACGGCGCCGCGGAGCGGCTGGCCGCGATCCGCGCGCGCGAACGCGAGCTCGGGCTTGAGCGCGCGGACGCGCTCGCGGGCTTCGCGCGGCGCATCGACCGGATCCGCGACCGGCTGCGGGAGGTGCTCGAGGCAGAGCGGCGGGCTGGCCGGCGCATTTATATCTATGGCGCCTCGACGCGCGGTCTCGTCGTGCTCCAGTTCGCGGGCATCACCTCCGAACTGATCCCGTTGGCCGTGGACAAGAATCCGGACAAAGCGGGCCGCTACATCGCCGGCACAGGCATCCGCTGCATCACGCTCGAACAGTACCGGGCCGATCCGCCGGACCTGCTGTTCGTGCTGCCGTATCAGTTCCGGCATGAGATCATGCGGCAGGAGGCGGCGTTCCTGCGCCGGGGCGGCCGGATGCTCTTCGCGATCCCCGAGGTGCGGATCGTCGGCGCGGCGGACCTGGCCGCGTTGGAGGAGGTCCGCGCATGAGCCGCGTGCTGATCACCGGCGTCACGGGCTTCATCGGCAGCCACCTTGCGCAGTCGCTCGCGCGCGCGCACGAGGTCTGGGGGCTTGTCCGCCATTCGACGAGCCGCGACGCGGAGCGGCTGGCTCCGTTCCTGCGCGGCGTGCGGCAGGTCACGGGCGAGCTCGCGGACTTCGTCGGTTTGCTCGGCGTGCTACGACGGGTCGATCCGGACGTCGTCATCCACCTGGCCGCGATGAGCCCGGTGCGTCACTCGTTCGAGATGCCGTTGGCCTACGTGCAGGCCAACATCGTCGGTACGCTGAACCTCGCGCACGCGATGCTTGAGCTGCCCGATCCCGGCCGGCGACTGCTTCTCTATGCCTCGACCGCCGAGGTGTACGGGATTCAAACCGCGCCGCCGATCCGCGAGGACGCGCCGCTATGGCCGTCGAGCCCCTATGCCAACACGAAGGCCGTCACGGACACCTACCTGCGCATGATGACGACAGTCTACGGCCTGCGGGCCATCGTGTTGCGCTGCGTGAACACCTACGGGCGCAAGATTGAGACGAACTTCATGGTAGAGTACCTGATCACGCGCATGCTGCGTCGCGAGCCGGTGCACGTCGGCGCGCCCGACTCGGTGCGCGACTACATGTTCGTGACCGACCACGTCGCGGCCTACCGCGCCGCGATGGCGCATCCGGAGGCCGCCGGTGAGGCGTTCAACGCGGCGGCCGGCCAGATCGTCACGAACCGCGAACTCGCGCTGCGCATCGCGAAGCTCACGGAGTACCCGGCCCGCCGCATCGCGTTCGGGGAGTACCCGCCGGACTACCCGAAGCGGCCGCTGGCCTCCGACCAGCCGTTCATCGAGCTCGACGCGACGAAGATCCGCGAATGGCTCGGCTGGCGCGCGAAGGTCGGGCTCGACGAGGGATTGCGCCGCACGATCGAGTGGTGGCGGCGCGCTCGTGGGCGCTAGCGGATCGCCGCGCCGCCGGCCGGTGCGCGATCGCGGGGAGCCTCGGTGGCTCGACCGCCGCATTGCAGCCCGCGGCGACGCGTTCTATGCTCGCGGCGGACCTGATGCGTCGTTGAGGAGTTTTCATGAACACCGCCCATGTTCGGTGGGGAATCTGCGCCGCCGCGGCCGCCGCGATCCTGGCGGGCTGCGGCCAACGCGAACGCTCCTCTTCCTCCGACACCCCGCGCCCGGCCGACCCGCCGGCGGTGCCGTCCGCGGCGCCCGCGGCCGTTCCCGCGCCGCGCGCCCACGGCGCCACCCGCGTTGTGTCGGCCGCGTCGGCCTCCGCGCCCGCTGCCCCGGCGCGTTCCGCGCGCGGTCTTACGACGCTGCCGCGGGAGTACGCCGAGGCCGCGTTGAACGGCCTGGAGGAACTCATTGACCGTGTGATCCGCGAGGGCCTCCTCGATCCCAATGCGGTGGGCGAACAGGGCCGTACGATGCTCATGCTCGCCGCGTTCAATGGTCATACCAGCCTGTGCCGCCGTCTGCTCGGCTACGGCGCGGATGTCCACCGAAACGACGAGATCGGCCGAACGGCATTGATGTATGCGGCGACCGGCGCGAATGTGGATACGGTCCGCCTCCTGCTCGACGCGGGCGCCGAGGTCAACGCCGCCGACCGCGGCGAGCGATGGACCGCACTGATGTTTGCGGCCGCGGAGGGCCAAACCGAGGTCGTGCGTCTGCTGCTCGACCGCGGCGCGGATCCCGAGCTGCGCGACGCCGACCAGGACCGGGCGATCGAGTTCGCGCGCAACAACGGTCATGCCGAGACCGTGCGGGTGCTCGAAGAGGCCGCCGCGCGCCGGGCCGCCGCCGTTCCGTCCGCGCGATGAACGAGGCGCCGTACCTCGGGCGTGACCGCTGTGCCGACCGCCGAAGCGGTATCCGCGAGCTGATGGACGACCTTGGCTCCGCGCTGGCGGGGCGCACGAACCTGCTCATGCTGGGCGGCGGCAACCCGGCCCGCGTGCCGGCCGCCGAGCGGCTGTGGCGGCGGCGCATGCAAGAGCTGCTGAGCGAGGGCGACCGGTTCGAACGGATGCTGGGCCTCTACGAGATTCCAGAAGGCGCGCCGTCGTTCCGTGCGGCGGTCGCCGAGACGCTCGCCGGGCAGTACGGTTGGCCGCTGACCGCCGGCAACATCGCGATCACGCACGGCAGTCAGGGCGCGGTGTACTATCTCGCGAACCTTCTGGCCGGCCGGCGTGGACGCATATGGCTGCCCATGGCGCCGGAGTACATCGGCTACTCCGATCTCACCGACCGCCACGACGGGCTCGTTGCCGCGCGTCCCCGCATCGAGTCCCATGGTGGCCGCGAGTTCAAGTACCGGCTCAGCGCCGAGGAACCTCCGGCCGATACGGTGGCAATTCTCCTCTCGAGACCGACGAACCCTACGGGCAACGTCGTCACCGACGACGAGCTGCGTTGGCTCGACGAGCTGGCCGCCACGCGCGACATCCCGCTCATCGTGGACGGCGCCTACGGGCCGCCGTTCCCCGACATCGTCGCGGCCGACGTGCGACCGTTCTGGAGCGAGCGCGTGATTTGGCTGCTGAGCCTCTCGAAGCTCGGGCTGCCGGGCGTGCGCACTGGCCTTGTGGTGGCTGGCGAGCGGTGGGTGCACCGCGTGGCCGAGATGCATGCGATTGCGGCGCTGGCGAGTGGCAACCTCGGCCCCGCACTGGTCGAACCGCTGCTGCGTTCGGGCGAACTGCTGGAGCTGTGCCGCCGCGAGCTCAAGCCGTTTTATGACCGCAAGGCGGCCGCCGCTCGGGAATGGATCGAGGAGTGCTGGCCGGCCGACCGCGACTGGCGGCTGCACGTCCGCGAGGGGGCCTTCTTTATCTGGGCGTGGTTCCCGGGGCTTCGGATCTCCTCCTACGAACTGTACCACCGGCTCAAGGCGCGCGGCGTGATCGCGGTCTCGGGGCATCACTTCTTCGCCGGCGCGGACGAACACGATCGGCACCGGCACGAATGCCTGCGGATCAGCTTCGCGATGTCGGAGGAGGTTGTGCGGGAGGGGCTGCGGCGGATCGGCGAGGCGCTGCGCGACGTGTTGGCGTGAACGCCGACTCCGTCGGGCGATCCCTGCGCTCCACGAGGGGCGGCGGTGCGGTGGCGACACCGACGTCCGCTGAAGCCGGTCTGGCCGTTCGAGGCCGACGCGAGCACGATCCACGCTGGAGGGGGCCGGCCAGAGTCTGGGAACCTCTACGCGCAGTCGCGCGCCGGAGCGAGAGCGGCCTTGGGTGCGAGGGGCCCCGCGCAGCGTGGCACCGCGTTGGCTCATCGCGGAGCCATCCAACGCCCGGCGCCCTCGACGGGGCCTCGTCACGACGTCACGGCCCTCTGCCCGAGGCCGGATTCTGTGTGGCGCTTCGCGGCTTGACTTGCGGTGGCGGGCGCGATGGACTGGCCGAACACGGAGGCGTTCGGCGATGAACCAGGCAACGTGCGGTGGCGAGCCGGCGGGGTGGAGCCGGCGCGCGTTTTTGGGTGCCATCGGGGCGGCGGCGGCGACGCGCGCGTGGCCGCAGGCGGGACCGGATCCCTCGGCACGGCCGAACCTGCTGTGGATCACCTGCGAGGATACATCGCCGTGGATGGGGTTTGGCGGCGATCCGCAGGCCCGCACGCCGAATCTCGACCGGCTCGCGCGCGAGAGCGTTCACTACACGCGAGCATTTGCGACCGCCCCGGTCTGCGCGCCGGCGCGGTTCGCGCTGATTTCCGGGCTCTACGCCCATGCGGCGGGCACCTGCCACCTGCGGTCGCAGTATCCGGCGCCGCGGGACGCGCGTCCATTTCCGGCGCGGCTTCGCGCGGCCGGCTACCACTGCACCAACAACGTCAAAACCGACTACAACTGCGCCGAGGAACCGGCGTGGATCGGCGAGGCCTGGACCGAGTGCAGCGATCAGGCCGACTGGCGATCGCGGCCGGCCGGCGCGCCGTTTTTCGCGGTCATCAACCTCGTCGAAACGCATCAGGGGCCGACGAACGTCGAACCGCCGGAGTCGTTCGAGCAGAGGATCGGGTCGCGGCTGGCGCCCTCTGAGCGGCACGACCCCGCGCAGATGCGGGTGCCGCCATTCTACCCCGACACGACGCTGATTCGCGCGGCCATGGCGCGCGTGTACGATGCGATCACCGCGATGGACCGGCGCGTGGGAGAGATTCTCGGCCAATTGGTGCGGGACGGCTTGGCCGATTCGACGATCGTGATGTTCTATTCGGACCACGGCCAGGGCATACCGCGGGGCAAACGAACGTTGTACGACACGGGTCTTCAGGTGCCGTTGTTGGTGCGGATCCCGCCGCGGTGGCGGGCATGGTGGCCCGGGGAGCCGGGGGCGCGGTGCGACCAGTTGGTGTCGTTGGTGGATTTCGGCGCGACGGCGCTGAGCCTCTGTGGGATTCGGCCTCCCGAGGGGACGCATGGCCGGGCGTTTCTCGGTCCGCACGCCGGCGCCACCCGCTCGTACATCTTCGGGGCGCGGGACCGGGTGGACGAGGCGTATGAGTTGAGCCGGGCCGTGCGGGACGGCCGATGGCTCTACATTCGAAACTTCATGCCGCACCTGTCATGGTTGGCGCCGGAGGGGTACTCCGATCAGGCGGCCCTGCGCCGGGAGCTCGTGCGGCTGGCGCGCGAGGGTGCGATGAACGAGCCTCGCTTCGCATGGGCCGCGCCGCGCAAGCCCCTCGAGGAGCTGTACGACAGCGAGGCCGACCCGTGGCAGTTGCGGAATCTCGCTGGCGATCCCGACCATGCGGCGACGCTGAGCCGCTTGCGGGAGATGCTTCGCCAACACCTGCTCGAGATGCGCGACCTGGGCTTCATGCCTGAATGGCGACTGGCGATGCTGGCAGCCGATGGCACGCCGCCGGCAGCTGCGGCGGCGGATGACGCGACGTGGCCGTGTGCGCGGGTGCTGGAGACCGCCGAGGGCGTGGGGCGGCCGGAGGCCGCCGCGATGCTGCTGGAGCGTACGCGCGACGTGGATCCTTCGGTCCGCTGGTGGGCGTGTGTTGGCCTGCGCTCGATCGGGCTTCGAAGCGACGAGTGCCGCGAGGCGCTGCGGCGCCTGCTGAGGGACTGTCCGCCCGTTCGGATTGAAGCGGCGGCTGCGCTGGTGGACGGGTGGGCCATGCGCGACGCGCTCGAGGTGCTCGCAGACGCGGTTCGGTCGGAGGACGAGCGCGAGGCCGTTCATGCGGCGCGCGCGCTGCAACTTCTCGGGCCGGCGGCCGCGCCCGTGGCGGACGCGATGCGTGCGGCGCTCCAGCGCGCGCAAGGGAGGGGCGACTGGCCGATGTACCTGCGGTTTTCGCTCGAGCCCGCCCTCCTCGCCCTTGATTCGAACTCCGGAGCCAAGTGAGGCCCGTCCCCTCGCGCGGCGCAGCGTCGCACGCGTGGCTTGCCGTCTGATGGGGCGGGACATGCGTCTCCACAGCGGCGGGCGGGGCGCCGAGTCACCACGGTCTCTGCGTCCATGCGTGGCGCCGGCGCCACATGATTTCGTTGCAAACCGCTCAAAGCGTTCAAACACAGTTCCAACGAAAAACAGGCGCACGACTCACCACGACACAACAGGCGGCGCGCATGGTGTGCGGCGTCGGACCGGGCGTGGGCCCCGATCCAGCTGAGACCGGCGAAACCGGTCACGGGTGGCGGCCGCGTCGGGCGGCGCGGCCGGGTCCGCGGGCAACGGAACGAGCAGCGAGGAGACTCGAGCATGAGACACATGAAGGCAATGGCATGCGCGGCCGCGGTGGCCGCGGCGGGCGCCGCCGGCGCCGCGACGATCGTCGTGTCGAGCGACATCACGACGGATCAAACGTGGACCTCGAACAACACCTACATCATCCAGGGACCGATCTTTGTTCGCGACGGCGCGATTTTGACGGTCCAAGCAGGCACGCTGATCCGCGGCACCAATCCGGCGCCGCAGCAGCCGGGCACGCTCGTCGTGTCGCGTGGGTCAAAGATCCGAATGCTGGGCACGCGCGAGGCGCCGATCGTGATGACCGCGGTGGGCGACGATCATTTCGTGCCGCCGGCGTATACGAACGGGACCCCGCCGTGGAACAATCCGTTCAATGGCATCACGAAGCAGTGGGGCGGTCTGATCGTGTTGGGCCGCACCTACATCGCAACCGCTGTGTATGAGCCGGGCACGCCCTCGCCGAACGCGAGCATTGACTGGCAGATTGAAGGCTTGCAGCCCTACGGCGTGTACGGTCGGTACGGCGGTGGCAACGACGACGACGACAGCGGCGAAATCCGTTTCGTGCAGATCCGGTATGGCGCGTACGTGCTGGGCGCCAACAACGAGGTGAACGGACTGACCTGCGGCGCCGTGGGCCGCGGCACGAAAATTTCGCATGTCGAAGTGTTCAACAACGCCGACGACGCGTTCGAGTTCTTCGGCGGCACGGTGAATCTGAAGTACCTCGTCGCGTGGGCCGACGGCGACGACGGCATTGACTGGGACGAGGGCTACCGCGGCAAGATGCAGTTCGTCCTGCGGGTGCAGGGCGTGCTGGCGACGACGGGCGAGCGGTCGGACAAGGGCGCGGAGATGGATGGCGCCTTTGACCAGCCTGGACCCCAGCCGCCCTCCGTTCCGACGCTCTACAACGTCACCATGATTGGCCACGGCCGGTACACGAACCGGAAGGCCAACACCGCGCTGCACTTCCGCGACGGGTCGGGCGGCCGCTACTACAACTCGCTGTTCATGGACTTCGGTGGCGCGTGCGCGCTCATCGAGGGCGATATCAACGACTCCTACCCGCATGATTCCGCCGACCTCACGCAGCAGAACTACGTGAAGAACACGTGGTATACGCACGACGGCGGCGGCAAGCGGCTCGAAGTTGCGAACTGCGTGTTCTGGTACATGGGCACGAACGTGGCGTTCGGCTGCCCGGCCAACACCAACCAGCTTGCGACCACATGGGGTGCATCGGGCGCCGACGGCAACCTGCCGCACTACTCGTACCCGCTCTTCACGGACGGCACCCTCAGCAACACCTATCTTCCCAACTTGAGCGATCTGCCGGTGCGGGACTTTGTTCGCGCGACGAACAACCCCGTCGTGATCGGCAGCACGACCCACTATCCGGTCGAGTTCCTCGACCCGACGCTCCCGACCAACAGCACGCTGCTGACGGCCGGGCGATTGCCGCCGGCCGATGGGTTCTTCACACCCGTGCGCATGATCGGCGCCTTCGGCACAAAGAACTGGGCGGACTGGACCCTGGTGAACAAGTTTGGACTGATCGAGAGCGACCAGTACGGCGAGTATAGCGATCCCGAGATCAACGACGCGTTCGTCAGCATGACGATCCAGTTTCCGACCGTCGTGGGTGCCACCTACACGGTCCAGTACACGACCAACGAGAATACGATGGCCTGGACTGATCTAGCGACGGGCATTACCGGCACCGGTCAAAACTACAAGTACACCGATCAGCGGCCGATCACGGAGCCGCGGATCTACCGCGTGCTGTCGAGCCAGTTGGCGCCATAACGATTGTCCGGTCTCTCTCCCGGACGCACTGCGGGCGGGGGGTCTTCCAGGACCCCCCGCCTTGTGTTTTTGACTCCATGGCCCGCCGATCACGGTGCGCACCTCGCCCTGACTCGATGTCGTTCCTCGCAGGGCGTCGTGGCAGTTACGATCGTGGCTGCCGAGGCCGCAGGGCTCGCGGCTGGCCAGCCTCGCGCCAACCTCAAAAAGAGGAACGCGCGCGCGCGAACGCGCGCGCGCGATGCCGTGCCCCGGCGCGCGATGAGCGGCGAGGCGCCGCGCGAGTGCGACGCCGCGACGGCCACACGAACCGCGAACGCTCTCACCCGCCACCCTGCACGGGTCCAACCGACGGCCGCCGCTCGCTCGGCTCCGCACTCCAGGAGCCGTGCCTAGGCAAGATCAAGAGCTGGGGGCGCTGCGCGTCGCGCCGAACACTCGGAGGTCTCAAGGACCGGCCGCCGACACTCGCCGGACGTCGCGGTCACCGCGACGCGACGGAATCACGTCACAGAAATGTAAACGGTCCCTTGCAGAATCCTGACATGGTGAGCCGATCATGGCCACATGTCGCTGTTGTCTTCCGAGATCGTACCTTCCATCGTGCGCAGAATGTGCCCGGGCGCAGTGGCCGTGGCGGTCGCCGTGAGCCTGGCGACCGGGGCTGGCTGCGATCGGCCGGCCGGTTCCGCGGAACGGGCCTCGCTCGAGGCGGCGTGGACGTTCGCGGCCGCCATCACGAACGATCCGGCCGACCAGGCCCAATGCCAGGAACAGGTGGTGCGGGTCTGGATCGAACTGGGCGAACTGAAGCGAGCGGAAGCGCTGGCGCGCCGGATCAAAACCTGGCGACGCGTCGTGTTGCTGGCCGATGTGGCGCGGGAGCACGCGCGACGAGGAGAGACCCGCGCGGCCATGCGGCTGCTCGAGGCCGCCCAAGCCGAGGCCGCAGGTGTGACGGACTGGCCCTTGGACCGCGTCCGCGCCCACATCGCCCGCGCGCGGGCGGTCATGGGCGATGACGGTCCGGCCCGAGTGCTGTTCACGCAGTACGCGCATGATCCAGCCACTCGAGCCCGCCTGCAGGGCAGCGGAGTAATCGCGCTGGCGGCGGCGGGACGGTGGGACGACGCGTTGGCGCTGGCGCGCGAACGCCCCGCGGACGCGCGGTTCGAGGACGCGCTCGAGCTCGCGGCCGCGCTGTGCGAGGCGACGGAACTGCGCGCCGTTCCGCCGCCACGGCGCGACGAACTGCTGGACCTGGCGTGGGCCACCGCGGGCGAGATCCCAGGTTGGAAATCCGTGGAGATGCGGCTCGAGGTCCTCGAGCGCATGGCGGCCGCGGGACGGCCCACCCGCGAGCTCGCCGACAAGCTGTCGCCCATCGCGGACGCGTGGCTGGCAACACCCGCCGGTGAGGCACGGTTGGTGGTATTGAGCCGCATGGCGGAGGTGTGGGGACGGCTCGGCGACGCGGCGCGGGTGCGCGCGATCGCAGACGCAGTGGGCACGGCGATCGAGGCCCAAATCCAGCCGATCGATCGCCCGGAGATTTGGGCACGGATGGCGAGCGGGGCGGCACGGGCCGGCGATGTGGAAGCCGCGTCGGCGCTCTTCGGTCGGGCGGTCGAGGCGACGGTGTCGCTGGCGAACCTGCGGCCGCGCGCGATGGCCGCGGTGGCGATCGCGTTGGCGGCGGCGAGGAGCGGATTCGATCCATCACAGATTGGCGAGGCGTGGACACGGCTGCAGACCTCGATCCATGGCGGCTAGCCGGACACTGCGGGGGCTCATGGCTCTGTTGGCGTCCATCACCGTCGCGATTTCGCGGGGGCAGGAGGCTGCTCCGCGAGGAGGCATCCGCGGCGGCGTGTACGACGCGGAGTTCGCCGGCCCCGTGCCGGAGGCGGCGGTTCGTTTGCTCGAGTCGCCGCGCGAGACGTTCACCGACCGCCACGGCAGCTTTGCCATCACCGACCTGCCGCCCGGCGCCTACACGGTGGTGGTCTCGAAACCGGGCTTCGTGCGCCAGGTGATCACGGGTGTGGTCGTGATGCCGGGCTCGATGGCGGATCTCACCGTGCAGCTCCGCGGCGAGGTCGTGGAGATGGAGGAGTTCATCGTTCGCGACCTCGAGCTGCAGGACACCGCGACTGAGGCCGGGATGCTCACGCTGCGACAGGAAAGCCTCACGATGCAAGACACCATCAGCCGCGAGCTGATGAGCCGCGCCGGCGCCAGCGACGTGGCCGGCGCGCTACGGCTGGTCGTCGGCGCGACGGTGGTCGAGGGCAAGTACGCGACGGTGCGCGGTCTCGGCGATCGCTACGTCGGCGCAACCGTGAACGGGTTGCGCGTGCCGAGTGCCGATCCCAAGCGCCGCGCGGTGCACCTGGATGTGTTTCCGGCCGGCACGGTCGAGGGGCTGAGCGTGTTTAAGACGTTCACACCCGACCTGCCCGGCGATTTTACCGGCGGCGGCATCGACATCCGGACCGTGCGCGTGCCCGACGAGCCGTTTATCCGGTTCGGCTTCTCGCGCGAGGTCAACCGACGGGTGAGCGGCAAGCCGGGCTACATCACGTACGAGGGCGGCGGCATCAACCGCTGGGGACGGCACCGCGGAGCCCGCGACATGGTCGAGGGCATGCCCACGATGGAGAAGGACGGCCTCGCCGAGCGCGGCGTTCCCTCGGCCCACCAGGAGAAGGCCCGGTCTCCACGCGACCATGATCAGGTGTACCGCGAGCTCGACCGCATCGTGCGCGGCGTCTCGCCCGCGATGGGGATCCAGCGCACACGCGTGCCCGACGGCAATCACGGCTACGACGTCGCGCTCGGTACTCAGTTCGGCTTGGGCGGCGACTGGCAGATGGGCATGCTCGGCGCCCTGACGTATTCGAAGAAGTACTGGCTGCACCTTGGACCGGACAACACGCTGCGGCTACAGGGAGGGGGGGCGGACCCAAAGGAGTTCATTCCGTACCGCCGCGAGGTTGGCACGGAGGATCTGAAGTGGAGCGAGTTGGTCACGCTCGGCCTCGAGCGCGACGACGCGCACCGGCTCGGCCTGACCGCGATGCGCAACCGCGCCGTGACCGACCGCGCGGCCTATCGCGAGCAGCTTCACGAAACCAATACCCCGGTCTGGGCGCAGCACCAGGGCATCCACTACACCGAGCGGGCGATCGACATCCTCCAGTTCAGCGGCGAGCACAAGTGGGGCGAGCGGCCGGAGGGACGGCGCGGCTGGGAGCTGCGATGGGGCGTCGGGCGCAACACCGCCGAGCAGGAAGAGCCGGACGTGCGGATGTTCCGCAACGTCGTGCATCCGCGCGACAACGGAACGTTCGAGTATCAGCCTCGGCCCGATGGCGCCTCGGGCGCCGACGAGGATAGCAGCACCCGCATCTGGCGCAACACGCGCGAGATCAACTCGCAGTACGGCCTGCATCTGGGCATCCCGCTGAGCTGGCGCGCGCCGGACTGGGATCTCTCGTTCATGGGTTTCGGCGATCCCAACGCCGAGTGGCCCGCTCAGGACATCCGCCTCAACCTCGGATTTCTGCGAGACTGGACCCGCCGCCACTACCGACAGAACTCGTTCTTCTACATGATAGGGCCGCAGAATCCGCCCCTCTACACGGGACCGGTGCGAAGCGACTTCCCGCCCGGCGCGGCCGGGCGACGGCAGTTCGAGGCCGCCCGCGCCGCCTGGTTCGCCAGTCCGGCCGGCCAAGCCTACCAGCAGGCGCTGGACGACACCGCGGCGGACAACGCACTGCGCACGTACGCGTCCGACCGGCCCGACGCACTGTGGACCGATGTGTTCACCGATCCGGATCGCATCGGTGTGGGCGAGTACAAAAACAGCCTCCGCTGGCACCTGCTGCCGAAGTTCTATGACGTGGACTACGAGGGGTTGCAAAACCTGCGCTCGGGCTATTGGAGCGTCGAACTGCCCGTGGCGCGGCAGCTACGCCTGATCGGCGGCATGCGGGTCGAGACCACGGAAATGCGCGTCGAGCCGACGATCGACTCCGAGATCATCGATCCCGAACGCGCGTTCCTTGTGCCGGTCCGTCACTACGTGACCAATGAACAGGGTCGGATCTCCTATGCGTACCTGATCGAGGGCCTTCCGAAGGACAAGGCCGCTGCCGACATTTCGCAGAGCGACTGGCTCCGCTCCTGGGGCGCCATTTGGGACATCGCGCCGGGTATGAGCTTACGCCTCAACTGGAGCCAGACAATCGCGCGGCCGACCTTCCTCGAAATCGCGCCGGTGATCACGCCCGACTACATCGAGGGCGAGTCGTTCATTGGTAACCGCGACCTCAAGATCTCGCACATCGTGAACCGCGACTTGCGGTGGGAATGGATCCGCGGCCCCGATGAAGTGTTCGCGTTCAGCGTCTTCGACAAGGACATCCAGGACCCGATCGAAAAGGAGACCTTTGGCCACTTGTCCGAGTCGTACACGCTGGCCCTCAACTACCCACGGGGGCGCGTCGAAGGCTTCGAGGTCGAAGCGCGCCGCCGGCTCGATTTCCTACCGCCGCCGTTCGACGGGGTCCGGCTCGGTATCAACTACGCGAAGCTGCGGTCCTGGGTGCAGTACCCGGAGGAACTCGTGGACGCCTTCACGCCCTACGGGCTGCCGGTGCGCGAACGGCGCCCGATGGAGGGCCAGCCGGAGTACCTGTTCAATTTCCAGCTGCTGTACGACATCGAGCGGTGGGGGACGTCGTTCGCGTGGTTCTACACGATCCGCGGCGACATGTTGAAGAGCGGCGCGGCGATCGGCGAGAGCGGCGCCACGCCCGACATTGTGCTGCGGAAGCAGCCGTCGGTGGGCATCAGCCTCTCGCAGAAGATCGGGCGGCACGTGAAAGCGACGTTCCGCGCGCAAAACCTGCTCGATCCGCCCGTGCGCGAGGTCTACCGCATCCCGGGGGAGGCGGACGTACCGCGCCGGCAGTACCGCGAGGGTGTGCGCTACTCGATCGGCCTCAGCGCGGAGTTTTGAGCGATGCGGATGACCCTCCCCGTCCGATGGTGCGCGATGCTGCTGGCGGTTGGAGCGGCCGCGGCCCCCGCGCCGACGCCCGCGACGAACCACACCGCGCCCGACGCCGAGGCCGAGGGACGCGCCGCGATCGAACAATGGGTCGCAACGCGCCGGATTCTGTCGCGCGAAACACAGGAGTGGCGGGTCGCGCGCGAGGTGCTCGACGGCCGCGCAGAGCTGCTCGCGCGCGAGGTGGACACCATCGAAAAGCAAATTGCGCAAACGACGAACGAAATCGGCGAGCTCGACGTGAAACTCGCCGAGGCGCGCGCGCAGCGCGAGCGGCTTGTCGCGGCGACGGCGGGGCTCGACGAGAGCATCGCGGCGCTCGAACGGCGCGTGCGGGCGCTGCTCCCGCGCGTGCCCGCGCCGCTGCGCGAACGCGTCGAGCCGCTGAGCCAGCGCATCCCCGCCGAGGGCGCCGCCTCGCCGGCGTCGCTGGCGGAACGGTTTCAGAACGTGATCGGCGTGCTGAACGAGATGCAGAAGTTCGCACGCGAAATCCAGGTCACCAGCGAGGTGCGTGATTTCGGTGACGGCGGACGGGTGGAGGTCACCGTTCTCTATGTCGGATTGGCGCAAGCGTACTTCGTAAATCCAGCCGGCACGGTCGCCGGCGTCGGCCGCCCAGGACCGAACGGCTGGAGCTGGGAGCGGGATGACGCACTGGCGCGGGCAGTCCAGGAGGCGATCGCGGTGTACCGGAACGAGCGGCCGGCGGTGTACGTGCGGCTGCCGGTGGTGATGGATGACTAAGCCCACTCCAATGAACGTCGTTGGGCGGCGGTGGTGGTGCGTGGGCGCGGCGCTGATCCTCGCGCACGCGTCCTTCGCGCAGTTCCCGCCGTTGCGGGAGGCGCGGCCAACGCCGCGTGCCTCGAACGCGTCGGCCCCGGCTCGGCCGGTGCCTCGCGCACCACGGTCGGCCGCCGCCACCTCCGCGCCGCCGGCGGCGGTGTCGGCGGCGACCTCGGCGGTCTCGTCCGCCGTGGCGCCCGCGGAGATGCCACGCTGGGTAACCTCGGCGAAGGAGCAACTGGCCGCCGCCATCGCGGAGCTCGACCAGGCACGTCGCACCATCGCCGACGAGCGGCTGGCGCTGAGCCGGCGCATCAACGAACTGGAACACCGTCTCACCGAGGTCCGCGCCGCCTACGACGGCGTACGCCGGCAGTTCGACCACCGGGCGCTGGATCTCAACAACCTGCGCAACGAGATCAAGGCGCGCGAGCAGGAGGCCGGGTACCTCTCGAACCTGCTTTCGGAGTACATCCGGAACTTCGAGCCGCGGCTGCACATCGCGGAGGTCGCGCGCCACGCCGATGTGCTGCGCGAGGCGCGACTCGCGATGGAGAACAGCACGCTCGAGCCGGCTGAGGGGTATCGGCGGCAGATGGCGGTGGTCGAGAGCAGCCTCGAACGGTTGGAGCGCCTCGTGGGCGGGTACCGCTATACGGGCGCGGCCGCCGCCGCGGACGGGCGCATGGTCGAAGGCGTCTTCGCGGTGTTCGGGCCGATGGTGCTCTTCGCGTCGGAGGACGGCGAGCACGTTGGCCTCGTCGAGCAGCGGCTCGGTTCGATGGAGCCCTCGGTCGAGCCGTTCGGTGACCCGACGCTGGCCGAGGCAGCGGTGGGACTGGTGCGCGACGGCGGTGGCACTCTGCCGTTCGATGCCAGCCTCGGCAATGCGCGCAAGGTCGAGCGCACGCGTGAGACGCTCTGGGAGCACATTCAAAAAGGCGGCGCGGTGATCTGGCCGATCCTTGGCGTTGCGGCGGTGGCGGCGCTGGTCGCGCTGACGAAGTGGATCGGACTAGCCCGCGTGCGCGTGCCGGACGATCGCGACCTCGCTCCGCTGCTCGAGGCCGCCGCCGCGCGCGACGCCGCGGCGGTGCGGGAGGCGGCCGCCGCGTGGCCCGGCCCGACGGCCGACGTGATCGGCGCCGGGGTCGCGCACCTCGCGCACGGCCGAGATTTGATCGAAGAGGCGATGTTTGAGCAGATCCTGCGCGCGCGCGCGCGATTCCAACGCGGATTACCGATCCTCGCGGTCGCGGCCGCGAGCGCTCCGCTACTGGGTCTTCTCGGCACGGTCACGGGCATCATTTCCACGTTCAAGCTGCTGACGGTGTTTGGCACGGGCGACGTGAAGATGCTTTCGGCGGGCATTTCCGAGGCGCTGATCACGACGGAATTCGGTCTCTACGTCGCGATTCCGTCGCTCCTATCCCACTCGTTCCTTTCGCGGAAAGCCAAGGCGCTGACCGACCGCCTCGAGCGGTTGGCGGTCGCATTCCTCGCGCAGGTGGAGAAGGGGCGCGAGACGGTGGCGGAGGTTGCGGCATGAATGCGGCACTCGGGCAGGGACTCCTCGCCGAAGCGGCGAACATCTGGACAGGCGGTGGATGGGGCATGTTCGCGCTGGCGGCGAATGGCGTTGTGTTGTTCGGCGTGGCGGGTCGCATGTTGCTGCGACTGTCGGCACTGGGACGGCTGGCGCCGCCGGCCGAGGGCGAGGTGCGCACCGGCGACACGCCGGGCGTGCGGCTGGCGCGGGTGGCCGCGCGGGAACGCGACGAAGCGGGTGTGCTTCGCGTCTTCGCGGCCGCGCGGCATGACCTGCTGACGCCGTTCGAGCGCGATCACCGGGTGCTGCAGGTCGCGGTGCGCGCGGCGCCGCTGCTCGGCTTGCTCGGCACGGTCACGGGCATGCTCGCCACCTTCCATGGCCTCGCGACCGGTGGCTCGGCCGAGAAGACGATGACGATCGTCGCCGGCGGCATTTCCGAGGCGCTGATCACGACGGAGACCGGCCTCGTGATGGCCCTCGTCGGACTTATGATCGAAAACCTGCTGCAGCGGCGTCAGCAGCGGATTGAGCAGGCGCTCGCACACCTCGAGACGTTCTGTCTGCAGAGGCTTCACCGGAGCGCCGCGCCGGCGGTGACGGACGGCGGCGGCCGTCCCACACCGGTGCCCTCGGCGGTGCTCGCCTGCGCGGGAGAGACGGCCGGATGAGGCGGTTCGGCTCCATGGCGGATGACGCGGGCGAGACCAACATCGACATCTCGCCGCTGATCGATTGCATCTTCATCCTGCTGCTCTTCTTCATCGTGACCACGACGTTCGTCGAGGAGACGGGCGTCGAGGTCGATAAGCCCACCGCAGCGGCCGCGGTCAACCTCGAGAAAAACAGTGTTCTGCTGGCCGTCACGTCGCGCGGGGAGGTGGTGTACGGCGGTCGGGATATCGGTGTGGGCGGCGTACGCTCGGTCGTCCGCCGGCTCATCGAGAAGGAGGATCTGCCGGTCATCATCCAGGTGGATCAGGCGGTGCCCTCCGGGCTGCTGGTGCGCGTGATTGACGAGGCGAAGCTGGCCGGCGCGAAGCGCGTGAACCTGGCGACCCGGCGCGGGGAGGGCGCATGAGCGTCGGGCGGCCATCACGAATCCGCCGGGCGATCGTGGCCTTGGTGCGCGGCGGGATTGTCGCGGCGTTCGCCGTGGCGCTCACCGTGGCTGTGTTTCTTGTGTTGCCCCTGATCCAACGGATCGCGCGCCCACCGGCTTCGGAGGTGGAACTTCGCCAGGTGGCGACCGCCGCGCTGCCGCCGCCCCCCGCGCCGCCGCCGCCCGAACCCGAGCCCGAGAAACCCGAGGAGGAACCGCCGCCCCCCGAACTCGATTCGCCGGCGCCCCCCCCGATGGACCTGGCCGCGCTCGAACTGGCGCTCGACCCCGGGCTGGGCGGTGGCGGCGCGGTACTCGATCTGGGCTCGAGGCTGCTTTCGACGCTCGACCAGCGGGCCAAGGAGGAGGGCGAGGCGGTCTTTTCGGTGGCGGATCTCGACCAGATGCCGCGGCCGGTCCACCAGCCCGCGCCGGAGTATCCGCCCGATCTGAAGCGCAAGCGCGTCGAGGGAACGGTCCACGTGGTGTTCCTCGTGGATCCGGCGGGCGCGGTTCAGAACCCGACGGTGGTGCAGTCGGTGCATCCGGCGCTCGATCGCGCCGCGCTGCAGGCGGTGCGGCGGTGGAGGTTCGACCCCGGCCGGCGGGGCGGTCAGCCGGTGGCGTTTCGCATGAAGGTACCGATCACATTCGCATTGCGATGATCCGGATGGTGACCATGGTGGTGGTCGCGGCGGCGCTCGCGTTCGCGCGTGCGGAGGATGAGGAGCTGCGCGTGCTGCGCAGTCCGGCATTCCGGCGCGCGATGCTCGGTGAGTTCGGCATGCGGACCGAGGTCGAACCGCGCGTGACCGAAGCCGAGCGCGCGCTGCTCGAAAAGGTCGCCGCGGCAATGGGCGCGCGGGGCGGCATGGCCGCTGCGCGGCGGATGCTCGAGAACGCGGTCACGCCCAGCTCCAGCGCCGCGCTCGATTTCGCACTTGCTCATCTTGGGTTCCTCGAGGGCGACCTCGACCGCGCGGCGGCCGGTTACGCGCGCGCGATCGCGAAATTCCCGGCGTTCCTGCGCGCGCACAAGCAGCTGGGCGTGGTCCATGTGCGCGCCGGCCGCTTCGGCGAAGCGGTGCCGCGGCTCGCGCGCGCGATCGAGCTGGGCGGCGGCGATGGCCTTACCTACGGCCTGCTCGGGTTCGCGTGTCTTCAAACCGACCGGCTCACCGCCGCCGAAAGCGCCTACCGGATGGCGATCCTGCTGCAGCCCGACGTGCCCGACTGGCGCCTGGGGCTCGCGCGCGTGTTCTTCCGGCAGGGGCGACATGCGGAGGTCGTCGCGCTCTGCGACGAGCTCATCCGGGCCGAGCCGAATCGGCCGGAGTACCGCGCGCTGCAGGCCGGCGCCTATCTCGGGCTGCGCGAAACCCAGAAGGCCACCGAACTCTACGAGATGCTCGATCTCGCCGGCCACGCGACGCCCGAGATGTTGCAGACGCTCGGCGACGTGCAATTGCGCGATGGCTATGCGGACCTGGCCGCTGATGCCTACCTGCGCGCGCTCGAACGCGGCGGGGCCGCCCACATCGAGCGCACGGTCCGCGCCGCCGAACTGCTGGCCGCACGCGGATCCCCCGCCGAGGCGCAGCGGCTCGCCGACCGCGTGCGCGAGATCGCGGCCGGCTCGCTCGACGATTCCATGAAGATCCGACTGCTGAAGCTCGCCGCGCGCGCGGCCGCCGCGCAAGGCGAACCCGCCGAGGAGCAGATCCGCCGGCTCGAGGAGATCGTGGCGTCCGACCCGCTTGACGGCGAGACGCTGATTCTCCTCGCCCAGCACCACGCCGCGGCGGGGGATCTGGACCGCGCGACGCTGCTCTTCGAGCGGGCGGCCGCGATCGAGGCCACCGAGGCGGACGCGCGGCTGCGGCACGCCCAGTGCCTCGTGCGCGCGGGCCGCTACGCCGACGCGCTGCCGCTGCTCAAGCGCGCTCAAGAGCTGCGCCCGCGCGACGAAGTGGCGAGGTATCTGGAACAGGTGGAGCGAATGGCCCGGCTGCGGCGCGGCACCGCGAGCGCGGCCGGGGGAGGTCAGTAGTGGAGCGGCGCGCTGCGCCGATGTGGAAAGGACACAAGCGACCGATGAAGACATCGATGCGGAATCAACTGATCGTGGTGATGACGGCCCTGGCTGCGGCCCTCGCGGCCGCGCAAATCGCACCGGATGAGTCGCCGGCCACCGCCACGGGTCAGCTCGAACTTACTGAGGCCGAACCGTGGAGGGTGGCCGTGGACGGCCTCAGCTACCTCGTCGTCTGGCAGCACGATGCGCTACAGACGCGCGCCGACTACGAGGCCGACCGCCGCGAAAGCTGGCGCGACGGCGACGTGAACGGCAACGGCTGGGGCCTGCGCCTCTCGGTCGCGAAGGGCGACGGCGCCGCCTCGGTGCGCTACATCGGCGCAAACTACGATTACGAGCGGCACGAGCCGAACGGTCACCACGAGATCGAGAGTGACCGTAACGACCTCGAGATTCTGTGGAGCCAGCGCGCCGGCGCGACCGAGCACGCGGAGTGGGGCTGGGAGCTCGGCTACCGGTATCTCGGCATCACGAAACGCATTGACCTGCGCGAGGGGCGCGACCGGTTTCAGGCCTCGGAGAACACCAACTGGCACTTCCTCGAGGCGGGCTACTTCGGTCGCTGGCGTCCGTTCCGGGGGCCCAACTTCGGCGTGTATGCGCTGATCCGCGGCATGCTCGGCGAGGCGCGCGGCATCGCCCGCGAGGGGAGCGATCACGCCTGGGATGGCGACATCAAGGAACGCTACCGTAACGATTACTCGCTCGCGTACGGCGCGCGCGGCGAGTTCGGCGTGGACTGGTTCCTGAAGAACGGCATCCGCGCAAGCGTCAGCTATCACCGCGAGTGGGCGTACTCGTTCGACTCGACCGATTCGGGTCTCGTCGTGTTTCCGGACAACTCCGATGCGCTCTTCATCGAGAACGTCTACGCCGTCGTGATCAGCGTCGGCTACATGTTCCGGTAAAGGAATCACGGCCGTTCCGTAATCGAAAACACGATGCGATTTAGCGAGGCCCACATCAAATGCTAACCGCCCTCAGCGATCGTATCGCGCGTGCGGACGACCCGGGCCGCCGGAACCGCCGGGGACGGCGGGTCGCGCGGCGGGCGACCAGCAGAGGAGATTCGACGACGTGAACACGACGATGGCGATGGTAGTGGCGGTGGGACTGACGGCGGGACTCGGCCACGCGCAGTCGTTCCCGAGCAAGAACTCGGTTGGCGTGGTCCCGATCACGATTCCACCCGCGGGCGGATCGGTTCAGATGGGGATCCACCTTCAAAGCCTGAGCGGGGTGGGAGCGATCACCGCGGTGGAGCTCTTTGGCTCAAACCAGTTGGTTAAGGCGAATCTGCCGGCTTCGGCCACCCGCATCCACATCTGGAGCGCGGCAAGCCAGCAGTACCGGACGCTGTATCAGCGGCTCGATGGACGGTATCGCCTCACGACCGGCGAATACACGAACTTCGTGTTTGGAACCGGCGATGCCGTATGGTTGCAGTCTCCAACGACCAGCACGGCGCCGCATACGATCTATGTGGTCGGCGAGGTGCTGTCCGTCCTCGAAGTGCAGCGTCCAATGCCCCCGGGACTGCGTATGATCGCCAATCCATTCTTCGCCCCGTGGTTCCTCAACGGACCCGGTATGACCTGGGTCGTAGACGGAGCGAAACGTGGCGTTCCTCTGACGGCCGACGCCATCTACCTGTGGGACGGTACAACCTACCGCTCCTATTACCTGCGCAGCTCCAACTCGAATTGGTGCGACGTCGCCAACAATGCCGTTCTCACGACGCCGGTGCCGGTCGGCAGCGGATTCTGGTACCTCGGGCGCGGAACGAACTTTGTGAGCCGGATCCCGAAGTGGACGGGGAACTGAGGAGACGTCGGGTCGGTCGGAGCGCGAGGCGTTTCGACCATGGGTAACATATGAACGAACCAACACGAAACGAGCAGAAGGGAGAACAACGCAAATGAAAAGTATGCTGATCAAGACGGCCGGGTTCGCAATGTGGCTGGCCACGGTATGTGTCGTACAGGCTCAGGGACCGTATCCCCTCCAATTGCTGTGGGGGTCTCAAGAAACCGGCTTCAATGCCGATGGAGAGCCCGATATTATCCGACCGGACGGCACCCCGGTGCCTGTAGATTCCACGTGGGCGGCGCAGATCGTCCTCGCCAGCGATCCCAGCGTGGTGCTCTACACGGCCCATCACCATCCGGACTACGGATTTTGGGCCTTCGTGGGCGATCCGGGAGTTGCCTTCCAGGCGGCCGTCATTCCGCCGTCGGCCAGCGGGATGCCGATCATGACGCGGATCTTCAATGATCCCAATCCGCTGAACGCGACGATGTTCGCCGACGCCGGCGTCATCACGTTCACATGGGATCCCTATGGTCTTCCACCGATCCCGAAAGACTATGATTTCGGCACGGTGCCGCAGAGCGCGTGGCAGGTGATCCCCGAGCCGGGGTCCGCGGCGCTGCTGGCGCTGGGCGCAGGCGGCGCGGTGCTGGTGCGCCGTTGGCGCCGTCGGCTCGACCGGGACTGAGCCGCTGTTAGAAAACGGTTAGAGGCAAAAACCGCGGGGCGCCACCCGCGGTTTTTGCGTATCCTAGTCACGTGAATTCGCCGCTGAGCAATCCACCCGTGCGGTCTCGCGCCGTTCGCCGCCCGCGCGGCATGCCGGTCGTGCCGGTTCTCGCGGGCCTATCCTTAGTCCTCTTTTTTGCGACCTCCGCCCGAACGCCGGTGCCGGGTCTCTCGGCGGACGCGATCGTGCGGGGCGCCGGTCTGGACGGCGCCCCGATGTTGACGCATCCGGTCTGGGCGGCACTGATGAGGCTGGCGGCCCTCGTGCCGGTCGGCGCGAACTACCAACGCGCGCACTTCCTGTCGGCGCTGCTCGGTGCCGCCGTGGTGGCGCTGACGGCGTGGCTGGTGACGCGATGGGTGGGGCGATGGATGAAGGGCGAGGCGCCGAACACTGCTGTCGGGCACGAGTCGCTGGGCCAGGCGGCGGCATGGGTGGCGGGAGCCGTGTTGACGCTCGAAGGGCCGTTCTGGATCTCGGCCACACGCGCATCGCCCGAGTTGCTGAGCCTTGCGATGGTACTGAGTGGTGTTGCGCTGACCGACCTCTGGGTGGTGAGCCGCGCCGCTTGGTTGGGGCTGGCCGCGGCTGCTCTGATGGGCGTGGCCGCGGTGGAATCGCCCGCGGCGGCGCTCCACGTCCCCCTGCTGGCGGCATGGGCGGTGGCCGCGGGCGCCAGTGGCATGTCACCGGCGCGACGGGCCCTGATGCGCTGGCCGCGCGCCGTGTTCGCCGCTGTGGCCGCGTTCGCGGTCGGCGCCCTGGCGGCGCTGGGAGCAGTGGTGGCCGCGGTGGCCGTGTCGCCGGCGCGGTCGTGGCTGAACGCGCACACCACGGGGCGGATGCTGCGGTTAATCGGCCGGGCGCAGGCGGCGCAGTTTCGCGAGTCGCTGCCGCCGCTGGGCTGGATACTCGTGATGCTGGTGACCCTTGTGCCGGCGGGCATCGTGATCTGGGCGCTGACGTCGCCGGCCGGCCGGCGACGCGCGCGAATGGGGGCTGCCGCCGCCATCCTCGCGGCTCTCGGCGGCGCCGTTCTGCTGCATTCGCCGCTGGCTCCATGGCCGACCATCCCTACGACCTTGCCCTCGCCATTCCCAGCCGCCTGGGTTGCGATCTGGCTGGGATTGACGACGGGGATGGCGGTGTGGGTTCTCCGTCGCACGCGCCATGGAACCCTCGCGCCGCGCTTCGTGGTCGGGGCGGGCCTTGGGCTGGCGCTGGGTGGCGCGGTGCGAGCATTTCCCTACGTGGATGACCGCCCCGTGCGCCCGGCCGGTTGGCTGGCCGCAGGCGTCGCGCAGGAATCGGCGGGCGCAGACTGGATCGTGAGCCGTGGCATCTGGGACAACACCGTCATGGCCGCCGCGCGCGGGCGGCGCGGCCCGGGCCGGTGGCTGCGGCTCGATTTGGCGCGGGAACCGGAGTACATCGCGCGGGTTCAAGCCCATCCGTGGGATTCGCCCTTGGCCCGTGCCGTGCTGCCGCTGGGGCTCGACGCGTGGTTGCCGCTCTGGTTCGACGCGGTGCCGGCCGCCCGTACGAATCTGCTGGCCCTGGACGTGCCGGAGGTGCTCGAACTCGATGGCGGCACCGCTGTGGCGGGGCTTTGGGTTTACCGCGGTGGGCCGTTCGCGCCGCCGCCGATCGGCGAGATCGAACGCTGGCGCCGCGACGCGGAGCGATGCCGTGCGCTGTGGCAGCGAAGCCGAGGCCCGTGGCGGGAGGTCGGGCGGCTCGCGCTGCGGCAAGCCTCGCGCACGATGAACGATCTTGCGGTTCGCCTCGAGGAGATGGAGCGGCCGGATGTCGCGATGAGGGCGTATCAGGCCTCGCTCGCGGCCGATCCGGAGAATGTCGTTGCCGCGCTGAACCGCGCGCGGCTGGCCCGACGGATGGAGCGCCTCGAGGCCGACCGCACGGAACAGGAATTCATGCGATTGGTCGAGGCGCAGGCGCAGCGAATTGATCTGCTCGGGCTGCGCAGCGCCTACGGACGGTTGCGCGACCCCAGCTGGTTGCTCGAGCGCAGTCGGCGTCTCGCGATGGCTGGGCGTCTCGATGAAGCGCTGCTGGAACTCGGACAGGCCATGATGTCCGGCGGCACCAACGATGTCGCGATCGCGGCGGTGGCGCGCGTGCTGGCCGCGCAGCGGCACTGGGCCGAGGCGCGCGCGGCGCTCGACGAAGGCGAACAACGGTTTCCGAACAGTTCCGCCATCGCCGCTGCGCGACGCTGGCTGGACGATGGGCCGGGGGCGACCGAGCCCTCCGGCGATCGCGCGGACGACCTTACCCGCGCGGCGCTGTGCGTGCTGCGCGGCGATTGGAGTGGGGCGGAGTCGGCGCTGCGCGTGCATCTGGACCGCGAAACGGATGACCCGGCGGCGGCCGCCATGGGAGCCCTGTTGGCGCTCCACCGAGGCGACGCGCGCGCGGCGCGCTCGCTGGCCGAGCGCGCGATCCGACGCAACGGTCCCCGATCTCCCCTGGCCTACCTCGTGCTCGCCGGCGCCGCGATGGCGGAGAGCCGCTGGCCCGAAGCCCGCCGCACCCTCGAGGAGGCGCTCGGCCAGTACCCTCAGTTGCTGGCCGCCCGCCGCCTGCTCGCGATCTGGGCCCACCAGCAACAGGATGTTGCCGCACTGAATACCCACCTCGCCGGCTGGCTGCGGCAAAGTCCCAAAGACCCGATCGCGCTACAACTGCTGGCCGAACGTTACGCGACGGCGCGTCAGTTCGATCGGACCGAGGCGATCCTCAGGTATCTCGTGAACCGCCATCCATCCGCCGGACTCTGGAACGGCCTCGCATGGGCGCTGTGGCGCCAAGAGCGCAACGACGAGGCGTTGCCGGCGGCCGAGGAGGCGGTGCGCCTCGCGCCCGAATACGCCGACGCGTGGGCCAATCTCGCGGCCATCCGATGGGATCTCGGACGGCGGGATGAGGCCCACGCCGCACTCGCCGAGGCGGAACGGCTGTCGCCCACGAGCGAGGTCGTTCGCGCCCGCGCGATGCTGATTCGCGACGGACGAGGCTCGGCCGCCGTTTCTCCGTGATCGTGTCGCTCCGCCTAAAGGGCTGTCGTGTTGGAAGACCGCCGGACGATGGAGCCGGCGCTCCTCTGCGCAAAGGGGCGGGTGAAGGGCACGGCCTCGGAAGTGCGGTGCCCGGCGACCGTGGCACGGCTTCGGATGGTCGCAGAGCAGCCGAAAGGGTTGCGGTGCACCGCCCCCGCTGATGACGCGATCGGCCCTTCTCGGCGCACTCCAACGCGTGCGGGCGCGCCCGATGCAAGCCGAGTTCGGGACGGCCTGGGGCTCGATGAGCCGCGAGTAGCCCGCCGATCGGCATCCGTACGCCCGTCGAGGGGGACGATGGGATCCTCGCCCCGGTCAGCTCCCGCGACAGAATGACCGTATCGTGGCCGCGCGGTAAGCGCGGCCGATCGCCGCCCGCAAGGAGGACGGCCCTGTAGTTGCGACCGGTGGTGGTGGCCGGCCACAGTGCACCCCCCTTTCGTCCCGCATGCGCGGGGCGATGGAGAGCCCGCCGCCCACCGCGGAAAGGCGGGGGCTAGCGTTGGACCCCCGGCGGCGAGTGCAGCGCCTGGCTCAGGCGGGCACGGCGCTCGCGGTCGGCCGCGCGTCGCGCGCGAAGCATCCCGAGCGCGTTGCCCGCGGTGGAGACGAGTCCCGCCGGCGCATGCAGCAGCCAGTCGGGATCGCGCGCGACGATCGCGCGGATGAGTCCCTCGACGGCCGGACCGATCGCGGTGCTGAAGTAGAGCAGTGCGGCGAGCTTGCGAAGCGCGCCGCCGGCGTCCCAGGTGTTGGGGCACTCGTCACGCCGCAGGGATCGGATGATCATCGCGCGCTGTCGCTTCCGGAAATAGTCGGGCCAGGTGGTCACGTAGTGGTGCCAAATGCCGCAGCCCCGGATTTTCAGCAGCGTTCGGATGCCGCGGCGCATCAACTCGGGGAAGAAGACCGCCTCGTGATACGGCTGATCGGGCCCGAGCGCGGAGAGCCGATCGCGGGGGAAGATAAAGCCGTTCGCGCCCGTGGGATAGGAACCGTCGGCGGGCAGCTCGAACACCTCGACGCCGTCGGGTTCGACCGCGAGACGACGGAGGGGCCCGGCGAGGAATCGCGCATACGGATCGCTGATCTGCAGGCAGGAGGTCAGGTAGCGGTTGAGCCGTGAGTGGCGCGGGCACTTGAGGTAGTACGACTCAAACCCGAGCGCCTCGGGGTGTCGATCGAGCGCCGCCACCGCGCGCGCAAGCCAATCGTCACCGACGATCTCGTTGTCCGCGTCGAGCAACACGATGTAGCGGCCGCTCGCGGCAGCCATCGCGCGCCGCTTGGCGGCCTCGGCGAGCTCGCCGCGCGCATCGAGCACGACCGCGCCGAACGAGCGGGCGATCTCGACGGTGCGGTCGTGCGATCCACCGTCCGGCACGAGGATCTCGACGCGGCCGGCATCGAAGGCCTGCTGGCGCACCGAGGCGAGGCACGCCGGCAGAAACGGCTCTGCGTTCAAGGTCGGAATGACGAAAGATACGTCCGTTGGCACGCTTCGCAGCGTAGGCGAGCACGGTGCGCCGGACAAGCGGTCGCGTGCTGCGCGGCACCATCTGCCCACGCCCGTCGGTGGTTCCGGGGCCTAACCAGACGAAGACGTCGATGTCGGCCCGCTGTCCCACTGCAACAGGCGGCGTTCACCCTCGAGGCGGCGGATGTCGGTGATGTCCTGTGTGACTTCAATGCACCCGCGGTACGTGCCAGCCGAGTCGCGCAGCGCGAAATAGCGGATGTGAATGAAGCGGCCTTCGCGGTTCTGCATCCAGAACTCCGCGAGCTCGCGCCGACCGGCACGGAACTCGTCGAGGATCTCTTGCACCATCGCGAGGCTCTTCGGCGGATGGCAGTTCTGAACCTTGCGGCCGATGACGCCTGGCGAACGCGGAAAGACGCGATGCGGGGTCTCGCTGTAGTAGCGGACCTCGTCCTGCTCGTCCACGAAGGAGATTTCGATGGGGAGGTGGCGGAAGATCAAATTGATCTGGTCACGGGAGAGTTCACCGACATCCAAGGCGATCCGGGATTCGGCATGCGCGGCGTCCGTCACCGCGCCCGGCGTCGACACGGACGAACCGCTCTCCGGCGGCCACGGCGCGGCGGGGAGTTCCCAACCATAGCCCAGCACGTCCTCCCCCCGGCGGACTTCGGCCCACTCGGCCTCGGTGAGCATCGCCTGCGTCATCGGGAACAGGATCTTCTCCTCCTTGTAAACCATCTCGGCGAGCGCGTGGGCCGCGGAGGGCGCCTGGGCGGCCCAGGCGGCGCGATCTCCGCGTTCGAGCGCGGCGCGCAGCGCCCGTAGAGCCGCGCGAATCTCGTCGTGCACGCCCCACATCACCTGCGACGGTCCCGTGATACCGTGGCGCTCGAGCATCGGGAACCACTGGTTTTCCTTTCGCTGATAGTGAAGGTCAACGTGCCGAAAGGCGTCGGCGGCGGCGCGAGCACGCTGGTCGAACGCTTCGGCGGCGGCTGGATCCGCGGCCAGTTGCGCCAGTTCACGGAGCTCGTTGGCGAGACGTTCGATGTGGCGGTTTTCGGCCGTCATGGTATGGATTGGGTGGCCGGGCGGGGCGGAGATCGACGCGTGGCGGTCGAGCGCCTCGCGGAAAGCCCCAACGTGGACGTCGCACAACCGCTGAATCTCAGCGACCGGCAGTCCTTCCTGAATAAGCTGCTGCTCCATCGCGGCAATCTCCTCCGCCGAGGCGTCGCCCAGCGCCGCGGCGAACCGCGCGCGGGCAGCGGCCAGATCGGTGCCCTCGTGCAGGGAGCGGATGATGTCCCGCAACGCGCGGAGGCGGCGCTCCCGCTCATCCTCGGCGGTGCTCGGCTGCGGCGCGGCGGTTGCCGGCGAACCGATCGCTGAGGCGACCGCGTGGACCAGTTCCTCGAGCGGCATGCCGCCCATCTCCGCGACGCGGCGCAGTGACGCGGCGCGCGCCAGCGTCGCGCGGGCCACCGGATTGCGCAGCAGGGCGAAACGCGGATTCAGTCGAACCAGCACATCAACGAGACCGGGGTGCGCGCGCAGCAGCTCGTGGAGGGAAGTGTCGGGGGTGATGTTCATGAGTAGCAACTTCGCGAAGCGCCCACCACTTGTCAAATGCGCGCGGCACGGCAGTTGAATCGAGGGCGGTTGCGCGTACTGTAAGCGGCGGGATTCACCGGAGATGTCCGCCATGATCGAACCGGGTAAGACCTATGTTGTGATGGGCCTGCTCGACGCCGACTCGATCGCGTGGGTGATTGGCCGCCGCCTACGCGAGCTCGGGGGGCGGGTCGTTTTCACGGTTCAGAACGAACGCATCAAAAGCATCTTCCTCGACCGCAGCGACCGCCGGATTCCGCCGCAGGAACTGGCGACGCTCGACCTACGCTATTGCGATGTGATGGACGATGCGCAGATTGTGCAGCTCTTCGAGCAGACGGGACCAGTCGCAGGCGT
This sequence comes from uncultured bacterium, assembly GCA_938010045.1. GTDB lineage: Bacteria > Verrucomicrobiota > Kiritimatiellia > PWTM01 > PWTM01 > CAACVY01. The sequence continues at coordinate 62,694 of CALLFZ010000003.1, forward strand.
GGTGCACTCGATCGCCTACGCCAACCCGCGCACCTGTCTCGGCGAAGAGTTCCACACGGATGCACTCGAGGACATCCGCCAGTCGTACCACATCAGTTGCGTTTCGTTTGCGCGGGTCGCCCGGCACGCGCGGTCGGTGATGGCGGACGGCGGGGCGCTTGTAACACTGACCTTCGACACGTCGCGCGTGTACCCGTACTACAACTGGATGGGTGTGCACAAGGCGGCGCTCGAGGCACTCGTGCGAGCACTCGCTCGGCGGCACGGCCGGGACCTGATCCGCGTGAACGCGGTCTCCGCGGGGCCCCTGCACAGCCGAGCGGCGTCGAAGATTCCGGGGTTCAATCGGCTACACCGCATCTGGCGCAGCGTGAGTCCGCTCCCGTGGGATGTCGAGGCCGACAAGATCGAAGTGGCCAACATGGTCGCGTTTTTGCTGGGCCCCTACTCGCGCAAGGTGACGGGGCAAGTGATCCACGTCGACGGCGGCGCCTCGGTGGTGGCGGGTACGCTGATGCCGTGGGAGCAGTGGCAGTATCCGACCGCACTGACCGACGACCCACATGAGGATCACGAGGGCCCGGTGCTCCGCATCTGAGGCGAAACGTTCCTCCCATGCCGGGGCGCCCCGGAGCGGTCGAACCCAACGTGGGGACGCCGCCGTGTACGGCCACGCCCCGTTCCGCGGCGTGTCGTCCAAGGTTGGGCAACGTGCCGCCCATTGCCGTCCAAGGGTTGGACACCGCCCCGATCGTTCTGGCCCTCGGAGGCCCGCAGGCGGGGGCAACGCTGTTGGGCACCGACCGGTTGGCCGAATCGCGGGCGCCCCCCCGTTCGTGCCGGCCGTAGCCGACCGAAGCTAGAACCGTGCGCACGGTCGCTGCGCGCGCGTCGTGTGCGGCCTTTGGCGTGCGATGTGCCCCGCCGCGCGACACGGTTTGGCTTGTGCCGGCTCGCGCGGCCCTCGTGACGTAAAGCGCCACGAAGCCGCAAGGCACCCTCGCGACGACGCGATCCTCGCTCACTCGCACGGCGCCATCCGCACCGCGGCGAGTGCCAGACTACGGTGGTTCGGGTATGCTGCGGTTTATGACAACGGTGGAATTGGTGGCGACCGGCTCGGAGCTGTTGAACGGCCGCACGGTCAATACCCACGCCCAGCGGCTCGCCCGGGCGCTCATGCCTCTGGGGCTGCGGCTGAGCCGCGAGACGTCCGTGCCGGACGACCGCGCCGCGATCGCCGACGCGGTGCGCGGCGCGCTCGGCCGCGCCGAGGTGGTGGTGGTCACCGGCGGGCTGGGACCGACCGCAGATGACGTCACACGCGAGGCGCTCGCGGATCTTTTGCACACGAAGTTGACGCTGGACGAGCCTTCGCTGGACCACATCCGGCGACGTTGCGAGCAGTACGGGCAGATGCTGACCGATTCGCGACGGCGACAGGCCCTCGTGCTCGAGGGCGCGGCGGTGCTATCGAATCGGATCGGCGCGGCGCCGGGTGAGCGTCTGGAGCTGGAGGGTGGACGTACGCTGTTTTTGCTGCCCGGGCCGCCGCGCGAGTTCGAGGCGGTGCTGGCGGACCACGTGGTGCCCTGGTTGCGGGAGCACGCGGCGGCGGCGCCAATCGTCGAGCATGTCGTGATGGTCTGCGGACCCGGCGAATCCGACGTGATCGAGCGCCTCTCGGCGGCGGGGTTCGAGCCGGGGCCGTTGGACCTGGCCTACTGCGCCGCTCCGGGACAGCTCGAGGTGCGTCTGACGGGTTCGGCGGACGTTGGCCCGGCCCTCGCCGAACGCGCCCGTCGTTTGCGCGAGATACTCGGCTCGGATGTCTACGCGGAGGCGCGCGAGGATCTTGTGGCGGTCGTTGGGCGGCTCCTCGCGGAGCGCGGTGCAACCGTGGCGGTGGCCGAATCGTGCACGGGCGGATGGATCATGCAACGGCTCACGTCGGTGCCTGGCAGCTCGGCCTGGTTCCGCGGCGGCGTGGTGGCGTATGCGAACGATGTAAAAAGCCGGTGGCTCGAGGTGCCCGAAACACTGTTGCGCGAGCACGGCGCAGTGAGCGAGCCGGTGGCGCGCGCGATGGCTGCCGCCGTGCGAGCGAGGTTCGCGGCGGACTATGGGCTGGCGACGACCGGCGTCGCGGGGCCGACGGGCGGCACGCCGGAACACCCGGTGGGGTGGGTGTGGTGGGCACTCGCCGACGGCCGGGACACCGTCGCGCGGTCGCGCCGATTCGCGGGCGATCGTGAGCTGGTGCGGCAGTGGGCCGCACAGTCCACGGTGGATCTGCTGCGGCGGCGGCTGCAGGGAGTGCTCTGAGCCTCGCCGGTGGGTGCGCTTGATCGAGGACCGGTTCGACAAGGAGGTACGGCATGGGTGCGACGCTTCGATGTGCGCGCGCCGCTGCGATGGCGGGGCTGATGGCCGCCGGAGTGCCGCCTGCGCGGGGCGGCGCGATTGCTCCGATGGCCTGGCGCACGAACTTTGCGGAAGTGACCGAAACCGGGGACATTCGCTGGACCCCCCGCGAGTTCCGCTGTGCCCTCGGTCCGGCGGTTCGCTACATTGACCCTGAGTCGGGCGACGATGATCGTGCCGGCGATGCACCCGAGCGCGCATGGCGGCACCATCCGTGGGATCCGGCCGCCACGGGGCGGGCTGCGGCCGAGCGCGAGGCGGACACCTACGTGTTCAAGGGCGGTACCGTCTACCGCGGACAACTGGTGGTGCGGCAACATGGCCGGCCGGGCGCGCCGATCCGGCTCACCCGAGATCCCGGCTGGGGACGCGGCCCCGCCATCCTTGCCGGTTCGCGGATCGTGACCAACTGGGTTCTCGGAGCAGATCGGCCCGAGATCCCAGAACCCAATGCGGTTTGGCGGGCCGAACTGGATGCGGCTCCGCGAGCGCTCTGGATCGTGGAGCCCGACGGGCGCTGCCAACGCGTGCCCCTCGCCCGCCATCCGAATTGGTCATCTGAGCCGGAGGACCATAAAGCGCAGTGGTTCCGGTGGACGAATGACCGCCATCCGTTCAAACCGCGACAGGGATTCAGCGCGAACGATTCGCGCAACCTGAAAGGCCGCGCGCCGGATTTCGTGAAGGGCTCTCTGATCTGGTCCGAATTCGGCTGGGTCATCGGCACGCCCTATCCGAGCCGGGTGCACGCCTTTGATCCGGAGGATGGCTCAGTGCGGTTCGAACGGTGGACCGGCGGCGGCAATGCCGAGATCATTTTCCGTGGTATGCGCTATTACCTCGAAGACAATCCGCGCTACCTCGATGATCCCGAAGGCGAGTTCTGGTTTGATCGGCGCGGGCGGGGCGGCACGTTGTATCTGCGCCCGCCGCGCGGCCGCGATCCGCGCGCCCTGCGGATCGAAGCGGGCGTGATCGGCGACCTGATCACGGGCGATGAGGTCCGGCACCTCGAGATCAACGGTTTGGAGTTTCGTTGGACCTCGCCCGCCTGGGACCTCGACATCGTCGCGTGGAACTACCGGACCCTGCCATACACCATCCGGCCCGAGGCGCAGCCGGCCGCGATCCGGCTGTGGGGGCATGTGGAGGACCTGCGCATTGCGAACTGCCGCTTCGAGGATGTAGTGTCGGGCATCCGCCTTTGTGCGAGGCGCGAGGGGGCTGCGGTGCGCTCCGTCGTGATCGAGGATAACGAGTTCCGGAACTGCGATGTGGCCGCGATCCATCTGAGCGACGGCGCGGAGTGGGGCTACTCGCACCCCGTTGGCGTGCTCGACGACGTGGCGATCTACCGAAATTACGCGACGAACATCGGATTCCGTCCAACGCGGTTCGAGCGTGGGACGGCGATCGGGCTCGATCACGCGCGCCGGGCGCACATCGCGGGCAACGTGGTCGAGCGCAGCGGTGCGCAGGCGATCAATGTCGTCGCCGGCAAGAGCGCGACGCGGGGCGAGGTGCCCCTGATCCGCGTACTGATCCACCAGAACAAGGCGTGGAAGACGATGCAGAACGGCAATGATTTCGGCGGCATTGAGAGCTGGCAGCACGGGCCGGTGTACATTTTCAACAACCTGAGCCACGATGCGCGCGGCCAGCGCGAAGCCCAGCGTTTGTTTCACGGCCGCGATGCCGGCTTCGGTCATGCCTACTATCTGGACGGTGGCTTCAAGCACTATGTGTTCAACAACATTGCGTGGGGGCGTTCAAACGACCCTGCCTCGCCGCTGGTCAACTGCGCCGCGTTCCAGGAGATCATTGGGTTCCAGAACCTGTTTCTGAACAACACGGTGTGGAACTACACGGTCGGGTCGCGCCGGCAGGCGCCTGAGGCCGGGCGTAACCAGTATGTCGGCAATGTGTGGCAGGCGATCAGCGAGCGGGTGTTCCGCCACGCCGAACCCGCGAAAACGCGCCCCCAAGGCAACGAGGCGGATGCGGCGGCCGCAGCCGGCGGACGGATCGCGCATGAACTGAATGTGTATGCGGCGAACGTGGTTCACGATGTGGCAGAGATCGGTGTCGTCGAGGGCTCGGGACGTTGGCTCACAACGCTCGAAGAGTTCCGGTCCGCGCTCACGGCGGCACGGGCGCGCGCGGCCGACGTGGGGCAGATGGATCGTGTGCCGCCGCTGCGGGATCCCGCGCACGGCGATTTCCGCCTTGATCCGCGGTCAGTTGCGGTGGACGGAGGTGCGCTGGCGTTTGTGCCGTGGAGCCTGTGGGGCGTCGTGGGCGAGTGGCACTTCTTCCCCGCGGGCGACGATCCGGCGCTCATTCCCGACGAACACTGGTACGCGAAGGACTTTCTCACCGACCGGAGTGAATACCGACACCGTCCCACCTATCCGTTGCAGGTGGTGAACGGTACGGCCGCAGACTACGTGCCCGGCTTGCTCGAGACCTACGTGGTCGGCGCATTGAGGCTGGATCCGGCGCGCCGCATGTACGCGGTGGTGTCGCACGAGCTTCTCGCCCGGCCGTTCACCGCAAGGCTCGCGACGCGCCCCGCCCACGGCCAGGACCCGGCGCGGCAACCGTTCACGTTCGAAGGCGACGAATTGCGTACCGCCGATCTCCACCGGGGCAATTTTCTGGTCGAGGTCGTGCTGCAGGCGCGCGGCGACGGGCTGGTCGTCAGCAAACAGCGCGGCACGGGCTATCGGCTCGCGATTCGCGACGGTCGCGCGGTGCTTGGCGTCGCGGGCGCCGAAGGCGGCCGTGGAGAGGTGGTGTCCTCGGCGCGTGTGGCCGACGGCCACTGGCGGCATCTGGTGGCCGAGGCGGACCGGGACGCGCGCGAGCTGCGGTTGTATGTGGATGGACGGCTCGACGCCGTCGGGCCGGGGATCGGCCCCGAAGTACTCGCGAACGAGGGCGATCTGCTCGTTGGCGGAACGCCGCACGGTGAATGGCTCGACGCCACGTTCGATTTCTTGCGGATCGCACGCGGCACGCTTGCCGACGCGCAAACGACCATCGAGGAGCTGTACACGTGGCAGTTCGATGGCCCCGCGCGCCGTGACATGCTCGGCCGACCTCCACACGGGCGAGGCCGTGACGCGGGCGCGCTCGAGCTCATCGAGCCGGTGCCGTCGGCTGCGCAGAAACCGTGAGCGAACCGCCCGTTCAGGGCTTCTGAGGCCGTTCTGGCCGACCGGCGAGTCGGCACATCCCACAGGTACGTGTCCCCACCAACGGCCACCCGCCCTGCGCGCCCCGAGAAGGCGCCCCCGCTGCTCGCAGGCTTCGGCACGGAGGCGCTTGACCTCGATCGCGAATCCCAATGGGGACAATGGGGACAGGCACCTGCGCGGCGCTCCGGCGGCCGAGCGCCGGAGCTACAGCGCTGTAGTTCCGCCGGCCTGGCTCGCCGAAGCATTGGCGGCTCTGCCTGCAGAACGCTGTAGTTCCGCCGGTCCCCCGGCGGAAGATTTCGGGCGAGAAAGCTCCAGCGGCCGAGCGCCGGAGCTACAGCACAGCGCCGGAGCTATAGCGGCGGCCGGTGTTGTGCCTGTCCCCAACCTGCGCCACGCCACCCAACGGCTGGCGAGGTGCCTGTCCCCAGGGAGGACGGATGGTTGAAACACTCGTGTGGTTTGGGGAAGCGACGGGAAACACCGGCGAATGGCGCGGGTGGGGTCAACGATGTTCGCTTACGTTCGCCGACGTCTGTATTCGCCGCTCATTTCCCAACCGCGTCATCGGGTCCCAGTTCTCCGGGGGAGGCTTGACGAGGCCGCGGTACGGTGCGCAAGCTGACGCGCCATTGTTGGCGCTAATGGATTGATTGCGACAATGCCCGCATTGCACGAAACTGAATGGAATGTGCGACCACCGGCCTCCGCCTGCGCGACCTGCGGCCGCGCATTTGCAGATGGCGAGACGATACTTTCGCGCCTCGAGCCTGACTCCGAGACCGGACACCGCCGGGTGGATGTCTGCCTTCGCTGCGCTGACGGCGCCAATGGCCCGCGCGTCAGCGCGTGGCGGACCGTGTGGCGCTCGCCTCCGGCCATCGTGGATCCCATCCAAAAGGAGACCGCCGAGTCGCTGTTGCGCCGGCTGATTGAATCGCGAGACGAGCGACACCTAGCGGCCATCTTCGTGCTCGCGGTGATGCTCGAGCGCAAGCGCATCCTCGTTGAACGGGATGTCGAGTTGCTCGACAACGGGCAGCGTCGCCGTATCTACGAGCATCGGCGGACGGGCGATGTGTTCACGATACTTGATCCGCGTTTGCATCTGGACGACCTAGAGCGCGTACAGGCAGAGGTCGCGCGCCTGCTCGACGGCGCCCCGGTCGAGGCCGGCGCCGCCCCCTCCGCGGATCCGGCCTCCCCATGACCTTCGATCTCGTCATCCGCGGTGGGCTCGTCTGCGACGGCACCGGCGCGGAACCGGCCCGACTGGATGTCGGAATGGTCGGCGAGCACATTGCGGCGGTCGAGGATTTGCGAGATGCGCCGGCGCGCGAATCGTTGGCCGCCGAGGGTCGAATCGTGTGCCCCGGATTCATTGATGTTCACTCACATTCCGACACCCACTTGCTGATCGATCCGGGAGCACCCGGCAAGGTCTCACAGGGCATCACGACCGAGGTGATCGGCAACTGCGGCGCCTCGGCGGCGCCGCGCTTCGGCCTACGTCGGCTTCCGGCCGACTGGGCAACGCCGGCGCTGCCCGGTCCGTGGCGGCGCATGTCGGAGTACCTGACGTTGCTAGAAGAGCGGCGGCCCGCGGTGAATGTTGTTGCGCTCGTCGGCCACAACGCGCTGCGCGGCTGTGTGGCGGGCTATGAGGCGCGTCCGCTCTCCGCCGAGGAGATGGCCGGGCTTGACCGCGAGCTCGAGTCGGCGCTGGACGAGGGCGCGGCGGGTGTCAGCTTCGGGCTGGCCTATTCGCCGGGCATGTACGCGCCACGGCCGGAGCTCAGGGCGGTCGCGCAAACCGCGGCGCGACGCGACGCGATCGTGACGGTGCACATGCGCAGCGAGGGCGATGGATTGCTAGAATCCATCGAGGAAATGCTCGGCGTGGCACGTTCCAGCGGTGCCCGGCTTCAGATCTCCCATCTCAAGACCTCGGGATCGCGTAACTGGTCGAAACTTGAACTCGCGTTGGAGCTGATCGAGCGCGCGCGAGCGGACGGTGTTCGAGTTGCGGCTGACCGCTATCCGTACACCGCTTCGGCGACGGATCTTGATGTGATCCTGCCCTCGTGGGCGGCGGCGGGCGGGCGCGCGGAAATTCTCGCACGACTGCGCGAGGGCGCTTCGCGGAACCGCATTCGCGCCATTCTGCTCGCCGAGCGCCCGACGCGCGACGACTGGGCGCGAATTGTTATCGGCTCCACCCGCCGCGACGACCTGAGACCGTTCACCGGGATGACCTTGCCGGAGGTGGGTGAACGCCTCGGTCTGGAGCCAGTGGACGCGGCGTTGCGCCTGATGGAGGAGGACGCGCTGGGCACTCAGGCGTTCTTTCATGGCATGTGCGAGGCGAACATGTGGCGCATCCTTGCCCAGCCCTGGGTGATGCTTGGCACCGACGCTGGCGTCCGCTCGCCCATCGGGCCGTTGAGTCGGGACCATCCGCACCCTCGAGCGTACGGTGCGATGCCGCGATTCCTGCGCGCGGCGCTGGACGGCCGGACGGTGCCCCTCGCCGAGGCGATCCGAAAAATGACCGCGCTTCCGGCTGCACAGTTTGGGCTTCGCGACCGCGGGCGAATTGCGCCGGGCATGAAGGCCGACCTCATTGTGTTCGATCCCGACCGCGTCGCTGACCGCGCCGATTTTGCGTCGCCGCATCGGCTGAGCGAGGGAATCGAGCTCGTGCTCGTGAATGGTGTGGCGACCTGGCGCGGCGGCGCCATGACCGGTGCGCGCGCTGGCCGCGTGCTCCGCCCCGGCGGCTGAAGGGGCCGTCCGCGCTCATGTGGCAGTCGGAGCCACAGGCTGAGTGCGCCGCACGAAGAGGGTGGGGGCGGTACTTTGGAGGGGAGCGGCATCGTCCGTCGTTATGGACCGGTGGTGCCCGAGCGTTCAATGACCATCGAGGCGGAAGGTCCGACGAAACGGCGTCGCGTGCCGAACGGCCGCGGTCAACGCTCGCGGCGACAAGAGCCCTACGATCATTGCGGCCGGCGAGCGCGGCTCTCTCGCCACAACCGGTGGTTGTGGACGTCCATGGTCACCGTCCTTCCTCCCGCATGCGAGGCCCGTGGAGGGCAAGGCCCATCATGCGGGCGGATCTGCAAGGCCGCGTTGAGCCCGGCCTTTCGAGTGGGGCGCGCCGCGCAGCGCGCTACCGCGGTGGCTGGCCGCAGAGCGGCCGACGCTCACTCGTTCCTCGGCCGGTGCGCTCGCGGGTCGTCGGATGCTTGAATGCCACGGCTCCAGCGTTGGCACTCCGCTCTCCGAAGGGGGCGAATGCGCTTGTCGCCTCGTTAGGCGCGAATTCTGGAGCCTATTTCGCGAGAGCTTCGGCCTTGGACTTCGCCGCCGTGGGGGCGGACGGCGTCTCCATGACCTGCTTCGCGAGTTCCCGGGCGAGCGTGCGGTCCCGAGATTGCAAAACCTCGGCGAGCCCGGCCATCGCCACGAGGATCTCGTCGCGCGCGTCCGGAAAGGCCTGAAGCTGCTCACGCAATGCCGCGGCCGCGCGCGGATCGGGCACGCCGGCCAGTGCCGAGATGAGTGCGACGCGGTCGGCACGATCACGGGTGGCACTGAGAGCCGCGCTGGCGGCCTCGTACCGGAGTTCGGCCGGCGCGTTGGTGGCGGCGGCTACGAGCCGCGCAATGCCTCGAATCGCAAGACGTCGATGCGGGTCGGGTGCGTCGGATGCCGTAACCAGCTGGCGTAGGGGAACGAGCACCTCGGCATCGGGCCAGTTGGCCAATGCGCGCACCGCAGCGTCACGCACCGTCGCGACCTCGTTCGTCAACTGTGACCGGATCCAGCCCAATGCGTCGGCTCCGCCCGCGGCGCCGATGAGGTCCACCAGTGGTGCGAGGGATGCGGGCGGACATGACTTTGCCAGTTCGATGAGGCGGCCCACGGCGGTCACGCGCTCATCGGTGCGCACGAGAATCGCGCGGGCGGCCTCGAGGGCGTCTGCCTTCCCGCCCAGGCCGGCGCGGACGAGCACATCGAGATGCTCGATCGTTCCCACGAGTTTCAATCCCTCGACGGTGGCGCGCGAGACCATGGGATTGGATTCCTGCAGCGCGGTGAGAAGCAGCGAACCCGCTTGCGGGTCGCGGCGCCGCGCGAGGGCCGTCAAGGCGACGGCGCGCCGCGCCGGCTCGCCCTGCGTTGCGGCTTGACGTAGGACGGCCGCGACGGACTCTCCCGCCAACGCCTCAAGGGCGCGCGCGGCCCAGGCCCGCGCGGGCGCGTCGGAGGCGGCGACCTCGATCAGCTTCGGTGCGGCGGCCTCTCCTTGGAGTCGCGCGAGCATCTCGACGGCGTGGCATGCGACGAGCGGGTCGGCGGAGGCGCACTGTACCGCCACAAACTCGGCGGCGGTGGAATCCATCAGCGTCAATGCACCCAGCTTCGCATCCGTGGCGAGGCGGTCCCATACGGAGGTGAGGGCGGCTGAGAGGGCGGGACTGCGCCGGGGTTCTGCCGCGGCGATCGCCGCTGTCCGGACCTGGGCGGCCGGATCGCAGACGGCTGCCACAATGCGGCGCACGGCCTCCTCGGGATCAGCTTCGAGTTCGATCAAGCCGGCGCTGGCGGCCGCGCGGGCGACCCCGGGAGAATGAGTGTCGTTGGCCAACCGCAACCAGGCAGCTCGGCCGGCACCGCCCGCGCGCCGGCCGGTTTCGGCGATTGCGGTCGCGACCACGGGAGTGCCGGTGGCGGCGGAACGTTGTAGCGTGGTCAGGGCGGGCACGCCGCCGATGCGCACGAGTGCGGCGGCGGCCACCTCGCGCAGCACCGGGTCCTCTAGCGCGCGCGACAGCGCGGGAAGGGCGGCTGTTTCGCGCCGCATGCCGAGGGAATGGATCAGCCCAATGCGCCACCGCGGCTCCGACGCGGCGTCGAGGGCGGCGAGCAGCGCGGTGCCGGCCTCGCGCGAGGGGTTGATCTCCAGCGCACGGCGCGCGGCATCCCGCAGTTCGGGATCGCGTTCGCCGAGCAGCGCTGCCAGCGCGGGCACCGAGTTCGAACCACCGATGGTCTCCAACGGCACGATCAGGGCGGTGCGCACCGGGGGCGGGAGACTCGCGTCGCGCAGGCGCGCGGTCAATGCCTGCTCCAGTTGCGTGCGCTCGTCCGCGCGGTCCGGTGCCGAGACCCGTGCGGTCCACGTATGCAGTTGTTGCCGCGCCTCTCCGCGGACTTGAGCATCCTCACTTTGAAGGCCGGCCACGATCGGCGACAGATCCTCGGCGCCCGCCGAGGCGATCGCGCTCATCAGTGCCATGACAAGACGGCGAACGAAGTTCATCGCGGAATCTCCACCCAACGGAAGGTCTCACAACATGACGTACGGCGCGCGGCGTGGCCGGTCGAGCCAGCGGCGGGCGGCCTCGTCGCCCACGATGTCCTCGCGGACAGGGTCCCATCGGATCGGCCGTCCGAGCCGTTCGGCAATACCCGCCAAGATACAAATGGTCGCGGTGCGATGGCCGATTTCGGCTGGGCAAATCGGTGGGCGGCGCGTGCGGATGCTGTCCAGCCAGTTCCCCTCATGATCGGACGACTCATACAACCGCACATCGCCGGGGCCCAAGGGACGGGTGGCCAAGGCGGCCGGGATTGTTTCGAGCCGGTTGCCGCGACTGACACAGACCTCCCCCTCGGTTCCGATGAACTGGATCATGTGGCCGTTGCGGGTCGGATGGTCGCGCAACACGCGCACGCCGTCGGCGTACACGTGCATCTGGTATTCGGCCCCCTCCCAGCCTTTCGGAATGAATTCGACCGGGCCGGAATCGTCGCGGCCCAGGGCCCACTGAATGATGTCGAAGTGGTGGGCCCCCCAATCGCCGTTCTTGCGCGAGCCATACTCCCAAAATCGCCGCCAGCCGCCGCCGTAGTCCCCCTGAACGCGCTCCGCGTTGTACGGGCGCCAGGGTGTGGGGCCGAGCCACCGGTCGTAGTCGAAGCCATCGGGGACGGGTTCCTCGGGGAGTTCGACTGCCGGCGGGAACTCGCCGAGCCGCGCATAAATGGTGTGGACACGGCCGATCCACCCGTTCCGCACGATTTCGGCGGCGCGTCGGAACGCCGCCTCGGAGCGCTGTTGAGACCCCACCTGCACAATTGCGCCGCACCGGCGGGCCAGGTCGCTCAACACCCGGCCCTCGCGCTGCGTCAGCGTCATCGGTTTCTGAACGTAGACATCCTTGCCGGCACGAATCGCGGCGCAGGCGATCGGAGCGTGCCAGTGGTCGGGCGTCGCGATCAGCACGGCCTGAATGTCTTCGCGGGCCAGCACACTCTCGAACTCGTGCGCCGCCTCACAGCCCTTCCATGAGCCGGTGCCGCTCTTCGCTGCGTAGGCGGCTTCGACGGCCTCCCGCGCGGCCTGGCGCCGCCCGCGGTCCACATCGCACACCGCCAGCACCTGCACATCCGGGCGGCCGCACATCGAACGCAGGTGGGTCCGCATCATCAGGCCCATGCCGATCAGGCCGATTGTGATGCGATGGGAGGGGGCGCGATCGCCGAACAACCGCGACGGCGCGATCATGGGCGCCGAGGCGGCCAGAACGGTACGGCGCAGAAAGGCGCGTCGGTTCATTCACGGACCTCCTTTGAGCTTCACATAGGGTCGCGTACCGGGCTATTCACTGCGGTATGCGATCGGGGAACAAACGACGCTTCACGATCTCCGGCGTGAAGTACTCCTTGATGTCGCGCGGGTGGACGCGCTCGACGTGACCGTCCGCGAACGCGACGTTCGCGTATCCCTCGCGCAGATTCCCCCCGGGCGCGTCATGGAACGCCGCTAGCCCGTCACGCTTCGTGCCGGTCTTCGCGTCCTTGCCGTCGTAGACCGGCACACCGAGGCAGAGGTTGTTGATCACGCTGCTGTTGTAGGGCGTGGCGATCGGCGTCTCTTCGCCAAAGATCGCTTCGCGTGCCGGGAACATAATTTGCTGGCGGCGCATGCGGGGCTGACTGTTCCAGCCGCCCGCCCGGTAGTACTCGTTCATCACGTAGCTCACATAGCAGGGGGCGCCGGGCGGAAAGTTCGGATTGAGCGGGTAGGTCTTGAGGAACTTTTCGCAATAGAACACCCGTGGTTCGCGCGCGAGAAACGGCCAGAGAAACCCGTTCGTCACGGTTTCGTAGTAGGCCCAGTCCATCCAGACACCACCGTAGGAAAGGCTGCGGCTGTAGACCCAGCGCCATGAGTCCGGATAGTCGCGGTCGGGCGACTGCGCGGCGTACTGGATCGCCGCCTGCATGATGCTGCCGAGGTTCTGCTTGCAGCGCACCATGATCGCGCGCTCGCGCATCGAGGTGACCGACGGCAACAGCATGGCCATCAAGACGGCGATGACCCCAATCACCACCAGCAATTCGACCAGCGTGAACCCCCGCCGCGTCGCACGGTCAACGAGCAATCGCTTCATGGCTCACCGCCTTGATCTGACCGCACTTTGGGCAGGGAAACCTTCGGTACTGGCCTTCGGGGCTTTCGGTCTTGCCTTCGCGGATCAATGCCCAGGCTTGCTGGTAGGTCATTTCAAACTTGTGTCCGCAGGCTTCGCACACATACAGCACAGGGAATTGATCATCGGTGCGCTCAAGCACAACGGCGGGCGACTGGCGGCGCCCCCACCAGATCGAAAACGCAATCAGTGCGACCGCCAGCACCACCCCACCGATCGTTTGCAGCGCAGCCGCCCCGCGCCGGCGCTGAATCACGAGGGAGTGCGCGCTCATACCACTAGTCTACGCGCGGGGGGTGGCCGCGCAAGCCGCTTGGACCGCCCGGCCAGGGGAGCGCGGTGGTGCCCACGACGACGGGGCGGCGGCTCAGACGATTGGATAGCGCCACGGCGCACGATAGTCGCGTCGCAGCATCGCGTTGGCTTCCGGATCGTTTTCGATCACCTCGCGTTCCGCATCCCATCGGAGGCTGCGGCGCAGCTTCATCGAGATCATCGCGAGCAGGCACATGTTTGTGGCCAGGTGAATCTCGCGGACGTCGCTGACGGGCCGCCGGCGCTCGCGGATCGCCGCGATGAAGTCGGCCCACAGCTCGCGGATGTTCTGATGGTCCGGCGCGTTCAGTCGCGCGTCTTCGCGGATCTCCGGCTTCTTCGGATCGCTGGGATAAAACGTCCAGCCGGACCTCCAGCCGAGGTGTAGTGTGCCCTCGGTGCCGTAGAAATAGCAGCCGACGTTCTCGCCCTTCTCGGCGTTGTTCCCCGCGAACAGCCGGTGTTCCCAGCTCACCGTGAACGAATCGAACTCGAAGATCGCGCACTGATGGTCTGGAGCGTCGGAGGTTTGCTCGGTTTGGGTCAGCACTGGCGGGCCTTTGACGGGGCGGCCGCCGATGGACATCACGGTGCGCGGCGCACGCTCGCCGGTGATCCAAAGAATCTGGTCGAGCCAATGGACGCCCCAGTCACCGAGGGTGCCGTTCGCGTAGTCGAGGTACTGGCGGAAGCCGCGCGGGTGGATCCCGCCGCCGGAACCGTCGGGCTCGCTGTTGAAGGGGCGCATCGGCGCCGGTCCGCACCAGAGATCCCAATCGATCCATGCGGGCGGCTCGATGTTACGCCGCGGTCGTTCGGGGCCGCCGCCGTACAGCACGAACGCGCGCACCATGCCGAGCCGACCGAGGCGGCCACTTCGGATGAACTCGCGTGCGGAGAGGTTGTGGGGCGAGATGCGCCGATGGGTGCCGACCTGCACAACTCGGTCGGCAGCGTGCGCGGCGCGGACCATCGCCTGGCCCTCGCCGATGGTGTGGCCGATTGGTTTTTCCACGTACACATGTGCGCCGACCTCCACCGCCGCGATCGTCGGCAACGCGTGCCAGTGATCTGGCGTCGCGACGATCGCGATGTCCGGCCGTTCGGCCTGGAGCAGCTCACGGTAGTCCTTGAACAGCCGCGGTTCGTCGCCGCACTGTTCGCGGACGCGCGCGGCAGTGGCCTCGAGCGCGCGCCGGTCCACATCGCAGAGGCCGACGATGCGGCATTCTCGCGACGCGATCGCCTCGCGCAGGATGTTGTTGCCCCACCAGCCGCATCCGATCAGCGCGGTGCGGAACGGGCGGTCGACTCGCTCAGCCACCGCGAGGCGCGGCGCGGCTGCCGCCGCCGTGGCCGCGGCGGCACGCCGAAGGAACGAGCGGCGGTGAATCAGGCTGGGGTAGGTCTGGTTCATCCGTGGTACTCCCTGTCTTGGGGCGGCCGCATAACGGTACGCCATCCTGCAGCCGCGCATAACATGGTCGGCAGCCGGTTGGCAAGCCGTCAAGGCCCAGAAGAGCGGGGAGGTCCGCGCAGCGCCATTGCGTGGCGCGGGCGCCGTCCCCGGAAGCGCACGTCTCGGGGCGCTCGAAGGGGGCTGGTCGCCTGACGTACCACCGGGCCGGCCCCCGCCGCGCCGGACGCCAAACGAAGGGCGCCGTGGCATTGACCGCCGCGAGGAATTGTCCTAATGTGCCACTGAGAAGCACAGCCAATTCGAGGCTAGACCATGAGCGACGAGGTCAGGGACACGTCTCCGGAAACGCCGGCTCCTCCGGATCTGCCGCCGAAACTGCGCCTGCCACTGCAGGGAGCCGCCAATGGTAAAAAGCCAGACACCACCCGCATTGACCTGGGAGCCGCGGAACCGCCCGAACCAGCGCCCGCCGGTGGCGAACCGCTGCGAATCGGGGATGTGCTCAAGGAGCTTCAGTCGCCGCGCACCGAAGTGAGGAGTCCGTCGGCCGCGACGCCGAAGTCGCAGACGACGCGGGTGAGCATTTCCGATTCCCAGCCCGTGAAGCCGGGCGAATCGGTGCCGATCGCGAAAGCGGCGACCTCGCGGATTCCGCTCAGCGAGTCGCAGAAGCTCGCGGCGGAGACGGCGGGGGAGGTGCCCAAGGCCATTCCGACGAAGCGCGCCACCTCGCCGATTCCGACCGAGGGCGTGCAACCCTCGCCCGTCGCCGCCGAGGCGGCCGCGCAGGGGGCGCTCGGCCGAACTGCAAGAATCATTATCGACGAGGAAGAGTCATTGCCGACCGGCGGATCGCTCGGTGACACGGGCAAGATGGTCATCCCGCCCGCCGCCGTCCCGCCGGCCCCGGGCGCGCCGCCGAAGACGGTCCGGTTGCAACGGCCCGGCACGGGTCCGGCTCCGAAGACGATCGTCCTGAAGCGGCCCGAGGGTGCGCCGAGTGCCGCGCCGAAGACCGTGGTGTTGAAGGCTCCAGCGGCTCCGGCCGCGCCGGTCGTGTCACCGCCGGCCGAAGGGCCTCACACCGTCGAGGTGTCCTCGCCGGCCGAGACGTTGGAGGCCAAGGGGGCCACCGCCCGCATTTCGATCCCGGCCTCCGCGCTGGATGCGACCGCGCCGACCACGCAGCGCAAGACAATTCGCATCAAGCGAAGCGAGGGGCCCGCCACCGGCGCCCGCACCGTCGTGCTGACGCGTCCGCCGGTCACCGCGGCTCCAAAAACGGAAGGCGGGCCATCGCCGATCCTCGCCATGGAGCCGAAGGCCGAGCTCGAGGAAGCACTCGGTGTTCCGACGCGCGAGCCGGGAGTTGGCTACGCGATTGTTGCGATCGTTACGTTCCTGGTGATGGGCGCTCTGCTCTACGTGTTGCTCGCACAAACCTATTTCCCGAACTGGGCGCTGCCCGGCCGCGTGATGTAATACCGCCCGCGCGGCGCATCGATGACTTGGGTGGTGGGGCCGCAGGGTCGTCCGACGGACCGGAAGCGGTGCGGTCCAGGTATCCGAGCGACTCAAGGAAGGTTTCCATCGCGCGAAGCGTTTCTTCATATCCGCGCCCCGGCCGCCCGGCGTTGAAAAAACCGTGGCCCTCTCCCTCGAAGGGGATCAACTCGCAGCGATTGCCGTGACGGCGCATCGTCTCCGCGAACAGTTCCGCCGTGCGGAACGGAACGGTCGTATCGGCTGTGCCGTGGAAGATGATGCAAGGGGGCTGTTGGGCGCGTACGTGATGCGCGGGCGAGAGCGCGGCGGGTTCTACGCCGAGCCGTTCGCGCAGCTCGGCCAACCGGCTCTCGGGAACATCGCCGAATCCGGGCAGCGGCGCGAGCACTAGCGCGGGATTGAACAGCACCATCGCATTCGGCACCGACGACACGCTCAGGTCCTCGCCCTGCGCTTCCAAGCCCGGGACGATGCCCGCGCAGGCGGCAAGATGTCCGCCCGCCGAACCGCCCGCCGCCACCACGCGGTTCGAGTCCACCCCGAGCCGCGCCGCCTGAACCCGAACCCAACGGATGGCCGACTTCGCGTCCTCCACGCAGTCCTTCGCGACGACGCCGTGGCGAGAGGCGACGCGATAGTCCGCGCAGATCGCGACCATACCGCGCGAGGCGAGCCGCTCCGCCTGCGGGCGGAACTGCGCAGGCGTCCCGCTGCGCCAGCCGCCGCCGAAGAAGAACACGATCGCCGGCCTCGGTCGGTTCGTCGTGTGGCCGGGCGGGTCGAAGATGTAGGCGTTCAGATCAAGATCGCCCACTCGCTTGTACACCTCGACGCGCGCCGCTCCCATGTCGGGCGCCGGCGCCCGGGTCGGTGAGTCCACACCGGGGCGGGCCGCCCGACCATGTAGCGCGGCTGTGCCCACGACGGCGGCGGCGAACGACCGAACGGCTGCGGAGAGGCGCGTCATACGAACCTCCTGGGCGGTGGCCCGCCCGGGCCGGCCCACCACGACTCCATCCTATCACACCTCCGAGGCCTGCAAGTTGGCGATGTCGTGAGGGGGTGGCCGGTCATGCGGCAGTCCGTGCTGGCGCGCGCGTCGGGCATGAAGATTCGCCAACCATCGCAGAACACTGGCGAGCAGTCGCCGGGGCGCCGCTCGCGGCGACAACCGGCCGCGATCGGTCGGGTGCTCGGCTCCCGCGGAGGCGGGCGGACGCTGTCGTCTCGCCGGCGTTGGGGGGGGGCCGATGCCGTCCGTTCGGTCCGTCCGGCACAGCTCCCGGACCAACAGCGATTGTGCTTCCGCCGCGTGCAGTGCGCTCGGAGATGCGGACCCGAGTTCCAAGGCTTGGACGTTTGGGCTCGGCGGTCGTCCAAAGATTGGACGGCCGCGGCCTCGGCGCGGACGAATCGGGCACAGTGGACGGTGATTGGCCGTCCGGTTATTGTGGGCGCCGTTCCGGAGACCGCAACGCATGATCGTTCGCATGGAGCTGCGTGCGCGCAGGGTACTTCTTCTCGCGCTGTGGGCTGGCGCGTTGTGCGGCGCGCTGGCGTGGGGTCGCGATGAGAACGTCCGCTGGCCGCGCTGGCGGGGGCCCAACGATAACGCGGTTGTGGATACGCCGCTGCCGGTGTCCTGGTCGCCGACCTCGAACATCGCGTGGCGGGTGAGCTTGCCCGGCGTGGGCGCCTCGACGCCGGCGGTATGGGACGGACGGATCGTGCTCACGGCCCCGATCGAGGGGCGCGATGGTGTGCTCTCGTTCGACGCGGATGGGCGGGAACTGTGGCGCGCAACGTTCGGCCCGGCGCGGCCGCCCAAACACCGCGCCGCTTCAAGCTGCAATCCTTCGCCGGTGACGGACGGTCGGATGGTCTGGGTCTACTACAAGAGCGGCACGCTGGCGGCGGTTTCGCTCGAAGATGGTCGCGTGCGCTGGATCGTGAACGTGGAGGAGACATTCGGGCGGGATGAGCTGGTCTGGGACGTGGGCACGTCGCCGGTTCTGACCTCGAACGCGGTGGTGCTTTCGGTCATGAATGGGCCGAAATCGTACGTCGCGGCATGGGACCGGGACGGCGGGCGGCTGTTGTGGAGCGTGCCGCGGGCCTACCCGTGCGCCTACGAGGCCGACCAGGGCTATACGACGCCGATGGTGTTTGAGTGGACGGGGCGCGAGGTGGTGCTGGTGTGGAATGCCGAGCACGTGACGTTGCACGACGCGCGCGATGGCACGGTGCTTTGGGATTGCGGCGGTCTGAACCCCGAGCGGCGCTCGAACTGGCCGCCGGTCGCCTCGCCGCTTCGGATGGGCCAGCGGCTGATCGTGCCGTACGGCCGCGGCACGCGCCTGTTCGGCCTTGAGCTGGGCGGCGCGGGCGACGTCACCGCGACCGCGCACCGATGGGTCCGCACCGATATCGGCAGCTACGTGCCGACGCCGCTGGCCTGGCGCGGCCAGGTCGTGTTGCTGAGGGACCGTCACGAGGTGTATGGCGTGGACCCGGACGATGGTCGCACGCTGTGGAGCGGGCTGCTCGAACGCGATCGAACGCCGTTCTATGCCTCGCCTCTGATCGCGGCGGACCGGCTCTATGCCGTGCGGGAGGACGGAGTGGTGTTCGTGGCCGAGCTTCGGCCGCGATTCCAGGTCATCTCGCGTATTCCGATGGGCGAGCCGATCCGCGCCTCGCCGGCGCCGTACGGCCGGCGGCTGCTGTTGCGCGGCGAGCGCACGCTTTGGTGCGTCGGCGCTCAGCCCGCGCGATGAGTGTGTGCGCGCGTCCGCGCCCCGCGGTGCGCGCAGCCGGTTGCGGCGCGTCGGTGGTCCGGCGGGCGGAGCCGCGCGGAGCGGCCGCTGGTTCAGCGATTGGGCGAGACGGAGGCGGACGGGTGCGGGCGGCGCGGCGCGCGGAAGTACGAGTCGACGACGTTGCGCACGAACTGCTCATCCGAGATCACCGCAGTGTGTTCGCGCGGCAGCCGGCAGATCTGGCGCAGGTCGGCCGCGATCTCTGCGAACAGCGCCGCGCGGGCTTCGGCCTCCATCTCTTCGCGCCGCAGCACCGCGCGCAGCGCGACGACCGCCGCGGCCGGTGGCAGCCATCGGCGCAGCCGCGCCTCGAGATCCGGCCGCTCGCGCAGACTGTTGAACCGCTCCGGCGCCAGCCGGTCGAGGTCGGGCACTGCCGGATCGGCGACGCGAACCACGACGGTGTTCGCGCCAATGTCGCCGAGGCGCTGCGCGACCGGGCTCAGCCACACTGCCGCGCCGCCGACGAGATGAAACAGCGGTAACTGATCCACCGCCCGCAGCAGGTTGCGCAACACGACCTGCTCGCGGGACAGGCGCAGCCCCCGGCGGTCCACGACCCGAATTCGCAGCACACGCTTGCCGATGGTTTCTCCTCGCCACCGCCATTCGAGCACGATGCCGTAGCCCACGGACAGAACGAAAATGCCCACGAAGCGCACGGCGGCGGCAGTGTCGGGCGCCAGCGGCCGGATCAGCGCGATCAGCCGGTCGAACAGGACGAGAATCGCCGTGATCGCGGCCAGGTCCACGAGCCAGGCGAGCATGCGAGAAACCGGTCCGGCCAGAGGCAGCGCGAAGGTGACGCCCTCGGGCGTGCGGATCTCGAGACGGGGCGCGGCGCCGTTCATCCGCGGGTCGCCTCCCGCCCGGCGCGTCCCACCCGCCAGAGGTAGGCGCCCAGCGCGCTCAGCTCAAGCACGCCGATCGCGATCTTGATGCCGTAGGGCAGTCGCGGCTCGTGGTGCTGCGAGAGGAACGATTCAACGACCGCTGCCCAAATCAACAGCGCCGCGGCGGCGCCGATCAGCGCGAGCACGTCGGTTCGGACCGCGCCCAGCCGCTCTGCGAGCGGAGGCCGCGCCGCCGCGCCGGTGCCGAGCAGTGCGCCGCCGATCGTGAACCCCGCCTGGCCAGCCAGCCAAATCGCTGGAATCTCGACTGCGCCGTGCGGCAGCAGCCAGCCGAGCAGAAACCGCGTTTGGCCCGCGACGACGAAGTCCGCCGCCACTGCGCCCAGCAGCATGCCGTTCAGTGTCAGCACCGCCGCGGTGCCCACACCGAACGTCATGCCGAGCGCCAACAGCAGCAGGGACACCCTCACGTTGTTGACCCACAACCATGCCGCGAATGTGCGATATTCGCGTTCGTCACGGTCGCCGCGGGCGGACATCTCGCGCTGCTCGAGTTCGACGCGTTCGGCGGGCGGCTTGCGCAGATGGTCGAACGGTAGCCACTGTTCGCGCGCGGAGGGATCCACGATCAGCGCCGCCGCGCCGAAGGCCGCGCCGACCGCGTAGATGGCGATCGCGAGCGTGCCGGCGCGCCATCGCCGACGGATCGCGGCAGGCAGACTCTCGGCGAACCACCGCCCCGGCCGCCACCGCACGGCCGGCTCCCGCAGCGCGTGGATCTCGGCGTGGGCCCGTGCGACGAGCGCCTCAAGGTAGGCGCGCAGCTCGGATTCGCCGCCGAGCTCCCGGACGTCGGCGAGGTCCGCCGCGACCTCTTCGTAGAGCTCGATGAGCCGCCGCAGGTCGTCGAGTTCGAGCCGTTGGAAGGGGGCGTCCGCGGCGGCCGAGATCCGGCGCTCGAACTCGGACCACACCGGCCGGCGCCGCTCGAGGAACCGATGGAGGTTCACGATCACAGCCGCTGCCGCTCCCGAGCCTCGACGTAACGGGAGATCGCGGCGGCGCTCAGCCGTTCGTCGTCCACGGCCTCGAACACCACCCCGATTCGACGCAGCGCGCGGCGGAGCTCCTCAAGCCGACGCCACCGCTCATGTCCGCTCAAAGCCGCGTATGCGTCCGCGAGGCTGGCCGGCGGCGGACCCGACAAGACGGGGCGAGCCTCGGGTGGGCGGATGGACAAGGCCAGCAGCAGGTGCTGGCGCGCGGCGGCCGCGGCGGCGGTGGCGAACCGGGCCGCAGCGGCGGCATCGTCGAGCGCGGCGAGCACGACGATCAAGGCTCGTTTGTGCAGGCGGGTGCGGAGGAACGCGAACATCTCGCCGTAGTCCGGCGAGCCGGGCGCCGGGGAGGCGCCCAGAAGCGCATCGCGGCAGTGGTGGAGATGCGGGGCGCCATGACCCGGGGGCAGGAAGCGGCGCACGGCGCGGTCGAACACGAGCAGGCCCACGCGATCGCCCCGATCGCGAGCGGCGGCGACGAGCAGAAGCGCGGCCGAAATGAAGCGGTCGAGCAGTATGGGCGGGGTAACCTCGCCCCGACGCCGCGGCGCCGGGCGGCCGGCGAGCCGGGAGGCGTCGACCGCGACGATCACCTCCTGCGTGCGCTCGATCTGGTACAGCTTGGTCACCGGATGTCGCCGGCGCGCGGTCGCTTTCCAGTGGATGTCGCCGTAGTCGTCGCCCGGCACGTATTCGCGCAGTTTTTCGAACTCGCGGCCCTTGCCGACCGGTCGGCGGCGTCGAAGGCCGATGCCGCCACGCGAGAGGAACTGCGCGGCAACGCGCCGGCGTTCCTCGCGCAAGTTGGGCAGCACGAAAATCTCCGTGTTGAGCGGAATCCGCCGGCGGACCTCCCAGAGCCCCCACGGCGACCGCGCGATGAGCGCGGCGAGCCGCAGCGCGTAGCGACCGCGCGTCCGTGGCCGACACGGCCATCGACAGATACCCTGGCGACCCGGTTCCAACGCGGGGCGCGGCGGCTCGGCGGCGCCGAGCTCCGGCGGCCAGTCCGGCGCCAACCATACGGGCGGGTCGGCGTTCGGCGCGCTCCATTGGATGGGCACCTCGCTGGGCTCGCCCACCACAACGCGCACCGGCGAAGCGACTGAGACGGCCGCACCTCGCGCGCGCGGCGCGGCGCGCGCAGCGTCGAGCGCGACCAGCGCGACGGCCGTCGCCGCGATCGCGGCCAGCGCGTTCCCGCTGTTCGGCGCTGCGGCCGCGATCAGCGCCAGGGGCACACCCGCCCATGCGACCCAGCGGATCAGTTTGGTCGAGGGCACCATCACCGCGGTACGGCCACCTCCGCGAGCACGGACTGCACCACTTCTTCGATCTGGACACCTTCGACCTCGTACTCGGGCCGCAGAATCATCCGGTGGCCAAGCACGTGCGGTGCCATCCGCTTCACATCGTCCGGGGTCACGAAGTCGCGTTGCTCGAGCGCGGCGGCCGCGCGCGCGGCCAGCACGAGGGCCTGCGTTGCGCGCGGGCCGGCGCCGAGCAGGATGCTGTCGTGGTGGCGTGTTGCGCGCACGATGTCGACGACGTAGCCGACGATCTCGGGCCGCACGGTCAGGGTCATGAGCGCAGCGCGCAGTGCGGCCAACCCGCCCGGTCCTAGCTGCGGTTGGAGATCGCCGCGCTCGACCAGCGCCTCCGGCGCGTCGGAGCCGAGCGTGCGAGCGGCCAGCTCCACTTCGGCCTCCCGCTCGGGCGGTCCCATCGGAATGCGGAGGAAAAAGCGATCCTTTTGCGCCTCGGGTAGCGGATACGTGCCCTCGAACTCAACCGGGTTTTGCGTTGCGAACACGGTGAAGTCCGGCGACAGCGCGTGCGTGGTGCGGTCGATCGTGACGGAGCGTTCTTGCATCGCCTGAAGCAGCGCGGACTGCGTTTTCGCGGGGGCGCGGTTGATCTCGTCGGCGAGCAGGAATGCGGTGAAGATCGGCCCCGGCGCAAACACGAATTCGTTGCGCGCGAGGTTGAAGACATTCGTGCCCGTGATGTCGGCGGGCATGAGGTCCGGCGTGAACTGGATGCGGCCGAATTCGACGCCGAGCGTGCGCGCAAGGGCCCGCACAAGCAGCGTTTTGCCGACCCCGGGTACGCCCTCGATCAACGCATGCTGACCGGCGAGCACGGTGGCGATCGCGAAGTCCACCGCCTCAAGCTGGCCGATGATGGCCTTCGTCACCTCGGCGCGGATCGCGTGGACGCGATCGAACAGCAGTTCGAACGGCTGGGACATGGCATGGACTCCTTTCGATGGATCCGGGCATGCAGCTCGCGAAGGGCTTCCAGGGGCGGACGATCGGGTGGCGGCGCGCCCGCCGCCGCGAGCCGCGCGGCGGCGGCCGGGTTTGCCGGCGCGCAGAAACGGCGCCATTCGTTCCGACACACCTCCGGGAGTCGTTCTGGGGGCAGGTGGCGGTGGACCAGGTCGAGAAACCCGTCGCGCACATCGCCCACGTCCCGCACGGCGCGCGGCGCGGTCTGCGGCCGCGGGGGCAGGAGCGGCGCCATCGCGCGCCAGAGGGCCAGCGACAACAGCACGAGCGCCACGGCGCCCACCGCTCCGAGGCGTAGGCGTGCTGCAGAGTCGCGCCAACCCGGCACCTGCCGCAGGCCAAGATGCGCCTCGCAGAACCAGACGGTGGGTCCGCGAAGCATGCGGCAGAGCAGGTCCGTCCGACGGTGGCGGAGCAGACCCTCGTTGCTCAGCAGGTACGAGTCGCTGGCGAGCACGAGGCGCCCCCCCTCCCACGGCCGTGCAATGAGCACCGGCCGACCCTCGGATTCGAGCCAGGTTTCCCATTCCGGGGCGGCGCATACGAAATAGAGCGAGGAGTGCCAGGGCCATCCGTCCGAGGCGCGGGCGGGCGTGCGAGACGATGCGCGGCGAATCTCCACCCCCCACGTGCGGAGAGGGTCGGGGCTCGCGGTCACCGGTCGGTGCCGGGGCGGACCGGAGCGCGGAGGCGACACGTCGGGGGCGAATGCGGTGCGCGACCAGGCGAGGACGATGACGCCGCCGCGGCGCGCGAACTTGGCCAGCGGCTCCGGCGACCCAAGGCCGGAGACGTTGGCCGTCCGCAGACCCGCGAACAGCAGCGTGCCCGTTCCCTCCGGCAGCCGATCGTGCGGGAATTGATAGAGCCGCGCCGCATCGAGGCCCGGCATCTGGCGCACTGTTTCGTACAGCACGCGCAATCCGATCGGATCGCAGCGCAACGACGAATACGCGGGAACATCGTCGCCGGCGTCGGCTTGCCACGAAAAGATCCGCAGCGCGCCGGCCGCGAAGAGCGCAAGCAGCGCGAGAGCCGCGGCGACGGCCGCAAGGTCACGCCGCGCTGTCATGCCAGAGTTCCAGCTCCGCGAGCATCTCGTCGAGGGTGTGCCGATCGACCATGTGAGTTCCGTACCAGCACCGCTCAAACACGTTGACCCAGTGCGCAAACCGCCGGCGGATGCTCTCCGGTGCGGCCGCGCGGCGAGCGAGCTCGATGCAGTAGTCGCGATTGGTGCGCGAGGGCCGCACTTCGATCCAGCCCGCGGCGGCGAGATGGGCGAGCATCGCGAGAAACAGGGCGCGCACGGCGCGGCGGTGGTCGCCGGCCGCCGCTCGTTCGAGGGCGAGGAGCATCCATTCGTCAGAGGGCCGGCTCGTCGCGAGGGTCGTCTCGGCGTCGAGCGCGGCGGTGGCCGCGGCCTCGTTCGTCGCGGAGGGCGGCGGCGCGCGACGCCGCGCCGCGCGAAGAATGCCGGTCACGAGCACGAGTGCCGCGGCGGCCGCCACCGCCCAGGCGGTTGGGCGGACCCAGTCCGTGCGGTGGCTGTGCTCCGCGAGATCGGAGGGTTCGATTTCGCGGCTCCGCAGCCATGTTTCGATGTGGTCCAGCAGGCGGCGAACTGCGCGTCCGATTGTGGCGACTTGCCGCCCGAACCAGCGCAGGGCGAGGTCGAGCACCGTTGCCGAGTCGGCGCCGGCGGGCTCGGCGTCGCGCGGCAGCCGCCAGGCGAATTCGGGGCGGGCAAGCACGCGGTCGGCGGCCGCGTTGAACTGTTCGGCAGCTACCGCTGCGGGTGGGGTAGGGGGCGGCAGGCCGGCGCGCGCGGCGGGCGCGGCGACCACGGCGGCGGGCAGCATCAGCACGAGCGCGGCGGCGCGGCAGCGGCGCCACTCGGCCCGGAGGTCCGCGCCCGTGCGGCGTGCCTCAACATGGAATGCGCGCACGGCATACATCGCCTTGAGGGCAGGATCGAGCACCAGGTGGGTCGCCGCCACGACGATCAATGCGAACGAGCCGCGGAGCATCCATGTGTCGTCGAGCGCGAGGTTCCACTGGACGCCGAACAGGGCGCGCGCAAGTTCGGGGAGCAGCGCCAGAACGATCGCGATGTTGATCGCCGCCATCGGCGCCGCGATCGAAAAAATGCCGATCGCGAGGTGATTCTGGCCGGGATCGGTGCGCGCCGCCGCCCAGGCGCGCCGCACGGCGTCGGTTGCGTCGTGCGACGGCCGGTCACAAACGGTTGCGAGGCTCTCGTGCCACGCCAGCCACCATCCGAACGGTGCGACGGCTAGCGCCGCGGGCCCGGCCGCGAGCAGGGACCAGGTCGAGCAGCGCGCGTGCAGGCCCAGGATCACCCGCCAGTCGCGCCACCCCCAGGGAGGAGGCACCGCATCCACCGCGGCGGCCCGCAGCCATGCCCCCGCCCGACTCTGGGCGGCGCGTTTCCAGAGATAGAGCACCGCGACCACGAGTGCGCCGAAGGAACAGCGCTGGCGCGCGAGCGCGCCGTGCGTCATATCAGTGAAATACCAGAGAAGGCCGAGCCAAAATGGAACTGCCCCCAGCCAATGCCAGGCGAGCGCCGAGGGGGTACGCCGCAGCAACGCGAGCGCTTCTTCGACGAGCTCCACGGCCGTCCGCTCGTCGGTGCGGCGTGCGCGGCTCATGGTGGATCCTCCGCGATCGGTGGGTGGGAGAAGAACCACGCGTCCGGCGAGGCGATGGGATGGGTCTCGGAGGGGATGGCGAGGAGCAGGCGTCCGAGCAGGTACAGCGATCCCCACAGTGCGGCGAAACCCGCAAGGGCGGCGAGTGCGCGGAAGGGCCGCACGCGAGGACGTTTCACCGTGGTTGGTGACCGGGCCAAACAACTCGCGCACAGCATCCGCCCATCGTGTTCGGTCACGCATTCGCGGCAAAAGAAGCCGCCGCACGAGGGACAGCGCGCGGCCGCCGGCCGGGAGGGATGGTGCTGGCAGCGCGCCGCCAGGGTTCCGCGCGCCGTCGTGTCCGGGCGGATGGAGCGAGGGCTGCTCATTTCGCACGGTGAACCGCGAGGCCACCCAGGACCGCCATCAACACCGAGACTGCCGCGATCGCGCCGAGTAGGGCCTGCACCGCCACGTCCGCGCTTCTCCAACTCCAGATGCCCAGCCACAGCGCGGGGACATCGCCTTGGCCAGACTCCCGCCATCCCGCCACCAGCCAGATCGCGTACATCGCGACGCCCCGAGCGCCCCAGTAGACGATCACGGCGACGGCCCACTGGCGCAGTTCGGCGGCCCGCCGCCCCATGGATTTTACGAGGGTGTTCACGGCGCCGATCAGAATCAGAATGGCTGTGACGGCCAGCGGCGCGAACGCGAAAGCGATCTTCTCCAACGCCAGCGCGCCCGCGGCGACGGCGCCTTCGACGGCGAGCAGTGCGGCGACGGTCCCTGCCCAGGCGCGCGGCGGCGCGACAGGCGGCAGCGCGGGGGGACGGGGTTGGACGGGCTCGGGATCGGCCTCCGTCCCGCGTTCAGCCGCGAACTGTTCGGCAGTCAGCGGCGGTTGCACGGCAGCGATCGCCTCGCAGAGCTGCTCCATGCCGCGCCTCGCGGCGCGGCGACGGCTCCATGCCCGCACGCGCACGGAGGTGGTCCGGGTTCGCACGGTCACCGCGCAGCCCGCGCCCCGCGCAAGCTCGATCACGAGCGCCATCGCGCCGATCGCGACCGCCAAGCCCCCCAGGGCCGTCCGCAGTTCCAACCCGGCCGGCGGCCAAGGTGCCAGCGCCAGGCCCGCCGCCAGCACGAGGGCCGCCGTGGCCGCGCCGATCTCCCGCGCCCGGGTGCGTTGCAGCACCACCGACTCGATGTCCCGAAGCCGCAGTCGCCAGTAGTGCTCCACGAACCACGCACGCTCCACCACCAACAGATGATCCGGCGCGAGCCACACGCTCGCCTTCGTGGCCACGCCATACCAGCGGCCCGGCAACCGCCGGTACCGTGGTGGGTCCCGCTGTGACGCCTCGGCCATCGCGATCACTTCTCCCTAGGCGGCCATCCATTCCGTGACGAGTCGGTGGATCAGCCAGGCCAAGAGCCCGAACCAGGCGAGCGTGACCCCACCCGCCATCAGCACGGCGAGCCACCGTCGCAGGGCGCTGCGCGGCAGGACGCTCATCGGCCGGCGCCAATGGAACAACATGAGCGCCAGCGCAAACGGCGCGGTGAACAGAGTGAAGCCAGCCGTCACCAAGCCCAGCGCCGGCAACAGCACCATCCAGAGGCACAGGCTGTCATACTGCACAAGGTGCGATACGTAGCGCAGTCCCGGCCCGCCCAAGCCCACGTCGTGGCCGAAGCACTCGGCGCACAGCGGCTCATCGGCGGCGTCGACCGCGCACAGTTCACAGGCGAACCGTCCGCATCGAGCGCACACGACCTGCGCGCGCCGCGTGCCATGGCGGAAGCACACCGCCCCCTCGGCGATGTCGGGCGACTCCGATGGACGCGCTGGCCGCAGTGCCGCTGCGAAGCGGAGTACCTCAGTCGCCGCGCCGCAGTGGGGGCAATTGAACTGCTCGCGCAACGCCGGGGGCCGCGGCCACGGGTGTCCGCATCGCGGGCAATACTCGAGGGCGGTCGTCACGTGGGCGCATCAGCTCCGAACCACGCGGGTGTCGGCGACCATGTCGTGCAGCGCGCGTTTCTCGGGGTCCCAGGCCGCCAGGAGAAACCCGATGCCCGCGGTGAGCTGACTCAGATACTTCGCAAAATGACGGCCCGCCGCGCGCGCGTAGCCAACTCGCGAGCCGTCGGCTCGCACCACTCGAAGCTGGAGCGCCATCTTACCGAGTGTCGCTCCAAACCGGCCCACCATCCAGATCTCATACAGTGCGTGCATCGCGATCGAGAGCGCCCACAGCGTCACGGTCACCGACGAGAAGACGACGAGGTTTTCGATCGGCCGCTCGCTTGGACGCAGCCGACGGACGAGGGTCCATATCACCGGAACGTAGATGGCGTAGTAGGCGATCATCAACACGATTCCATCCAGGATCGAAGCCGCGAGCCGCGACCAGAATCCGGCGTACGGGATGGCGCCGGTTCCGAGGCCGCGTTCCATCCAGCGTTGGACGACGAGGGGTTTGCAGGAGCCGCAGACCCAGAGCGGGCCCAGGCGGATGGTGTCGCCCTCGGGGAAGTCCCGGCCGCACTCGGCGCAGCGGCGGATCGGTTCCACGGATGGCGGTGTCGCCTCGGGCCAGGCGAGTTCGCCGTAGCGCACCCACTGGGATAGGCCCGGCGTCCAAACGAGCGTGTCGGGTTGGATGCGGCCCTCCGCGGCCATCGCGCGCAGCTCTGCGGCGGACACCGGCCCGCGCGGCGCGCCGGCCTCCGCGTAGTAGCAGACCGTGGGTTGAGCGTTCGTCATGTCCGCTTTCGCGCGGCGGGCGGCACGAGGTCCGCAGCCCGCCTGCCCAGATTGTCACGTCCCGCGATCGCAATCAACGCCGCGCGCTCCGCAGTGCGATGGCCTTCGTCGGCATTACTTTGACCCTCAACGACCCCACGCATCTGAGCCAAATGCAGCCCGTGAACCACGAAACGCCGACGCGGTCGCCTCACGACCGTATGCCACCCCAGATGTTCGCGCCTCAGCCCTCGCCACCCCCGCCTCCTTGCCCGCCGCGGTCTTGGCATCCGCAATGGTTGTTTATCAGTACTCCACAAGCATCCGCATTTCTGGACCTGATGAGTGCGGCGGGCGACGCCGGTTGCAGTACCGATTTCGCGCTGGTTGTTTGGAGGGCGTCGCGATTGTGCTGTGGATGGTTTTTGGGGGTGAGACGAGGGGGCTGGATGCGGGAAGGGCGAACATCTCCGTCATAGAACCGAATCAACCTCGGCTTCCGCGTCCCCACCGGCGCTTCCGCCTCCCGAGAGCTGCTTCGAGATCGAGCTCTTCCTTCCTCGGATCGTTTTTCTTCGAGTTCCGGGCCGCGCCGTACCGGCTGAGAGCTTGCGTGACCTGCAAGCGTCGAGCCGCCGGACCGCTGTAGTTCCGCCGGTCCTCCGGCGGAAGATTGGGGGAGAAAGCTCCGGCGGCAGAGCGCCGGAGCTACAGCGGAGCGCCGGGCCTGCTGCGGGGCTGGGAACAGAAGATGGGGACAGGCACACGCCAGCCCGACCGATCCGGTTCCACGCGGCCTGGAGTCGGACACCGTGGAAGGCGTCCCTCGAGGGATAGAGTCAATCGGCGGATAAGGCAGGATAAGGCAGGTGCCTGTCCCCATTTGAGCGCGATTGAATTGGAGGGACGGCTTTCACGCTGTCGGCTTTCACGCCGTCCGTGAATTACCGAGGCATACGCCGTGGCCGTAGGGTGGGGTAGAACCCGACCCTCCACGGCCTGCGAATGGCTTCCGCAACGTGCTCAGGAGCCTCTCGGCCGCAGGGTTTGGACGAAGCGTCGGACAGTGGGCAGGTCGGGAGAGTCGTCGGAGCGTTCCCCACCGAAGAGCGAGGGGGTGTATCGAAGTTGATCTGGGTTTCTCTGCCGGCAACCCATTACCACGTCGAGGCGTGAATGGTCGAAAACTTCGTGTTTTGGGGAGCGGCGAGAAAAAACGGGCAAATGGCGCGGGATCGGCTCGGTCGTTGGCCGCCGAGTGTCGGGGGATCCCGTGGCCAGCCGCCACGTTTTTACGTCCAGCCGATCCGTCGCAACGTCCACGGCGGACTCGACGATTGTGCCCGCCCGGCTGGTGTTCGCTCAACGGATGCGAGCTGGTGCCATCCGTGGGGCACTGTTCCGGCAACGGTTCGAGTCGTTACCGAAGAGCGGCGCCGGCGGATCCGGCGGTGGGCGGCTGCGGGCCGCGGCGCGGGAGGGCACGCGCGCACCGGTGGCGGCCGGGGCGGGGCCGGCCCCGCTTCGGTACTGGGTGCGTCGGGGCCTCACCGGACGAAGGCGCCTCGACCCGCCGCGCAGCATCCAAGTGACGGCTCAAACGAGAGGGGATGATGCGCGATTGAACCTGCTCGTGGCTGGGGACTGTAGGTGGGAATTGAGCCTGCCATTGTTGTCGCCGGGCCTCAGCCTCCGTCGCACCGCACTTCTTGGCCCGGCGGGCGTGGCCGACTAGGATGTGCGCATGCGGGTCTGTTTGGACATCCAGGCCGCGATTGCCCAGTGCGCCGGCGTCGGGCGGTACGTTGCCTGCCTTTCGGCGCATCTGGCGAGCCAGCGGCCACCGGGGGACGAATTGCGGCTGTTCTGCTTCGATTTTCGCGGTCGCGCCGCCGTGGATGTCCCGGCTGGAGCGACGCTGCTCCGGCTGCGCTGGCTGCCCGGCCGCGTGGCGCAAAAAGCCTGGGCATGGTGCGGCTGGCCGCCGTTCGATCGTCTCGCTGGCCCCGCCGATATCTACCATTTTCCGAACTTCATTCGCCCTCCGCTGCGGCGTGGCCGGAGCGTCGTCACGATCCACGATCTCTCGTTCATTCTCTACCCCCATACGACCGAGGAGCGCAACCTGCGGTATTTGCGGGCGTACATTAACGACACCGTCGCGTGGGCCGATGCCATCCTCGCGGACTCAGAAACCATCGCGAACGAGATCCGCGCGCAGTGGCCCGGATCGGCGTCGAAGGTGGTGGCCGTTCCCTTGGCGGCGCCGGAGGGATTCCAGCGCCCGCCCGACGATGTGGTCCGCCGCACGCGGGAGGCGCATGGTCTGAGCCGTCCCTACCTGCTGTCGGTCGGCACGCTGGAGCCGAGAAAGAACTACGCTTTTCTTGTGGAGGTGTTCGAGCGCCTGGGCGCGTTCGACGGCGACCTTGTGATTGCGGGCCGGCCGGGTTGGAAATGGGGCGAGACTGCGGCACGCATCGCGGCCTCGCCGCGCGCGCACCAGATCCGCGTGATTGCGGCCGCGGACGACGCGGAACTCTGCGCGCTCTACGCCGGCGCGGAGCTGTTGGTCTGCGCGTCACTCTACGAAGGGTTTGGGTTTCCGCCGCTCGAGGCGATGGTTTGCGGCACGCCGGTAGTGGTCTCTGAAGGCGGATCACTGCCGGAAGTCTGCGGGGACGGCGCGCGGGTTATACGTGGTTTTGACGCCGACGCATGGTCCGCCGAACTTGCTCGGCTTCTCGGCGATTCCGCCGGCCGCGCGGCGTTGGTGCAACGCGGGCGCGCGAACCTTGCGCGCTATTCATGGGCCCAGACCGCACGACGGACGTGGGCGGTGTATCGGGCGGTCGCGGAAGGGCGGGCGCCGGTGGCCGCGCTCCGATCGGCGGCGGAGACTGCGCGATGAGCGCATCGCCGCAGCGCGTCGCGCTGGATGCGCGCTGGATCTTTGCCGAAATCAGCGGCATCGGCCGGTACACGCGGCAGTTGCTGAGGCATCTGCCGCTCGCGGCGCCAGGGATCGAGTTTGTTGCGCTCTTTTCGGATCCGGCGGTGATGGAGCGCGAGTGCAGTGCCTGTGGTACGTGGCGTCCGCCGGCCAATCTCGTGCCTCGCCGCGTGGGGTGGGGGCTGTTCGAAATCCGCGGGCAGGTCGGTCTGGCGGGCTGGCTGTGCCGTGAGCGCGTCGAGGTGTTCCATTCGCCGAACTGGCTGATCCCGCTGCCGGCGGTGGGGCGTCGCGGAACCCGGCCGCGCGCGGTGATCACGATCCACGACCTGATCCCGCTGCGGTTTCCGCAGTTCACGCCGCGGGCTCGGAAGATCCGGTGGCTGCCGCTTTTTCGTGCGCTCGTGCGCGCGGGTGCCCGACGCGCCTCGGCGGTGATTGTGCCGAGCCGCTGCACCGCGCAGGATGTCACGCGCACGTTGGGCGGGGATCTCGCGGCGCGTGTGCATGTGGTGCCCGAAGCGGCGGATCCCGAGATGCTCGCCGCTGGCGACCCGTCGTGCGAGCCGACGGCAGGGGCCGTGACGCCGACGGTCCTCTACGTTGGACGGCGCGATCCCTACAAGAACCTCGTGGGATTGATCCGCGCCTTCGCGCGCGTTCGAGCCCGCCTGCCCGCGGCTCGACTGGTGGTGGTGGGGCCGCCCGATTCCCGTTATCCCGAACCGGAGCGCGAGGCGGCGGCGCTCGGCGTGGCGGACGCGATCGAGTGGCGCGGGTATGCGTCGGGACCGGAGCTGGCCGCGGCCTACCGTTCGGCCGGTGTGTGTGCGCTGCCGTCGTTCTACGAGGGGTTTGGGCTCACCGTGCTTGAGGCGATGGCCGCCGGCGCGCCGGTGGTGGTCTCGAACCGCGCTTCGCTGCCGGAGGTCGCGGGCGACGCGGCGCTGTATGCCGCTCCGGAGGACGCCGAGGAGCTGGCGGCCGCGCTGCTGCGGGTGCTGACCGACCGCGCGCTCGCCGACGATCTCCGGCGCCGGGGCCGTGACCGCGCCCGGCAGTTTTCGTGGGAGCGGGCTGCCCGCGAAACGATTGAGGTGTATCGCACCGCGCTGCGGGTTGACGGCTCCCCCCTCTCTTCGCAGACTCCGGCGGGTTTGCACGTATGACGCTGGAAGAGGCCATTGTCGTGGAGCACTTGCCCGATGCCGGCGGCTACTGGCGGATCGAGCTACGCGCGCCCGCCATTGCGCCGAGGGTGCGGCCGGGCCAGTTCGTGCACGTCCGCCTGACGGCTCCGGCCGATGCGATCCTGCGCCGGCCGTTCAGCGTATTCCGCACCGAGGATGACCGTCTCGAGTTGCTCTACAAACCCGTCGGCCGCGGCACCCGCGCGATGACTGAGCTGCGCCCGGGCGCCGTGATCAGCCTGCTGGGACCGCTGGGCCGCGGATTTCCCACGCCGGCACCGGACCGGTTTCCGGTACTGGTCGCGGGCGGCTACGGGATGGCGGCGCTCTACCTGTTGGGGCGGGAGTCCGGCCGCGCAGGAATCGTGTTCGTCGGCGGCGCGAGCGCCGTGGACGTTCTGTGCGTGCCGGAGTTTGAGGCGCTCGGCTGGGAGGTGCGCGTGGCGACCGAGGACGGCTCGCGCGGCCTGCGTGGGCAGGTGACCGATGCCTTCGACGCCTGGGCGGCCTCGGAGTTGTCCGATCGAACGCCGGAGCTGTTTGCCTGCGGGCCGAACGGCATGTTGCGCGCGGTTGGGGAGCGCGCGATCGCACGTGGCTGGACCGCGTGGCTTTCGATGGACCGCGCCATGGGCTGCGGCGTCGGGGCGTGCCTGACCTGCGTGCAAAAGGTCCGGGATCCGTCGCACCCGGACGGCTGGACCTGGGCGCGCGTCTGCCGGGAAGGCCCGGTGTTCGAGTGCCGCGAGATCGTCTGGGAGGACGATGTATGAGTCAATGGGTTCGCGACGGTTGGCGACGCTGGCAGCTTCGGTGCAAGGGTGTGCGCGTCGATCTTCGCATGACGCTGGAGTTCTCGCCCCCGGGTGCTGATGAGTGGGCGTACCACCCTGACGTGGTATCCCCCTCCAGCGTGGTGTACTCGTTCGGCGTGGGGCAAAACATTCGGTTGGATCTCGATCTGATACATCGATTTGGCCTTACCGTTCATGCGTTCGATCCCACGCCCAAAGCGTGCGCCTGGCTTCGAACGCAATCGCTACCCGCGGAATTCCGATTCCACCCCATCGGCATCGCGGCGTTCGATGGCGAACAAACCTTTTACGCGCCCCGACGAGCCGACTCGTTCGATTACACCTCGATCCCTCGCGGCTTCGATCGCGCACAACCGGTGTTGAGAGGTCCGGTGCGTCGCCTCAGCACGCTCATGCGCGAGCTCGGTCACGACCGCGTCGATCTCCTGAAACTCGATATCGAAGGTGGGGAGTACGCGGTGATTGCGGATATTGCCCGCTCGTCCCCCCGTCAACTGCCCGCCC
This sequence comes from uncultured bacterium, assembly GCA_938010045.1. Classification (GTDB taxonomy): domain Bacteria; phylum Verrucomicrobiota; class Kiritimatiellia; order PWTM01; family PWTM01; genus CAACVY01. The sequence continues at coordinate 96,957 of CALLFZ010000003.1, forward strand.
AAGTCCTCGTCGAGTTTCATCACAATTTTCCCGCTGTGGGTTTGGGGCGCACTCTCACTGCGGTCCGGCAAATGCAGGCGATGGGATACCACATCGCTCACATCAGCCGGCGCGGGCTGGAGTTTCTATTCTATCGGCCGAACAGGGATCCCACCACATGAGCCCCTCAACGGAGCCTTCTCTCGAAGTCCGCCTGGGCTCGCTCGTGTTCCGCAATCCTGTCATGGTCGCCTCCGGCACGTTTGGTTACGGGCCTGAGTACGCGGAACTCGTGGACCTCTCCGCGCTCGGCGCGATCGTCGTGAAGGGCATCTGCCGCGAACCGACGCGCGGCAACCCGCCGCCGCGCACGGTCGAGACGCCGTCCGGCCTGATCAACGCGATCGGGCTGCCGGGGCCCGGCGTCGCAGGGTTCATCCGCGACTACCTGCCGTTTCTGCGCCGGGTGCCGACGCCGGTGATCGTGAACGTCTGGGGACGCACGGTCGAAGAGTACGGCGAGGTTGTGGAATCGCTCGATCGTGAGGAGGGCGTGCATGGCTACGAGATCAACGTCTCGTGCCCGAACATCAAGGAGGGGAGTCGCGCCTTCGGTGTGCACCTCGACATGTTCCGGCGCGTGGTGGAGCGCGTGCGCGCCGCGACGCGCCGGCCTGTGATTCCGAAGCTGGCGCCGAACGTGAGCGATATCGCCGCTTTCGCGCGCGCGGCCGAGGAGTGCGGGGCCGACGCGATTTCGCTGATCAACTCCATTCCCGCAATGGCGGTGGACATCGAGACGCGCCGTCCGATCCTCGGCAACGTGACCGGCGGCCTCACGGGGCCGGCGATCCATCCGATCGCGGTGAAACTCGTCTGGGAGGCCGCACGCGCGGTGCGGATTCCGACGATTGCAATGGGCGGCATCCGTGACGCGGCCGACGCGATTGAGTTCATGATCGTCGGGGCAACAGCCGTCGCGGTGGGCACGGCGAACTTCGTCGAACCCCGCACGGCGGTACGTGTGGTTGAGGGTATCCGCGACTATCTGGTCCGGCACGGGATGACGTCGGTCGCTGACCTCACGGGCTCGCTGCGTCTGGAGGGCCTTCCGTGCGGCGGCTGATGCGGCTCGCGGCGGTCACAGCGGCCGCCGTGGCATCTGCCGCCTGGATTGCGCACGTGCCGTACCGGTCCGAGGCGCTGGTCCGGGCGGTGCCGTATGGCGCGCGATGGATCATCCGCCACCGCGGCCCCGCCGCGCGATGGGAGACGCTCCGAGGGTGGCGCCCCTTGCGGCTCGCGGGCCGGTGGCTGGGCGTGGCTGAGGATGAGTGGCGCGGACTACTGGATGACCCGGAAACCGCGCGGTGGGTCCGCCGCTTCGGTTCGCGCGAGGTGTGGTTCTTCGATGTGCCGGGTGGCGGGCCAGGCGCGATCGGTGGGGCGGCCTGGCTCGGCGGCGCCGCGGGGAGATGGCGGATCGCGCTTCAGGCGGGGTGGATCCGGGGTTGGCGACGCTACGGCGACCACCGCGGACGCACCCTCTGGGTCTGGCCGCGGCGACTCGGCGCGGAGGGTCCCTTTGCCACCATCGCGATCGAGGAGGGCTTGTTGCTGGTCTGTCTCAGCCCTCGGCCGGCGGATCTTATCCGTCTGCTTGATGCGTACGACGGAACCGCGCCGCGGTCAGCCGATCCAATGCGTCTGCACCACCGCACCGAACCGGATTCGGTGCTGCTTCAGCTCGGGCGCGGGCCGGGACCGGATCTCGTCGAAATTGCCATCTCCGAGGCAAACGGCACGGCCGCCACCGGCCTTGCGGTGATTGAGGGCTGGGAACTTGCGCCGCCCGGAGCGGTGCCGTCAGCCGAGCCGGCGCGGCCTCCGTCTCTCGTTGCGACGGCGCTTCAACGGGCCGCCGCGGCGCTGGTTCTGCCGGCCGGCGCAGCGGAGTCGTGGTGGGGCGCTGATCCGCCCGCGTGGGTGACCGATCTGCGAGCCCTGCTCAGCGCGGGGTTGGGCTCGCCCTGGATTGTGGCGCTCTACGACGAGCCGCTCGTCGGCCGCTGGCTCGGCATTCGGGTGCCGGGCCTAACCGTGTCCATGCCGCTGGCCGATGCTGAAACGTTCGAACGGCGGCTCGACTCGATTCTCGACCGATGGAATGCCGCGTGGCAGTGGGGGCTCATTCGTGGTCCGGTGCCCGGCGCGCCGAAAATCCGCGCGATCGAGAGCACCGGCGGCGCGCTCCGCCGATGGCTCGGCGATGGCGGCCCGGGCTACGTGTGGGCCGACGGTTGGATCACGTTTGCGGCCTCGACCGATACGCTGCAGATGCTGCTGGCTGCAGAAGTCACGGGTCGCGCCGCCGAGGCGACCCGCGCCGGTGCCGATGGGCGGCCCCGGGTGTTCCTCCGCGGCGCGTCGTTCGCCTCCGCGCTGCGCACCGCCGCGGCCGCCTACGTGCTGTACCGCACCGTGACCGACGCCGAGGGGTCGCGAAACGAACGCGCCGCACTGCTCGCCGCGATTCCTTCCCTCGACGTTCTGCGCGAAGTCGAGCAATTCGAGGCGGCGCTGAGCGGAGGCCCGGGGCGCTGGGAACTCAAGTTCGCCGCGCGGTTTTCCGCGGATCGCACCGCGGCGTCGGCCGCTGCCGGGGAGGCAAGGGCCCGGTGAGGCGGCGGGGGGCCACTGGTGCGCTCCGGCTGCTCGCACTCGACTCCGACGGCACCGTCTTTCCCAACATGCCGCTCAAGTTCCGCGTGATGCTCGAGACGATCATCGAGCAGTTCGGTCTGCAGCGCGTGCGCGTGGCGGCGGACCGAGTCGTCCGGTTCTTTAATCTTGAGAGCCGCTGGCGAGGCGGCCATCGGTTCGTCGTGCTCGCCGAGATTCTCGATGCGCTGCGGATTCAGCCCGAGGTATGCGCGGCCGGTGTTGAAGTGCCGTCGTCGGCGCCGCTGCGCGCTTATCTTGCCACAGGCGGCGCTCGTTCGAGCGAGGCGCTCGCCGCCGCGGCGCGGCAGGATCCCGGCGGTCTGCTGGAGCGGGTGCACCGCTGGTCGGCCGAAGTCAGCGCGCGGCTGGCCGCGCTGCCGCCGGTGTGCCCAGTCGACGAGGCGGTGCGCGCGCTGCACGAGCTGCGCTCGGAGAGCGTCCGGCGTGTAGTGGTGTCGCAGGCGCCGCTTGAACAGATTCGCCGCGAGTGGGAGTCCGCGGGACTGATCGGCGAGGTGGATCGCTTGTGGGGCAGCGAAACAGGACCGAAACCGGCGCAGCTCGAGGCCGCCCTTCACGAGTTCGGCGTGCCGCCGGACCGGGCGCTGATGCTCGGCGATTCGCTGGGCGATCTGGAGGCGGCGCGCGCGTGCGGAGCGCGATTCCATCCGATTCTGCCCGGCCGTGAGGAGGACTCGTGGCGGAGATTTCGCACGAAGGTCTGGCCGCTCTGGTTGAGCGGCGGCTATGGCGAGCGCGAGGAGCGCGCATTCGCCGCCGAATTGGAGCGCTCACTGACCGATGTACCGCCGTGGGCGGCGGCCGACGCCGGGCCCGCTTCCCGCGGTTGACCTCGGTTTGCCGCCTTGGCCGTCCACGGCCGCGAGCACTGCACGCTCGACGCGTTCGACGCGCGTGGCGGTGGCCTCGTGGGGTGCCGCGATCGTGGCCCCCAGGTGAATCCCCACGTTTCCATCCAAGGTGGCTGGCGAATTGCCTCAGGTTGTGCGCGCGGATCGCGCGGCGTCGGCGTGTTCGCGGGCGTGGGTTTCGCGCAGGTCGAGTTCGCGGATCAACTGACGTTGCGTCGTCCACCGGTAGACCGCCCACGGAATGCCGACCACAAAACCGGCCGCCACCACCCAGTTGGCGGGGCTCGGGACGTACCACGCGGTGAGCACGAACGCCGCGATCAAGGTCCATGTGGCGGCGCACACGCGGCGCACGAAGGCGCGCTCGCGCGGCCCAACGGCGGACTTCACGCTGCTGCGGCTGGTGAGCGCGCCCACGAGGATCACCACCGCCGCCACCACGCCTCCGGCGATCTGGACTCCGTTCATGTTCGTCGAATCCGCAACCTTCGCAGGGCCGCTCTCTCAGAAGTACAGGTCCCGTTCCCCCCGCGCCGTGCGGTCCAGCGCGGCCTTGAGCGCCGGGAACCACCGCGGCATGTTCTCGCGGACCTCGTCGAGCTCGCGCTCGAGCAGCGGTTCGCCCGCGGCGCGGGTCGCGTCGCTCGCGAAATCATCGAGCCATTCACGGAAGGTGAGGATCGCATTCAGCTTGCAGAACCGCCCCTCCGCGCCGGAGCGCAGCAGGTCCATGATGCACTGGCCGGTTCGGCCGCATCGGTAGCCGGCGGTGCAGAACGAGGTGATCATGCCCATCTGCGCGAGCTCGCGCACGAGGTCGTCGAGGCTGCGCGTGTCGCCGAGTTCAAACTGCTGGCGCGCGGGGTCTTGCGACCCCTCCGCGCGGCTCGCCGAGTAGCCGCCGATGTCGATGCGCGAGGAGGCGTCGGTCTGCGTGATGCCAAGCCCGATCAGCCGCCGGCGCATTGCGGGGCCCTCGCGCGCGGTGAGGATCATGCCCGTGTAGGGCACCGCGAGACGCAGAAGCACCACCGCCCGTTCGAGGTCGTCGTCCGATACACGCCAGCGGGTCTCACGGACGTAGGGCGCATTCTCCGCGGGTTCGAGGCGAGGAAATGAGATCGTGTGCGGGCCAATCCCGCAGGCGCGTTCGAGCTCGATCGCGTGCGCGAGCAACCCCATCACCTCGAAGCGCCAGTCGGCGAGGCCGAACAGCGCACCGATGCCGACGTCGTCAATGCCCGCCTCCATCGCGCGGTGCATTGTGTAGAGCCGCCACGCGTAGTTCGCTTTGAAACCCGTGGGGTGCACGCCGCGGTAGACCTCGGGATCGTAGGTCTCCTGGAAGACCTGGTAGGTGCCAAGGCCCGCGCGTTTGAGTTCGCGGAGCTCGTCGGTCCGCAGCGGCGGCGCGTTCACGTTGACGCGGCGAATCTGACCCCAGCCGACGCGCGCACGCACTTTGACCGAATAGATGATGCGAATGGTTTCACACATGAATGCGACGTCGGTCGCGGGGTGTTCGCCGAACACGATGATGAGCCGCTTGTGGCCGATGCGGCCCGCGAGCGTTTCGACCTCAGCGCGGAGCTCGTCGGCCGTGAGGATCTGGCGTGGCATCTCACGGTTGCCACTGCGCAGACCGCAATACTGGCAGTCGTTCACGCAAGCATTGCCAATGTAGAGGGGCGCGAAAGTGACGATCCGGTTGTCGTAGACTTTGCGTTTGATCTCGGCGGCCGCGCTGCGCATCTCCGCCCACAGTTCTGGATCGCGCACGGAGATGAGGCGCGCCAGCTCGTCGAGCGAGAGCGTTTGGATCGCGCGGGACTTCGCGAGGATGTCGCGCACCTCGGCCGCATCGGGTGGTGCGGCGGCGGCCCGCGCGAGCGCGTCGCGAATCGCGCCGGGATCTAGGAAATCGCGCCCATCGGGACGCCACTTCGCGATGTCACTCATGTCGATGCGGGTCTCGGCCCAGCGGCCGCCGACCCGCGCGGACGCCATGGCGGTGCTCATCGCGGCGCCTCCGCAAGTGCGCGGGCGGCGGGGGCCAGCGCGGACTTCACCCGCACCCCCTCGGTCTGCCCGAGCCGCCCCGTGAGGCGACCGAGCTGGTCGGTCGTCGCATCCACGATACGAGTGATCACGCAGACGCCGCGCCGTGCGTAGGGCAGCCCCGTGCGCGCGACAATGAGGTGGCCGTGGTCGGAGAGCACCGCGTTCACCTGCGCGGCCGCTCGCTGGCGGTCGGTCACAACGATGCCCACAAATCCTACACGCGATTCCATGGCGCTGCTACCGCCCGACGGGACAGAGAACGGCCCGATGGGACGCCCGCGCGCACGGACGTTTCCCTCGGGCTCAGACCGTCGTCCTCGCCTCAGGCCGTCCACATTCTACGCGCACATGTCCGCGGCGTCGAACTGGCTGCCGGCGGCGCCATCCGCGCGCAGCGCGGCACGCCGCGGGGCCGAGCCGGGCGGGCCGCGGATGGGAAGGTGCCGAGGCTCCCGCTGTCGGGGGCGGTCCGTCCGCTTGACCCGTCTCGGGACCAGAGGCAAGCTATGTGGCAGCAAACCCGGAGGTGAATATGAACGGTGAGCACTCGCACTCCGCCGCAGTGTCTCGGCGGCGATTCCTTCAGACGACCGCAACCGCGTGGGCAGGTATTCAGATCGTGGCCAACCCGCAGCGCGTTTTCGGCGCCAACGAGCGCGTGCGCGTGGCAGTGGTGGGCATCCGCGGCCGCGGCGGGGATCACATCCTGGGCTATCAGAAACTTCCGAACGTCGAGGTGGCCGCGATCTGCGATGTGGATCAGAACGAGATCGCCAAGCGGCTGAAGCAGTTCAAGGACCGGAACCAAAAGGAGCCGATGGCGTTTGAAGATCTTCGGAAGCTGCTCGAGCGGCCGGACATTGACGCGATTTCGATTGCCACGCCGAACCACTGGCACTCGCTTCAGGGCATCTGGGCCTGCCAGGCAGGGAAGGACGCCTACGTCGAAAAGCCGATGTCGCACCGTTGGTTCGAGGGCAAGCAATTGGTCGAAGCGGCGCGCAAATATAAGCGGATTGTGATGCACGGCTCGCAGGCGCGGTGCAGTCCGGCGCTGCGCGAGATGGTGGCGAAGCTGCGGGAGGGATTGATCGGCGAGGTCTACATGGCGCGCGGCCTCTGCTTCAAACGGCGCAAGAGCATCGGGAAGACGCCGCCATCTGAGGTTCCGAAGGGCGTAAATTACGACCTGTGGACGGGCCCCGCCCCGCTGAAGCCGTTCACGCAGAACCGGTTCCACTACAACTGGCACTGGTTCTGGGACTATGGCGACGGAGACTTCGGCAACCAGGGCGTGCATGAGCTCGACATCGCCCGCTGGGGACTCGGCGTGACGTATCCGACACGCGTGACGGCCCTCGGCGCGAAGGTGATGTTTGACGACGACCAGGAAACGCCGAACGTTCTCAATGTCGCGTATGAGTTCACGATGCCCGACGGCAAGAAACGGTTGCTCATCTTCGAAGTTCGGCACTGGCTGACCAATCACGAGGCCGGCATCGGCACACGGCTCTTCGGCGAGGACGACATTCCGGCCGTCGTCGGTGCGGTTCAGGCCGCGGGCGGGGCCAAGGCGGGGGAGGGCGAGAAAAAGAAAGTCGCGCCGTGGACGAACGTGATCGGGAACCTGTTCTACGGCTCGGAGGGCTATGTGGCCGTGAACGGCTACACGGCCTATAAGAGCTGGCTCGGCGAATTGCACGAGCCGGGGCCGGAGGGGCGTCAGGGGGGCGACGCGTTCGCCAATTTCATCGCTTGCGTCCGCAGTCGAAAGACGGAGGACATCGAGGCTCCAATCGAGGAAGGCCACATTTCCTGCACGCTGCTGCACCTCGGCAACATCTCGTATCGCCTCGGCCGCTCACTGAACTACGACCCTGAGAAGCAGGTGGTGATCGGCGACGACGAGGCCAACCGGATGTTGAAGGGTGAGTACCGCGCGCCGTACACCGTGCCGGAACAGGTATAGTCGCGGGCCGCTCGGTTTGTGGTGGGGGGGAAGGTGCGCGCTGCGCCTGCGGCGTGCCCCGCGTGGGGAGGCTGCCATGCATCGGCCCAGAGGATGGACGCTGGCGGCGGTGGGGATCGCAGCCGCGTGCGTCACGGTGGCGACGACGGGGACGGCGGCGGACGTCCGAAATCTGCTGTCCAACCCGGGCTTTGAAGAGGGGAGAGCGGGTTGGAAACTGGATCCGCGGCACACGCTGGTGACGAATCCGGCCGCGGCCGCCTCGGGCCGCATTTGTCTGATGGGTGAAACCAGCGAGCCGCGGCAGGCCGTGCGGTTGGTTCAAGAGGTCGAAGTCCACAGCAATCGCGTGTACCAGTTCAAGGTGCGCGCGCGCGGCACCCGGGGAGTGTTCATGACTCTCTACGCGCGGATGCCCGGCGATGGCGAGCGGCGGCGCATCGCGGCCTGGGATTCGATCACTCCGCGCTGGCGCCTCTACGAGGCTCCTCCGATCAGACCGGGCGCCAGCGGCACGATGACGCTCGAGCTCATTTCCCCCTCGTCGTTCGCGGGTGAGCCGGGCCGGCTGTGGGTGGATGACCTCGAACTCATCGAAGAGGTTCCACCTCGCCAGATCGAGCTGTCGGCACAGGAAGGATTCAATGACGAGCCGGCGCTGGTCCGGGCGGCGGACGGATCGTTGTATGCGGTGTGGATCAGCTTCCGCAATGGCCATGACACGCTGCAGGCGGCCCGGCTCACGGCCGACGAGAGCGGCGAATGGGCGGTGCGGAGCCGGTGGACACTCGACGGTGCGCAGGAGGTGTCGCTGCTTGGTCCGCGTCTGGCGGCGGGCGGAGGCGGCGCGTTGGTTGTCTACGCGCGCGAGGAGCGCGATGAATGGGATCTCGCGGTGATCGAGCTGGCGCCCTCCGGACCGGGCCGGCGCGTCGCGGTGTCGGATCGTGGGATTGACACAGATCCAGCCATGGCGGTCCACGGAGAGGACATCTGGCTGGCCTGGGAAGGCAGCCGCGAGGGGCGGCGCCGCATCGGGGTTCGAACGGTCGTGCGAGGCCGGCCGGGACCGGTCGAGTGGCTTAGCGATCCGGCCGTCAATGCCTGCGATCCCGCGATCGCACTCAACGCGGCGGGCGATGTGATGGTGGCATGGCACGATTTCCGGCGTGGGTTCGTGGATGTGTACGCCCGGGTGCGGGAGGCGCGGACCGGTCGCTGGGGGCCGGAGCGGAGGCTCACGACGGCGCCCGCCATTGACCGGCATCCGCTGCTGTTGGCGCGTCGCGACGAGTTCTGGATGGTGTACGAAACCGCGCAAGTGAACGAGTATCACGTGGGGGCGACCGTGGGGCGCCGCCTCCAACTGACACGAATCACGCCGGACGGCCTCGAGGAGCCTGCGGCGGGTCATGGGCCGCTGTCGGCGGCAAGCGAGGGGGCGGCCGCGGTATTCGATGAACAGGGACGACTGTGGGTCTCATGGCTGGTGCCCATGTCGGGCAACCATCCGAGGGGCTGGAATGTGCGGCTTGCGTGTTTCAGCGGGGATCGTTGGTCGGAAATGGTCAACATCTCGTCCTTCAAGAGCATGGACCGGCGTCCCGGTGTGTCGGTGGTCCCAGGCCTGGTGTGGGTGGCGCATCAGTACGATGACATGCCCCCGCAGTGGTCGAACGAAGTGGCGGCAGAGGTCTCGCACAGCGACATCCGGTTGGTCGCCGTTCCCGCCGATGCGCCGGCCCCCGCGCCCACCCAGTGGCGGCCGCTGATCGAGTCGGCCGATCCGTTTCCGCCGGCGGAGCTGCGCGAATCGCGGGGTGAGGAGATGCGGGGCTGGACGGTGGAGCACCGCGGGCGGAGCTGGAAGCTGTTCTTTGGGGACCTGCACGAGCACACGGACGTTTCGCCCTGCGGGCGCACGCGCGACCAGAGCGTGGACGAAAGCTACCAGCATATGCGGGATCTGGCGGTGCACGAGTTCGCGTGCGTGACCGATCACGGCTACGGCATCAACTCCTATCTCTGGCGGTACCTCGCGAAGCTTGCGCGCGTGAATGAGGATGCGGGGCGGTTTCTCACGTTTCTCGGGCAGGAGTGGACCTCGAGCTTCGAGCAGTACAGCGCGACGCATCCGTACGGCTACTACGGTCACCGCAACCTCATCTTGGCTGATGCGCGGTTTCCGCGCTGGTGGAACGCGAAAAATGGCCAGACCCCGGCGCAGCTTTGGGAAGATCTACGGCGACTCCGCGCGGACTTTGTGACGATCCCGCACCAGCTCGCCGACACCGGCAATGTGCCGACCGACTGGTCGTTCGTGGATGAGACCGCACAGCCCGTCGCGGAGATCTTCCAGACGCGTGGATCCTACGAGCACCACGGCGCCCCGCGGCAGGCCCGGAGCACGACGCCGCCGGGCTGGTTTCTGCAAGACGCGTGGGCGCGGGGGATCGTGATCGGCGTGATTGCCAGCCCCGATCACGGCGGCGGCTACGGCAAGGCCTGCGTGTATGCGCCGGATCTGACGCGCGACGCGATTCTCGAGGCGCTGCGCGCGCGGCGCTGTTACGGCACCACCGGCGCGAAGATCCTGCTGGACGTGCGCGTCGCGGGGCGCTTCATGGGCGAGGCCGTGCGCGACTCGCCACCCAACCCAACGCCGATCGAGGTGCGCGTCGAGGCGCCGGCCGAGATCGCGCGCGTGGACATCTGCCGGAACAACGTGTTCGTTTACTCACGTGAGGTCGGCGCGCGCCGCTGCGAGTTCACGTTCGCGGACCGTGATCCGCCGGCCGGCCCGGTCTGGTACTATGTGCGTGTGCAGCAGGCGGACGGCGAACTGGCTTGGAGTAGTCCGGTGTGGTGGCGGGCAAAATGAAGTGGGGCACGGTTGGGCGGCGGACGGAACTGGCCGCGGTGCTCGTGGCCGGAGCGATGGCGTGCGCCGGCGAGGCACCGACGCCGACGGGTCTCGTGGCCCGATTGCGGGCCGGCCATCCGCGCCTCTGGATGACGGAGGAACGACTGGCCGAGCTGCGCCAGCAAGCGCAGGCGGACCCGACATTGGCCGCATGGGTCACCCAGGTGCTGGCCTCGGCCCGCTCACTGCAGGGGGCGCGCCCGCCCGACTACCACCTGAGCAGCTCGCGCGGCATCCTGCTCGAGATCAGTCGCCGTCATCACAACTCGATCGCCACGCTCGCGCTGGCCTGGCGCTGGACCCGCGATCGCTCCTTCGCGGAGGCCGCACGCCGGTGGGTGCTCAACGCCTGCGCGTATCCTGACTGGCATCCTGACCATTTTCTCGATACGGCGGAGATGACGTGCGCCGTGGGGCTCGGCTACGACTGGCTCTATGAATCGCTCGATGCGGCGACACGCCGCCGTATCGAGGAGAGCCTCATCCGCCATGGTCTAGAGCCCGGACGTCTCGCCTATGCGGGCCAGGCGAGGTTGGGCTGGTGGACGCGCGTGAACCACAACTGGAACCTGGTGTGCAACGGTGGCCTGTTGGTCGGCGCGCTCGCGATCGGCGATGCGCATCCGGAATGGCTCGACACGATCGTCGGGAACGCGGTCACCTCGATGCCACGGGCGCTGGCGAGCTACGCGCCCGACGGCGGATGGGGCGAGGGGCCCAGCTACTGGGATTACGCGACAACGTACGCAGCCTACGGGCTCGATGCGCTGCGCACCGCGCTCGGAACAGACTTCGGACTGGCGGATGCGCCCGGACTGTCCAAGGCCGCCGTGGTTCCCCTGGAGTGGGCGGGCCCCACCGGTCTCTATTTCAACTTTGCGGATGCCTCGGAGAAGGCGGTGCGGCGTCCGACTGGCTGCGTGATGTGGCTGGCGCGGACGTTCCACGACGCGGCCGCCGCGGCCGATGAACATGCGCTCATCGCGGCCGGCGGCCGGCCGGGTCCGTGGCATGTGGTGTGGTATGTGCCCAGGCCTCCGGCCCGCGCTGCCGAACGGCCGCTGGATGTTCACGTGCGCGGCGAGGTGCCGGTGATCATCCTGACAAGCCGGCGGGGAGATTCGAATGCGATCTGGGTGGCCGTCAAAGCAGGTCACAACCGCGTCAACCATGGCCACCTGGACCTGGGCTCGTTCGTGCTCGACGCGCTCGGCCATCGGTGGGTGAGGGATCTCGGCAAAGACTCCTACAGCCTCCCCGGCTACTTTGGCCGGCAGCGGTGGCAGTATCTTCGCACGTCCACGGAGAGCCATGCCCTGCCGCTGATCGGCGGCCGCGGCCAGTCGCCCAAGGGCACCTCCTGGGTCGAGCGCTGCACGGGCGGGCCGACCGGCGCGGTGGCGATCGTGGATCTCAGCCGCGCCTACGATCCGCCGGTGCGACGGTTTCAGCGCGCCGTGGGTCTGACAAGGGGACGCGGCGCCGTGGTCGTGCGAGATGACATCGCCCTGGATTCCGCGCAGGACGTGCGGTGGGGGTGGGTGACCGATGCGGCCGTCGCGCCGGCCGGCGCCGGCCGGCTTCGGTTGCGACACGGCGATGCGTCGCTGGAGGTTCGGGCCGTCTCGCCGGAGACGGCCGAATGGCGCGTGGTCAGTGTCGAGCGCTCCCCACCGGAGGCAGCCAACCGCGGCCTTCGGAGGGTCGAACTTGTGAGCCCGTCCGCCACCTCCCACCAGATCGAAGTGCAGTTCGTGCCCCTTGCCTCGGACGGCGCGGCGGGACATGCGGCGCCCATGCCGCCGTCGGCGGCCCACCCCTGAAGTGTGCGTGCCCGCGGTGCGGGGAAACGGCAAACCGCGGCACCGCGTCCCGGCGCGGGGGTCCCGTGTGTCCCTGCGTGTTCTGAAGAAGAGCCGGGAGCGGTTCCGCCGCCCGCGACGGGCTGGCTCTGGCGCCCAAAACAAGGTAGAGAATACGCATGTTTGATGCTCAGGAACTGCTCGCCGAAATGGTTCGACTGGGCGCGTCGGATCTGGTGTTGACCGTTGGCACCCCGCCGCAAATGCGAGTTCATGGTCTGTTGACACCATGGGGCGACCGGCCGCTGACAAGGGACGATACCCGCCAACTGGCCCAGTCGTTTATGCAGGATCGGCACTGGGTGACGTTCGACGAGCGCGGCAGCGCCGACCTGGCCGCCGCGCTCGGCGACACCGCGCGGTTTCGGGTTCACGTGTTCAAACAGCAAGGCGCTGTCGCGCTCGCGATCCGTCAGATTGCGACCGAGATTCCGCCGTTTGAGACCCTCGGTCTGCCGCCCTCCGTGCGAGATTTTGCAATGGCGCCGTTCGGCTTGGTGTTGATCACCGGGCCGGCGGGCAGCGGAAAGTCCACGACGCTGGCGGCGCTGATCGACCACATCAACACCCACCGCCAGGGCCATGTGATCTGCCTCGAGGATCCGATCGAGTATGTTCACCGTCACCGCCGCTGCACGATTGAGCAGATCGAGATCGGGGAGGATGCGCCCTCGTTCGCCGAGGCGCTCCGAAACGTGTTCCGTCAGACCCCGGACGTCATCATGGTCGGCGAGATGCGCGACCGCGAGACGATCGCGCTGGCGTTGACGCTGGCGGAGACCGGCCATCTGATCCTTGCGACGCTCCACACCCAGGACACCGCGAACGCGATCAACCGGGTCGTGGACACGTTCCCGGCCGATCAGCAGGAACAGATCCTGATGCAGCTTTCGATGACGCTGGTGGGCATCTGCTCTCAGCAGCTGTTGATCACGACCGATCGCCGTCGGCGCGTGCTGGCCTGCGAGGTGTTGAAGGCGAACAGCGCGATCCGCAACCTGATCCGAGAAGGGGCGATTCAGCAGATCTATTCGGTCTTGCAAATTGGCCGGAGCGAAGGCATGCAAACGATGGAGGACTCGCTGTGGCAACTCCACGCGCTCGGTCTGATCACCGAGGAGCAGGCGCTGAGCCGGTCGGGGCGGCCGAAGGAAATGCTGCGCATGCTCCAGACGAAGGGCCGCCCGAGCGGGCGAGGGGCGGAGCGATGAATGCCTTCGAGCCAGTTGGCCGTGCCACCGCGGCGCTGCTGCTGATCGGCGCGGTGTTCGTGCGCGCTGAAACGGCGCCCACGGGTGCGCCGCCCGTCATGGTCGTGGCGGCTCAACCCCCGGCCGACCTTGTCACGATCAACATCCAGGATGCGGACATTCAGCTGGTGCTCGAGGCGTTCCGGCGCCAAACGGGCCGGAACATCGTGATCGGACCCGACGTGCGCGGCCCGGTCAATGTGCGGGTGGACAACCTCGCGTGGGATCGCGCGCTGGACGTCATCCTCCGTCCCTACGGTTTCACCTACGAGCTGGCCGACGACGTCATCATCGTCACGAAGGCCGACCCCACCAAGGCGGCCACCGCGGTGTCGCCGGAACCGGTGCTGGTCCGGGTCTTTCAACTGAAATATCTTGACGCGTCCGATCTGGAGGAAGTGATCCGGCCGCACCTGAGCTCCGGCGGGTCGCTGGTGGTGTTGCGGGCGCTCGGCCAGTATTGGGAACCGGAGACCGCCTCGGTCGGTATGTCGGGCGGCCGTTCGGGTGCCGACACCGCGCTCGCGCGCGGCCGCCGCACCGTGGAGTCGAAAACGGTCGTGCGCAGCAAGCGGTTCGTCGTCCGCGACACGGCGGCGGTGCTGAAGGTGATCGAACAGATCGTCGAACAGCTCGACGTGCCGACCCCGCAGGTGCTGATCGAAGCTCGGTTCGTCGAGGTCAGCTCGGACGCCGCGCGCGACCTGGGCATCCAGTTCGGCGTGGACCGAGTCTTTTTGAACGCCGGCCACCTCCAGCGCGTGCGCGGCGAGTCGCTCACTCTCGACGCTAAGCCGCGGGTCTTGCCGACCGACGCGCCCTTCGCGGCCGCGCGTCCGTTCACAACCGGCGGACAGCTCTTCTTCCAGCAGCTCACCGACGTCCAGTACTCGATCCTGCTGCACGCGCTGGAGGACGTGATGGGCGCGAACGTCCTCTCCTCGCCGCGGATCGTGACGCTGAACAATCAGGAAGCACGGATTCTCGTCGGCGAGAAATTTCCGATTCTGACCTACCAGAACACGCCGGTCGGCGGCGGCAGCGTGCAGACGCAGGTAACGCTCGAGTACTACGAAAAGATCGGGATCCAGTTGGCGGTGGTGCCCCAGATTTGCGAGGGCGGACGGATCAGTATGATCGTACGGCCGTCGGTCTCGGACCGGATTTCGCTCGTGGAGACCTATCCGGTGCTTTCCACGCGCGAGGCGGAGACTCAAATTCTGCTGCGCAGCGGCGAGACGATCGTGATCGGCGGGCTGGTCCGCGAGCGCGAGCGGTCCGAGACGTTCCGCGTGCCGCTGCTCGGTGAAATCCCGCTCGTCGGCGCGCTGTTCCGGCGCGAGACGAAGGTGAAGGACAAGGTGGATCTGTTGATCTTTCTGACCGCCACCATTCTCGGGGAGGGGGTTCCGGCGGAGGCGGCGCCCGCGCCGTAAACGGGCGATGGCCGGCGAGGACGCCATCGGGCCAGTATCCGGCGCGCGCGTGCCGGCGGCCGCGCGACGTCTTTGCGATCTCCTTCACGCTCGCGGACGGCTGACACCTGAGCAGGTTGAGCGCGTCTTCGACATCATCGCGCAGAGTGGGCGGCCCGCCGGCGATGTGATCGTGGACCTCGGGTACGCCGACGAAGACGCCGTGGCCCGTGCGCTCGCGGACATCTACGGCTTGCCGTTCTATGAGCTCGGACCGGACTTTAAGCTGCAGCCGGAGGATATCGCGCTCGTTCCGGAACGGGTGGCGCGTCGCCACCTCGTCTGCGCGGTCCGGAAGCCGGGCGAGTCGTTCCTCACGCTCGTGATGAAGGACCCGCTGGACCTCGCCGCCGTCGACGCGGTGCGGTCGCTCACCTCGATGGAAATCCGCCGCGCGGTGAGCACCGCGGAGCGCATCCGGCGCGTGATTGACCGTGAGTACCGGCCCGACGCCCACATTGAGCGAAACCTACAGGACATCGTTCAGACCGAACAGATCGAGAGCGGGCCGGCCGAGCCGGCGGAGGCCGTCCTCGATGCCGACCAGCTCCGGATCCTCGCCAATGACGCGCCGGTTGTGAAGTTCGTGAACCTGCTGCTCATGCAGGCCGTGCGCGACCGTGCCAGCGACATTCATCTCGAGCCCCAGGAAACCGACGTCCGAATCCGCTTTCGCGTGGACGGCGTCCTGCGTGAGGTCACGCCGCCGCCGCGCCGGCTCTACCCCGCGATCGTCACGCGCATCAAAATCCTTGCGGAGATGGACATTTCCGAGCGCCGGATCCCGCTCGACGGCCGGCTCAAGTTCCGGCTCCAGGGCCGCGAGATCGACGTGCGCGTCTCCTCGCTGCCGCTGGTGTTCGGCGAGAAGATCGTGATGCGAATCCTCGACCGCGCCTCGCTCGTGGTGGACCTCGACAAGATCGGCTTCGATCCGCCGGAGATGCTGCATCGCTTCAAGAAGATCCTCGAGTCTCCCAACGGCATTATCCTGCTGACCGGGCCGACCGGCAGCGGCAAAACGACCACCCTCTACAGCGCCCTGAGCTACCTGAACAGCCCAGAGGTGAACATCCAGACGGTGGAGGACCCCGTCGAATACGTGTTGAAAGGCATCAATCAAACGCATGTGCACGCGAAGGTCGGCATGACCTTCGCGAACGCGCTGCGGGCGATCCTGCGCCAGGATCCCGATATCTGCCTGATCGGCGAGATCCGCGACGAGGAGACCGCGCGGATCGCGATGCAGGCCTCGCTGACCGGCCACCTCGTGCTCAGCACCCTGCACACGAACGACGCGCCGACCGCGTTTAGCCGCTTGCGCGACATCGGTATCGAGCCGTACCTCATCGCGGCGACGTTGCGGCTTGTGATCGCGCAGCGCCTGATCCGGCTGATCTGCCCCCGCTGCAAACGCGAAACGACCCCGACCGACGAGCAGCTCGCGGCGCTCGAGGTCGTCTGCCCGGAGTCGCGCCGCTGGACCTTTTACCGCGGCGAAGGGTGCGACGCGTGCGGCCGCACCGGATACCGCGGTCGCCAAGCCGTCTTCGAGTTTTTGGAAGTGACCACCCCGATCCGCGAGCTGATCGTGCGCCGGGCCAGCGACGTCGAAATGCGGGAGACCGCGGTCCGGCTCGGCATGGAGACGCTCGTGCGCAACAGTCTGCGCAAATTGGAGCACGGCCTCACGACGATCGAGGAGGCCATGGCGATCTGGCCGACCGAGGGCTGACATGGCGGGCAGAACGACGTTTCAGTACGTGGCACGAAATTCGGCCGGGCTTGTGGTCCGGTCCACCATCGAGGCGGTCGATCGCGCCGACGCGCTCGCGAGGCTGCGCGCCCAGGGCTATGTGGTGGTGGAGCTGGTGGCCAAGGGCGAGTCCGCGCCGGCGGCGGGCTCGGGCGCGCCGGCGGCCGCCGCGCCGAAGCGCCGATGGATCGTGACCGGTAAACCAATCACGATCTCCGACAAAGCCGTTTTCTGCCGCCAGCTCTCGATCACCGTTAACGCCGGCATGCCCCTGCGTGACGCGTTGGAGTCCATCGCTAACGATATGGACCATCCGACGTTCCGGAAGGTGCTGCAGGACATCGTGCGGCGCCTGCACGAAGGGGAGACGTTCTCTCAGGCCGTCGCACGTCACCCGGATCACTTCAATACCCTGTTCGTCGCGTTGATCCGCGCCGCCGAAGAATCGGGCAGCCTACCCGAGACGCTCGAACAACTCGCCAACTACATGGAACGTAATGAGAAGCTGGTGAAAAAGATCCGGTCGGTCACTTCGTATCCGCTCTTCATTTTCATCTTCTTCCTCATCGTCGTGGTCGTCATGACGACCTTTGTGCTGCCGCGCTTCATGGAGAGCTTCAAGGGGTTCAACGTGGAGCTGCCCAAGCTGACGAGGGTCGTGTTCGGCGCCAACCGGTTTTTGATTGATCACTGGCCATGGTTCGTCGGCGCGGCGCTGCTGCCGTTGCTCGTCGTCGCCGTGATGCGGCGATCGCCAGCGGGACGCCGGCGGCTCGATGCGTTCTTGCTGAAGCTGCCGCTCTTCGGCATCTGCATCCGCGAGTATGCGCTCGCACGGTTTTGCCGGAACCTCTCCATCATGCTGCGCGGCGGAGTGGGGGTGACGACCGCGATGGACATCACGTCGGCCGTGAGTGGCAACACGGTGATCGTCGAGTCGTTACAGCACGCGAAGGAACGCATCGTGAACGGCGAGCGCATCGCAGCCAGTTTGGCGCGCGATCCGGAGATTCCCCGCCTGGTGATCCGGATGGTCGGCGTCGGCGAGGAGTCCGGCCGACTGCCCGAGGTGCTCGAGAAGATCGCCGGCATGTACGAGGAATACGTCGAGAACCGGATCGTGACCGCGACGTCGCTCTTCGAGCCGATCGTGATTTGTCTGTTCGGCGGCGTTGTGCTCGTGCTCGTGATGGCGATCTATCTGCCGATCTTCACGGTCTCGCAGTCGGTTCGTTGAGCTCGGCCGCGGCCGCACTACTGAGTGAGCGCGGCCATCAGCACGTTGATGCCGACCGCGAGGGAGGAGGATTCGTCCAGCGCCAGCGCGTAGGGATTGGGCGAGAGCTCCCACCCGCCGGCCAGTCCCCACGGCGAATAGACGACGGCGAGGTGGCCTTCGATCGTGATGCTCTCCAGGCGCGGTTCCGCGCGCGACCGGTTCAACCGCTGGGCGAGGGCGGGCGTCAGGCCAACGGTTTCGATCCGGTTGGGCAGCGTGAGCAGCGTCTCGCCCGTCGCCACGGGTTGCAGCGCGTGTTCAGGCAGCACGCGTCGGAGCTCGCGGCGGACGGCGCGGTCGAACGCGAGACGGCCGCAGCAGGCCTCGGCAAAGAGGAAGCCACCGCGCCGCAGATACTCCCGCAATCCCTGGACCTCCGCCGGCGAAAGCTGGAAGTCCTCATGGCCCGTCATGTAAAGCAGGGGCGAATCGAACAGCGTCGCGTCCGACAGCCGCAGCTCGCGCACCGCGAACTTCACCGGGACGCCGGTGTTCTGATGAAACTGCTGCAGGAGAACCGACAGCCCCTTGTGACGCGTCTTCCATTCGCCGTCGTAGACGACCTGAGCGATCGAAATCTTGCCTGCCCCCGAAGGTTCGCGGTCCACCAACTGTAGCAAGTGCGCGAACTGCCGCGCCCAGGCGCGCTGGGCAGTGGCGTACGCCATGAGGTTCACGCCAAGCTTGCGCGCGGAGTCCACCGTGTAGGCGCGCAGGGTGTCGTCGGTGTTGCCGTCCCAGCCGATGCCGAGCCCCCAGCGCGATACGACCGCGACGACCCGACAGTTGATCGTCACGGCATCCAACCACGGCGTCGAGTCGCGATACCCCGCCGCGCGCACGCCCGACCGGTAGTCGACCCGGTCGAGATCGTGATAGGCGTGGAAAATCGGGTGGTCCGGGCCGAGCCGCTGCACCGGCGCCTCGGGAAAGATCTCGCGCAGCTCCGCGATCGCAGAGTCGTAGAACGGCTTCGAGCCGGCCGCCGCGTCGTAAATGATCATGCCGCCCGCCAGCAGATACTGGCGCAAACGTGCACGCTGGGCCGGCGTGTGCCGGATTCGGAAATGGCCCGACCGAAACAGAATCGGATTGCGTTCCGGATCCGGATCAATCTCGTCGAGCGATTTGACCTCGCTGGCGAGGTGGATGTCCATGCTCGCCTTCATGTCGCGCAGCAAGTTGTTGAGGTCGTCGGGACGGGTAGCCCAATCGAGCATGCCGTGCTCGGAGCGCAGCTTCGTGAACATCACCGGCGGATTCGGCGGATTCTTTTTCTCCGAACGCGCCTGCGGCACGACCGGTGGCGGCGGATAGGGGATGTAGGCTTCTCCGGACGACATTCGGGCGGGCGGCGGCGGGGGCGGCTGGCCAACCACCGGCGGTACGAAACCCGGCTCGTCCGAGCCGTCACCCGGAAAGAGCATCTGCGCCACACCGAGCGGCGCGGCGGCTCCCAACAGCACGCTCGCACACCGCAAGGTTGATCGTCGTCTGCGGCTCATGGCACACCTCCGGACGGATTCAGCGGGCACGCGGATCCACCTCCCGCAACAGCTCCTTGCCGGCCTTGGGCGAGGAGCGGTCCTTGAAGTCGAGCAGGGCGGGACGCAGCACGAATCGGTGGTCGCCATTCGGTTGGTGAAGGCGGCCGCGTGCGGCAACGGATTCGCCCGGCGCAAGAGTGCGGGCCAGCTCGAGCGAGCGGCCACCTTCGACGATCACCTCGACGGGCAGGTCCGCGGCCGGTTCGCGCGTCGTGATCGCCACACCGCCATTCCGCGCCTCGATCCGCTCGACGCGTAGATATCGAAAGGCGTGCAACAGGTTTGTGTGGGCGGCGAGCAGCCGCGCTCGGCCCAAGGTATTCGTCTGAAGGCTCCATTCGAGCGCATAGTCGTTCCCGTTGCGCACCGGCTCCGCGAGACCGTGCGCCCCGGGCCCTAGCCCCGCTACGGCGAGGGACAGCACGCGTACGCGATATGGTATCACGATCCGTTTCACGGACCCGTTGCGCGACCAGCGGAACGTGTCGCTCATCGCTTCGGTCGCCTCTTCAAGCTCGAAACCAACCTCACCACATACCTCCGCCGACAAGTTGTCAACTCACTTCCAAGACAATGGAAGCGGTGGACACGATCATCGAGGCGGGCGTCGAGGCGGAGCTCCACCGGTCAACACGTGGCGGCCACACCCGGCGCTCAGCCCTAGACCCGGTTGTTGACCACGGATGGGCGAAAGATCGTTATGGGTTCGGTCTGCGACCAGCCGTTGTTGGTGTGTCGCCGTCCGTGTCCCACCGTCCCCGAGGGAGGTGGCGCCGATTCGGAGGAGGGCCGATATGATCCAGTGGACAGTCGGGGTGACGACGGGCATCCCGCCACGTTCGCGACGACCGTCGAAACTATCGTGCTCACCGTGGTGCGCGAGGTGGCGGCCTCGATCGGCCGTCCGAGCTGCAAGGAATCCGGCCGCGCCGCCGGCACGCCGCCACCCGGCTGGGTCGAGGGATCCGGCCGCTCTGCTCTCTCTGCCCAGCCCAAACTCTCTAGCACAAACCCGCCGAACGGGTGCGCTGGCGAGGACGTTCGTGTCGGCGACCACCTCTCTGAGTGATCCAACAGCACGCCAGGGGGAATTCAGACAGCGCGGGCGCTGGCGAACGGCCGAATGCGGCGCCGCATCACTTCGAGGCGCACCCGACGGAGCAGTCGGCGAATACGCTCGCGTGACCTCGCGGCAGCCGGCCTCGCGAGCGGCCCGTTCGCGCACGCGGGCGAGGTCCGCCGTCCAACTGGATGCGCCGTGGCGCGGTCGGTCCCACGCGGGACGGGGTGCGACATGGCCTTCCCGATCTCAATGATTCGCGTCGTCGTCGGCCGTCGTCCGATCCAGTTCCTGGCGGAGCCAGTCGAGCAGCACGGCGCGCGTGATGCCGGGCGTTTCGAGTTGCCGATCCATCGCGCGTCGAAGCCAGCGGCCGACATTGCGCCCCGGCCGCACGCCGAGCGCGATGAGGTCGTCGCCGCGGATGAGCGGTGCGGGTACGGCGGCCTCCGCGTTCAGCATCCGCCGGACCTCCTCGACCCGGTGGCAGGCCGCGCACTCCATGCCGCGCGCCGCCAGATCGAGCCGGTGCAGTTCGAGTCCGGTATCGAACGCCGGATCCGCCATCCAGCGTCGTAGCCGCGCTAGACGCATTTGCGGAATCCTCCGGTACCGCATGTGCCACCGAACGCAGGCGACGATCTCAGCGGCGAGCCGCCTGGGGAAGCGGAGGCGTGCAAGGATGTCGGCGGCGATCTCCGCGCCGGCCGTGTCGTGGCCGCGGTACGATGTTGGGGCGTCCGGGTCGCGAACTGCCGGCTTGCCGACGTCATGCAGCAGAATCGACCACGCGAGGACGGGGGTCCGGCGCTCCATGAGATCGAGCACGCGAGCTGTATGATCGAAAAGATCACCTTCGGGATGGTGCGGGGGAGCGTGCGGGACGCCCCGCATCGCGGCGATCTCGGGGAGGAGTGCCGCCAGCAGCCCGAGCGCCTCGAGCCGCCGCAGAGCTTCTCCGGGCCGGATCGCCTCGAGCCAAAGCCGGGTGAGCTCCTCTCGCAAGCGTTCCGCGGCGACCTCCACGATCGCGGGCGCCAGTTCGCGGATCGCAGCGGCGGTGGTCGGCTCGATATCGAATTCGAGGGTGGACGCGAACCTCACCGCGCGGACCATGCGCAGGCGATCCTCGGCGAACCGCCGTCGGGGATCGCCGATCGCGCGTACGAGCCGCGCCGCCAGGTCCGCCCGGCCGTCGACATAGTCGCGCACTTCATCGGTGAGGGGATCGTAGAACATGCCATTGATGGTGAAGTCGCGCCGGCGCGCATCGGCGATTTCATCGGCGTAGCGCACGCCGACGGGCCGTCGGCCGTCGCGGTACTCGAGATCCTCGCGGAACGTGGCCACCTCGAACCAGTGGCCGCCCTGCTGGACGAGCACGACGCCGAAGGAGCGGCCGACCGGACGGGTCCGCGGGAAAAGCTCGACGACCTGCTCCGGCCGCGCGCTGGTCGCAATGTCGATGTCGTGAAACGGTCGGCCGAGGAGCCGATCTCGCACGCAGCCGCCGGCCCACACCGCGCGGTGGCCGGTCGCGGCGAGCCGCTCGCAGATCGCACGCGCGGCGGTTTCCAGCGGCGTGGCATCTGACTGGTTGGCCATGTCGGCACTATAGCGTAGTGTGTTCGAGAATGACGATGGTCGGGAGAGTTGCAATCCGGCTTCGAGCGGTGCTGCTCATGATGGTCGGGTCCGGCGCGCTGGCCCGGGCCGAATCGCCGTTTCGGGTCGTCCCCAGTTTGGAGGTGTCCGGCGCGGTCACAACACTCGCGGTGGTGGTGGAGGTGCCGGCGCGGCACCGGTTGTACGCCGAGGAGTTCCGCGTGCGCGGGCTCGATGCGACGGAACTGGGGACGCCCCGACTACCCTCCCCGGTGCGCCGGCCGGACCCGCTGACGGGCGAGATCCATCCGTTCTATGACGCGACCTTCACCGGGCGATGGGACATCGCCCGGGGCGGTCGGGGTGGCATTGCGGTGGAGATCGAGTGGATCGGGTGCGACGACATACAGTGTTTTCTACCCGAACGGCTCGAGTGGCGCCCGCCCACGGCGCCGCCGGGGAGCGGGCGCGCGCCGGTGGAGCCAACCCCGGAGGGGTTTTCACTGCCACCGGACTTCCACATCGCGCGGGCTCATGCGGGCATGGCGGGCGAGCGGGAGTTTCTCGATTTTCTGGCCGGTCGGAGCGGGACGGACACCACCGGCCGCGCGCTGCTGCGGCGCGGGTGGTTCGTCGCGGTGTTTCTGATTCTCGGCGGCGGGGTGTTGTTGAACCTCACGCCGTGCGTGCTGCCGATGATCCCGATCAACCTGGCGCTGATCGGAGCGGGGGCGAGCGCGGCGTCACGAGGGCGGGGCGCGGCGCTCGGCGCGCTCTACGGCTCGGGGATGTGTCTGGCGTATGGTCTGCTCGGCGTCGCGGTGGTGCTGGGCGGCGCACCGTTTGGGGCGATCAACGCCTCGCCGTGGTTCAACGCAGTGATTGCGGTGCTGTTTGGGGTGCTCGCGATCGCGATGGTGGGCCGTCTGAATCTTGATTTTTCACGCTGGCAGAACCGCATTGACGGACCCGCGTTGGCGCGGCGGCGGGCGGTGGGGGTCTTTGCGCTCGGGGCGCTGGCCGCGGTGCTGGCCGGCGCATGCGTGGCGCCGGTGCTCGTGAGCGTGCTGTTGCTATCCGCCACGCTCTATCAGCAGGGGCATGCGGTCGCGCTCATCTTGCCCTTCCTGCTGGGGCTCGGCATGGCGTTGCCTTGGCCCCTGGCCGGAGCGGGGCTGGCCCGTCTGCCGAGACCGGGGCCGTGGATGGATCGGGTGAAGTACGGATTTGCGGTCTTCATCGCGGCTATGGCGCTGTACTACGCGCGGCTCGCCTGGCTCGGGTTCCAGGGTTCGTCGGCGGCGGCCGCGGAGAACGACCGTTGGGCCGAGTTCAGTTTCACGGAACGTGCTGGTCCGACCGACTGGGCGGAGGTGTTTGAGCGCGCCCGCGCGTCGGGCCGCCCCGTGCTGGTGGATGTCTGGGCGTCGTGGTGCAAGAGCTGCGCGGCGATGGAGCGCACCACGCTGCGCCGCCCGGCGGTGCGCGAGGCCTTGCGGGGCTTCGTCTCGGTGAAGTACGCGGCGGAGCGGGCGGGGCAGGATCCCGCGCGAGCGGTGCTGCGTGCGCTCGGTGCGCGCGGCCTGCCAACCTATGTGATCCTTCAACGGACGGCCGACGACGGCGAGCCGCCGCGATCGCCGGCGTCGGGAATGCGGGGGGCGCCGGCGGGAGGCGTGGATGCCCACGGCCGTGCCGACGTCCACTCGGGTTCACCCGGCGGATTGGCGAGGTTCGATACGCCGTCTATGATGATGCCATGACCCGGCCCGCTCTGCTTGGAGGTCTGGTGTTCGCAGTGCTGCTCGCCCTCGGCGTGGCCGCGGTCGAAGATACGTTGCCGCCGGAGGTTCGCACCTACCGCAACGACTACGAGGCGACGGTCCGCGCGGCCGACGACAACCTGCAGCGCATCCAGCGCGGCCTCGAATTAACCTACACCGATAAACTCCGCCAGCTCATGTACGCGATGCAGTACGCGGGGCGCCTCCGGGACCTGCTTAACATCTACGATGAGTACGTCCGGTTTCAGACCAAGCGCGCGCTGCCCACGCCGACGCCCGCGATGGAGCCCCCCGAGCTCCGTCTGCTCGCCGAGGAACATGTGAAGGCCGTCCGCACGGCCGAGTACAGTAATCATGTTGCCGTTGCCCGGGCTGCGGCGGTGTATCTTCAGAACCTCGCGATGTTGCGCCGCACGCTGGCGGAGCGGGCCGAACCGGACGTGTTGCTCCAGATCGACGCCGAACGCGACCGGCTGCTCACCAACGCCCGGATCCGAACGGCGGTCGTGTCGGCGGCCGCCGGCATTGTGATCCCCACCAATTTCGTTGTTGCCGCCGACAGCCCAGATAGCCCCGCGGAAGGCGAGCGCGTGCTGAGGCTCTACCGCCTCGGTACCGAGGACGCCGCGACTCTCATGGCCTACTCCATCGAGGTCGGAATGGTCGAAGACACGTCCCGACTGCGGCAAGTGAAGACGGAGACCACGCGTTCGCGCAGCGAGAGTCGCTCCGGCACCGTTGTCTACCGTTTCCGGGTGACGATCACCGCCCGTAACGCGGAGGTGCCCGCCGGCAGCCGCGTGATCGCGGAGTACTTCGCGCGCTCGCTCACCGACGGCTCGAAACGCTACCATAGCAGCGAGCAAACGCTCGTGCCATGGATCGGCCGCGGCGAGTCGCACACGGTCGAGTTCAACGGGATTTCGCTCTACCGTTCGGAGAGCCAGACGGTTCAGAGCCGCGGCAGCGGCCGGTCCTTCAGCGGCGAGGAATTCCACGGTATCATCGTCAGCCTTCTCGACCCGGAAGGCCGCATCATGCTGCAGCGGTTTTATCCGCAGTCGTTGTCCAAGGACGTCATCGCGACGCCGGGCATGCGATGAGCCGACGTCGCCAAGGAGGTCCGACCATGAATGTTTCGATCCTGCGTGGGGCGGCGGCGATCAGCCTGACGGCCGCCGTCGCGGCCGTGTCGGAATCCCCGTTTCCGGGTTCGCGCGGCGAGACGCTCGATCTGTGCGCCCGCGAGGATCTCTGGAGCCGGCCGCCGCGCGGATTTCTCGACCAATTCGTGCGTGTGCCGCGCGACCAGGTCGTCGCCTTCGCGCTCTACACGCACGACCGTGGCGTGCTGAAGCTATCGGCGCAGTTCTTCCCGCTGAAGCCCGACGAACCGCGCGAGGCTCGGCTTGAGCTGCAGCTCGAGGGCGAATGGCGCGAGGTCGCCCGCGCACCGATCCTGTATCCCGGTTGGTCGGCGCACTTTCGCCTCGAGCCTTGGGACGGCACCCGTTCGGTGCCGTACCGGGTGCGCCATGGCGAGTCGGCCATATTCGAAGGCCTCGTGCGCGCGGATCCGGCCGGGAAGGACGTGATCGTCGTCGCGTCGCTCAACTGCGATTCGAACGCGGATCGCGGCGACCGCGCGGAGATCGTCGAGAAGCTGAAGCGGCTGGATCCCGATCTGTTGTTCTTTGCGGGCGACCAGAGTTACGACCACACCGAGCACACCGCCGGCTGGCTGCTGTGGGGCACCCGGCTGCGCGAGGTGCTCAAGGACCGGCCCGTGGTCACGATCCCCGACGACCACGACATCGGACAGGGCAACCTGTGGGGAGAAGGCGGGATCGTCGCGGACTCCCCCCATGGGGACTCGGGCGGCTACTTCTACCCGGCCGAGTACGTGCGCATGGTCGAGCGCTGCCAGACGTGGCATCTGCCCGACCCGTGGGACCCGCGGCCCGTGGAGCAGGGCATCGGTGTATACTTCACGCGGCTGCGCGTCGGCGGCGTGGATTTCGCGATCCTCGAGGACCGAAAGTTCAAGAGCGGGCCGAAGGGGAAGATTCCGCAGCGCGGGCCGCGCCCGGATCATATCCTCGATCCGTCCTACGACCCGGCCTCGGTGGATTTGCCAGGGCTGCAGCTGCTGGGCGAGCGCCAGCTTCGGTTTCTCGACGAGTGGGCGCAGGACTGGTCCGGCGCGGAGATGAAGGCGGTGCTTTCGCAAACCGCGTTCGCGGGGGCCGTGCATCTGCATGGTTCGCGCGAAAACCGGCTGCACGCGGACCTCGACTGCAATGGCTGGCCGCAGTCGCAGCGCAATGCGGCGCTGCGCGCGATCCGCCGGGCCCTCGCCTGCCACCTCTGCGGCGACCAGCACCTCGCGGTCGTCGTTCAGCATGGCATCGAGGAGTTTCGCGACGGGCCGTTTGGCTTCACGGCGCCGGCGATGGTCAACAGTTATTACGGCCGGTGGTGGGAGCCCGCCGATGGCCGTCCGGGTGCCCGGCCGATTCCCAACAGCTCGCTGCCCTACACCGGCGACTATTTCGACGGACTCGGCAACCGAATCACGATGCACGCCTACGCGAACCCCGCCTTCAGCACGGGCCAGCAAATGCGCCAGCACCAGCGCGATCCCTCTGCGATGCTCGGCGACGGATTCGGTATCGTGAGGTTCGATAAGCGTACCGGCCGCATCACGTTCGAATGCTGGCCGCGATACGCCGACCTTTCGAAAGGGGACGCCGCGCAATACCCCGGCTGGCCGATCACGATACGCATGGAGGACAATGACGGCCGCCCTCCCTCTGGCTGGTTGCCACCGCTCGAGGTTGCCGGCGTGGAGCGTCCTGTCATTCAGGTCGTCCGCGAGCGCGACGGCGAACTCCTCTACACGCGGCGCGTCCGCGAGCCCGGCTTCCGTGCTCCGGTCTACGGCGAGGGGCCGTTCACGTTGCGGGTTGGCCGGGACCGGCCGGACCAGTGGGTTGCCAAGGGACTGTCCGCCTCGCCGGCCAACGCGCGCCCCGCGCCGCTGTCCGTTCGGCTCCCTCCTCAATGAGGTGCAACCTCGGCGGGTCGCTGAGTTTGCTCCGCTGGGCGGCTCGGGACGAGGTGGCGGCCGCACCGCACGTTGGGTTTCCGTCGGCGTCCAGAAAAGATCCGCTCCGCCAACGTTGATCCTCCCGCGTGCTTCCAGATCCCGACCGCGCTCTGCCGTATCTCGATCATCGAGTAGGGGCGAGTATCCGGACGGCCCCGCCTCTGCTACGTGCGCATAAATCCGAATCCGGCCGAGGGGCGTCGCGACCGCCGGCGGGGACCCAATTTCGCACACACCCCGGCCTCGGCGATTCCCACCGCCGTCGAAGTGAGCAAACCGCCACGCCTTTCCTGCCTCATCGCGATCGAAATGGCCGGTAACGGGATCGGCCGATACTGTGGTGGGGACGACATTCAGTTCAGCCTCCAGACTACATGGGACAGCCGGGCGGTCGCGAAAGAGCACTCGCGGGCTGCCGTGGCCGATCCCTCCGCGCTCGTCGTCATCACCACCAGTTTCTGGGGCTGCCGCGCCTCGGGGACCATCCCACGCAGATGAGGCTCTTCCAGCTGCTCGCCGCTCGGCTCGCGCGCGTTCGGCGACTAGTGTTTTGCACCCTCAACCGTGCCGGCCTCGCGACGTGGCGGACGCGGAGCGCCGGCTGAAGCCGGCTGAACGAAATGATCGGCAACCGCCGCGCGGTACCGTTCGGCGACCTGCTCCCGCCCATCGAGGCGGCCGGCATCGAGTGGGGATGAACGACGGCCACGGATCGGGCGCCTCGGTTGCCCCTGTGGACGCGTCGCCCTACACTGGCGGCAGTCAAACTTCAACCGAAAAGGTCGTCGAAGATGCCCGCACGCACTCCCCGTCGCCGGCACGCCGCCGCCGATCGCGGAACCCCGCCGCGGCATGTCGTCTTCATCGGAATGGGCGCCGTGGGCTCAGGCATGCTGATCTGCCTGAGCGAACTGGCCGACCGCGACTCCGTGCCGGTCCGTTTCACGGTCTTCACCCCCCATCCCGACCGCGCGCGGGACGCGCTCTTCAATGCCGAGCCGCTGTTTGACCGCATCGAGTTCGTCGAGGTGCCCGACTTCGAGCCGCTCTTCAAGATGGTGCCGCCATACGACCGGCTGTTGCGCGGCACCGCGGTCATCATCAACGCCGCCCTGCCCGCCTTCAACGGTCCGATGATCGAGCTCGCGCTGAGGCTGGGCGCGCACACGGTGGATCTGGCCTCCGACATGTACAACGAGGAGACCGAGCGCACGCTCGCGTTTCCGCAATACCGCCACGACGCGGCGCTGCGCGCGCGCGGCTGCGCCGCGTTCATCAACTTCGGGGTGGCGCCGGGCATGACGGATTTCCTGATCGGCGAGCGCATGCACGAACTGCTGGCGGGAAACCGCCAGGACCTCGAGGTTGAAAGCATCGATCTGTTTCTGCTCGAAGACATTGACTCCGATTCGGTGATCTTCTCGTGGTCGCCGGTCGTCGCGCTCGAGGAGCTGGCGCAACGGCCTCGTGTGATTCGCGACGGAGTGCTCGTTGCGCTCGAACCGTTCTCCTCGTCCCGCGAGTATTTGTTCCCGCACGAACCCGAGCCGACGCGGCAGTACCCCCTCTATCAGGAAGAGCTGTTGTCGCTGCACCGCGCATTTCCGCAGGTCGAGTCCATCAGTGTGTACACGGGCGGATCGGAAGTGGAACTCGTGAAGGCACTGTTCCAGTTGAACCTGCTCTCGAAGCGGACGCTGCCCGATCGGCCGGATCTGACAGTGGAGGCGCTGGTGCGATCGCTGCTGCCGGGCATGAAGAATCCGCGGCGCATCGAGGCGTACTTGCGCGATGGCACGATTCGAAGCGCCCATTTTGCGGCCGCTGCGGAGATCCGGGTGAGCGAGCGCATCCGCACCGAGCGGCGGACCGTGATCGAGACGATCGGCCTCAGTTATCAGCGATACCGCGGGCTGATCGGCTCGCCGTACGCCGGCGCGACCTACATCTCCTATCCGACGGCTGTCTGCGCGGCGATCCTGTTGTGGCATACGCTCGAACACATGCGGGCGGGGCGTGGCGCGAAGCTGGTGGGGGTATTAACCGGCGAAGACCTGGCGAAGTTGTTGCCCCGTTCCCGCGCGCACGCGATCCGCCGCGACCTTGTGGCGTGGGACATTGACCTCTTCGGCGGCGTACGTGACGCATCGGAGAGCTGACCGGCTCCGGACGCGTACCGTCCAAGCCTTGGACGATCCGCGTGCTGTCTCTTCCCATCCTTGGACGTAGGGCGGGGGCTGCATCCCTTCGCTCGCCATTCACCTGCCGGCGAACGGGGATGGGGGACGGATCTGCCGGGTTTCCGTCGCGGCGAGCGCCGCGCCAACCCACCTGGTCCACACGACCGGCAAAGGGAGATGCGAGCCCTGTGGGCGGGGCTTCGGCGCGTGGTTGCGAAACCACCAACCGTCGCGATGTCAAATGGGCGAGGGCGTACAGAACTCGGACGCGCATCGCTGGCTTTTCGAGGCGCGCGAACGTTGGATATCATTCACAAATGCTCTGGGCGCTGTATCAGGTCTTGTTGGCCATCGGATTCGTCGCGCTGGCGCCGGGCCACCTTGTGCGGATGATCCGGCGGGGCGGCTGGCGGGTCGGGTTTGGCGAGCGATTTGCCCGCTATGACCCGAACGTACAGCGGGAATTAACAGCGTCGCCGGGGCGCGTGTGGATGCATGCGGTGAGCGTCGGTGAAATGCACGTGGTGCTGAACGTGATGGCGGAATGGCGCCGACGGGAACCGGAACGGCGGTTTGTGATTTCGACGACGACGCCGACGGGTCGCGCGGTCGGAACGCGTCGGATGGCCGAAGGGGACTCGATCGTGTACAGCCCGCTCGATTTCCCGCTGGTGATCCGGCATGCGATGGACACAGCACGGCCGTCGGCGCTGGTTCTGTGCGAGTCGGAGTTGTGGCCAAACTGGATCCGCGCAGTGTCGTGGGCCGGCCGTCCGGTGGTCGTGATCAACGGGCGCCTATCGGACCGTTCGTTTCCGCGGTATCGGCGATGGGCGCGTCCGATGACGCGTCAGGTGTTGCCGATGTTGCGGCTGGTCTGCGCCCAGAGCGAAGAGGATCGGCGGCGGTTCGTGGAGCTGGGAATGCCGCCCGATCGCGTCCAGGTGGTGGGCAGCGCGAAATATGATGCCGCGCCGCCGGAGTTCGCTGCCGCTGAGGCGATTCGGCGTGATCTGGCGGCCGCCGGATTTCCCGGGGACGCGGTGTGGCTGGTCGGCGGTTCGACGTGGCCGGGGGAGGAAACGGCGCTGGTGCGGACATATCTGGCGTGTCGCACGCGTGAGCCGCGCTTGCGGTTGGCGCTTGTGCCGCGCCACGCTGAGCGGGGAACGGCACTGGCCGCCCAGATCGGTCGCATGGGGGTTCGGCTGTATCGGCGCAGCACGGCTGCGGGTGGCGGAAACGATCCCCACGTGGCGCTGTTCGATACCACGGGCGAGCTGAGCGCGGTGTACGGCCTGGCGGACATCGTGTTCGTCGGGAAGAGCCTCACGGCGCGGGGCGGCCAGAACCCGATCGAACCGGCGCTCTGGGGGCGCCCCATCTTGTGCGGACCGCACATGGAGAACTTCCGTGCCGTTGTGCAGGATTTCCGCGAGCGGGACGCGATCCGCGTCGTCGCTGACGCCGCGGAATTGACCCGTGCGGTGGACGAATGGCTCGCGGATTCGTCGGCGCGCGAAGCGGCGGGATGGCGCGCGCTGCAGGTCACGCGCGAGAAGGCGGGCGCCATCCGCCGCACGGTGGATGCGCTGCAGCGCATCGTCGCCGAGCCGCGCGCGATCGTATCTGAGGCCCCGGCATCCCCGACATGAAGCGGGACCTGCGACGGTTGGCGGATGAGTCGTTCGACGTGCTGATCGTCGGCGGCGGCGTGTACGGGTTGGCGACGGCCTGGGCGTGTGCGCTGCGGGGGCTGCGCACGGCTCTCGTCGAACGAGGCGATTTCGGTGCCGCTACGTCGGCGGGCTCACTCAAGCTTGTGCACGGCGGGCTCCGCTATCTTCAGCACTTGGATATGGTGCGCATGCGGCTATCCATCCGCGAACGCCGGCACATGTTCCGCATCGCGCCGCACCTCGTGCATCCACTCGCGTTTCTGGTTCCCTGCTACGGCCATGCGATTCGCGGTCCCGAAGCGATGCGCGTGGCACTGGCGCTGAACGACCTGATCTCGGCGGACCGCAACCGCGGGATTGGTGATCCGGCGCGCTGGATTCCGCGGGGCCGCCTCCTCCGCCCGGACGAATGCCGTCGGCGTCTGCCCGGGCTTCGCGACGACGGACTGACCGGCGCGGCGCTCTTCTGGGACGGTCAGATGTACGATTCCGAGCGGCTGACACTGGCGTTTGCACTCTCCGCGGCGCGCGAGGGGGCGGCGCTCGCGAACTACGCAGAGGCGGTCGGCTTCGATCGCGGGCCCGATGGCACCATTCGCGCGGCGCGGGTGCGCGATGTGCGCAGTGGCGCTGAGTTCGCGGCGGGCGCGCGCCTCTTCATCAACATGACCGGGCCCTGGTCGGACATCACGCTCGCCCGACTGCACGGAGCAAAGAGCCGCCGCGAGGTGCGCCGGTCGAAGGGGATCCAGTTGATCGTTCGGCGGTTGCCGTGCGAGACCGCGTTCGGCGTAGAAAGTCTTCGCGAGCGGGACAAGACCGCGAAGATTCCGCGCGGCCGCCGCAGTTACTTCGCGACGCCGTGGCGGAATGTAACGATCATTGGCACGACCGACACGCTCTTTGTGGGCAACCCCGACGAGTATGGCGTGACCGAGGCGGACATTCAGGAGTTTTTGGCCGCCTTCAACGAGGCGTATCCGGGCGCGGGTCTGACGCGCGCAGAGGTGAAGTTCTGGTGTGGTGGGCTGCGACCGCTTGGCGATGTGGATGCGGATCCGGACCACGTTCAGGCCGCGAAGCGGCCGGAGGTGGTGGACCATGGCCGCGTGGGCGGTCCGGCGAACCTCCTGACGGTGGTCGGTGTGAAGTACACGGTCGTGCGCGCGCTGGCGGAGCGGGCAGCGCGCTGGGCGGCCGTGCGGTTGGGCCGCGACCCGGCAGGGGAGCCGACGAGCGGCCGGGTTCTCGCGGGCGGGGAGATCAGCGGACCCGTCGACGAGTTTGTTCGGCAGTTGTCGAGCGCGCACGGGTGGGCGCCCGCACTGGCGGAGCGGATCGGCCGAATGTATGGAACAGCGGCGGTGGCGCTCGCGGAGCTGGCGCGTCAGGAGCCGGCGCTTTCGGGCGAGCTTCCCGGCGCGCCGGGCGTGCTGAAGGCCGAAATTGCCTACGCGTGCCGGGAGGAAGCCGCGCAGACGCTCGCCGACATCGTGTTTCGTCGCACCGGCCTTGGCTCGGCCGGCCATCCGGGCGCGGAGGCGCTACGGGCGTGCGCGTACATCGCCGCCGCGGAACTGGGTTGGGACGAACCGCGCATGAAGGCGGAGCTGGACGCCGTCGAGCAGGCGTATCGTCCTGCGGCCGGCTCGGGTAGCGGAGGTGGACATCGATGAAGATGGCGGTCACCGGTAGCCATGGTCTGATCGGTTCGGCGCTCTGCAGGGCCCTTGTGCGCGAGGGCATCGAGCCAGTGCGCATGGTGCGGGGCCGCGCCGGCGCGGGCGAGGTGCAGTGGAATCCGGACGGTCCCTGCGATCTACAGGAGCTGGCGGGCTTCGACGCGGTGGTTCACTTGGCGGGGGAAAACATCGCGGCGGGCCGCTGGACGGCGGCGCGAAAGGCGCGATTGCGTTCAAGCCGCGTGGACACCACCCGTCATCTCGCTGAGTCGCTGGCGCGGGTCAAGCCGCCGCCGCAGGCGCTCGTGTGTGCCTCGGCGATCGGCTGGTACGACACGGATCCGCAGGCGACGTATGACGAATCGGCTCCGTCGGCAGAGACCTTCCTCGGGCGGCTAGTGCGTGACTGGGAAGCGGCCGCCTCGCCGGCGGCAGAAGTGGGCATCCGGGTCGTGCACGTGCGGTTCGGCGCTGTGCTCTCGCCGGCCGGCGGAGCGCTCGCGCGGATGTTGCCCCTGTTTCGGCTGGGACTGGGTGGACCGATTGGCTCAGGGCGGCAATGGATGAGCTGGCTGTCCATTGAGGACGCCGTGGGTGCGATCCGGTTCGCGATCGGGCGCTCTGACCTTCGCGGGCCGGTGAACGGCACGGCTCCGCAGCCGGTCACGCAGCGCGAATTTGCCTCCACGCTGGGCCGTGTGTTGCGCCGTCCCGCGGTCCTCCCCACGCCGGGCTGGGTGTTGAGGCTGGTGTTGGGCGAGATGGCTGACGCCGTGCTGCTGAGGGGCTCGAAGGTGCTGCCGAGGCGGCTGATCGAGTCGGGATTTCCATTCCGACATCCGTCGCTGGAGCTCGCCCTTCGCGCGCTGCTAACATGACGTCCTCCGGTGAGCGCCTCCCGGTTCGGCGCCATCGCCGCGCGAGATGCGAGCGATGCACACTGCACCGCGAGCTCTGCGTATGCGATCAACTGCCGCGCGTCCACACGCCGTTCGAATGGATTCTCGTTCAACACGCATCGGACCGGCAGCGGCCGACCAACACGGGGCGGTTGGTGGCCGCGATGCTGGGGGGCGTCAAAACGATCGTGTATGCCGACCGCACCGTCGCGTTCGACGCGACCCCCTTGGACCGGCCGGATCGCGATTACCGCCTGCTGTTCCCTGCCCCGGACGCCGAGGAGCTGACCCCTGCGATGGTGCGGGCCGCGAAGGCGGCGACGCTGACGCTGGTTCTGCTCGACGGCACGTGGCGTCAGGCGTCGCGCATGCGCCGACGGATGCCTCGCTTGAGGACCATGGAGTGTGTTCGACTGCCCGCCGCGGCGCCGTCGAGCTGGGCGATCCGGCGGGCCAACCACCCGGAGCGGCTGTGCACGATCGAGGCAGTGATTCGTGTGCTTGCGTTGAGCGGCCAAGAGGATGAGGCGCGCCGCATGTGGGAGACCATGAAATGGATCGAAGGGCGGCTGTTGTACATGCGCGGCCGTCGGCCCGCGCCGCCTTCGCTGGAGGAAATTCGCGCTGAACTTGCCGGCGTACCACCCCCGTGGCGGGAGCTGCTTGATGCGCAACGTTGACGAGATCGCGGATGTACCCCGGGCGCGGATCGAACGCGCGACCTGCGGTTTAGGAAACCGCCGCTCTGTCCAACTGAGCTACCGGGGTGTCGCCCAGGCGAGCATACGCAGTTTGTAGACGGGAGGCGAGCGGTCCGGCCTCGCTGGCCCCTAGCCGGAACGCGGCGTCAGCCCTCCCGTAGCAGGAGAATCGTCACGATCGCTGCGCCGGCCAGCAACGCCATCAGCCAGACCAGCATTCGGCCCGACAAGCGGTCCGCGTCCACGGAGGACGGCCGATGAAGCCCAGGCCGCCGGCGGTAGATACTCGCGGACGGTCTTCCGCCCGTCTCATAAAAGTTTTTGTCCGACATCTTCCGCTTGGGGTCCTCCTCGTTCGACGCGAGGCCACGGTTTCCACTCTCTCGCGCGCCCGTCTCCCCCCTGCACCGCGGAGCCAGCTGTCGGGGTCGAACCGACGACCTGCTGATTACAAATCAGCTGCTCTGCCGACTGAGCTAAGCTGGCGAGGTTCACATGTATAAATCGCCGCACATCGGCCGAAATGCAAGCGCAAACACGCCAAGAACTGGAGGCGGATCTCCGAGCCGCTTGCCAATGCGGGGGGCGATCAGCCAGACTGGCGGGCGGACGTTGGGCGGCGTGCCGTTCGCGCGAAGATGAGCGACGAGATATATATCCGCCGAGGTTCGCCGGGACCACGGCCCCGTTCGTTTTGGGCCGTGGGAGGGGTGGTGCTCGTGGGCGTCGTGGCCGGCCTGGGCATCTGGTGGGTCCGGCATCGGCACCCGGCCGCAGAAGCGTCGCCGCCGGAGTCCATAGGGCCGAACACGAACAGGCCCTCCGTGGTTGTGACGTCTGCCCCCGCCACCGTGGCCGTGGCTCCGCCCCCGTCGGCGGCTCCGGTCGGGCCTCTGCCGGCCGCCGGTAGGGATCCTGCTGTTGACGCGGTGCAGGCGGCGCGGGCCCTGGTGCAGGCTCGGCAGTTCGCGGTAGCGCGCGAGCGCGCGTTCCAAGCCTTGGAGACGGCGCGCGACCCGGCCGTCCGGCGCGCCGCGGAGGAGGTCTTGGGCGAGATTCACATCGCCCTGGTGTTGTCGCCGGCGCCGATGCCGGAGAAAACGGACTATGTGATCCAGCCGGGCGATCGTCTGTCGGCGATTGCGCGGCGGTTCGGCTGCACGGTTGAACTCTTGATGAAGGGCAACGGGCTGAAGAGCGAGGTCATCCGCCCCGGCGACCGCCTTCGGGTGCTCACCGGCCGTTTTTCGGTTGAAGTGGACAAATCGGACAACGAGTTGGTTCTTCGTCTGAACGATCGCTTCTTCAAGCGCTACCGGGTCGGCACCGGCGAATATGACAAGACGCCGACGGGGGAGTTCACGATCACCGAGCGGATCGCCCAGCCGACGTGGTGGCGGCCGGACGGGCGCGCGGTGCCCTACGGCAGCAAGGAGAACGTTCTCGGAACGCACTGGCTTTCGCTGAATGTGCCAGGGTATGGCATTCACGGCACTTGGGAGCCGGAGACGATCGGTCGCTCGGTGAGCGCCGGCTGCATACGGCTGTTGAACGAGGACATCGAGGAACTCTTCACGCTGCTGCCGGCCGGCACGCCGGTGGCGATTCGCGACTGACCCGCGGAGGTGGCCGTGCCGTCCACGTACGTGTTGCCGTTCGAGAAGCCGATCGCCGAGCTTGAGCAGAAGCTGCGCGAGCTGCACCGGTTCAGCGAGGAGCAGGACATTGACGTTTCAGGCGAGATCCGGCGCATCGAGGAGAAAATCCGCGAGCTGCGCCGCAAGATCTATTCTGAGCTGACGCCCTGGCAGCAGGTGCAGGTGGCGCGGCATCCGCAGCGGCCGTACACGCGCGACTACATCGGCGCGATGATGCGGGAGTTCGTCGAACTGCACGGCGACCGCCGTTTCGGCGACGACGCGGCGATGGTCGGGGGCTTCGCGACGATCGGGTCGCACCGCGTGATGGTGATCGGCACGCAGAAAGGGCGGGACACCAAGAGCAATGTGCGCTGCCATTTCGGTTGCGCGCTACCGGAGGGGTACCGGAAGGCGCTGCGGCTCATGCGCCTGGCCGCGCGGTTCGGCCGGCCGATCGTCACGCTGATCGACACGCCGGGCGCGTATCCGGGGATCGAGTCGGAGGAGCGGCACATTGCCGAAGCCATCGCCGTGAACCTCCGGGAGATGTTCACATTGCCCGTGCCGATCGTTGTGGCGGTGATCGGCGAGGGCGGCAGCGGTGGCGCGCTGGGTATCGGCGTGGGCGACCGCATTCTGATTCTTGAACACGCCTATTACTCGGTGATCTCGCCCGAGGGATGCGCGGCGATCCTCTGGAAGGACCGCGCCTACGCCGACCGCGCCGCCGCGGTGTTGAAGCTCACCGCGGCGGATTTGCGACGGTTCGGGCTCGTGGATGAGGTCGTGCCGGAGCCGGAGGGCGGGGCGCACGCGGCGCCGGCGATGGCGGCGACGCTCTTGGCGGCGGCGATCACGCGCGCGCTCGACGACCTTGTGCGCGTGCCTTCGGCCGAACTGCTCGATGCGCGCTATCGGAAATTCCGTCAGATGGGAATCTGGATCGAGGGGGCGGCGGACGCCGTGCCACCGGGCCCACGCGACGCGGATCCGGCGGCCGGCGCTTGACGCGAGCGCCCCGCGTTATTCGAGAATGCTCATCGCCTGCTCCGCCGCGCGGCAGCGGCGGACCTGCGCCTCATATTCTGCGACGACGTTCGATGTAAGGTTTGAGAGGCGAGCCAGGCGCAGGGCCTCCTCCGCAGCGCGGCGTGCACTGGCATATTGGCCCGAAACGTAGTAGGCCGACGCCAGTGTGCTCCAGACGCGGTAGTCCGAGGGGGAGATCACGAGCGCGCGGCGGGCATACTCGACGGCGCGGCGGCCGTCGCGAAAGCGAATGTCCCGCGCCGTCGCGTGCAGCCAGGCCAGGTTGTTGATCGCGAAATAGTCACCCGGTTCGAGCTCGATCGAGCGCGCCAGCACGTTCGTCGCTTCGCCGTATTGCTCGGTGGCGATCAGTGACGTACCCAACCCGAAGAGCGCACGGCGGTTCTCCGGATCGACCTCCAGCGCCTCGCGGAAGTAGGCGATCGCGCGGTCGTGGTTGCCGATGCGGGCGTGGAAGAAACCTTCCTCCGCGATGGTGTTCGCGCGGCGCTCGGCCTCGGTCTGTGGCGCCCTAGAAAATGGGGTGGTCACGGCCAGTATGGTGTTGGTGGTGGTGTCCGGAGCGGGTGGATCGGCCGCCGGCGCACGCGGCGTCAGTGCAAGAACCGCCGCCGCGATCACCCGCCATGCCGGTGGGCGGCCGCGAATCGTGCGCTGAACGTTCGGTCTCATGGTTTCACCCCTACCTGCGCGGACGGTGGATCGAGGCTCACCACCCGTACGCCCGCGGGCGGCAATACGAGAATGCGAGTTTCCATGGTCCGGCCCATCGGCGACAGCACTGGCTCCACAAACGCACGGAGGTCGCCCGCGTCCATTCGCTCCAGTAGGCCGGCCGGCCCCTGTAAGGTAACGCGAACTGTGGGTGGCTGCACCTCGACGCGGCAGCCGCGCCCGGGCGGGAGCAGCGCGAGAATGGGAACCGCGTCGAACGTCCGCTGCGCCGCGTGCTCGACCATGACGACTTCAACGGTGACGCGCTCGGGCTCGAGCCGCGCCGAGGGGACGCCCGGCGGCGGCACGACGGACGCGCGGACCCGGAAGGACTGCATCCGCCCCTGCAGGTCCACCGGCGAGGTCCGGACCCACTCGATGTCCTCGAGGCGCGACAGTGGACCGCGCAACCGCACCGCGGCCGGGGTGCAGGTGACCGCGCCGATCTCGTAGCCGTCCGGCGGTGCGTCCTGAAACTCCGCCCGGACTGGCACGGTTCGCTCGCCTTCGCGGTCCACGCTGAACGCGATGCGGGCGGGTTCAATCCGAACCGGGCGTGCGCCGCCGGCCGAGCGCACGTGCAGCGGGCGGAGCTCCACCACCTGGCGGGCCTCCTCGGCGCGGCCAGCGGCGGACGCGGCCACCTCGATGCGCACGTTCTGACGCTCGAGCTGGGCAAGGTCCGACTGCGCTCCCCGGAACCATACGTCCGCCTCCTCTGCCGACTGTTCCAGCACGGTCATGCCCTCGGCCGTGACAATGCGGATCGGCACGTCGCGCACGACCGTCTCGAAGCTGATCGCCTCGCGGATGGTGGTCCAGACGATCACCGCGAGCACGACCGACAGCACCGCACTCCATCGGCGCAGGCGCCGCTCACGCGCGTCGAGCGGGTTGATCGCGCTGTCACTCATCGAGGTTTCCTGCCGCCGCCGGCGCGATCTGCTGGGCAGCGAAGGTGCGGCGCCGTCGAGAACGGAGCAGCACCGAGGTCAGCACGCGTCGCAGGCGCTCTTCGTCGAAGCCACGGCTGAGGCGTCCGTTCAGCGCCACCGAGATTACGCCGGTTTCCTCCGAGACGACGACGACGATCGCATCGGTCTCCTCCGTGAGCCCAAGCGCGGCACGGTGGCGCGTGCCGAGCGTGCGAACGGCCTCGCTCTGCTGCGAGAGCGGGAACACACAGCCCGCCGCGACGACGCGCTGGCCCCGGATGATCACGCCGCCGTCGTGCAGGGGTGTGTGCGGATGGAAGATCGTCGCGAGCAGCTCCGGCGTGACGCGCGCATCGAGCGGTTTGCCCGTCTCCTGCACCGCGCGGGTGCCGATCTGGCGTTCGATCGCGATCAGTGCGCCGATCTTCCGCTCGGAGAGCAGCATCACTGCCTGCACGACGGCCTCAACGAGGCTGCGTTCGTCGGCGGTGATGCCGAACACGGGCGATTTGCCCACCTCCGCCAACGCGCGGCGGATCTCGGGCTGGAAGATGATCACCAGCGCCACGGCCAGGTATACTGAAAACCGCTGCAGGAGCCAGAAGAGCACTTCCATCCGTACGACCCGGGTCAACAAGGTGAGGAGTAAAACCACCACGACCAGGCCCGTCAGCACCTGTGCGCCGCGCGTGCCGCGGAAGAAACGGATCGTGTAGTAGAACGCAAAGGAGAGGACCGCGATTTCCAACAAGCCCGACACGCCCGGGCGCGGCCATCGCTCAAACCAGGTCCAGTCCATGTCGCTGTGCCTCGGCGGCCATCGTATCCGCCACGCGAACCGCGTCGCAAGTTTCGCGCACGTCGTGCGCGCGGACGACGGCGGCGCCCCGGTACGCTGCGATCGCCGCCAGCGCGAGGCTCCCGGCGAGGCGCTCCGCGATGGGACGGCCCGTGATGTGCCCGACGATGCTCTTGCGCGAGACGCCGATCACCACGGGCCGCCCGATCGCTGCGAGACGCGGGATCGCGTGCAGCAGCGCGAGGTTGTGCGCCGCCGTCTTTCCAAAGCCGATACCCGGATCGGTCGCGAGCGTCGTGGGATCGAGGCCGGCCGCGACCGCGGCCTCTATCCGCCGCCGCAGAAACTCCGCGACCTCGGCCGTCACGTCGTCGTAGCGGGGATCCTGCTGCATCGTGGCCGGCTCGCCGCGCATGTGCATCAGCACCACCCCGGCCCCGAACTCCCGCGCCACGGCCGGCATCTCCGGATCCCCAAGCGCCGAAACGTCGTTGATCACCCGCGCGCCCGCCTCGAGCGCGGCGCGCGCCACCGCTGCATGCCGCGTATCCACCGAGATGACAATTCGCGGATCCTCGCCGAGCCGGCGGACGACGGGCAGCACCCTCCGCAACTCCTCTTCGACTGGCACCGGCATGGCGCCGGGGCGGGTGGATTCGCCGCCCACATCAATCAGATCCGCACCGTCGGCGACCATCTCCAGCCCGTGCGCGATGGCCCGATCCGGGTTCGTGTATCGGCCGCCGTCGGAAAACGAGTCTGGCGTGACGTTCAGGACCCCCATCACGAGCGTCCGGCGACCGTCAAAAACCACGTCGCGACAGCGCCAGCGGGGACGCGGAACAGCCGGCGCGGGAATCCTGCTGCCGGATGGAACCGGCTCGCTCACCGAGGTTCAGAAGGCGGGGCTTCTGATCCGGCCGATGCAGCGGCCGGCGCGTCGGTCGGCGGGGCCGACGGCGACGGCGCCGCCCCCATTTCCGCGGCCCGCCGCTCGGCCTCGGTGAGGATCCGCCCGTGCCGGACGATGTCCGCGACGTCCTGGCCGTCGAGCGTTTCGCGCACGAGCAGTTCGCGCGCAACCGTGTGCAGCGCGGCGTTGTGTTCGGTCAGGATCCGGCGTGCCTCGGCATAGCACTCGGTCAGGATCCGGTGGACCTCGTCATCAATGCGGCGGGCGGTCTCCTCGCTGTAGGTCTGCGTCCGCGAGATCTCGCGCCCAAGGAACAGCAGCTCCTCGCGTTCCGAGTAGGTCTGGGGGCCGAGCGCCTCGCTCATGCCCCATTCGCAGACCATCATGCGCGCGATGTGCGTCGCCTGCCGGAAGTCCATCTGCGCGCCGGTCGTCACGTCGCCGAACACGACCTCCTCGGCGGCGCGGCCGGCCATGAGACCCTGAATCATCTTGAGCAGTTTCGAGCGGCTTTCGGTGTAGCGGTCGCGCTCGGGCAGTTGCATCGTTGCGCCGAGCGATTGACCGCGCGGGATGATCGTGACCTTGTGCAGCGGTTCCGCTCCGGCGACTTGCATCACGACCGCGTGCCCGGCCTCGTGGTACGCAGTCAGGCGGCGTTCGTTTTCGTCCGGCAAACGGCTGCGGCGCTCGCGGCCCCAGCGCACCTTGTCCCGCGCCTCCTCAAGGTCGCGGTGTTCGATCTGTTCGGCGCCGCGCCGCGCCGCCAGCAACGCCGCCTCGTTGATCAGATTCTCGAGGTCCGCGCCGGAGAAGCCTGGTGTGCCACGCGCAATCTTCCGTAGGTCGGCATCTGGCGCCAGCCGCAGCCGGCGCGCGTGAATCCGCAAAATCTTTTCACGCCCCTCGAGGTTCGGTAGGTCCACGAAAATCTGCCGGTCAAACCGGCCGGGACGTAAGAGCGCGGGGTCGAGCACGTCGGGGCGGTTCGTCGCGGCGATAATGATGACGCCCTCCTTCGTGTCGAAGCCGTCCATCTCCACCAGCAGCGCGTTGAGCGTCTGCTCGCGCTCGTCGTGCCCGCCGCCGATGCCGCTGAAACGGCTGCGGCCGACTGCGTCAATCTCGTCAATAAAAATGATACACGGCGCATGCCGCTTGCCCTGCTCGAACATATCGCGCACGCGCGAGGCGCCGACCCCGACGAACATCTCGACAAAGTCCGAACCGCTGATGCTGAAGAATGGCACGTTCGCCTCGCCCGCGATGGCTTTTGCCAGCAGCGTCTTGCCGGTGCCCGGGGGGCCAACGAGCAGCACGCCTTTCGGGATCCGGCCGCCGAGGCGTTGAAACTTCTTCGGATTTTTCAGAAATTCGATAATTTCCTGAACTTCCTCCCGCGCCTCGTCGATGCCGGCCACGTCGTTGAAGGTGATGCGGTTCTTCATGCGCGCGAGCAGCTTCGCGCGGC
The DNA here is from genome assembly GCA_938010045.1 of uncultured bacterium. Classification (GTDB taxonomy): domain Bacteria; phylum Verrucomicrobiota; class Kiritimatiellia; order PWTM01; family PWTM01; genus CAACVY01. The sequence goes on from CALLFZ010000003.1 coordinate 138,875, forward strand.
TCTTGCCGAAGCTCATCGCGCCGCGGCCCACCATCCGCATCTGGCGGATGAAGAGGAAGTACAACAAGCTCATCAGCAGCAGGAACGGCAGCGCGCTGGTCAGCATCTGCCAGACGACCGGGTTCTGCGGTCTGAACCTGAACGGCACGTTGTTCTCCGCCAGCCACTGCGGAAGTGTGTCGGTGACGACGATGTCGGTGCGGAACCGCTGGCCGCGGCCGCCGGGCGTCTCCGACTTGATCCAGCCGTCAATGTATTGGACGCCGGACACCTCCAGCACGATCTCGCAGCGCTCGATCTGCTTGTTTTCGACCAGCCGCACGAAGTCTGGGTAGTAGGGGAGTCGCTGCGGCCGCTCGGCGGTCTGCGAGAAAAAGTGAAACAGGCTGAAAAACATCAACAGCAGCAGCAGCCACACGAGCATGCCGCGCAGGGGCATGCGCTGCCCGTTCGGGGATTCGTCTCGATCCGACTTGAATTCCGGTTCGTCCACAGCGTTCTCCGCAGTCCAAGGAGAGTATCACGGCATGGCCCCTCCCGCCAGCCACTGCCGCCGCACATCCGCGTGCGCGATTCCGTTCGACGCCTTGGCGGCCAGAGCCCATGCCGTGCCGAACTGGCTACATGCTCGGCGATATTCGCGGGATCGTGTCGGTCGGGCCCCGGGGAGTCTTGCGCAGGTCAGCGGCCCGACGAGGCGCGCGGTGCCGGCCTGTGGCCGGCGCGGTGGCGATCGCGGCGGCCGGCTGGCGTGCGTGGAGGCAGGTGCGGTATAAGGCTGGTGGGCGGGCCGCGATGCGGCCTCCTGCGCAGCGGGGAGAGGAAGGACGATGTCGAACGCGAACTATGTGGTGGGGCTCGACTACGGCACCAACTCAGTGCGCGCGTTGTTGGTCGACGTCTCCGATGGCCGGGAAGTGGCCGGTGCGGCGTGGACCTATGCCCATGGTGACGAGGGAGTGATCCTCTGCCGCGATCCCAACCTAGCCCGGCAGCATCCGCGCGACTACCTCGAGGGCGCGGAACGAGTGATCCGGAGCGCGCTGGCAGCAGCGCGGCGGTCGGTGCGCGGATTCCGTCCGTCGCAGGTGGTGGGTGTGGGTGTGGACACGACCGGTAGCACGCCGATGCCGGTGGATGCCTCCGGCCGGCCCCTCGCGCTGCAGCGGCGGTGGGCCCAGAACCTGGCGGCCATGGCATGGCTTTGGAAAGATCACACCGCCACGGCCGAGGCAGCCGAGATCACTGCGCTCGCTCGGGAACTGCGGCCGCACTTCCTCGCCCAGTGCGGTGGCGCCTACTCAAGTGAGTGGTTCTTCAGCAAGGTCCTGTGCTGCCGCCGCACCGCGCCCGACGTGTTCGATGCCGCCCACCTCTGGGTGGAGTGCTCGGACTGGGTGCCCGCCCTGCTCACGGGCACCGAGGCGCCGGACCGCCTCACCGTCGGTGTCTGTGCGGCCGGACACAAAGCCATGTACAACGACGAGTGGGGCGGCTATCCCGACGCGGACTTTCTCGGTCGCCTCGATCCCGCGCTCGCCGCGCTGCGCGCGCGCATGCGGCCCAAGGCGACGACGATTGACCACCCCGCCGGTTGTCTCACGGATGAGTGGGCGCGCCGGACGGGACTGCCCGCGGGCATCCCCGTGGCGACGGGCGCGCTCGATGCGCATCTGGGCGCCGTCGGATCCGGCATTGCACCTGGGACGCTTGCGATCATCGTCGGCACGAGTGCTTGCCATATGATGGTGACGCCGCCCGAGGCTGCCGTGCCGGATATTCCGGGGCTGTGCGGCATCGTCCGCGGCAGCATTGTACCGGGACACGTAGGGCTGGAGGCGGGCCAGTCGGCTTTCGGAGATATTTTCAATTGGTTTGTGAACCACGTTCGCCCGCTGGGTCGGGCCGGCAGCCACGAGGTTCTCACCGAAGCGGCGGCGCGGCTGCGGCCGGGTGAGAGCGGGCTGCTGGCGCTCGACTGGAACAATGGCAACCGAACGGTGCTGGCCGATCCGCAGCTCAGCGGGCTGCTGGTGGGACAGACGCTCTACACGACGCCAGCGGAGATCTATCGGGCGTTGATTGAGGCGGCGGCGTTCGGCACCCTGCGGATCATCGAGCGCTTCGAGGAGTACGGCCAGCGCGTCGAACGGATCGTCGCATGCGGGGGCATTGCGGAGAAGAATCCGCTCGTGATGCAGATCCTGGCCGACGTGACGGGTCGTCCGATCCGCGTGGCGCGCTCGTCGCAGACCTGCGCGCTGGGGGCGGCGATGGCCGCGGCGGTGGTGGCGGGGGTATATCCGAACGTGCCGGCCGCGCAGGCTGCGATGGCGGGCCTACGGCCCGGCGCCTACCGACCGCGCGCCGCGGCGCATGCGGTGTACCGCGAGCTGTACGAGCTATATCGCATGCTGCACGACGCCTTCGGCACGCCCGAGGGCGACGGCCGGCTGTACCCGGTGATGAAACGTCTCATCGACATCCGAAACCGCACACGTCGCCGCTGAGGGCTCGGCAACGTCGAGTTGAGTTGGCCCGGCGCCCAGCCCGACAGTCCGTTCGCGACCGAACACGGCACGCTCCGCTGTGTCTCCGCCGTCACCGGCCGCCGCCTTGGGCGTGCGGTGCCCAGCGCAGCGCGGGACCGCGTTCGCCCACCGCGCAGCAAGGAAACTCGACAAATGCCGCTACGGCTCCGGCAGTCTGTGCGGGAGCTATAGTTGTGGTGGGGCTGGCCGGGCTCTCCCACTCGCGGATGGTCGCACCAACACCGAGGTCCCGGCCCCTAGAACGTGTAGCGCGCGGAGACGCCCCAGCTCGTGCCCTTCACGAACTCTACTTGGAGGCCGATCAGAAAATTGTGCGACAAATTCACCTCGGCGCCGGCCACCACGCCCCATGTTCCGTCGCCTTCAAAGTCCTCGCTCAGGTTGCCCGCCTCATAGCGCCCATCGAGAGAGGAGAACAGCGGGCCGGTATACAGCCCGAGACTGAACGGCACTCGGTCGGTCGAAGCCGGCGATTCCGCAAACAACTCATAGTGCAGATCCGCCGACACCGACCATATCTGCCAATACCCCGCGTCGCCATTGGACCGCCGGAACTCACCGCCGGCCCGTACCGACCACTGGCCGGCCAAAAACTGCGGATCCTTGAGGTCGTACCGCCAGATGCGCGCATGAAGCCCCAGCGCCCACCCCAACCCCTCTTCGAGATCGTCCATGCCGACTTCGGCGGTGGTTCGGCCAAGCGCGCCGTACATCATCAGCCACTCGATGGGCCGGAAACCGAGAAACCCGCCGTACCAGTCGCTCTCAAGCTCGTCGGGGAAACCCTCGAGGTCCACATCGCGACGGATCTGTAGGGCGTCCGCTCCGACCACCCAGTTGCGAATCTTCACGACCTCGATCATCGCGTCACGGCCGCCGCCGACGATCGGCGTCGCCGCGAAGGATGCCTCGGTCAGACAATTCACCACCCACGCGATCAGGACTGCGCATGCGAGGTTTTTCGTCATGGTCGTCACTCCTGAGGTCAGCATGGCGCGGAACGGAGAGCCGTGTCAAACGCGAGCCGAGTACGACAGTGCGGCGGAAGAATCAGCTGGAAATCGAGGTGTCGGCGAAGGGAGGCGAACATCGTTTACCCCAACGGCCCCGCACCATTCGCCGCTGTCTCTCGCCCCTCGGGTGCCCCGTTACCAGAGGGGGCTGCGCTGACGGGTCTGCGGGGACGGGTCTGCGGGGACAGGCACGTCGTGTCGGCCGGGCACTCGGCGATCGTCGCCTCTCGTAAGCCGCCACGGGGTCGTCACGGGGGACAGCCCCACGCGCACCGCGCTGTAGCTCCGGCGCTCCGCCGCCGGAGCGATGCGCGCGAACTTGGGACATGGACCGCGGGCTAGGGACCGCGGGCTAGCCGTGGGGACATGGCCGTTGGGGACAGGCACACACTTCGTGGGGGCTTTCCAGGTGCCTGTCCCCCGTTTGGGGCCCGCGCGGACGGAGGGCAGGTGGGGAGGGCTGAGGGGGGCTGATGGGCCGCCCTTGGGGACAGGCACACACTTCGAGCAGGCCATTGGGGACAGGCACGAGCGCAAACGACGCAACAATCTCGCTTTCAATCTACTGTGACTTCTTGACTGGTGCCTGTCCCCCGTTTGGGACCCACGCGCACCGCCGCTGTAGCTCCGGCGCTCCGCCGCCGGAGCGATGCGCGCGAACTGGGGGCCGGGACCGCGGGCTGGCCGTTGGCCGTTGGGGACAGGCACCTGGCAGGCTTGATGGATCGCTGTTGGGGACGGGTACGCCTGGGGCGCGGCAGCGCGGACGGAGGGCGGGTGGGGAGGGCTGAGGGGGGCTGAGGGGGGCTGGTGGGGACAGGCACGTCGTGTCGGCCGGGCACTCGGCGATTGGCGCCTCACGTAAACCGCATACAAGCGCTGAGCCGAGCGTGACGGTCGGAGTCTGCTTTCGGCCCAGGCCTATCCCCGGTCTTTGATTGGGGATAGGCACAAGTGCATCGCGACCCCTCGTCCCAGGCCTCAAAACAATCTACAGCGCAATCGGCTCGTTAGACGCTGCGTGGCCGGCCCGCCACCCATGCCTGTCCAGCTGCGATCCCGCCGTCGTTGGGCGGAATGGCGCGGTTGACGAGAACGCGGAAGCCGTCCGCCTCCAGACGCTGTGTGGTTTCGTCGTGGAGAATCCGATTCATGAACACGCCGCCGGTGAGCGCAACGACTCCGCAGCCGGTGCGTTCGCGGCCGTACCGCGCCATCTCGGCGGCTGCCGAGGCCAGCGCCTCATGCACGGCGCGGGCCATCGCGGCAGCATCTGCGACGCCGCGGCCGAGTTCGAAGAGGTCCGCGAAGAGTGGTGCCCAGTCCACCACGAGCCGGCCGTCCTTCTCCTCCGCGCGCCACCACGCCCCGGCGGGCGTGGCGGAACGGGCGGCGCGTGCGGCCAGACCCTCAAGGCGGATCGCGGTTTGGCCCTCGTAGGTCACGCGGCGCGGCGCGACGCCCAGCGCCGCGGCGACTGAGTCGAACACGCGGCCGGCCGCATGCGTGAGCGGGGCGAGGGGTGTGCTGGCGGCCGACCGGCTCCAGATCTCGAGTTCGGCATCGGTCAGCTCCAGCGCGCGCCGCCACTGCTCGCCGGGCCGCAGCCCCATCGCGGCCCAGCGCGCGATAATCTGGCGGCGCGGATCAAGGACCGCAGCGTCGCCGCCGGGCAGTGGGGCGGGCGCGAATGTTGCAAGGCGTTCGAAGCGAGCCGCATCGGGCAGCCAGATCAGCTCGGCACCCCAAATCCGGCCGTCCGGCCCCAGCCCCGTACCATCCCACGCCAGCGCGAGCAACCGCTCCTCGCCGTGCTCCGCCATCACCGAGGCCGCGTGGGCATGATGGTGCTGCACCTCGACGAGCTCGGCGCCGAGACGCACGGCCATCTCGCGGCCGAGCCGCGTTGAGTGGTAGTCCGGATGAAGATCCACCGCGACGGCAGCGGGCACGATGCCGAGGAAGCGGGGCAGGTGCTCGGCGACGAGCCGCAGATGTTCCACGGCGTCGGGGTCGTCCAGGTCGCCGATGTGCGGTGAGAGATGGAGCTCCTGGCCGTCCGCGACGGCGATCGCGTTCTTCAATTCTGCGCCCATCGCGAGCACGGCGCGCCGCAACGGTCGAGCCACCGCGAACGGCCGTGGCGCCAACCCGCGCGCGCGCCGCCAAAGCTGCGGACGGCCCGAGCGGATCGCGACCAGCGAATCGTCCGCTCGGAATCGGATTTCGCGATCATGCAGCAGGAACAGGTCCGCGACAGCGCCCAGTTCCCGGAGTGCCTCCTCGTTGCCGAGGCAGATGGGCGCTCCGCTGCGGTTGCCGCTGGTCATGATGAGCGCGTCGAACCGCGGCGCCGGATCGCCCGCGAGCGGCTCGGCCAGCAGCCATTGGAGTGGCGTCACGGGCAGCATTACGCCGAGGGTGTGCGCGTCGGGTGAAATCACGTCCACGGGCAATGGCGGATTGGGCTTTGGATCGAGGATTACGATCGGCGCCTCGGCGGAGCAGAGTAGTTCTTCGGCGGCGGGCGGTACTTCGCAGATCCGCCGCACGGTCTCGATTGAGCGCGCCATTACCGCGAAGGGTTTCGAGGGCCGCCGTTTCCGCTCCCTGAGCCGAAGGATCGCCGCGCGGTTCGTCGCATCGGCGGCCAGCAGAAAGCCGCCTAAGCCCCGCAGCGCGACGATGCCGCCTGCCGCAAGGACCGCGCGCGCACGGCGAATTGGGTCGCCTTCGAGCGGCCGGCCCGCGGAATCCGTTGCCCAAAGCCGCGGGCCACAGCAGGGGCAGGCGATGCTTTCGGCGTGATAGCGGCGCGAGGCGGGGTCCTCATATTCGCGCCGGCAATCGTCGCAGAGCGGGAAGACGGCCATCGTCGTTCGCTCGCGGTCGTAGGGCGTGTCGAGGATGACGGTATAGCGCGGACCGCAATCGCAACAGGTGGTGAACGCGTAGCCGTAGCGCCGGTCGGCGGGGTCCATCACCTCGGCGCGGCAGGCCGGACACATGGCCAAATCCGGCGGCACCCGTGGACGCGCGACGGTCGCGCTCTCGCTCTCCTCGATCCGAAAATCGGCTGCCGCTTCCTCGGCACGAATCGGTTCGCGCCGGATTCGCACCACGCGCTCGATGCGCGCGCGGGGTGGCGCGTGTCGCTCGAGCGAGGCAATGAACTCCTCGACCCGCTCCGCCGGACCTTCCAGGACCAGCCGCACGGTTCCGCGCTGGTTGGCCACGCTCCCGCGCAGGCCCGCCGCGCGCGCGCAGCGGGCGATCGTGGGACGAAAGCCCACCCCCTGCACGGTGCCCGAGATGTCGAGAACTTCTCGCGTCCAGCCGTTCATGCGGTCGAGAGAGCGACGCGCGGCGGCCAGCCGGCGCGCAGCGGCGATCCGCGCCGGTCGGCCGTGTTCACGCCAGCCCCGGCGAGGGCGGCTGGCTGATCCGCTGCACCAGGAGCGGGAAGCGGATCTTGAGATCGCCGTCGAGCAGCACTTCTACCCAATGCGGCCCCTCAGTCTGGATCATTTTGTTCACGAAGACTTCGACGTTCGTGGCGGTGGCCTGGGGATTCGGCAGATGGAACGGGATTGGCTGGCCCTCCATCACGACGGTCGTCTGATCGGGGGCGAGGATCCGCGTCCGCTGATGAAACGCGCCCTCGCCGCTGCACCAGCGGGTGACGACAAACATGCGCGGGTACACGAACGGAAACGTCGCGGAACCGACGACATCGAACAATCCGATGAGGATGAATTTGCCGTTCCGTTCCTGCCGGACGTCGTCGCAGAGCAAACAGGCCTGCAGATCGGGCAGCATCGCATCGGGCTCCGGAGGTGCGCAGCCCCTCAGATGGCTCCTCTTAGCCGGCGTCTTTTCGCGCCGCCGCCTCGCCGTACTTGAGCACACCTTGCAAGGTCGTGGCCGCCGCGGAGATCTGGGGATCCTCCGCGGGGGAGGGGGCGGAGGCGGTTTCCCGCGCGAGCTGGCGGGGATTCCACGGAACGAGAATGTCGGGTTCAATGCCCAACTCGTGAATCATCCGGCGGTTCGGCGTGTAATACCGCGCTGTGGTCAGCCGCAGCGCGGATCCATCCGTCAGCGGGAGCAGCGACTGGACCGACCCTTTGCCAAACGAGCGTTCGCCAATCAACACGGCACGCCGGTGGTCCTGAAGACAGCCGGCGACCACCTCGGAGGCGCTCGCGCTGCCTTCATTAATGAGCACGGACATCGGCCACGTGTAGACTTTTGGAGCGGACCGCGTGAGGAAGGTCTGGCGCTGCCGCTCATCCCGTCCCTGCGTGATCAGCACCATCCGGCCACGTGGCAGAAACCGGCTGCAGACGTCCACGGCGCTTTCGAGCAGCCCGCCGGGGTTGTTGCGCACGTCGAGAATCAGCGCGCGCGCGCCCTCGCGCTCGAGCCGCGAGAGCGCGCGGTCGAGCATCTGCGCAGTCCGCGCGTCGAACTGCGTGATCCGTACGTAGCCGATACCGCCTTCGAGGACGCGGGTCTGCTCCACGCTGTCCACTTCGATCACGGCGCGCTGGAGCACCAGCTCGATCGGATCGGTGCGTCCCGCCTTCAGCACCTTGATGCGCACAGTGGTGCCGGGCGGCCCGCGCATCAGCCGCACGGCTTCGGCCAGCGTCATATCCTCGGTACTTTGGCCGTTGATTTCGACGAGACGGTCACCGCCGCGTAGGCCGGCCTTCGCGCCGGGTGTGCCGTCAATCGGAGAAATCACCACGAGCGCCCCCTCGCGCAGGCCGACCACCAGCCCCACGCCGCCGAACTCGCCCTCCGTGTCCTCCTGCATCGCGCGGAATTCTTCGGGGGTCAAGAACTCGGAGTACTCGTCGAGCGACGACATCACGCCCCGCAGTGCGCCGCGAATGAGGTCGGCATAGGAGGTCCGCGCTCCGTCGACGTAGTGCCGGCGGACGTGCAGCAGCACTTCGGCGAGCCGCGCGATATTCGCGTAGGGATCATCCGGGGACGCGTTGGTCTCAGCCGGTCGGACCGAGACCGGCGCCGACCGCGCCCAAACCGCGGTGAGTGCCAGGGCCGTCGCGGCCAGTCGCATCCTCGATGGTCGGAACGTCCTCATCACCGAACAGTATCGCGCCGAACACGCCCGCCCGCAAACCTCCGGGCGCGCGCCTCCTGCGGCCTCGGCACGCCGGCCAGCGCCAGCCAGGCCTGCGAGGCCCACGAAATCTGTCGCGATTCGCCGCTCACAAATCGGCCAAGCCGCTCGTCCCGAAGCTCCCGCCGCGCCGCTGTGACCATGCGCTCGATCGCGAGGGGCAAAAACGGCACGTCGCGCTCGCGCCCGAGTCGCCGCGCCAGCTCAAGCGTTGCGCGCAACCCGTACAGGATCGTTCCCGGCCCCGCCGCTTGGCGGTCCAGCTTGCGATCCCAGTCCACGAAGAGCCACCAGTTGCCCGGATCGCGGAACAGGCCGTCCGGCCCGACCGGTTCGAGCGTGAATTCGAGCAGCCGCACCACCATTGGCCAGAGCTCCTCCGCCGTATCGCGGTCGCCGGAGGCCACGAGGTCGTCGAGCACCGTCGGCGCGAACAGCGCGGTGTAGTCGAGGATGTTGTGGCGACTGCGTACCGGCGCGGGCCGCTCGAAGAGGCACGTCGCCACGAGCCCCCGGTCGGTCGCGGTGCCCGCGTGCAGGTAGATGCAGGTAAAGGCAGCGCCGAACCCGATCGAAGTTTCGAAAGGTCGCGTAGTTCGCGAGCGCCTGCAAGCGCAGATCGCCCAGCCAGAGGCGGCAGTCGCGCTTCGGGCCGTCCTCGAACACCGTCGGCATACAGTTGCGGAGAGTGCGCCGCGCGATGTCGTCGAGACGCCGCTGCGGTTCGCTCAGTCCTGCCGGCGGCGGCGGCGCGCGCGTCTCGTCGGCCGCGGTCACCGCCTCGACGCGCGGCGCGCGAACGATCACGGGAGCATGCGGGCTGCTGGCCACCACCTCGACACGCACGTAGCGGAACGCATACCGCCGAGGAAACCGCACCTCGGCCGGCGTGTCATCGACGTGGATGACTTCGTCCTGCAACCACGATCGCGCGAGCGTGCCCGGATAGGGATCGAACGGCTCTCCGAGCTCGGCGGGCGTCTCCGCGAAGACGGCGCGCAATCGGACGGGCGCGTCAATCGGATGCGCCGCTGGCATGATTGAGACGGCGAAGTAACCGACCCCATGCTCGCCGAAGTCAAGCGCGAATTCGTCGCCCGGCTGTACCGGCCGCCGATCGAGCTCGGTAAGGATCGCCCGTCCTCTCCACCCGCCAGCCCTGGAATGCGGCGGCATGCGCGACCGGCCTCACCAGCGCGCGTGGTTCGACCAGACGGCGGCGCAGCTCCGGTTGCAGGGCCTCCGCGCGCTCGAGCCAGCGCGGCCGCGCCTCCAACACGCGCGCTTGCCACGGCGCGAATCACCTTGCGGGCTCCACACCGAGCTCCCTCAGCAAGGAGGGCCGTCCGTCCGGCGCCAGCGGCCCTGCGCCCGCTGCCCCCACGCCGACGAGCGCAACCAGCACACCGAGTGTGCAGACCTGTTGGCCCTGCATGTTCAATCTGCCCTGCGGCGCTGCTGCTCGAGGAACCGCAACAACCGTCCGAGCATCTCGACGCCGGCCATGATCACGCCCCGCGCGCGCGCCGCCGCCGCGGGCCGCTCGTAGATCGCCTCGATTTCCATCGGCCGGCCGGCGTCGAAGTCCAGCTTCATGCTCGGCGCGTAGGGCACCATCTGATCGGTGAGCTCGAACATGTGATCGAGGAACGAGTCCGGGATTTCGCGCCCCCACGCGCGCGCGCCGGCCTGCAGTTCCCGCATCAGCGAACGGGCCAGCTCGCGCGTCGCCATCGTTTCGACCAGTGCGCGCGTGTTCGTGTCGAGCACGACGCAGAGGCCGCTGAAGGGTACGTTCCAGATCAGTTTTTTCCAGCGCGCCTCGAGCAAGTCCGGCGCCGCCTCGGTTTCGATGCCGGCGCCAGCCAGGTCCTCCGCTACCGCACGCACTGCCGCTGCGAGCTCCGGCGCCGATGCGCTCGCGGGGTGCCCCGCGATCGTCACCTTCCCGTAGTCCAGATGCCGGATGTGCGCCGGACCGACGCGCTGACTACACAAAAAGCAGAGGCCACCGAGCACCGGATGACCGGGCACCGCCGCCATCGCCTCCTCCTCCACGCCGAGGCCGTTCTGCATCATCAGCACCGCCGCGCCCGGCCGTTGAGACGCCGGCGGCAGCCACCGGGGCAGGTCGGCGTTTCCTGTCGTTTTGATCGCAACGGCAATGATATCGGCCGGCGGAAGATCCTCGGGTCGCTCGAACGCAGCCGGCGAGGGAATCCGCCAGACCTCACCGCGACGTTCCACGACCAGGCCGTGTTCTCGCCATGCCTGGGCGCCGCGGCGCAAAAGCCAGCGTACTGGATGACCTGCGCGAGCGAGCGCGGCGCCGTAGTACCCCGCGACGCCGCCGCCCCCAATGAATGTCCAGGCACGCTTCACGACGATGAAGCGCGCCGCCGCATCCACTCGTCCGCGCGGGCTCGCATCGCGCGAATGTGCGCGGGCGTCGTGCCGCAGCAGCCCCCAACGATCCCCGCGCCCGCCTCGACCAACCGCGGCAGCCAGGCGGCAAGCTCCTCCGGTCCGTCCGGCCAGGTCTGGCATCCCTGCACCAGCGTCGGCCGGCCGGCATTCGGCTGCACAAGGATGGGCACCGAGGGCTCCGCGGCGCGGATGGCCTGCACGATGGCCAGCGCCGCCTCTCCGCCCGCCACGCAGTTCGCGCCGACGATGTCCGCCCCCGCCTCGAGCGCCGCGCGGGCGGCCTCCGCGGGATCGTTCCCCATCATGGTGCGGTACTCGCCCACCGAGGCCGGCGAGAATGTGAACGTGCAGATGACCTCGCGCGCGCCGGCCGCCCGCGCCGCGCGCACCGCGATCGCGGCCTCGTCGGTCGCGCTCATCGTTTCGACGCAGATCGCGTCCGCCCCGCCCCGCAGCAGCGCGGCGGCCTGCTCCGCAAACGCATCGAACAGCTCCGCCTCGCTCACATCCCCCATCATCAGTAATCGCCCGCTCGGTCCCACCGAACCGGCCACCCACCGGCCGTCCCCGGCCGCCTCGCGCGATATGCGAGCGGCCGCTTCGTTGAACTCGGGAGCGCGCGCTGCCAGTCCGTGATCGCCAAGCCGAATGCGGTTGCCGCCGAAACTGTTCGTCTCGATCACGTCGGCGCCCGCCTCGATATACGCGCGAGCGACGCCGCCCACGAGCGCCGGCTGCTCGAGGCACCAGCGCTCGGGGCACTCACCCGGTGGCAATCCGAGCGCCTGAAGCTGAGTGCCCCACGCGCCGTCGCCCACCAGAATCCGGCCGGTGGCGACCACCTCGCTCAATTTCGCCCGTGTCATGTGCGGCCTCCGGCTGACCCCCGCATTCCGCTCACCACAATAGCGAACCGTCCACGAGGCGGGCAAACCATTGCGCTTCGGCTCCGTTGCACCGGGCCAGCGGCGCCAACCAGCGAGCCCGCGAGCGAGTGCCTCCGCCAGGCAAGAGTCGTCCAAACCTTGGACGTTCCCCGGCCAGTGTCGTCCAAAGATTGGAGGGGCGTGCAGGGGCCGGCTCGCGCACGGGCTCGCCGTGACCATCGTCGCGCTGATCCCCGCACTGCGCCGGCTTGACAGCCTTCCGAGCGCGCGCCCATCGTGACTGCGATGAGCCCTGACGACGTCCTTATCCGCAACGCGCGGGTGTGGCCCGCCTGGGACGCTCCCCTGATCCATGATGGTTCGATCCTGATTTCGGGCGAGCGCATCGAGCGGGTGGGGCGGTTCACCGCCCGTGCCCGCACCGTGATCGACGCCGGCGGCGCGCTCGTAATGCCCGGCTTGATCCACGCCCACGTGCACCTCTGCCAGACGCTCTTTCGCGGTGCTGCAGAGGACCGCCCCCTGCTCACTTGGCTGCGCGAACGCATCTGGCCCCTGGAGGCGGCGCACGACGCGTTCACGCTGGAGGTCTCCGCCCAGCTCGGCGCGGCCGAGATGATCCGCGGTGGCACGACGGGATTCGCCTCGATGGAAACCGTGCGCGGCACCGAGGTCGTGCTCGATACGGTCGCGCGCATCGGCCTGCCGGGGATCGTCGGGCACTGTCTCATGGACGAGACCGGCGGCTACGCGCCGCTCGCGGTGCCGATCGACGACGCCCTCGCCGCCTGTGACGCGCTACTCTCTCTGAGCCAGAGTCACCGCTGGGTGCGGCCCGGGGTCGCGCCGCGATTTGCGCTCTCGTGTTCCGAGCGGAATTTGATCGAAGCAGCCGCCTTCGCGCGCGATCGTGGGCTACGGCTGCACACGCACGCCTCCGAACAGGTTCCCGAGATCGAGTGGGTCCGCGAACGCACGGGGCGCGACAACGTGGCGTATCTGCGGGATTGCGGCGTGGCCGGCCCGGACGTGTTGCTGGCGCACTGCGTGCACGTGGACTCGGTGGAGCGCGCGATTCTGGCGGACACCGGCAGTCATGTGGTGCATTGTCCCTCGGCCAACTGGAAACTCGGCTCGGGCATCGCGCCGGTGCCGGAGATGCTTGCGGAGGGCATTTCCGTGGCCCTCGGGGCGGACGGTGCCTCCTGCAACAATCGTCTCGACATGTTCGCCGAGATGCGGCTGGCGGGCCTGGCCCAGTCGCTTCGACGCGGACCGGGTGGGCTCCCGGCACGGGAGATCGTGCGACTCGCCACCGAGGGCGGCGCGGCGGCGCTCGGCTGGGGCGGCCACGTCGGGCGGCTCGAGCCCGGCTGGCGGGCGGATGTGATCCTGATCGAGCTCGACGATCTCTCCGTGACACCGGCCGAGGATCCCGCCACCGCGGTGGTCTACTCGGCGCATCCGGGGTGCGTATCGCTGACGATGGCCGCCGGCCGCATCTTGTATGAAAACGGCGAGTTCACGACTCTCGATGCCGACCGCCTTCGCGCGGACGTTCGCGAGGCGCGCCGGCGTCTTCTGAGCCGGGCGGGCCTGGCCTGAACGCCGTGCGCCGTTGTCGCCGCCGCCGGTGTGTTCCCCGTAGTCCCACGCATGTGGAGTGACCGTCGGGGCCCGCCGCCGGCGGCGGCAACCGCCGGGTTCTCGCCGCGGTCGAGCCCCCCGGTTGTGGAAGGTGAGGCGTCCGTGTTCAGCGGCCGGCGGGGGTGGGCCGCGCCGGTTCGGTCGGCGGGTTCGTGCCGGCGGGGCGCACACTCATCCAGGCGCGGCGGAAGGCTTCGGCGCGCATTTCGGCGACCTCTCGGGCAGCGCGTTCACGCTGCAGTTCGTCCCGAAGTGTTGGCTCGCGTTCGGCGGTTCCCGCCGGGAGCGCGGCGGCGCGGGCGGCGTCGCGCGCGCGCAGCCGCTGTTCCAGCTCATCGAGCCTCGACCGCGTTTGGCGCAATTCCTCACGTAGGCGGTCGCGCTCGGTTTCTGCGCCCACGCGGTGCTCTTCCGAAAGCTCGTATAGCGACTGCCATGTCTTCTTTTCGGCGGCGAACATTTCGTGGAGCCGGCGGATCTCCTCGGGTTGCGCGGCGGCGGTGGGTGGCGGCGGGGCGCGGGGCGACGCCTCGCGGGCGGCGGCCTCCAGCTCGGCGACCTTCCGGCGCAGCTCAGCCAGCTCGCGGGTGCGCTCTTCGAGGAGCGCCCGTACTTCGCGCATGCCGCCCACTCCTTCGGCGGGCGGCGCGGCGGCGAGCCGGGCCTCGAGTGCCCGAATGCGCGCCGCATCCTCACGGGCCTGGCGCACAAGCCCTTCGCGCTCGGCTTCGGCGGCCGCCGCGACGCGGGAGACCGCCGCGAGACGCGCGTTGGCCTCGTCGAGGCGGCGGCGCAGCGATTCGTTTTCGGAGCGCCGGCGCTCGAGCTCTTCGGACAACTCGCGGGCTCGGTGGCGCAGCGCCGCGGCCGACTGCTCGGCGGCGGCGAGCCGATCGGCCAGCCGCGCGGCGCCGGGATCGGGCTCAACCGGTTCGTTGGCCCGCGAGAGCAGCGCGAGCGCGAGTAGGCTAGCGAGGATCGTCGCGGCGGCGGGGCTGCTATTGCGCGAGGCGCTGCTCGAGCTGCGCATCGGGGGGTTCTCCAAGCTCGAGGGCGCGGCGATAGAGCGCGCGGACCTCCTCAATCGGGGGATTGCGTTGCATCACCAGCAACGCGGCGAGGTTGAAGTGGGCCTTGCCGTCGGTCGGGTCGAGTCGGATGACCTCGCGGTATTCGGCGATCGCGTCATCGAGGCGGTTAAGCTTGTAGCAGGCGATCGCGAAATCGCGGTGATAGGTCGCATCGGTGGGGTCGAGCGCGACGGCTTTCGCCAACGCGCGGCCCGCGCTGCGGAGATTGTTGTCGCGGGCCTCGACGAGACCGCGGAGGTGGTGGCCGCCGGCGAGATGGGGATGCCGCGAGGTGAGCCGTTCGGCGGCGGCTCGGGCGGGACGGAGCTGACCGAGGGCGAGCGCGGCGCGGCCGTAGCCGAGCAGCGCCTCAGGGTGGTCCGGCGCGACGGTAAGGAGGCGGTCATAAATGCGGATGGCGTCGGCCGGCTGGTTCGAGCTCAGCAGCGTCGCGGCCTCTGCCAATTGCTGCTGCAGTTCGGGAGGCAGCTCGAGCGCGGCCGGCGCGGGCGCTTCGATGGCCGGCTCCGGAGCTTGTACGGCCGGCGCCGGTACGGGCGCAGCGGAGAGGGGGTCGGGCCGCGACAGCGCGCCGCGGACGACCTTTTCCTGAAGTCGGTCGCGTTCGGCGCGGACGCGGTCAAGCTCGGCGCGCAGGGCGTCGCGCTCGCGTTCGGCCTCGCGTGCCTCGCGGTCGCGCAGATCGAGTTTCGCGGCCAGCGCCTGCAGGCGGGCTTCGGCGCGGCGGAGGTGTTCGCGGGTCTCGGCCAGCGCGGTCTCAGTGGCGGTATCGGAGGTGGCGGAGCGCCGGGCGGTTTCGAACTCATGGAGCCGGAGCTGTAGCGCGGCGGCCTGTTCGCGCGCGGCGTCGCGCTCCGCGATCGCCTGGTCGAGCCGCGCGCGGAGTTCCTGTGTGGCGCCGGCGGCGGGCTCGGCGGCGCTTTTGAGGGCGCGTCCGAGTTCGCGAATCCGCTCGCGGTCGTCGCGGCTGGCGGCCTCGAGGCGTTCGAGCTCGCCCCGCAGTTTCTCCACTTCGGCCGCGGCGGCGGCGCGTTCGGCGGCGACGCGTTTGAGTTCCCGCTCGAGCGCGACGATCCGCTCGGTGGCCTCGTCGGCGGCGGGCCGTTCGGCGGCCTTCAGCTCGCGGATTTGTTCGCGGGCGGCGTGCAGTTGGGCGGCGAGGGATTCCGCGCGCGCCGCTGCGGCTGCGGCCTCGCGGCGGGCCTCGCGTACCTGCGTATCCCGTGCGGCGATTTCGTGAGGGGCGGCGGCCGTAGCGGCTTCCAGTTCGCGCACTCGCGCCTGGAGCGAGGCGATCTGTTCGCGATGCTGCGCGGCCTGCTGTTCCGCGGCTTCGGCGCGGCGGCGAAGGTCATCGCGTTCAGTTTCGGCGGCGCGGAGCGCAGCGAGGGCTTCGCGATGTTGGGCGGCAGAGACGCTCTCGCGCGCTGCGGCGAGGGCGCGCTCCAGGGCGCTGGCGCGCTCGATCGCAGCGTCGAGATCGCTCCGGAGGTTGCGGGCCCTCTCGTCGGCAGCGTCTGCGCGCGCCGTTGCGCGGCGGAGGTCTTCCCGGAGCGAGGCGAGCTCCGCCCGGGCGGTCTCGCGTTCCGTCTGCAACTGATCGAGCGCGGCTTCGAGTTCGCGAAGCCGCTCGGTGGGGGCGGCGGCGGGGGCCGGCCCCGAAGCCGTGGTCGCGCGCGCGCCGGGCTGAGCGAGGAGCGCCGCGATACGTTGGCGGCAGTAGTCCATGCGGTAGTCGAGGGCGGCCGGCTTGTAGTCCGGCCGTTCGCGGCGCAGCTGTTCGAAGAGCGTGAGCGCGTGTTGATAGCCGGCCAGGGCGCGGGCCAAGTCGCCGGACTCAAGGGCGCGATCGGCGGCGAGCATCTCTTGATAGGCGGGCTTTTCCGGCAGATCGCCGGAGGCGGCGACGGCGAACGACGGCAGCAACGCCGCGAGCACGATCGCCGCGCTTCGGCGACATCGGCTGCGGCGCGCTCTAGGGCGCGGTGTCGGGTTCTCGCAAACGTTGTTCGATCCGTTCATCGTTCGGCTCTCCCAGCTCGATCGCGCGACGGTAGCAGTCGGCCGCTCGGCGGCGGTTGGGCGGCGTGGTTTTGAGCAAACAGACGGCGGCGTTGAACCACGATAGGCCGTCGTCGGGATCGAGGCCGGCGGCGGCGATGAAGGTGACGGCGGCCTCGTCGAATCGGCCGGCGTCATGGAACGCGGCGCCGAGCTCGCGGGCGATGTCGGCGCGCAGCGGCGCGCGCTCGCGAGCTTGGCGCAGCTGGCGCAGCGCCTCGTCGGCGCGGCCGAGGCGCGCGGCGATGCGTCCGGCGAGCAGCAGGCGGTCGGGGTGATCGGGCGCCGCCGCAAGCAGGTCGCGGGCGAGCCGGTCGGCGGCGGTCAGTTCGCCAGCCTCGAGCAGTGTCTCGGCAAGCCCCGTGGCGGCCACGGCGTCGCCGGGGCGGAGGTTGAGCGCTTGCGCGTAGAGCGCGCGGGCATCCGCCCAGCGGCCCTCCTCACGCGCAGCGGCGGCGAGCACGAGCAGGCGGGTCAGCTCGGCCTCGTCCACCTCGTCGGCGGGCACGAGGGTCATCGGGGACGCCGCAACAGCGGCGGGCGGCGGCGCCGCGGTGGAGGAAAGGATCGGCGTGGGCACGGGCGGCGGGGAGGCGCCGCCGGCGGCCGCGAGGGCGGCGGGCTCGGGCGGTACCGGGACGGCGGCGACCGTGGCGGCCGGCAGTTCGGGGACGGGACGCGGCACGACGGTGATCGGGGCGGGGGCGGAGGTGACTGAGCCGTCGGGCTCGGGCGGCGGACGAGACTCCGGCATGCGGTCCACCGGCGTCTCGTCGAGCTCGGTTGTCGGCGACTCCGGCTCAGTGGCGCTGCGAAGCCGCCGCTCCAGGTCGCGCACCGCCGCGCGCAGGCGGAGCCGTTCGGTGTCGGCCTCGTCGGCGCGCGAACGCTCGCGCTGGAGTGAGGCGACCAGCTCGTCGCGCTCCTGCGTCAGCCGGCGCAGGTCCCGGTGCGCCGCCTGGAGGCGGTCGTCGAGCTCACGCAGTTCGGCGGCGGTGCGTTCGGCGCGACGGCGAGCGTCGTCGAGATCGGTTTCGAGCCGACCGACGCGCGTCTGCAGCGCGAGGTTCTCCGATTCCAAGTCCTGCACTCGGGTCTCGAGCTCGCGGCGTCGGGTCTCGGCGGCTTGCTGCGCCGCTCGTGCCCGGCGGAGCTGGCGGTCCTTCTCGTCCATACGGAGCCGAAGCTGCTCATAGCTGGTGCGAATGCGCGCGACGGCGCTCTCGATCTCGGCCATCGGGTCACCGTCGGGCAAAGCGGAGGTGGCGTCCGATGCGGACGGCTCCTTCTCGGCGGCCCGTAGGAGACTGCATGCGCATCCAAACGCCGTCGCAAACATGGCGGCTCGAGCGGCCCGGGCGCTGGCATGGCGGCGAGACATCGGTTCTTTTGTGTGGTCCGCGGAGATGCTATAGGAAGCAGCCGTGAAACTTCAATGCGGACGGGGCGATCGCCCAACCGAGTGGCTGTACGGGCGGCAGGTGTTGCTCGAGGTCCTGCGGGCGGGGCGCCGCCGCTGCCACGCGTTGTGGGTCGCCGAAGGAGTGCGACCGGGGCCGACGGTGTCGGCGCTGAGGGACTGGGCGCGTCGGCGCGGTGTGCCAGTGAGGATCTGTGCAAAGTCCGAGCTCGACCGCCGCACCGCAAGCGCGAACCATCAAGGGGCGGTGCTGGAGGCGGATCCGTTTCCGGAGACCGGATTCGATGAGCTGGTGGACTCGGCGCTTCGCGGGCCGGAGCCTCCGTTCCTTTTGATGCTGGACCACCTGCAGGACCCGCAGAATGTCGGTTCGATCATGCGGTCCGCCGAGGCGGCCGGAGTGGGAGGCGTGGTGCTTGCGCGGGACCGCGCGTGCGGGGTCACGCCGGCGGTGGTGCGCGCGTCGTCGGGGGCGGTGGAGCACCTGCCGGTGGCGCGGGTGGCGAACATCGCGGCGGCGGTGACCGAGCTTGAGCGGCGTGGCGTTCGCGTGTGGGCGCTCGACGCGGTCGAAGAGGCGCGGCCGATCCACGAACAGGATTTGCGCGGCGCGCTGGCGTTGGTGGTCGGCGCGGAGGGTCAGGGGGTACAGAAACGCGTGCGGGCGGCCTGCGCGGGGTGTCTGCGCATTCCGATGTGGGGGCGGGTGGCGTCGTTCAACGCGGCCGTCGCGGCGGCGATGGCGATGTACGAGGTGCGCCGGCAGCGAATCACCGTGGCGGGCGGGGAGACGGGCGACCATGTCACTGCGGCACCGCGCAGTTGAGGAATTCGAGCTGCGGCTGCACGAGCTGTTCGGGCGGATCGACCGCGAGCTCGAGACTCAGTACGGCGGCGAGATTCCGCGCGATCCGCGCCGCCCGCCCGTCGGCTCGACCGCGGATCACACCGCGGAGGGAGTATTTCGTCTCGGCGCGTCGTTCAGCGCGGGTTACGGCTCGGAGTACGGCCCCGGCTATGTGGTGGCGATTGACGTGCGGGCCGCGCGGCCGCCACCGCCGGAGTTGTCCGCCCGGATCGAGCGGCGCGCAATCGAACGGCTGCGCCAGGAGCTGGCGGCGGAGTTTCCCGACCGCGCGCTCGAGGTGGTGCGGGACGGACCAGTCTGGAAAATCATCGGAGACCTCTCGCTCGGCCAGGCCTGAACGAGCCGTTTGGAGCCACACGGGGAGTGGTCGGCCGTGCCATGGTTGGAACGGAGCGCGGGGGGGGCGTCCAAGGCTTGGACGGGCGAGGGGTGCGGATGCGAGACGGCGGTTCAGCCGTCGGCGAGAACGCGGCGGCGGGCGTCGTCGTAGATCGCGCGCAGCGTCTCCGCGATCGGGATCTGCGGCACCCAACCGGTGTCGGCGCGGATTTTGTCCCAGCGCAACCGCGGCGCGCGGTCGGCGGGCCGCCACAGCTCCGGCGCGACCTCGAGCGGCGGCCGATGGCCAGCGATATCGCAAAGCTGGTCCCAGAGGTCCGCGATGCGGGCCTCGCGGCCGGCGGCGAGGTGGTAGGCCTCGCCGGCGCGGCCGCGTTCGAGGAGAAGCCGGTAGCCGCGGACGGTGTCACGCACATCGAGGAAGTCGCGGACGCTCTCGAGATTGCCAACGCGCACGGGAGGACGGGCGCGGCCTTCCACGATGCGAGCCAGTTGCAGGGCCAGCGACGCGATCACGAAATCGGGTGACTGGCCCGGCCCGATATGGTTGGTGGGGCGGGCAATGAGTACCGGCAGCGAGTAGCGTCGGGCCCACGAGAGCGCCAGCGCGTCGGCGGCGGCCTTTGAGATCGCGTACGGGCTGGAGGGGCGCGGCGGTGTGGTTTCGTCGAGCGGTTCGGCAGGACCGTGATCTCCGTAGATTTGGGAGGAGGTCACGACGAGACATCGCACCGATGGCCGCCGCCGGATGGTTTCGAGCAGGTGAAGCGTGCCGATCAGGTTCGTCTGGAATGTTTCGAGCGGCGCGGCCCAGGAGCGTGGGACGGACGACACGCCCGCCAGGTGCACGCAGCCGTCCGGCGCGAAGCGATCGAAGGCGGCCTCGAGGTCGGCCGGCTCGGCGACGCTGCCGCGGTGGACGGGTATGGCGCCGGGCGGCGGTTCGCCGGGCAGGCAGAACCCCATCGGCTCGTGACCAGAAGCCGACAGCTCGGCCACGAGGTGCCGGCCGACAAAGCCGGCCACACCAGTGACCAGAACCCTCACGGCGTCGGACCGGCGCTGGCGGGAGCGCCCGACGCGCGCAGGCGCTCGAGATCGGCGTCCACCATCATCCGCACGAGGCCAGGGAAGTCCACCGTCGGCGCCCATCCGAGACGCGCGCGAGCCTTCGCTGCATTACCGATCAGGTGTTCGACCTCGGCGGGGCGGAAGAAGGAGGGATCGCTGACGACATACTGGCGCCAGTCGAGGCCAACGTGCGCGAACGCGATTTCGCAGAACTCGCGCACGGAGTGCGACTCGCCCGTTGCGACGAGGTAGTCATCCGGTTCGGGTTGCTGGAGCATCTGCCACATCGCGCGGACGTAATCACCGGCGAAGCCCCAGTCACGGCAAGCGTCGAGGTTGCCCAGCCGCAGCTCGCGCGCGAGGCCGAGGCGGATGCGCGCGACGCCGTCAGAGATCTTGCGGGTGACGAATTCGAGGCCGCGGCGAGGGCTCTCGTGGTTGAAGAGGATCCCCGACACCGCGTAGAGCCCGTAGCTCTCGCGGTAGTTGACGGTGATGTAGTGGCCGTAGACCTTCGCGACGGCGTAGGGGCTGCGCGGATAGAACGGCGTGGTCTCGGACTGGGGCACCTCGCGGACCTTGCCGAACATTTCGCTGCTTGAAGCTTGATAGAAGCGGGCCGTCGGGCAGACGGTGCGCATAGCGTCGAGGAGGCGGGTGACGCCGAGCGCGGTGAACTCGCCGGTGAGGGTCGGCTGGTTCCATGAGGTCGGCACGAATGACATCGCGGCGAGGTTGTAGATTTCGTCGGGCTGGGCGGCTTCGAGCACCTGGATCAGCGAGAATGGATCGAGCAAGTCGCCCTGCAGTAGCGTGATGCGGTCGCGCAGGTGCTCGATGCGCTCGAAGTTCTCGGTGCTCGCGCGGCGGACCATCCCGGTGACGGCATATCCCTGCGATAGCAGCCATTCGGCGAGGTAGGAACCGTCCTGACCGGTGATGCCGGTGATCAGCGCTCGTTTCATAGGGTGGTCTCCAATGCCGCGGCGCCCATGGGCGCCCATTCGCGGTTCAGGTGGTCAACGGCCCGCCGCAACGCGTCGGCCGGGACATCGCGGGGCGGCTCGATCACATACGGCACGGGCCGCGACGCGAAGTCAGCGAAGTCAGCGAACGGGATCATGCCGTCTGGCGGCAGCACGTGGTCAGTGGCCGGCGGTGCGACGTCATGAACGTGGAAGCCGACGACGTGGTCGATCAGGCGTTCGAGCATACGACGGTGGTTCGTCCAACCCAGATTTTCGCGGATCTGCCCGTGGCCGAAGTCGTGCCAGATTCCGAACTGCTCAGAGGGAAGCCCGCTCAGGAGCGATTCGACCTCACATTCGGAAGGGACGGCCTCCCAGGACGGCAGATTTTCGAGCGCCAGGCGAACACCGCACTCCGAGAGCACCGGCTGCAATTCTTCGAGCGAGGCCCGGAGTGCATCGAGGTGGCGGCCCACCCGTCGTTCGCGTTCGCGCAGGGCCGCCGACCAGTGCCAGCGCCAGAGCCAGCCCTCCCGGCGGCCAGCGGCGGCCAGCCGAATCAGCCGCGCGCTCCGGTTCTTCATGCGGACATAGCCACCGTGGACGACAACGGCGCGCGCGCCAACGGCTCCGGCAAACCGGATCGTCTCGGTGAGATGCTGCACGGCCTTGCGTCGTTCGCCGGGGTCGTCCGTTGCGGGTAGCCAGAGTTCCGGGTGCCCGCGCGCGACGCCGAGCGGCACAGGACAGAAGGCGTGAACGCTGACCACCTGCACGGCGCCCTCGCGCACACGGGCCTCGACGCCCTCGACGAGATCGCGGCGCAGATCATAGCTGAGCTCGATGGCGTGAAATCCCGCGCTGAGGATTTCGTCAACCATCACGCGCCCGTCTCGGTGGCGGCGCGCATTCCAGCGGGTGGACAGGGCCCAGTTCATCGGGCAGCCCGCGGCGGCGTCGGACCGACGGCGCGGACAACGACCGGAAATCGGTTACTTCGCGCTGGCGGCGGCGGCCGCGCGGCTCCGCGCACGCGCGGCCTTGCGGCGGCGCTGCTCGGACGGCTTTTCGTAATGGCGGCGAGCGCGCAACTCGCGCAGCACACCCTCGCGGTCGAGCTTCTTCTTGAGCCGCCGGATCGCCTTGTCAATCGTTTCGCCTTTGCGAACCTTGACTTCGGTCACGTTGTTCTTCACCCCTTTCCCGTCGCGCTTCCCGCGCACGAGACCATCCTCAAAAGACGAATCATAGGGCAGATTCGTCGGGACGTCAAACCGGCCGCGATGCTGAGACCGCGCATGGGACCTCCAGCCGGCACGAGGAGAGCAGGCCTTCGTTCGGTGCTGTGGCTGCCGATCGCCCATATTCTGCGACTCGCGACGGGGAGCCGATGCGGACGCGGAAAAAAGAAGTCACGGAAACCGAGGCGTTCGCGTGCCCAAAATGTTCGAGAACGCCTGAGATCGCGGTATCGGTACGGCGAATTGAGCGCGGCGATGGAGCGGGTCAGAGTCGAACCCCTCGTGTAGGCGTGGTGGTGCTGCGTTTCGGCGCCTCCGCGACTGGGCCTGTGTTCGCCGGCCACATGCAGCCTCCATGAGACCATGCGACCAATGAGACCATGGCCCCGACTGACAGGGGCGGTGTATCGAGAAATGTCGGTCGGCGCCGGCGTGATGGCCGTCCTCGGGATGGGGCATTGGCTGGCGCGGCGCCGGCAGGGCTGGACGTGGCCAAACTCAAAGAGCGGGCTGACGACTTTGACCTGTGCGGCAGGCGGGGTCGCGTCGGGCGGGGGCCTCATCTAAAAATTTCGGACGAAGGTGGCCCCCGGATCGGATGCCGGCATGAGCCGACCATCACGAGAGTGGCTGCACCCGGCGTTTTTTCCTGCCCTGCTTGGTGGTTGCCCGGGTTGATCCCCGCCGAATTTTGCAGCCGAATTTTGCACTTGGGCCTGTCCCCAATCGAACACACTAGGCGTGCCCGTCCTCGGCATCGGCAGCCGGGCCATCCTTCCTTGACGTGCCTGTTCCCAGTGGTCCCCCAACCGCCGGCCCGAGTGCCTGTTGTCGGGGACAGGCACCACAACCGGCACCACAACCAAACAAGTGGGGACAGGAACCACAACCAAAAGAGTGAGAGGGAGAGATTCGTGCGTAGCTCGCGCATGTGCCTGTCCCCAGTTACGGAGTGGGGACTTACGGAGTGGGGACAGGCACTCCCTCCTCGCCCCAGGGCAGGCCCGACCGCCAGACGCCACTCCTCGCCCTACATGCCCGGGCCCAATGGGGACAGGCACCAGGAAACCCTCGCTCCGGCGGCGGAGCGCCGGAGCTACAGCGGCTGGAAGTGCGTGCCGGAAGTGCGTGCCTGTCCCCAAGGGCGGCTCGGGGTCCCTGTCCCCAGTTCGCGCGCATGGCTCCGGCGGCGGAGCGCCGGAGCTACAGGGGCGGCGCGCGTGGGCTCCAAACGGGGGACAGGCACCGGTCAAGAAGTCAAGAAGTTACAGTAGAAGATGTAAAGCGAGATTGTTGCGTCGTTTGCGCTCGTGCCTGTTGCGCTCGTGCCTGTCCCCAATGCCTGTCCCCAATGGCAGTCCACAATGCCTGTTGCGCTCGTGCCTGTCCCCAATGGCAGTCCACAATGGCATAGGGGGCAGCAAAGGGGACAGCAAAGAGGACGGCCCAAGGGGGCCCAAGGGGACAGGCACCTGGAAACCCAAGGGGACAGGCACCAGGAAACCGGCACCAGGAAACCCTCGCTCCGGCGGCGGAGCGCCGGAGCTACAGCGGCGGTGCGCGTGTGCCTGTCCCCATGACGACTCCATGGCGGCTGGCGCGAGGCGACGATCGCCAAGTACTCTCTGCGCCCACCCAGACTGCCTGTCCCCGGCAGACCGACCATCCGCCCCCGAGCTCTGTTCCCAAGGGCCGCGAGGTGCCTGTCCCCAGCGACCACCCCGAACGCCACGCTCGACTCGGCGTTTGGTGGCTAGCGCCGCGCCGCTCCCCATGTTCTCGTCTTCCCCCACAGAACACGTTCAGCCCTTCCTCAACACGCTCACAGGAGCTTCTTGGCCCGCAAGGTCTGGAAGACGCGTCGGATGGCTTCAAGATCGGAAGAGTCGTCGAGGCGATCCCAACCGAAGAGCGAGGGGGTGTCGCGAAATTCACGTGGGCTTGATCCACCGCACCTTCGACCCGGGTCCAGGCCTGAATGGCCGAACCCCTTGTGTGGTTTGGGCAGCGGCGAGAATCGCCGGCAAATGGCGCTGGGGTGTTGGGGCCAACGAGGCCAACGATGTTCGTTTCCCTTCACCGACGCCCGTATTGGTCGCTCATTCGGCCGCGCGCGTGGAGTTCCTTCGGCTACTACTACACGTGGACGGACACCGGCTCGAAGTGCTTGCCCTCGGAATCGATCAAGGTCGGACTCTGGATGGATGCGTACTGAGTCGAACGCGGTTGCGGGAACCGGTGTCGTTCGACCTGAACCAGTGCTCATCCCGGACGCCGGTGAGGTGGGGTCAACGGCATTCGCCCCCGGTTCGATCAGGAGGATGGGCTGGGCGGCATCGCGGGGGGCCTTATCACCATCAACACCAACAGGGCCTCCTACGTCGGGTGCACAATCACCGCGGATGACTTCCATGGCGAGCCCAGCCTAGGACACGTTTCCGAGCATGGGCCGGGGCAACTCCTGTGCGGTGCCAAAATCCCGTTGGCCCACCCCCGCAGGCCGCACGACCAACGCGGAGATGAGGAGGTGGACTCCGCCGTCAGCGTGGCGTCGAGTGCGATGTGGATCACCTGGCTGGCGCCGGAAGAGGCCGACCTGAACTGGGGCTCGGGCTCTGTCTGCCGTCGAGCTCCGGGAAGATCGTGAACACCGCGGCCACCGCGCCGGACGGCGGCGTGCATGGGTTCGTTCCAGACACGACCGTGTTCGATACGTTGGGGATGACGAACACCGGCGACCTGCCGCTTGTGCGTCTGACGGTCACGGAGGAGCCGCTCGGCCGGATCGGCATAGTGAGCGGATGGTGGTGTTCCTTGTCGCCGGATACCGCCGGGGGAGAGACTTGCCTCGGCGTTGTGTACGGAGTTGGCCGTCCAGAGCGCGCGTCCGTCGTTGACACTCGAGGCCGGGGCACGTATTCTATGCGCTCCCGAATTCAATGCCGGCGGGCGTGGTGCTCGCGGCGGCAAGAGAGGAGCAAACGGACCATGGCGATCAAGGTTGGCATCAATGGTTTTGGCCGGATCGGCCGGCTCGCGTTCCGCGCAGCGGTCGAACGAGGCGATGTTGAGGTCGTGGGCATCAACGATCTGTTCGATTCAAAGCAGCTCGCGTACCTGCTGAAGTACGACAGCCTGCATGGGAAGTTTCCGGGCACGGTCGAGGCTGCCGACGGTGCACTGATCGTTAACGGTCAGCGCATCCGTCTGACTGCCGAGAAAGATCCCGCGAACTTGAAGTGGGGCGACGTCGGTGCCGAGTACGTCTTGGAGTGCACGGGCCTGTTCCTGGAGAAGGCGAAAGCCGAGGCGCACCTGAGGGCCGGTGCCCGGCGCGTCGTGATGAGCGCGCCATCGAAGGATGACACGCCGATGTTCGTGATGGGCGTGAACCACAAGGCCTACGCGGGCGAGGCGATCGTTTCGAACGCGTCCTGCACAACGAACTGCCTCGCGCCACTTGCGAAGGTTTTGCATGACAACTGGGGGATCGCCGAGGGTCTGATGACGACGGTTCATGCGACGACCGCCACACAGAAGACGGTGGATGGGCCGGGCGGCAAGAAGGACTTCCGCGGTGGCCGCGCGGCCGCGGGCAACATCATCCCCTCCTCGACCGGCGCGGCGAAGGCGGTGGGCAAGGTGATCCCGGCGCTGAAGGGCAAGCTGACCGGCATGGCGTTCCGTGTGCCAACGCTCAACGTGTCGGTCGTGGACCTCACCTGCCGGCTCGAGAAAGCGCCGGGGCCGGATGCGGCCAGTGCGTACGAGGCGATCAAGGCCGCGATGAAGGCCGCCTCGGAGGGCGAGCTGAAGGGCATTCTCGGCTACACCGAGGATGATGTGGTGTCTTCCGATTTCAACCACGACCCGCGCACGTCGATCTTCGACGCGAACGCCGGCATCATGTTGAACCCGACGTTCGTGAAGGTCGTGTCGTGGTACGACAACGAATGGGGCTATTCGAATAAGCTGCTGGACCTGATCCTGCACATGCAGACGGTTCGGTAAGACTGCCACCCCGACGGCAGCGGGATGCCGGCCGCGCCTCGGCATCCCGCGCCGTGTTTCCTGGGGTGGCGAGGAGAGACGAGGAGCATGAACAAACTGACGGTTCGCGATGTGGATGTCCGCGGGCGGCGGGTGCTCTCGCGGGTGGATTTTAACGTGCCGATCCAAAACGGCCGCGTGGCCGACGACACGCGCATCCGCGGTGCATTGCCGACGATTCAGTACATCCTCGAGCACGGTGCTTCGCTCGTGCTCATGAGCCATCTCGGCCGGCCCAAGGGCAAGGGATTCGAGCCGGCGTTCTCGCTGCGGCCGGTGGCCGATCGCCTCGCGGAACTGCTGGGGCGGCCGGTGAAGTTCGGTCCGGACTGCGTGTCCGAAGAGACCGTCGCGATGGCCCGCGCGCTGAACCCCGGCGAGGTCATGCTGGTGGAAAACACGCGCTTTTATCCGGACGAGGGCAAGGTCAAGCTGCCCGAGACGGCGACGGAGGAAGAAACGAAGGCCGCGAAGGCCGCCGTGAAAACGGCGCAGGCCGAGCTGGCGGAGAAGCTCGCGAAGCTCGGCGACGGCGAGGTGTTCGTGAACGACGCATTCGGCTCCGCGCACCGCGCGCACGCCTCGACCGCGCTGGTCTGTAAGTACTACCGCTACAACGTCGCCGGCTTCTTAATGGAGAAGGAGATTGAGTACCTGAGCCGCGCGCTCACGAGCCCCGAGCGGCCGTTTGTTGCGATCCTCGGCGGCGCAAAGGTCAGCGACAAGGTCAACGTGATTCAGAACCTGCTCACGAAGGTGGACGCCCTGCTCATTGGCGGCGCGATGGCCTACACCTTCTACCGGGCCCGCGGCCTGCCCACCGGTGACTCGCTCGTCGAGACGGACAAGGCCGACCTGGCGCGCGAACTGATCGAGCGCGCCGCGGCCGCGAACGTGAAGCTGCTGCTGCCGGTGGACCATGTGATCGCCGACGCGTTCGATGCATCTGCCCGCACGGAGGTCGTCGGCGAGAGCGGCATCCGCGACGGTTGGCGCGCGCTCGACATCGGACCGGAAACGATCCGGCGCTTCTCCGAGGTCATTCGCGGCGCGAAGACGGTCGTCTGGAACGGCCCGATGGGGTGTTTCGAAATGGAGCCATTCGCGACGGGCACCTTTGCGATCGCGCGGGCGATCGCGGAAACGAAGTGTCTGAGCATCATCGGCGGCGGCGACAGCGTGAGCGCCGTGAATCGCAGCGGCCTGGCCGACAAAATGAGCCATATCAGCACCGGCGGTGGCGCAAGCCTCGAGTTTCTGGAAGGCAAGGAACTGCCCGGGGTTGCGGCGCTGACCAACCGCTCTTGAGAGCTCGGACGTGAAGCCGTTGCGTTGGATGGGGGTCACGGCGGCTTGGCTGGCGGCGAGCGCGACGTTCGCGTCATCGCCGGCCGAGGGCACTCTCGAGGTCAGCGCGATCATCCGGGGCGATTCGACCGGTTTCGGTCCGCGGCATGTCGTGGCGGTATGGGTCGAGGATGCAAACGGACGGTTCGTCCGCACCTTGGCGGTGGAGGGCCGAAAGCAGTGGCGGCGCCTTGAGGCGTGGCGCGCGGCGGCGGGGCGGGCGGCCGGACCGGATGCGGTGACCGGGGCCACTCGCACCGACTGGGGACGGTTCTCGGCCAGCTGGGACGGTACGATCGAGGGGGGCCGGACCGCGCCCGACGGCGAGTATCGGGTACGCATCGAGACCACATGGTGGAATGGCGCGGGGCCCCGCGTGGATGACCTGAAGTTCACGAAAGGGCCCACGCCGCAGCAGGCCACTCGACCGGACGTCGGACCCTTCCGCGAAATCCGCCTCGATTGGACACCCGCCTCCCGCGCCGGGCGATAGTCCGGCATCGCCGGCTGCCGGCGCGGGCGGCACCGCTTCATCGCCGCTGTCTGGTGGAAACGGTGGGGACGAGAAACTTCATGCGTTGAAGTGGGGCTCGCGCCGCGGCGGGGTGCGAACTTGCGGGATTGGGAGCGTCGCTTCGGGCATTCTATGTCCGAGAACGTCGCTGAGGTCGAGATCCCAAGGGCGCCGAGCGCGCGGGGTAGGGTGAACGATCTGGAGCTTCCACCGTTCAACCGGCACGTGGTGTCTGCACCCACTTGTGAAGGGCGGTCATCGCCCGCGTCGGCGCCGCAGGTGCACAGCTGCCCATGCGCGTTCGTGTGGGCAAGATGGGGAAGCGATGTGCCCTTGGCCGAAGCGCTCTATTTAATGACCTCGAATTGGGAGGCGAAATCAACGGTCGAGGCGCCTTCGGCGCGCGGAACGATCGCGACCTGGATGAAGCCCTTCGGCAGTTTGGCGAGCTGCGGGACCTGCCAATTCGACACGAGCATGATCTTCGGGCGCGGATTCGGCAGGGCCGCGAGATCCGCGGCGGTGAGCGCCGGGGGCGGCACGAACAGGATCAGGAGTTTTGCGGAGGCGTGCCGACGGATCAGTTCTACAAAATCGGATTTCCGCACGGCTTCCCCGGTGCGCTCGATCTCGGGGTTGATGGGCAATCGTTCCTCGGCGCGCAACAACAAGCCGCGGGTGGTCAGCGCGGCACGAACGCCGGCGAGCGCCCGCGCCGAAAACGGGTCGGCCATTTCCGGCGTACGTTCGACATCGACGAGAACAATCTCCCCTCCGGCCCCCGCCAAGGCAAGGCCCTCATCGAGTGCAGCCGCGGTCAATGCGTCCGCGGCCTGCGTCAACTCGGCCGGAGGGGTGGGTGTTCGGCGGCACGCGGGCGCCAGCACGAGCGCCGCGGCCAGCGCGGCGACGCCCATGCCCGTCACGCGGCTCGGCGGCATGGAACGATGGTTCATCGGGCATCTCCGCAACCGGAACTACCAGTACAGTTCCACTGGCGCATAGTAGGAATACGTTAGATACAACGATTCCGGCGGTTTGTTCATCACGCCGCCACCGCCGGTGCACACCTTGCAGACCTGAGGGCGGGCCGGGCCAGCGTGGGGAAAGGAAAGCCAGAATTTCACGTTCCGCCCCTCCTGTGGCGAGGGCCGCGGCGCGGAGCAAATATCGGCCAGCAACACCATGCTCTCGTTGAGATCGGCGCTGCTCTGAGGGTAGGCTGTCTTGTATTTTTGAACGGCACCCTCCGGAGCTCCGTTGTAGGCGTAGCCGATGCGAAACTCGTTGAAGGTCGCCTGGCTCGTGTTCGGGTTCATCCAGTTGGCCGGGCCACGGTTGACTGGATCCTGCCGCATCAGGGAAGGACAGTACCAAATCAGCGGCGGCAGACCTTGGCGGGTCATGTACGCGGTGATGATTTCATTCTCGCCCAGATGGAACGTTGCAGGGTTGTCCGCGTTGGCGGGCGGCAGGCGGCCTGCGTTGTCGGCCGCGTATTGCATCACGACCTTGTAACATTGGGTGAGATGGTTGCTGCAGGCGGCTTGGCGTGCTCGTTCCAGCGCGGGGCCCAGCGTCGGAACGATCAGCATCATCAAGATCGCGATGATGCCAATGATGACGAGCATTTCCATGAGCGTCACCCCACGGCAGCGCGCGCGCGGGTCCGTTGGGCGGGTCTGAGTCATCGTCTGCATCACCAACATCATGATCGTACCATCACACCGCCAACCTGTCACCCTGTCCCCATGCCTCGCCACCGTCGGCGGCTCGAGGCCGCCCGGCGATCCTACGTGCGAAGGTCCGTATGCGAGACACGGGATGGGCCGTCGGCACGATGCGGGCAGGCCCGCTGGGAATCGGGACTTCCTTCCTCATCCATACCCGGCGCCGACGACTGGGAGGGCTTGATCCGCGATCCTGAGGTGATGTTTGGAATTTGATGCGACCCCGATGATGCGATGTGGGTGGGGTTCAGGTCGCGCCGAGGAGGCGGGCACGGCATACTGACGGGCTCTGGCTTCGGCCAGTAGGAGCCTGTGCGGATGACGAACGCCGGAGTACCCAACCGTGAGAACGCCGCGGCGCGAGCCGAGGAGCCCGCGCGGCAAGCGATGCGCCTACACCCATTTTACCGCGGCAAGATTGAGACAGGAATCAAGTGTGCGGTCCGCCGCATGGAGGACTTCGCGATCTGGTATTCGCCCGGCGTCGCCGCGCCGTGCCGCGCCATCGCGCAGAATCCGGCCGCCGCCGACGAGCACACGAACCGAGCCAACACCGTTGCCGTGATCAGCGACGGCAGCCGCGTGCTTGGCCTCGGCGACATCGGCCCGCTGGCTGGACTCCCCGTGATGGAGGGAAAGGCTCTCTTGTTCAAATACCTCGGCGGGGTGGACGCCGTGCCGTTAGTGGTGGACCTGCATGACGCCGACAGCCTCGTCCAGTTCGCGCTTGCGGTGCAGCCCTCGTTCGGCGGCATCAACCTCGAGGACATCGCCCAGCCGAAATGCTTCGAGATCCTGGACCGGCTGCGCGCAGAAGCCTCGATTCCAGTGTGGCACGACGATCAGCAGGGTACCGCAACGGTCATTCTCGCCGGCCTACTCAACGCGCTGAAGGTCGTGGGCAAGCGCATCGGCGATGTTGGCATCGCGTTCATCGGCGCGGGCGCCTCGAACACCGCCGCTGCGCGGCTGGCGTTCGCGGCGGGCGCGGACCCCGCGCGATGCCGTGTCGTGGACCGCGGCGGCATCCTCGGACGCCACCGGACGGACATCGAACGACAGCGCGGCGAATTCGCGGCGAAATGGCGGCTGTGCGAAATCACGAACACGGAGGGCCGCATCGGCGGGCCGGCCGAGGCGATCGAAGGGATGGACGTCGTGATCGCGTGTTCGACGCCGGGTCCCGGTACGATCCGCCCGGAGTGGCTGCGGCACATGCGCGATGGCGCGATCGTCTTCGCGTGTGCCAACCCTGTTCCGGAGATCTGGCCCTGGGAGGCGGCAGAGGCGGGCGTTGCCGTGTTCGCGACCGGCCGCTCCGACTTCCCCAACCAGGTGAATAATTCGCTCTGCTTCCCTGGCCTCTTTCGCGGTGTGCTCGATGTGCGCGCTTCCACCATCACCGACGGCATGTGTCTGGCGGCCGCGCGGTCGCTGGCCGCTTCGGCCGGACCGGCGCCGACCGCGGATCGGATCCTGCCCACGATGGAGGAATGGGAGGTGTTCCCGCGCGAAGCGGCGGATGTGGCCGTTCAGGCACAGGCCGAGGGTGTCGCGCGGCGAACGCTGAGCTGGGCTGAGGCTCACGCAGCGGCCGAGGCGGTGATCCGGCGCGCGCGCGCAATCGTGGCCGACGCGATGCAGCTCGGCCACGTGGCGCCGCCGCCGACCTGAGACGCGCTCAGCCGGCGCGGCAGATGGTTTGACAGCGTTGCGCGCGCCGTCTATTCGGGGCACATGGCATCGGTCGTTTACGTGGAACTCCGCGAACGCCGCTATCCCATTGCGGTGGGCCGTGGCCAGATCGAACAGCTCGGCGAGTGGTGGCGCCAGACGGAGCTGGGGCGGCGGGCGCTGGTCGTGACCGATACGAATGTCGGCCCGCTGTACGGCCCCACGGTGCGCGCCCAGCTCGAGGCGATCGGCGTGGCCACCACGGTCGCCACGGTGCCGGCCGGCGAGGCGTCGAAGACCATCGAGCGGTGGGCCCAGCTCCAGTATGCGGCGGTGGAGGCGGGGCTCGACCGCTCGTCCGTGATGTTGGCCCTCGGCGGCGGCGTCGTGGGCGATCTGGCCGGCTTTGCCGCCGCAACCTTCTTGCGCGGCATCCGTATGGTGCAGGTGCCGACCACATTGCTGGCGATGGTGGATAGTTCCGTCGGCGGCAAAACCGGCGTGGACCTCCGGTGCGGCAAGAATCTCGTCGGAGCGTTTCATCAGCCGTCACTCGTCGTGGCGGATCCCGACGTGTTGCGCACGCTGCCCGCCCGCGAGTACCGCGCGGGCATGGCGGAGGTCATTAAGTACGGGGTGATCCTCGACGCGGCGCTTTTCGAGACGTTGGAGGCGGGCGCGGCGCGGCTCACGGATCCCAGCTGGGCGGTCCTGGACGAGCTCATCGCGAACTGTTGCCGCTTGAAGGCGGAGGTGGTGGCGGCCGACGAGCGCGAAGGGGGTCTGCGCGCGATTCTGAATTTTGGCCACACGCTCGGCCACGCGCTCGAGGCGGCCACCGGCTACGAAGGGTTCCTTCACGGCGAGGCCGTCGCCATCGGGATGGCGTACGCCGCCGAACTCTCGGTGCGGATGGCCGGTCTTTCGCCTGTCGAGCGTGACCGACTGCTCAACGTGCTCCGGGCGGCGGGGCTGCCGATCCGGGCGTCGGGGCTCGGCGTCGAGTGGGCGCACGTGATCGCGGCGATGTCGCTCGACAAGAAGGCGGCGGACCGCGTACCGCGGTTTGTGCTCGCCGAAGCGATCGGCCGGGTCCGGCATGGCGTTGAGATTCCGCCGGACGTGCTGAAGGAGGTCTGGGATGCCATCGCTGAGTGAGACCGTGGTGCGCGATTGGCTCGAGCACCTGGGCTTCCTTGTCGCTCAGCCCCGCAAGTACCAGGTGGTGGCCCGGGCAAAACGTCCGGAGGAGGAGCCGGATTTGTTGGGTTGGAATCCGCTGGCCGCTGGGCCGGCGCCGGAACCGGGCGTCTGGAACGGAGTAGCGATGCGCCGGGTGAGAGCCGTGGCGGTCGGCGTCAAAGGCTGGTTCACCGAGCGTTTTGGCCCCTCCGCGTTCCAGGACTCCTCCGAGCTATTGCGGCTCGGCGCGCCGGAGGTGCGGCGCGCGGCGGCACGCCGGCTCGGGACGGAGGACGTCGTGGCGGTGATGTGCCTGCCCGCGCTGCCGGCCTCTTCCGAGCTGCGGCGTCAAACATTAGAGATTCTGGGCCGACACGGCATATCCGGTGTGGTGCTCTTCCGAACGGTACTCCTCGAGTTGGCGGCGGTCGCGGCGCGCCGGCTCGATTACGACCGATCCGACGCGCTTCAACTGCTGCGCATGGTGCGCGCGTCGGGCTTGCTGCGCGATGCGCAGCCGGAACTGTTCGCCTCGCGCGGCGCGCGGCGGCGGTCTGGCGGGCGCGCCCACCGCACCCCGCCTGGCACGGAGCAGGGCGGGCCGTGACCGAACGCGAAGCGTACATCGCACTGAATCTCATCGGCCAGATCGGGCCGGTGCGCGCGCGCGCCCTCGCGGCCCGCCTCGGCTCGCTGGCGGCCATCTTCGAGGCGCCCGAACGGGATCTGTGTGCGGCCGACGGCATCGGGCCCGAGCTGGCCGCCCACGTCGCGCGCCGCCGCAGCGAGGTGGACCCCGCGGGCGAGGAGGACAAGGCCCGGCGGCTCGGCGCGCGGGTGGTGACTCCGGCCGATCCGGACTATCCCGAACCGCTGCGCACGATCCACGATCCGCCGCTCGCGCTCTATATCGTGGGCGATTGGACCCGCGCTGACCGGCACGCCATCGCGGTCGTCGGGTCGCGCCGGTGCACGCACTATGGCCGCGCAACGGCCGACCGGATCGCTGCGCAACTGGCTGGAGCCGGCGTCACGGTCGTCAGCGGGCTCGCGCGCGGCATTGACATGGCGGCCCACGAGGGCGCCCTGCGCGCGGACGGGCGCACGATCGCGGTGCTCGGCGGCGCGGTGGACCGCCTCTATCCCGCCGAGGCGCGGCCGCTCGCCGACCGCATCGCGGCGCAGGGCGCGGTGATCTCGGAGTACGCGCTCGGCCGCGAGCCGGACCGCACGACCTTCCCTTACCGCAACCGGGTGATCAGTGGCCTCTCGATGGGTGTCGTGATCGTCGAGGCCGACCGTCAGAGCGGCGCGATGATCACCGCCGCGCAGGCCCTCGAGCAAGGGCGGCTCGTCTTTGCGGTACCCGGCCGCGTGGACCAGCCAATGTCGCGCGGGCCGCACTCGTTGATCCGACAGGGCGCCCGGCTCGTCGAGGACGCGCGCGACGTGCTCGAAGAGTTCGAGTACCTGTTCCCGCGCGGCGCGACCGCCGCTCCCGCGCCCGCCGGCGACGGCGCCCCGGCCGCGTTTTCATTCAGCGACGACGAGGCGCGCATCGTCGCGGCGCTGAGCGAGGGCGAGCTCGACGCCGACACGCTCGCCCGTCGCGCAGGCCTTCCGCCGGCGAAGCTCGGCGCGCTGCTGGTCGGATTGGAAATCAAACGCGTCGTGCGTATGCTGCCCGGCCGTCTTGTCGCGCTGACGATCCAACCCCACCGGGACGAACTGGCCAAATGAATCAAACTCTTCTCATCGTCGAGTCGCCCGCAAAGGCGCGGACGCTCTCGCGGTTGCTTGGCCGCGGGGTGACTGTGCGCGCCTCGATGGGGCACGTCCGGGATCTGCCCAAAACGGAATTCGGTGTGGACATCGAGGGCGGCTTCCGGCCGAAGTATGTGGTGATTCCCTCCCGCGCGAAGATCGTGCGCGAACTCAAGGCCGCCGCGAAATCGGCCTCGACAGTCGTGCTCGCGCCCGATCCCGACCGCGAAGGCGAAGCGATCGCCTGGCACTTGCGCGAGGTGCTCGGCTCCGGCTCGAAGGGACCGGAGTTCGTTCGCGTCAGCTACCACGAGATCACCGAGCGCGCGATCCGGCAGGCGCTCGCGGCGCCGCGCGACATTGACATGGCGATGGTCAACGCCCAGCAGGCCCGCCGCATTCTCGACCGCATCGTCGGGTACCGCGTGAGCCCCTTTCTGCGCCGTCGAATCGCGGGGGCCGCCAGCGCGGGTCGCGTACAGACTGCGGCGCTGCGTCTCGTCTGCGACCGCGAGAAAGAAATCCTGAACTTTCGCCCGGAGGAGTTCTGGGTCATCGGCGTTCGCGCCGCGAAACAGGTCGAGCCCCGCGCGCTGTTCGTGGCGCGGCTCGCGAAGATCGCCGGCAAAACGCCGAACCTCCGCACCGCCGAGGAGGCCGAGGCGGTGCGGCGCGAGCTCGACGATCGCCCGCTGCGCGTCGCGAAGATCGAGCGTAAGACGGTCGAGCGCCGCGCGCCTCCCCCCTTTGTGACCAGCACGCTGCAGCAGGCCGCCAGCCGCGAGCTGGGGTTCTCGCCCTCCCGCACGATGCGAATCGCGCAGACGCTCTATGAGGGGGTGGACCTCGGCGACGGCCCCGTCGGCCTGATCACGTACATGCGGACCGACTCGGTCGCGATCGCGGCCGAGGCGCGCGACGCCTGCCGCCGTTTCATCGCCGAACGCTACGGCGCCGAGTACGTACCCGCAACGCCGAATGTGTTCCGGAGCAAGGCGCACGCGCAGGAGGCCCACGAGGCGATCCGCCCGACAGATGTCACTCGCACGCCCGAGTCGGTCGCGTCGCATCTAAAACCCGACGAGCGCCGGCTGTACGAGCTGATCTGGCGCCGCTTCGTTGCCTGCCAGATGGCGCCGGCACGGCTGGCGCAGGTACAGGTGGAGATCGAGGCCGTGCCGCCGGCCGCCGGCCGCTCCATCATCTTCCGGGCGTCGTCGTCGTCGGTCGAGTTTCCGGGCTATTTAGCCGCCGCGGGAACGGAGGCCGTAGCGGCGCCGACGCCCGCCGCGGAGGGCGAGGAGGAGGGCGAGGAGGCGCAGTCGTTGCCGCCGCTCGAGGAGGGCGAGCCGCTGGACCGCGTCGGGGACTGGCTGGCCGAACAGAAGTTCACGAAGCCGCCGCGGCGCTATTCGGATGCGACGCTCGTGCGCGCCATGGAGGAGCGTGGCATCGGCCGGCCCAGCACCTACGCCTCGACTGTCCAATTGCTCTACGACCGACGTTACGTGCGGCGCGAGAAGCGCTCGATCGCGCCGACCGAGCTCGGCATGGCGGTCAACGACTATCTCGCCGAGCGGCTGCCCGAACTATTTGATATTGGATTCACCGCGGCGATGGAGGAGCGGCTCGACGAGGTCGAGGAAGGCCGCGTGGACTGGCGGGATATGCTCGGGCGTTTCCACGAGCGATTTCAGACATGGCTCAGCGCCGCACGGGGTGCCGACCCACATCCCGACGCGACACGCCGGGTGCTGGATCTGCTCGGCCGCGTGAAGGAGTGGATTCCGCCGCGCCAGCCGGGCCGCCGCGCGTTTGATGAACGCAAGTTTGTCGCATCGCTGCGCCGCCACCTCGACGAGGGGGGTACGCTCACCGAGCGCCAGGCCAGCGTCCTGCGACGCATCGCGTGGACCTACGCAGACCAGGTACCCGAGCTGGCCGCGTTGCTCAACGAGCTTGGCTGGCCCTCGCCCGCCGCCGAGCCCGCGCCCGCCAGCTCGGCCGATCAAGAGCGCGCCCGGCAGATCTTCGCCGCGCTCGAGAAGGTCACCTACGAGCCGGCGCGCCGCGTTCGCGGTCGTTCGTACGACGATGCGAAATTCGTCACCTCGTTGAAACGCCAGGTCGAACGCGGGCGGCCGCTGAGCGCCCGCCAGCTCCAGGCGCTCGCGCAGGTCGCCCGCCGCTATGGGGTGGTCGCTGCCGACCACGCGCCCCCGACGGCCGCTCCCGACGACGCGCGCGCCGAAGCACCCCCAACGGCCGAGGAACGCGCGAAACTACTCGCTCTGCTCGAGGCCGGACGCACGATCCGCGATTGGAAGGCGCCCGTCGAGCGTCGCGGCCGCACCTGGGATGACCGCGCGTTTTTCGAGTCGCTCGACCGTCAGTTCCGGGAGAAGCAGAGGCTCACCCCGCGCCAGCTGGCCGCGCTGCGCAAACTGCTCGCACGCTACGGGCGGCAGCCGCATGGCGAGGCCGCCGATGCGCCGCCGCCCGGAGAGCCGAAGGAGCGGCCGGCGCGCGATGATTGACCTGCACGTTCATTCGACGTTCTCCGACGGGCAGCATGCGCCGGAGGAGCTCGTCGCCGCCGCCGCTGCCGCAGGTCTCCGCGCAATCGCGCTGACCGACCACGACACGATTGCGGGATGGCCCAGCTTCGAAGCGGCAGCGGCCGTCGGCGCGCGCGTGCGGGCCGTCCGCGGTGTGGAGGTGAGCGCCGCCCACTCCGACGGGCCACTCCACCTGCTCGGCTATCTCTTCGACGGCGCCCACGACGAATTGTGCGCGATGCTCGAGCGGCTCCAGCGCGGCCGCGAGGATCGCAATCGGCGCATCGCGGAGCGCCTCGCCGCCGTCGGCGCACCCGTGAGCCTCGATGACGTGCGCGCCCTCCACGGCGAGGGCGGTCAAATCGGCCGCGTGCACTTCGCGCGCGCACTCGTCGCGGCCGGTCGCGTCGCCACGCCGCAAGAAGCGTTCGACCGCTGGCTCGCCCGCGGACGCCCGGCCTACTGCGAGCGGTTCCGCTTCTCGGCCGCCCAGGTGATTCGGACGGTTCACAACGCCGGCGGACTCGTTGTGCTGGCGCACCCGGGGCTCCTCCGTGTCCCCGAGCGACGGCTCGAGCGCATCGTGCGCGATCTGGTGACCTGCGGCCTAGACGGCATCGAGGCCATTCACACCCGTCATACGGCCGAGCAGATCGCGCGATTCGTGCAGCTCGCCGCGCGGTACGGTCTGGTGGCGACGGGCGGCTCGGACTACCACGGGCCGGACGGCAGCAGCGCGCCGCTCGGGGGTACGCTGGGCGGGGTGCAGGTGCCCGACGAGGTGCTCACCGCGCTCGATGCGCGGCGCGCGCGGCTCAGCGCCCGGTCACCGTAGACGGTGCCGCTCCGGCGGCGAGGTTGGTTGCCATCGGCCCGATGTACTGCGTCGCGACGACGACGTCATCGAACCAGACCGTCTGCCGCTCGGGCCAGTGCGCGCGCGTCGGGTCGGAGTCGTCCATACCGTAGTGTTGCAGCCAAAGGCAATTGATCTTCAACTCCGGCGAGAGGCGCCAGCGAAGTCCCTTGAACTCCGCGATGCGGCGTCCCTCCAGCCACATGGCCTGTCGGCCGTCCGCGCGGTCGGGCGCGGAATTGGCCTCGATCATGAACTCCCAGCACTGCCAGCGATCCAGCGCCGGCACGACGCGGTTCGGGCTCGCTGCCGTCCCACGCCCGGGGCCCGGCGGAAAAAACAGGTTGCCATAGTAGCGGCCGGTCTTCTGGTCGAGCTCCATGTCGAGAAAGTACGTGTACATGGCCAGCTCGCCCGGCGGCGGATTCCGCCCCCACGCGAACCAAGGCTCCATGCCCGAGCAGAACCACGTTCCGTCGGGGCGTTGACCCGCCTTGCCGAAGGCGGACCACCGGTTGGCCGGTGAGTTCGCGAGCAGCGTGACGAAATGGTGCAGATAGCGGTACTCGGGCGAGAACCGCACATAGAACCGGACGAACACTCGGTCGGCACCGCGGAACCACTTTTTCGCGTCTTGGCCGGTGGTACGGCCGCGAATCATCGTCATTTCGGCGCAGCGGCGCCCGCTGTGGGGGCGAACGTCCGTGATGTTGATTTGGCCGCGCACATGGTCCCAACGCTCGAGCGTGCCGGTTTCGAAGTCCTCCACGAAGATCACCGCGGGATGGTTTCGAAGGCCGTCATCGCCCGGATAACGCGCGGCCATGCCCGTGGTCGGTTCGGTGGCGATCACGGTGGCCGCAAGCACGCTGGTGCCGGCGACGGTGCCGGCCGCCCATGCTGGGAAGAATGTCACAGCAGGGTGTCCAATCCTTGGACGGCGGCCCCGCGAGAACGCGTCTTCACGGCGCCGCGTCGCGCCGCGCAGCCCAGAGGATCGCCCGCCCGACGAGCGCCCGGAAAGCGGGATGAGAGTACGCCGTCTCACCATGACCGAGCTGGATGTAGACGACACGCCCGCGGTCCTCCTCGCGCACCCACGCGATCTGCGGGCTCGCGTTCGGGTGGGTGGTGGTGAGGAGCACGCGCACATCCGGCGCCACCCAGAGGCCGCCGTAGGTCTCGTCGTGAATTACGAAGTCCTCTAGCCCGCGGGTAATCGGGTGCTCGCGGTCGGCGATGTGGACCGGCACCTGCTCGCCGTGCGAAAAGGTGGATCGGGGGACGTCGCGGCCATCGATCGCCTCGGCTTTGAGCAGATACTTGCCGCCGATCAGCCGCGCATAGTCCGGGACGTCGGGGTGGGCGGCGATGGAGTGGTGAAGGGCGACGAGTCCAACGCCGCCCGCGATCAGATCGCGAAACGCGCGCACCTGTTCCGCGGTGCCCGCGCGGGCCATGTCGTAGCGTACAATCACATCGAACTCGCGATGGAGGCCGGGCTTGAGGCGTTCGAGGGCCTCAGGCAGGCGGGCGATCTCGAGCTGAATGCCCGGCAGCGTGCGCATCGTCTCGAAGAACGCATTGGTTCGAAAACCGTGTCCGCCGTACAGCAGCAGCGCCCGGACCGGCTCCGCGCCGTCCGCCGGCAACGCCGCCAGCAGCATTCCCGCCACCACGCTCCCGACGCCAACTCCTCGTCGCTTCATCGGCGACCTCCGATAAGGGATGCCCGCGGAGATATTGCGACGCGGTGCCAGGTTGTTCAACTCAACTTGTCAACCCCTCCTCGGAACGTCGGGTCATCGGATCCGCGAAATGCGCGGCGTTCACTGGCGGATCGCCGGCATGGTTGCGGACGTGGGCCGCCCCGTGCGCCGCCGCGGATCGCGGACGGAGGGATGGGGCGGTATAGTGCCGGCGGGAGATGAGCGGAATGAGCGGAAGAGCGGCAAAGGTCGAACCAGCGGTTCAGATCTCGGTGTTTGTTGAGAATCGACCGGGCGAATTGGCGGCGATCGCCGCCGAACTGGGCGCGCGGGGTATCAACATCCTCGCGCTCTGTCTCGCCGAGGGTATCGAGCACGGCTATGTGCGGCTGGTGGTGGATCGTCCGGAGGAGGCCGTCGCGGTGCTTACGGAGCGGCGGCACATGTTCTTCACGCGGGAAGTTGGCCTTGTGGAGCTTGAGCACCAGCCCGGCCGCCTTGGCGAACGGCTCGGCGAATGGGGCCGGCAGGGTCGGAACGTGGAATACGCGTACACCGGCGTGACGGCGGAGGGGCGACCCTTCGTGGTTGTAAAGCTCGAGTCGCCGACTGAAGGTGCTGCGGCTCGCTGAGGGGGGCGGACGGGTGCGGATCGTGTTTTTCGGTTCGGGGCAGTTCGCGTGCCCGATTCTCGCCGCGCTGCTCGAGTCCGCCCCGCACGAGGTGGTGGGAGTGGTCACACGGCCGGCGCGCCCTGCCGGACGCGGGCGGCGGCCGACCCCATGCCCGGTGAGCGCGATGCTCGGGCCACGGAATGTGCCGATGCGCACGCCGGAGCGCGTGAACGCGCCGGAGGAGGTGGCCGCGATCGCGGAGTGGCGGCCGGACCTCTTCGTCGTAGCGGACTACGGCGCGCTCCTGAAGCCCGCGCTGCTCGCGGTGCCGCGCCTCGGAGCGACCAACGTTCACCCATCACTGTTGCCGAAGTACCGTGGCGCGGCCCCGATCGCGTGGGCGATCGCGAACGGAGAAACCGAAACGGGTGTGACGATCCAGTTCATGTCCGAGCGGACGGACGCGGGCGACATCATTCTGGCCGAGCGTGAACCGATCACACCGGAGGATACGGCCGCGACGCTGGAGCCGCGGCTTGCCGCCCTCGGCGCTCAGCTGATGCGCCGGGTGCTCGCGTATTTCGAGCGGCCGCCCGTGCCTCGGACGCCGCAGGATGAGGCCGCCGCGACGTATGCACCGAGGCTGAGCAAGGAGGATGGACGCCTGGACTGGGCCCGGCCGGCTGAGGAGTTGCGGAACCGCGTGCGGGGGTTTTACCCGTGGCCGCGCGCGTTCACGTGGCTGCCGGGCTCCCCACCGCGGCGGCTGCAGGTGTTGGCGGCGGCGGTCGAAGCGGGCGCGGGCGAGCCGGGCGTCGTGCTGGAGGTCGGAGGCACCGGGCTTCTGGTGGCGACGGGCAACGGCGCGTTGCGGTTGCTGCGCGTTCAGCCGGAGGGGCGCGGTGAGATGAGCGGAGGAGAATTCGCGCGAGGATGCCGGATGTCGGCGGGCGCGAAGCTCGGATAACTGGCTGCGCCGGGACTGGGCATCTCGAGCGGTTCGGCGTTGTCCTCCTCGGGTTCCTCCTCGGCTTCGGAAAACGGCGGGGCGGCCAGGGGGGTGAGCCGTCGCAGCTCCCGCTCGCGCCGCCGTTCGATATCTTCGGCTTGCCGCCGCAGCGGAACGAGGTCCACGCCGCGCTGTTCGAGTTTGGCGCGGATCGTGTCGTTCGTGGACTCGAGCACCCACGCGCGTGACCAGTAGCCGATGGCCTCCGCCTCGCGGCCGAGTCGCGCGGCGACGTCGCCGAGGTGGTCGAGCACGGTCGGGTCCTCCTCGGGCAGCGCGGCGAGGGCGCGCCGCAGTTCCGTTTCCGCCTCGGCGTAGCGGCCCTGCTGGTAATAGATCCAGCCGAGGGTGTCGAGGAAGGCGCCGTTGTTGGGCTGGCGCCGGAGCGCCTCTCGTACGTAGTGCAGGGCGGTATCCAACCGTTCGCCGCGTTCGGCCCACATATAGGCGAGGTAATTCCACGCCTCGGCGAGGTCGGGGTTCATTCGCAATGCCGTTTCGATCCGTTCTTCCGCCTCGGCGCGCCGCCCCATGCGTTCGAGCGCGTTGCCATAGGAGAAGTGGAACTGCTCGGTGAGCAGATCGGCGCCGTTCTCGATCTGCAGCGCACGGGCCTCGGCTTGGGCAAACATCTCGACGGCGCGCTCGAAGCGTTCGGTCATCAGCGCGTGCACAGCGTGGTACATGGGCACCAGTGGATCGTCCGGCCACAGCCGGGCGAGTTCGGTGAACGTCGCCTCTGTGGGTTCGTGGTCGCGCAGACGACGCCCGATGTCGTAGGCGAGACGCACAAACAGATCGACCGCGGTCGGCGGTGGGTCCCAGATTTCGGCGAGGCGGCGCGCGGCGAGGGCGGCGCGGTCCTGATACTGCAGCGCCAGCGCCTGCTCAATTTTCACGAGCAGCCGGCCGCGTACGTCTTCGGCGGGAAGGCGCGATTCGATCTCCTCATAGGTGCGGAGCGCCTCGGCGAAACGACGGTCGAGCATCAACAGCGTTGCGCGGGCGCGCAGGAGAGCGGGGTGATCAGGCAAGCGTTGGAGCCCTTCCTCGAGCCTCCGGTGCGCAGTCTCGGCGCGCCCCTCCTCCCAGTCCAGCGCAGCGAGCCGCACATACGGAGCTGCGTCTGCCGGACCTTCGGCACCCACCAACGCCTCCAGTTCCGTGCGCCCAGCCTCGGTCTGGCCCATCGCGAGTCGGAGTTCGGCGAGCACATGACGCACGAGACGGCCGACGGCGGGATCCGAGCGCAGGGATTCGAGGCGGCGGATCACATCGTTGGTGTTGCCGTGGGCGACGAGGCGTTGCGCGAG
The DNA here is from genome assembly GCA_938010045.1 of uncultured bacterium. GTDB lineage: Bacteria > Verrucomicrobiota > Kiritimatiellia > PWTM01 > PWTM01 > CAACVY01. Next base: position 181,932 of record CALLFZ010000003.1, read on the forward strand.
CCGCGCGCGGACGGCCATGTCATCTTGCGGCAGCCGTCCGAGGGTCCGCACCGCCTCCTCCACATCTCCGAGCAGGAGCAGGGCGCGCCCGAGGGTGGCGATCCCGCGCCATGGCGGCGGGTTCTGTTCGGCGAGCGGGCGCAGCAAGGCGGCAGCGCGTTCCTGATCTCGTTTCGCCGCGGCCGGATCCGCCGCCCGTTCCGCCCTTTGGAGCAAAGCCTCCGCGTGCGATACGGTCCAGCGAGGGTCGCCCTGTGCGCTCATAGTCTCGAGCACGGCGATGGCCGCATCGGTCTCGTTGCGGGCGAGACGAAGCCGGACCAGTCGGGTCGCGATGTCGGGTTGGCCGGGGTCCCGTCGCCAGAGCGTGTCGAGGATACGCAGCGCCGCGTCGGGATCCCCCAGCGCCACATACACGTCGGCGGCCATGCGCATCGCCTCCGGTGAGTTGGTGGCGAGGCCGACGATCGAATCGAGCATCGCGCGGGAATCGTGCGCGAGGGGCGAATTCGTCTCGGCCGTGCGGTATCTCGAGGCGAGGCGACCGGCCGCACGGATCAGCTCCGGCGGCGGCGGTGCGGCGGCCGCGGTGCGGCGCAACACCGCGAACGCCTCACGAGGCTGATTCTGGTCCGCCCGCAGTTCGGCCAGCAGCGCCGCGAGCTCGGCATCGGCGGGACGGCGAGCCAATCCGGTTTCGAGCACGCGGGCGCCGTCGTCGTATCGGCCCTGGGTCGCATAGATCACGGCCAGCAGCGTGACGATGTCTCGATGACCCGGATGCCGGCGCTGGAATTGCTCAAGCGTCGCGAGCGCGGCCGGTACGTCGCGGCGACTCCACTGTAACCGCGCGAGATCCCGGACCGGCGCCGCCGCCGAGGGGTCAAGTTCAATTGCGCGCCGCAGCCGTTGCTCCGCTTCGATGGGCGCCTCGTTGCCCAGCGCGAGCACGGCTGAACCGTAGGCCGCCAACGCCGCCGGATCGGGCTGGCGGAGACCGCTCGGTGGGGAGGCGCACCCGGCGATCCATACAGTCGCCGTCGTCGCGATCGCGCAGATCCACGGCCCCGTGGGAATGGAGCTCATCGCCGGCCGGCGGAGCCCAGGCGCGGTCAGTTCTTTTTGTGGCGCATGAGACGGCGGCGCTTGCGCTGCTTGTGCTTGTTCATTTTCTTGCGCCGCTTCTTTTTGATGCTGCCCATGGATTCCTCGTTGCACTCCGGTTCACGCGGATCGCGCCTCACGGCACGATCTTGTTCAACCCGATCTCGATAATACCCTCGGCCCCTGCGGCCTTCAATGCGGGCACCAACTCGCGGACGTCTCGCTCCTCGACGACCGTTTCGACCGAACGCCACTGTTCGTCGCTGAGGCGGCTTACGGTGGGAGCGTGCAGAGCGGGGAGCCGGCTCAACACCGCATCCAGGCGGTCGGCGGGCACGTTGAGCTTCAGCAGCACGCGGCCCTGGGCGCGGAGCACGCCTTGCAACAGCATCGCGATCTGCTCGATTTTTCGCCGCTTCCACGGATCGCCCCACGCCGCGCGGTTCGCGATCATCCGCGTGGTGGACTCCAGCACGGTGTCCACGATCCGCAGACGGTTCGCGCGCAGCGAAGAGCCGCTTTCGGTGAGCTCGACGATGGCATCCACGAGTTCCGGCGCCTTAACCTCCGTGGCGCCCCAGGAGAACTCGACGTTGGCGTGCACACCGTGGCGTTCGAGATACCGACGAGTGAGGCCGACCGCTTCGGTCGCGATGCGCCGACCCTCCAGATCGCGAACGGAGCGGATCGGCGAATCCTCGGGCACGGCCAGCACCCATCGGACCGAGCGGAACCCGCGTTTGGCGTAGCATAGTTCGCACACTTCGATCACGTCGGAGCCGTTCTCCTGGATCCAGTCGTATCCCGTGATGCCGGCATCCAGATGCCCATGTTCAACGTAGCGGCTAATTTCCTGCGCGCGGATCAGGCGGGCGCTGATTTCATCGTCATCGACATGAGGAATGTAGGAGCGCTCCGTCGCGCGGATCGGGAAACCGGCCTTTTCGAACAGCGCGAACGTGGCCTCCTGGAGGCTGCCTTTCGGCAGCCCGAGCTTCAGCACTCGTCGGGGTTCGTGTTGCTGATTCATCGTTGTCTCCCGGCCGTCCCCAGGGGCGCGACCGGCCGCGCAGAGTGCGCCGCCGTTTCCGGATTGTCAAACTCGCCGCACCCGCCGTCCCTCGATCCGTAGCCGTCCGCGGGCGAGAAGGTCGAGCGCCTCCGGGTAGGCGATATGCTCCTGCTCTTGAATGCGTGCGTGCAGAGTGTCCGGAGTGTCGTCATCCAGCACGGGCACCGTGCGCTGTACGATAATGGGGCCGGTGTCCATGCCCTCGTCCACAAAGTGCACCGTGCACCCGGTCACGCGCACGCCGTACTCGAGGGCCTGTTGCCACGCCCGCAGACCCGGGAAGGCGGGCAGCAGGGACGGGTGGATGTTCACAATGCGCCCGGGATAGGCGGAGATGAGGCCGCGCTTGAGCATTCGCATGAAGCCCGCCAGCGCGATCGTGTCGGCGCCGTGCGCGCGCAAGCGCTCCAGCAATCGTTGCTCCGCCTCGCCCTCCACCTTTGTGCGCCACGGGCCGCAGTCCACGAACTCGGCCGGAAGGCCGGCGCGCCGGGCGCGTTCGAGGATGAATGCCTCGGGCACGTCCGAAATCACGCAGACAATCCGCGCCGCGAGACGCCCCTCCTCGATGGCTTCAAAAATCGACTGAAAATTGCTTCCCTTGCCGGAACCCAGTACAGCCAACGAAAGCATCAGCGTCCTCCTCTGCTTTCACGGCGGTTCATCGTCGTTGGGAGCCGCGACACTGTCGGCACCGTCGCGAAACAGGTCGGCGGCGTCGGGGCGGGGGCCGGGGAACAACTCCGCGAGCGCCTCGGAGGGCGAGCGCCCGAACAGCTGCTCCACTTGTTCGAATGCGGCGCGAGAATAGCGCAGGACGCCCTCCAGCCGCCCCGTCGTGGTGTCTTCCACGACGAAATCCACATCCGTGGGGCTGCCATCCGCCGGCGGGCCGGCAAACCTCAGGCGGTGGCGAGCCGGATCGAGGCGTTTCGGATTGCGAGACAACACCATGTATTTCACGTATTCAACGAGTCGCTCATCCAAGCCGGCCTCGGCCACAAAGATGCGCTCCACGAACTCGCGGCGGTCGAAGGCCAGCAACAGTCGTAGCGGAATGCCGCCAGCGTGCTGCTCAATGTGCGATTCGAGGAGCTTGAACTCCGCATGAACGCGCTCAGGTTCACGCGCACCCTCCGGCGCCCACCACACCGCAAACCCCCGACCGGGATCGAGATAGAGGACGGGCTTGTCCACGCGAAACGAGAGCTCGCACGTCGGGCACTGCACAACGTTGAGCCGGTTACCCATCACCTCGTCGCGCGCCAAGGGCCGGTCGGCGACGTTGACCGAGTCCCAGAGCTCGACGTCGAACTCGTCGGAGCAGCGGGGGCAGCGGATCCTATGTGTTCGGCTGGCTGACACAATCCTCAATTCTCGTTCATCGCCGTCCGCCGGCCAAGCCACTGGGCAGCGGAGACAAGCTACCCTGGGGAGGGACGCCCCACGAGCCGTTTTGGAGAAAACGGATGGTTCGTCGAATCACCTCTTCATCAAACATGATCCACGTGTGCGAGCAAGGAACCGCGACAAATCCCTTCATGCCGGGCACCACGGTCCGCGCGACAGCGACCTTGCCGTCGTCGGGGCCGGGGATCCACGTCGAAAACCATGGATTCAGGCTCGAACGCCCCGCGATCACGCCCAGCTCGAAACCAACCGGGCCGAGACGGCGCACGATTGAGTCATCCGAAGTGCCAAGGGCGCCGCCGGCAGGGCCCAGAATACGGCGACCGAAGGCCGAGCTGGCGAGTCGGTCGGCGAGTTCAGAGCCCGCGCTGGGCGGCGCGAGCATCACGACGCGTCCGATTCGGGCCTCCGGATGGCGCTCGACATAGATGCGCAGCACCACGCCGCCCATCGAGTGTGTGACCGCGTGGACCGGTGAACCACCCGCGGCGGCGGCGCGGATGACGGGATCGAGCCGCTCGGCAAGGCGCTCCAAGGTCTCCTCGCGCGACGGATATTCGAAGCATATTGTGCGAAAGCCGGATTCTTCGAGCCGCCGCGCGAACCATCTCATGGAATTGGAGGTGCGGCCGAGCCCGTGGATGAGCACAACGGGCTCGCGCTCCGCCGCCGGCGATGGCGCCGCCCAGAGGAGGGCCGCCACCACCATCCACCGGTTGGCGCGCTTCATGTTGCCTTAGTCACTGGCCAAGCAACCCCGCCAGATTGTACACAACTTCGGCGCCGCCCGCGCGAGCGTTTTGGGATCAAGCTCCCGCGCAACATTGAGCTCCTTGTTCTCGCCAATAGGGGGCGGAGCGCGGATGTGGGCGGATTCGGATGCTCGTGAGGAATCGAACGGATCAAACGGGTGAGCGGCCACCCATCTGTCGGGTGGCCACCTGTGGGTGGACAACCGTTGGCGAGATTTATGATGTTCACGGCCTCGGGCTGAATGCCGAAGTTCGCGAGGCTCAGGGGCGATCCCTCTGAGGACACTGCGGCGCGAGCAGATCCGATTCCGTCGGGGTTGCAAACGCCTCGAGAATGAGGGAGGCTACTCTGCGAGACTCGTGGCATGGGTGACGGCGGCCGTTTGGGAGTTGAGGTGCGAATCGCACCACGAGGGTCCGATCGATGAAGCGACGAGCGTTCGCCGAGGTGGGGCTGACTGTGTTCGCGTGGGTGTCGGTCGGGTTGGCCCAGACGACGTACAACTGGGTTTCGCTGAGCGGTGGAACGTATTCGTGGACCGACACCGCCAACTGGGACCTTGGGGCCTATCCGAACGGAGCGGGCGACGTCGCGCGGTTCGTCGGCGATTACGTCGTCGCCAACATGACCGTCACGATGCCCCCGTACGCGGATGTGCCAGGGTTCACCCTGCACGGCCTGGTGTTCAGCGATACGGTCGCGTCGCACGATCTGGTGCTCTCGACGGCGGCTCAGAACCTGAGTTTTGCCGCTTTGGGCGGCAACAATCCTTACATCTCGAACACCAATCGCTCCTTGACCATCTGGCCAACTGTGACCGTGAATGGCGTGACCGCGAATCTGATTCCGCGCGGCTCACAGCTCATGTTTCGCGGGCCCGTCGTCGGGAACGGGACCTTGATCTCGATGGGGACGGCGGGAGTGGAGCTCTTCGGGGCGGCGAACTCGAACTTTACGGGCACGATCATCGTCTCCAACGCAGCCGGCGTGGATGCGCGCGGAGGTGCGCCACAATCGTACTGGCTGCTCGGCGACACCAACGGCGCTACCGAAGTGTACGGGACGGGCTACGTCCGTCTGCTCCGGGATGCGTTCGGCTCGACCGCAATGGCGACGAACGCGGAGCCGGTGCACGTTTACGGTGTCCATGCGAACGGCTCGGTCCGGTTCTACGCGAACAGCAACGCGTTGTATCTGGGCGCGATCACGCTGCACACCAACGGCGTTATCAACTACAGCTCATGGTTTTCGAACGCGGACGCGCCCGTGGGCGCGATCCGGCATTTCTACTTCAATGGCGCGATCGTGCAGGATGACATCGGCTACGATCGCAATCTGCACATTCTGAGGAGCGACGCCACCGCCGCGTCGGGGACCGGCACGTTGACGCGTCTGAGCCACTTCGTGCTGCTGTCGCAGGTCTCCCACGAGGGCTACACCCATATTGCCAACGACCGTGACACCGCGCAGACCGGGAGCGACGTCCTGCAGTTCGCCTCGTGGTTGCGGCTGACCAACGGCAACGACCGGCTGCCGACGGGAACGACCGTCTATCTAGGCGGCCGTTTGAACGCCGGGACGCCCAGCAGCCCGGTGTGGGTCGGCGGTACTGGTTCGGTCGGCATCCTGCTGCTGGCCGGAGTGAGCCAGGAGCTGGCGGGACTAATGGCTCATGGCACGGGCACTTTGAACCGCGTCATCAACTACCATCCGACCGACAGCAGCACGCTGACACTGAACATTGGGAGCGGGGCCAACATCTACAGCGGGTACCTCGGAGGGATTGGGGGCATGTATGGATATCCGGACGATCCCGCCGAGGCAAACAATCTGGATCTCGTGAAAAAGGGGGCGGGGACGCTGGTGCTGCAGGCGCCATCGAACACCTATGCAGGAACGACCACCGTGGAGGCGGGCACGCTGATTGTGAACGCCGACCAGCGCAACTCGGGCCTGATCACGGTGCAGAATCTGGCAACGCTGGGTGGCACGGGGCGCGTGGGTGCGGTGAAGGTTCTGACAGGCGGGATTCTCGCGCCGGGCATGAGCCCCGGAGTGCTGAGCGCGCACGGCAACGTGACGCTCGAGGGTGGCTCGGTGTTCAGCGTGGAGCTGAACGGGCTGACGCCCGGAACGCAGTACGATCAGCTTCATGTGGTTTCGGGTTCGTTGTCGCTGCAGTTGACGGGCGGCGTGCGTCCGGACCTTGGGGTCTCCTTGGGCTTCACGCCGGCGCTGGGGGACGTTTTTGACATCGTGACCGGTCTGAGCGGATTCGATCCGTCCTTCGACGGCTATTTCGAAGGCAAGCCTGACCTTTCCACCTTCTCCGTGGGCTCCACGCAGCTGCAGATTGACTATCAGTCTGACAGGATCCGGCTGACAGTGGTGCCGGAGCCTTCGTCGCTGGGATTGATTGTCGTCGTGGGCGCCGTGGGACTGCTGCGACGGCGACTGCGCGGCTGAACGGTCGACCGCGGTGGCCCCGCAAGGGCCGGTGGAGCCTCCCGAATCTGCTGGCCCTTCAGCTGTCGGTCTCGATTTCCCTCTCCGAGCCTGCGATCCCGTGGATGGCCGCTTGCGGGGGTGGGCGGGGCATCCGTATCATCCGGGGCGCCGCATGAAGAACAAGTTCCTTGATCGCCTCATCGACCGCCTGGGCCGCGTGGATCCCAATAGCCTCCAGTTGCCGATCCTGCATTTGGCGCGCGAAAAAGGGCTATTGGAAACGATCTTTCACTCGATGCAGGAGGGGCTGGTGGTGCTCGATGCGCGGGGACGGATCGAGTTTGCCAATCGAGCGGCGGAACGGCTGCTCGGGTTCTCGATCGAGGAGGCCCACGGGGCGCGAATCGGGCGGTATCTGCGCGACGTGGACTGGGAACAGGTGTTGAGTCTCGACGCGAAGGAGTGGTCGCGATTGCTGAGCCGCGAGATCGAGGTCAACTATCCCGAGCATCGCTTTTTGGCGTTCTACATGGTCCCACTGAGCCGGCCGGACGGCGGGGAGGCGCCGCAGAGTTCCGGTGCGGTGCTGATCCTGCGGGACATCACGCGGGAGCGCGAAAGCGCGGCGCAGAGCATCGAATCCGAACGTCTGCGAGCCGTGACGCTGCTGGCGGCGGGGGTGGCGCACGAGATCGGCAATCCGCTGAACTCTTTGCATATTCACCTGCAGTTGATCGAGCGCGCCATCTCGCGGCCGGAGGGCGCGCGGGCGGCCGAGCTGGCCGAGCTGGTGCGTGTGGCGCGGACGGAGGTGGAGCGACTTGACCGCATCATCACCGAGTTTCTGCAGGCGGTGCGGCCGGTGAAACCGAAGCTCGAATCGGCGGACTTCGCACAGTTGTTGCGCGAGGCGCTCGAGTTTCTCGGACCCGAACTCTCCGATCGGCGCATCCTCGTGGAGACGGAGATCCCCGACGACGTGCCCACGGTGCGTGTGGACCGGGGTCAGATCCGGCAGATGCTGTTCAACGTGATCAAGAATGCCGCCGAGGCGATGAGCGGGGGCGGGGTGTTGCGCGTGACCGTGGGGTCGACCGACCGCTTCGTGCGGTGTTCGATTCGCGACACGGGCCCGGGCATGAGCGCGGAACAGTTGAGCCGGATGTTCGAGCCGTACTACACAACGAAGCCCGGCGGCAGCGGCTTGGGTATGATGATCGTTCAGCGCATTGTGCGAGACCACGCCGGCGAGATCGAGATCCACAGCGAGCCGGGCGGCGGTACGGCGGTGACGGTGTATCTGCCGCGTGAGGACCGTTTGATCCGCATGCTGCCGGCACCAACCGCGGAGCCAGCCGGCGGAGGATCGGCATCATGAGACGGCTGCCCTCCGTGCTGATTGTGGACGATGAGCGCCCGACCCGTGAGGGGCTGGCGCGAGCGCTCGCCGACGAATACCGCGTGCGATTGGCCGAGAACGGCGAACAAGCGCTCGCGATGCTCGCCGAGGAGCCCGCGGATGTGGTGCTTACGGATCTGCGCATGCCTGGCATGGACGGCCTAACGCTCCTGCGGCGGATACTCGCTCGCCAGCCCCAGCCCGTCGTGATCCTGCTGACCGCGTATGGAAGCATCGAAACCGCGGTGGAGGCCGTCAAGGCTGGCGCGTATGACTTTTTGCAGAAGCCCGTCAACCTCGACCGGCTCGAGGTCGTGCTGCGGCGCGCGATCGAGGCGCGGGAAATTCGAAACGAAAACCGGCGGCTCAAAGAACAGCTCGATGTGCGCTACGGCATCGAGAACATCATCGGGCGCTCGGCCGCGATGCTCGAGGTGCTGCAGACCATCCGGCAGGTCGCGCCGACCCGCGCGACGGTCCTGATCGAGGGTGAAAGCGGCACTGGCAAAGAGATGATTGCGCACGCGATCCACGGTCTGAGCCCTCGTCGCGAGGGGCCCTTCGTCGCGGTGCACTGCGCCGCGCTGGCTCCCACGCTGCTCGAAAGCGAGCTGTTCGGCCACGAGCGCGGTGCGTTCACCGGCGCGACGGAACGGCGCATCGGCCGTTTCGAAATGGCTGATGGCGGCACGCTCTTCCTAGACGAGATCGGGGAAATCTCGCCCACGATCCAGGTCAAGATCCTGCGCGTAATCGAAGAACACCGTTTCGAACGCGTCGGCGGCAGCCGGCCTATTGACGTCGACGTGCGGCTGGTGGCCGCGACAAACCGTGACCTAAAGCGCATGGTGGGCGAGGGGACGTTTCGCGAAGACCTATTCTTCCGGCTCCACGTGGTGGCGATTCGTTTGCCGCCGCTGCGAGACCGGCGGGAGGACATCCCCCTGCTCACCGCGCACTTCGTGGAGGAATTGGCCGCTCAAAACGGCCGGGCGCCGCCGAAGCTGTCGCCGGCTGTGCTCGATGCGTTCAATGCCTACCCCTGGCCGGGCAATGTGCGCGAGCTTCGTAATGTGGTGGAACGGATGGTCGTCTTGGCCCGGAGCGACGTTCTTGATGTGGCGGATCTGCCGCCCGAATTGCGTACCGCCGCACCCGCGTCGACCGTTGGAGTGGGACCACCCGCCCCAGCGCCGCTGGACGGGATCACGCTGGCCGAAGCGGAGCGCCGGATGATCGAGCAGGCGCTGGCGGCCGCCGGAGGCAATCGGGCCGAAGCGGCCCGCCGCCTCGGCATCAGTCGGCGCACCATCCACAGAAAAATCGAGGAGTATGGCCTCAACATTCCCTCGCGCCGAGGCGGAGCCTCGTCCGACGAGGCAGAACATGAGGCGAACCAGAAGGCCTGATGCGCCTCGAAGACCGTGCGCAGTTTCGCCCCCCAACCCTTCCTGGACTGCGTGCGTTGGAGCTGCGCGTGGGTCACGCCCAGACCATCGGCGATAACGCGGTGCGTGGTCCACACGTTCCGCCTCGCCGTGCCGCCCTGCTACCGCGGTCGAGGCCGCACATGGCGTCGGGACTGCCGACCCCAGCCACGGTCGCGCCGATCGCGGCGCCCGGTCCCCGCGGCAATACCGCGGAGGTGGTCGCCTCCGGCGTTGGTCCCAGCGAAACCAGTTGTTTGAATGATCGGGCTCGCCCCTTCTGGAGATAGGATTCGAGTCTTCCGGGGCCACCGGGAACGCGCCAGGAACGCCTATGGTGGGGAGGGTCTGGCGGGCGGACACTGCCTGGGTGGCTGTGCTCGACGAGGGAAGTGGTGCCCGCTATGTTCGCGGGCATGACGGGGCGGGTGATTCGCTATCGTCGCCGGCCGTCGCGCGGTTGGCTGATCCTGGCGTTACTGTGCGGGCTGGCCGGGGGGGCGGTCGCGCTATGGTGGGGCGCGCCGGAGCGGGCTCATTGGCCCGAGGCGCGGCCGCGGCGCGCGGCGGCGCTCGCCGTCGGAGCACTGGCGGGGGCTTGGATCATGGTGATCGCCACGGCTCATCTGTGGTTTCCGCAGTTGCGGGCTCCACGGCGATGAGTCGGCGCACCGAATCCTCTGCGCTGGCCAGCGAATCCGAGGCGTTGGCAGCGTGGGCAGAATGGTATGCGCTCTGCGCGATCGCCCGCTGTGGGGACCGAGCCCGGGCGCACCTTCATCGGTTCGCTGCCAGCCGCGCCGCGTCGTGTCTCGGACGCGCCGGTCGCGATGTCCGCGCGCTCGGCTCGCCCACCCCGGCAGATCTCTGGCACCGATTTGAAACACATCTGGTCACCGACCGAACCCGCGCCCGGCAGCCGTACAAAGAATGGCTCTTCGCGCGGGCAACGTCACTGAGCGGCACGGCACGACTGGACGCCATCCAGGGCGGCGCCACGCTGATTCTTCGAGACGTTTTACGCGAGTGGGTCCGCCGCGAGGGACCCTCGCCGTCGGCCGTCTCGCTCGACGACCCGGTACCCGGCCACGAGGACCTGCACTATCGGGACCTGGTCGTCGGTGAGGATCCACGCGAGGAACTCGCGGTCCGCGATGAGGACGAGGCCGCCCGGCGCCTGGCGGCCGAGGCGTTCGGAACTGCGCCGCGGCACACGCGGGTTGCGCTCTGTCTTCGCGCATTGGGCCGCCCACTCTTCGGCCCGTTCGCCGAGCGCCTTGCCGGCTGCGGTCACACCAAGCTGGCCGGCTCGGTCCGCCGGTTCATCGCCGATCTGGCCGAGACCGCGCTTCGCCGACATCCGCGCGAAGAGGCCTTCGCCATCGCCGCGCGGGCGCCGGCGTGGGTTCGCCGGTTCGCCCTCGAATGGGGACGCGCGGAAATCTCGATGGCGCCCGCCTTCCTGAATGCGGAGCCCGGCCATCTCAACCGCCGAGGTTCCCGGAGACTTGCCCGATGAGATCGAAACGAGCCGAAAAAGACCCATCGGCCGCCGAGCGCCTCGCGGAATGGCTGAGGTGCTGGCGTCTGCACCAGGCCCTCCGCCCCGACGAGTCGACCGCGGGGGCTCCCTCGCGCGGTCCGGTGTCGGAGACGCTCGAGCTGGCGGCGGTTCACGTCGGCGAGGTGCGGCTACTGAAGCCCACGACCGCGACAGCCGAGCGGCGGGCATGGTTCGTGGCCGTGCTCGATCGCGCCGGCCAAGATGGCTGGTTCGTCGCGCCATTCAGTGCACTTCCGCTGGCCGCCTTTGAGGGCGAATTGCAGCTCGGGGTACGTCGGCCGCCGTATCTGCGGACGCTGTGCGCGTGGAATGCGCGGCGAATCAGTGATCGTGCTCTCACTTACGGGAGTTGGCCGTGCGGGCGGCTGACCGCCGCCCATCTGCGCGCGGCACGGGCGGTCTGGGCCGCCTGGCGCATGGCCGCCTCTTTGCCTCGGTCGCTTCGCCTCCGGGTCGGCCCGACCTTGGCGCATCCACGCGATCCACGGCGCGCGTACGAAGCCGAAGAGGCAGCCGCGTTCGATCACACCGTTGTTTCGTTGGAGGAATCTTCGGCCGAGGCGATGGAGCCGAGCGGTTTGTCGTACCTGATTCCCGATACGGAACGGCTGTGGGCCGCGGAGTCGGAGGACGACCGCGGACCGCCCGGCGGCCGCCCACATCGCTGAGGGCCGACGGGGAGGCGGCGCGGCAGTGCTGCCTGGGGTGAAGGCCCAGCCACAGCGGGTCATTTGCGAACGGAGGTGTGGGGCACGGGCGAGAGGTAAACTCGACGCCACCTTTGTGAACGCCGGTGTGGCCGAATGTCGCCGCGTGGCGTTGGCGAAGGCCGTGTGTGCTCTCGCCCAAGATGGACGTGTGTAGTTCGTCTCGGAACGGTCAAGCGAGGAGTGGGGAATCGGAACCGTTTCGGGCGGATTTTGATCGCACGTGCCGACTCTGCGGCCTTGAAGAGACGATGGCGCCGAGCGCCGAACCTCCAGATCTGACGAGAGTACAGAACCGCCTTCAGCCGCATTGGATCCGTCGCCGGGCGTGTCCCCCACTCCGACGGGGCGCGGCGTGAGCAGCCATTCGTGTGCCGTGCTGCAGCCGGGGCGCTTGGTCGGCGGCGGGCGGGCCTCAAGCGCGTGACGCGCCCGGCGACTCGATGCCCGCCGACCAGTGGACGTTCCTTCCGGCCCAAGACTGCCGGAAGTGAAGCAAGTGTGCTGGCGCGAACGCGAAGCACCGGTGGCAGGGGGGCGGCGTCCTTGTCGATGTTTAGGTGGACGCGCCTCGGTTCTCGGTGGACGCGCTTGGGACGGCGTCCCTCCCGGCGCGACGTCTACCCGACGAGCGGACCCGATTTGCCTCGGTCACCGAACAGTGACCGTCCGCGACTTTCGGTGTGGGGGTCCCAGCCGCGCGCCTTCCGCGAGGTGTTGTAGCCGCCACCGGTAGTCGCGACAGCTCGGGAGTCCCGACATCCAACCTGCTGCGTCGCGCATCCAGCCGGCTACGGGGCACCAGGCCCGGGTCGTGATGAGCCGATTGCGCTGTTGGGGCATGAGCGACCAATCCAGGCGCCGGCGAAGGGAGCCGAACAACGACCCAGCGCCATTCGCCGGTTGCTGTCCCTGGGGACAGGCACGTGGGGCGGGCACGTGGCATGGCCGTTGGTGCCGTTGGGGACAGGCACGTCGCCCCTGGCACGTCGCCCCTCATGGGGACAGGCACGTCGTGTGGGCCGAGTACCTGCCGTTCGTCGGTCGCCGGGCGTCAGCTGTCATGAACGGGTGGAAGGGAGACTGGAAGGGGGACAAGCATCTCTTTGGGCGCAGTGGGCGCGGGCGACCCACCAGACCCACCAGGTGTTGGTCCCCTGTCTTCGATCGGGCACAGTCACAAGCGCCGGCGACGCAGCAATCGTGTTTCAATCTACTCTGACTTGTTGTCGGGTGCTGTTGGGTGTCGCATGCCGATCCCCATTTGAAGCCTGCCGCCCCGTGAAGACGAGAGGGGAGTGATCCGGGATATCTGCTTGTGGGGTGTCGCGCTCAGGAGATTGGTGCGTACCTTCGAGCGCGGTTTCAGGCCATGTTCGCGCGGCGGCGGATCGTCCACTCGATGACGATCAGCAGGATTAATCCGGTGAGTACGACCTCATGGTTCCAGAGCGAGCGCCACGAGACTTTGATCTCTTCGCGGCTTTCGGCGTGGACGCGGGCGATCAGCGGATCCAGCTCCGTGGCCCGTATCATCGAGCCGCCGGAGGCCTCGGCGAGTCGGCGCAGCAGGTCGAGGTTGGCGGGCCGGCCGGTGCCTTCGGCGCTAACGCTCCGCACGAGGAAATCGTACGGCGGCGACTCCGCGCGTCGGCCGTTCACCTCGGCGGTGGCGATCGCCTGGTAAGCTCCCGGCTGTTCGGGTGTGAAGACAAGCTCGTGGCCGGGCATCGTGCGGCCGCCGGTGGTTTCAATGGGCCGGGGCGACATGCGGAAGGGCAGAGACCGGCCATCCGGTGTGCGAATGCGGCAGGTCACGATGGCGCTGTCGCCTTCGGTGCCGCCCACTCGTGCGGTGAGACGGATCTGTTCGCCGAGATGGAGTGTGGTCGCGGCCGCGAAGAGGTCCACCTCGAACGGCGCCAGTTGTTCCTGTTCGGGGCTCATCCAGTCGAGCAGCCGGTTCCAGAAGCGGCGGTAGAGGTCTGTTTCGCCCGGCGCCAGCGACCAGCGCCAGAGCGATTCGGAGAGAATCGCCGCGACCCTGCCCTGGCCGTAGGACTGGACGATGATCAGCGGTTGGGCACCGGTCGGGGTGCGGGCTTCCGCGAGCACCTGCGCGGCGGGCTTGGGCGTGGTGCCGGGAAAAACCGAAAGCACCGGGGGCAGCCCGCTCTCGAAACGGTCGGTGCCGCCAAAGACAGGATGCGCGCGGCCCTCGTCGGTGATGACGACCTCGAATGAGCCTTCGAGAGGAGGCGGGGTGCCGGGGCGATCGAAGGGGAGCACCGCGCGCAGCGGGCCCGCGGCGAAGCCCTCCGGCCCCCACGCTTTCGGCCCGCCGAGGAGCACGAGGCGGCCTCCACGGCGGACAAACTCGAGAAGGCTGCGCGCGCGCCCCTCGCCCAACGCGGACATGTCGAGGTCTCCAAGCACAACCGTTTTGAAGCCGGCGAGCTGCTCGGGCGTGAGATCGAGCGTCATGCCGCCGCGCCCGCCGTAGGTAAGGAAACGGCCGTCGGGGCCGCGCACGAAGGCGAGCGGCGCGACAGGGCTGCCGGCTTGCAGCGCGCGGATCAGGTACTTCGACTCCCAGCGGGGAACGTCCTCGAGGTAGAGCAGGCGGTTCTGCGCGTCCACGACCTGCACCGTGACCACGGCAACGTTGTCGTTGGTCTCCGTCTCGCCATCGAACGGCGGGACCTCGACACGGTAACGGACGGTCCCCACCGTGGGGTTGTCGAGATGGAAGACAACATCGCGCGAACCGCCGCCGGTCCCGATTTGAGTAGGGATTTCGTGCAAAAGTTGTTCGTTGCGGTAAAGGCGGACGGCGACCGCGCGGTCTGGCGGCGCCTCGCCGGAGAGGGTGGCGGTGAGTCGGCTGTTCCAGCCGACGACAACTCGCAGCGGCGTTTCGATGCGGTCGATTCGCAGGTCGGGCGGACGGGCCGGGGCGGTGCCCGGTGTTTCGAGTTCGAGGGTGTGGATCGGGAAGGGCCAGGGGCCGGCGGCCCACTCGTCGCGCGGCTCGCGGGTGTCGAGGCCGTCGCTGAGCACGAGCACGCCGGCGACGGGTTGGCCTCGGTGGAGCGCGGCCAGCCGCATGAGCGCGTCGCGCAGGTGCGTCGCGGAGCCATCGGGTTGCAGGTGGATGGCATCGGCGGGATCCATGCGCGGGCCGAGTTCCTCGGCGAAGGGGTGGACATCTACGATCCATCGCTGGGCGGCCGTGCGAACCCAGGGCGACTCGACCACGGCCCGCACGGTCTGCCAGCGCGTCGGGCCGCCGGCCGACGTTGCATTGGTCATGCTCGCCGACACGTCGAGCAGCACAATCCAGCGTGGCCGCACCTCTTCGCGTGCCGTTTCGCGCCGGGCGGGCATCAAAAGACACCATCCGAGGAGGACCAGCCACCCCAGCCGCGTCGCCAATAGGGCGATCCCGACCCGGTCGAGCGACAACATCCGGACGGCTGAAATCGTGAGCGCGGCCACGGCGACGATCAGAACAACGACCAGCGCCGCGGTGGGAACCACGTGTTCGAAGACGATGTCCGTCCACGCGCTCATGACGGTGTCGCGGGGCGTACGCGGCCCGACGGCTCCACGATCCACGTCCTGCGGTAGGAGACGGTGCGGCGGCTCACCCGGTTCGCAAAGAGGAAGTCGGCGAGCCCGACGATCAACACGAGCCACAGCATCAGTTCGCCGAGCGGCCGGCCAACCCGGATATCTTCGATTCGGCGCGCCAGCTCCTCGCGCGTGCGCACCACCTGTGCGCGACGCACGCCGAGGCGTCGCGGGATGTCTTCGGCCTCCACCGGCGTCAGGTCCGACTCCGACGCGGCGAGGTTCACCGCCAACATCGGGCGGCGCACACCGTCGAATTCGGCGGAATACAGGCCGGGCCAGGGGGCATCCTCGATGAGGGCCACCTCGCGGTCTTCGCGCCGGACCGTGCGAAGTGCCCGCGCCGTTCCGTCGCCGGCGATTAGGCGATCGGGCATCGCCGAGCCGAACAGCGGCAGCTCGAGGTGACGTTGGGCCACCACAAAGAGCGGCTCGCGCGCAAGCCGGGCGCCGTGGCGGGCGATCTGGTGCAGCAGCGGCAGGAAGATCGGCGTCAACGGCAGGCTGCTCCAGTTGCGGTCCGCTCCAACCGTGAACAACAACACGCGGCCGGATTCGAAGGGACGGGCCAAAAGGAACGGCGCGCCCGCCTCCATTGCGATCAGCGCTTCGGCACCCGTCGCGAGATCGCCGATGGATAGCCATCGGCGCACGGCGAGGGTGGGCACAACACCCGGAGGCAGCCGTAGGTCGTCGAACAGTGGATCCGAGGGTGCGAGCAGCCGCAGTGTGCGACGACCGTGGCCGGGGCGGATCTCCTCGATCGCGCGGGGTGGCGCCGGCAGCCACGGCAGGTTGGCGTAGTCGGCGGGTGAGGCTCGATCACCAGGGAAGATCGCAACGACACCGCCGCCACGCAAGTATCGTTCCAGATCCACCAGCGCAGGACCCGAGAGCGGCAGGGCATTCACGAGAAAGACCGCCAGCGCGCGTTCGAGCGCCGCGCCATCCCACGCGGTCGGGGATACCGTACGCACGTCAATACCGGCGTCGCGGCCGCCCGGCTGCAGTGCCCGGCGCACGAACAGAAGCTCGTTCGCTTCGCCCACGCAGACCACCGGAACGCGGTCACGGACGTGGACGAGCAGGTGAACGGCATCGTCGGCCAGCAGTGGGTCTGGCGGCGTGCGGATCACGATCGCATGCCGCCCGGCCTCGAGCGGCGGGAGGGCGAACACGGTCTCTCCGGCGGCCGCGCCAGCGGGTACGATCTGGTGAGCGATTTCGGCGCCATCCACCTCCAGCGCAACGAGCGTTTCGTCGTGCGGATCCGAACGAAGGATCCGGACGGCCAACTGTGCGCTCTGGCCCGACAAAAGGAGACCCGGCTGAAGCTGCGCGTCCACCGGCGCCGTATTGGCGGGCTTCTCGGCGCCGAGCAGCGCGACCATCAGAGAACCTTGCTCGTTGAGGGCCGAGGGGTCCCACTCGGAAGCGCCTGCCCTCTGGGTCGTGGCGCCGCTGAACCCCTCCCAGGCGCGCGACTGGCCGTCGGTGATAATGTAGTACTCGCGCTCTCGCATGCCGGATTCTTTGAGCGCTTCCACGGCCACCTGTAACGCCGGCATGAGTGAGGAACCGGTCGGGAACGGGCGCTGCTCACGCACGAGATGGGCGACCCACGTGAGGTCGGCATTCGGCCGCGCGACCAGCGGCTCGGGACGCTCGCCCGCCAGGACAACGACCGCGCGGTCGCCCTCGGCCAGCCCAGCGAGGATGTCGAGCACCGCGGCGCGACTGTCGGCCCAGACGCTCCGGCCGCCGCTCTCATAGGTCATGCTCGCCGACACATCCCAGACGATCGCCACATCACGTCGGGAGGTCCCCAGCGCCGCGACGCCGGTGCTACGCACGACCGGCAACGCGAACGCCAGAGCGAGCAGAGCCATCAGCAGGGTTCTCAGCAACCAGAGCAGAACGTTCTCCATCCGAAGGCGACGCGAGGATCTGTGCTGCGCCAGCCGCAGGAACCGGATGGTGGGAAACCGAATCCGGACCGCGCGACGGCGGGCCAGCACATGCAGAATGAGCGGAATCGCCGCCGCGAGGCCGGCCCAAAGAAACGTCGGCTGCAGAAACGACCACATCGAAATGGAGAGAACAGGCCGGCGGTCCGTCCGTCACCGCACGGCCCGCGCCGCGCCCACCAATACCGCTCCGCGCCGCCTTCGCGCAACCCGCTTTCGCGGGCGTGGAGCCCCCGCCCGTGGGCCCTGGCCGGCAAACGCAACGACCTCGGCAGCGCAGTTCCATCGGGCCGAGTCCCCCCAAAACGGCGGCACCGCGAGAGCGCCGTCCCCGCCGGTGGGGGAGAATGAGAGCGGCAGGGAGGTGAATGCGGAGGCGGCTGATGCCCAGCGGCGCCGGGTGGAATCGACGCGGGCGGGCGGATTGCGCGCCGAGGTGGCGCCGTGATACATGCGCCGAAGATGGTGGGGCCAAGGAGCCACAGACATGAAACGCCGGTGTGCATCGGGGTGGTCGACGCTGATGGCATGGTGCGGCCTCGCGGCCCACGCCGCGGCGCCGTCCACCGAGCCGCTGACGATGCTGCGCGAGATGCTCTGCGGCCCGATGGCGGGCGTCACCGATATCGTCTTCGCGATCCGCGTCTCCGGCCGTGACCACTGGTACGCAAACTTCGGCAACTACGCGAGCGATCTACCGGAGCCGAAGGATCGCGCGTTCAAGTTCGAGGACGGCGTTCTTTGGGCGTATGGCGAGGGCGCGCAGCTTTGCCAGCTCAACCTGCGCACGGGCGAGCTCCGCGTTCTGCTCGACGATCCGCGCGGGGGTATCCGCGATCCGCAGGTCCACTACGACGCCGATCGCGTGCTGTTCTCCTGGCGCCGCGGCGGCACGCACACCTATCACCTGTACGAGATGCGGCTCGATGGCTCCGTTCCACCCCGCCAGCTCACTGATGGCCCCGACGACGACATCGAACCCACCTGGCTGCCCGACGGGCGCATCGTGTTCGTCTCGAGCCGGTGCCGCCGCTTCGTGAACTGCTGGCACACGCGGGTGGGTACGCTGTATGTCTGCGACGCGGACGGCTCCAACGTGCGCATGCTCTCCCCGAACCTCGAGCACGACAACACGCCGTGGCCGCTGCCCGACGGCCGCATTCTCTACATGCGATGGGAGTATGTGGATCGCTCGCAGCTTCATTATCACCACCTCTGGACGATGAATCCCGACGGCACACAGGTGCTCGCATTCTTCGGCAACCAGCATCCGGGCAACGTCATGCTCGACGCGAAGCCGATCCCCGGCACCCCGCTGGTCGTTGCGTCGTTTTCGCCGGGACACGGCCGGCCGGAACACGAAGGGCGGCTGGCGATCGTGGACCCGCGGTTCGGTCCCGACCGCATCGAATCGGTCCGCTATATCGGCAGCCGGTCGGACATCCGCGATCCGTGGGCGTTTTCGACGAACTGTTTTCTCGTTGCCGACCGCGACGGCATCTCGGTGATGGATGGCGGAGGTCGCCGCGAGGTGGTCTGGCGACGGCCGCCGGAGCTGGCCGCGATGCAGCCGCGGCGAGATGCGCACGAGCCCCGGCCGGTGATTCGGCGTCCGCGCGAAGCGCGAGTGATCGACCGCGTGGACCTTTCGCAGTCGCACGGGGAAATGCTACTGCATAACGTCGACCTCGGGCGCAACATGCAGGGCGTGAACCGCGGAGAGATTCGTTCGCTGCTCGTGCTCGAACAGCTCCCGAAGCCCGTGAATTTCTCCGGCGGCATGGAACCACTCACG
Source organism: uncultured bacterium (assembly GCA_938010045.1). GTDB lineage: Bacteria > Verrucomicrobiota > Kiritimatiellia > PWTM01 > PWTM01 > CAACVY01. The sequence goes on from CALLFZ010000003.1 coordinate 201,211, forward strand.
ATCGGCGGCTCGTTCACACTGGCACGCGTGCTGGGGACCGTGCCAGTGGAGCCCGACGGCTCGGCGCGGTTTGAGGTGCCGGCACTGCGGCCGGTGTTCTTTGTCGCGCTCGATGCCGAGGGGCTGGCCGTGAAGCGCATGCAGAGCTGGTGCTCGGTGCAGCCGGGCGAGCGCATCGGGTGCATCGGGTGCCATGAGCCGCGCACGCACGCGATGCCCGTCGCGCACCCCCCCGCCGCTGCGCGTCGCCCCCCGAGCCGTATCGAACCGGTGCCCGACGTGCCGGATGTGCTCGATTTCTCACGTGACGTCCAGCCGATCCTGGATCGTCACTGCACCGCCTGTCATAACCCGGAGCAGTACGCTGGACGCCTCGACCTCACCGGCGGCCGGACGGCCCGCTATCGCACCAGTTACCAGAACATCATCCGCCGCCGCCTCATCGCTGACGGCCGCAACGAACCGCGCAGCAACCGGCCGCCGCGCACGATTGGATCCTCCGCAAGCCGCTTGGTGCAAGTGTTGCGCGCCGGCCATCACAACGTGAACCTCGCGCCGCGCGAATGGACGGTGCTCCGCCTCTGGATCGAAACCAGCGCTACCTATCCCGGCACCTACGCGGCGCTCGGCTCGGGCGAGGCGCCGGTGCATCTGCCCTCCGCCGCGCTGCGCCGCTGCCGCGAGTGCCATCTGCGCGACGCGAAGGATGCGCGCGGTCAACCGACCCAGTCATGGTCCTTCCAGGTGCGGCCCGAGTGGCTCTGCAACCTGGACGAACCTGAACGCTCGATCCTGCTTCGCGCCCCGCTCGCGAAAGAGGCCGGCGGCCTCGGGCTGTGCCCGGGGTGGCCTTCAACGAACGCGCCGGAGTACCGCCAGATCCTCGCGGCGATTGTCGCGGCCTCGAACACTCTCCAGCAGGTTCGTCGGTTCGATATGCCCGGATTTCGCCCGAACCGGCACTACATCCGTGAAATGCAGCGCTTCGCCATTCTGCCCGCCACGCTCGCCGACTCCGACCCCGTGGATCCCTACACCACCGACGAGGCCTACTGGCGTTCGTTCTGGTACCGCCCGGCCGCCGCGGCCGGCTCGGCCGTCGGGCACTGACCCGGTCGGCGATTCGGAGCGTCGCGTCCCCCGCTTGAGCGTCCCGCGCCGCTCCGCTACGCTGCCGCTTCAGGATATGGCGTCACCGTCCCAACCACCGGTCAGTCGTGCGCTGAACCGGCCCGACCACGAGTTCGATTTGAAGCTGCGGCCGGGCCGGTTTGCGGATTTCGTGGGCCAGTCCCGAGTGCGTGAGCGCCTCGAGCTGATGGTCGAGGCCGCGCGCGGCCGCGGCGACGTGCTCGACCACATCCTGTTGTGCGGTCCGCCCGGCCTCGGGAAGACCACGCTCGCCTACATTCTCGGCGAGGCGATGGGCGTCAACGTGCGCGCGAGCTCCGGGCCGGTCATCGACAAGCCCGGCGATCTTGCGGGCTTGCTCACCAACCTTGAGCGGGGCGACATTCTCTTCATCGACGAGATCCATCGCATGCAGAAGGCCGTTGAGGAGTACCTCTATTCCGCGATGGAAGACTTCGTGATCGACATCATGATCGATCAGGGCCCGCACGCGCGCTCGGTGCGGTTGAACCTGCAGAAGTTCACGCTCGTCGGCGCCACCACGCGCAGCGGCTTGCTCACTGCGCCATTGCGCACGCGGTTTGGCATGACCGCGCGGCTCGATTACTACCCCGCGGAGGACCTCGCCCAGATCCTTCTGCGCTCGGCCCGGATCCTGAATGTGGACATCGAGCCGGACGGTGCGCTCGAAATCGCTCGCCGCTCCCGCGGCACGCCCCGCATCGCGAACAACCTGCTGCGCTGGGTGCGCGACTACGCCCAGGTGAAGGCCGGCAACCGCATTACCCGGCCGGTGGCCGCGGCCGCGCTCGCGATGCTCAACGTGGACGAGCGCGGGCTCGACGAGATGGATAAACGGATCCTCGAAACAATCATCCATAAGTTCGGCGGCGGCCCGGTCGGCATCCACTCGCTGGCGGTGTCGGTCGGCGACGAGCCCGGCACGATCGAGGAGGTGTACGAGCCCTATCTGATCCAGGAGGGCTACCTCCAGCGCACGCCACAGGGACGCCTCGCGACGGAACGCGCGTATGCGGTGGTGGGCGCCGTTCCGCCCGGCCGGCAGGGGCGGCTCTTCTGAGGCGGGCCTCTCCCGCGATGGAGCCGCCGTTCCGCGGATCAAACCACGCAACGCCACCACCTGGCGAGCCGTCGCGCAGCCTCCGACTGTCCATCGCGGAGGGCTGCTCGTCGGCGGTGTTTGGCGCGTTAACGGGCGAGGCGCTTGTGATTGCGTTCCTGCTGGCCTTGGGTGCCGGGGATCTGCACATCGGCCTCTATTCGGCGCTCGGGACGCTCGCGACGGCGGGAGGGGTGTTGGGCGCGCGCGCCACGGGCGCGATCGGACGCTGGAAGCCGCTCGTGATCGGTCCGTCGCTCGCCAGCCGGCTATGTCCGGCGGCGGCCGCGCTGCTGCCGTGGCTGCCGCTCTCGTCAGAGACAAGGCTCTGGGCGTTTCTCGGGCTCATGTTCGCGTCGAGCCTTCTCGTCAATTTCGCCGCGAACCCGTGGATTTCGTGGATGGCCGCGCTCGTGCCGGCCGATCGGCGCGGGCGGTATTTCGCGCTGCGAAACTCGTGCGTGAATGCGGTGGGGATGATCGCCACCTATACGGTGGGGTGGCTGGCGACCGAGGCGCGCCGGCGCTGGGGGACGGGGCCGGAGGCGATCGCGCCGTTCTTCGCGGTGTCGGCCGTGTTCGCGCTGTTCACCACCACGGTCTATGTGCGGCAGTGGGAGCCGCCAGGCCGCGTCGAGGCCGCACTCCCGCTGCACGGCATGTGGGCGGCCGCATGGAGGGCGCCCGCCTTTCGCCGGCTCATGGTGTTTTCGGCGGCCTGGTCGTTCGTGTGCGGCATCGCGGGGCCGTTCTTCGCCCCGCACATGCAGCGTCATCTGCACATGCCGCTGCGTACGATCGCGCTCTACTCGATCCTCGCGGGCGTCACCGGCATCGTTGCGCAACCGCTGTGGGGGCGCGTATCCGACCGCGTCGGCCATCGGCCGACTCTCGTGCTCACCGGGGCATCGGTCACGTGGCTGCCGCTGCTGTGGCTCTTCGCCGCGCCGCGACGGTTGTGGCCCATTTGGCTCGACGCTGCGCTCACCGGCCTCGTCTGGCCCGGCTTCCACCTCGCGCACTTCAACCTTGCGCTCTCCGTCGCGCCGGAGCTCCACCGCACCGCCTGCCTCGCCGTTCGTGGACTCGCCACCGGCCTCGGGCAATCGATCGCGGCGCTGGCCGGCGGGTTGGTGGCGCACGCGATCGGCGAAGTCCGGTGGACGGTCGGCCCTGTTCACTGGGTGAACTACCACGTGCTGTTTGTCGCCTCCGCGCTGGGGCGGCTTGCGCTGCTTCCGCTGGCGGCGCATCTGCCGGAAGAGGGGGCGTGGTCGGTCACCAGCCTCGCGCGCGTCGCACTCACACGCGCCACACGGCTCTTCGCGGATGGACTCGAGGCTGGTTGGACACTGGTCCGGCCGCGCCGCCGCCACGCCCCGCCCGGGTGATGGTCTCCGGCGCCGGAATGCGGGCGCTCTTCGTGGTGGCCCCCTCATCGTCATGCACTTCGATAGCGGGTCGGCCAGCTTGACGCAGGTGGACGAACGTAAGTTCGGGCGAAGTTGAACGGGGCCCGCGGGCAGGCGGAAGCGCGACTCCCATCTCGCTGCCCTGTTCTTCGGCGTCGGAGCACGGCGGCAGGGAGCTTGCGGCGACGGGCGCCGGTGGTCACAATCATGGTGACCGGTGTCGGCGGTCAGGTCCGTGTCCGGCGGCAAGGAGTGGCGAGAATGAACCGTATGCTCATCGGGGTGGCGGTGGCTCTTCCAATGCTTGGAAGCGCTGCGCCGGATCGCGTCCAACGTTTGGATCAGCTCAATGTTGTGGTGATGGTGGCCGACGATCTCGGATGGGCCGATCTCCAATGTTATGGCAGCACATTCTACGAGACGCCCGCGCTCGACCGATTGGCCGCCGGCGGCGCGCGGTTCACCGACGCCTACGCCGCCTGCCCCGTCTGCTCGCCCACGCGTGCCAGCCTCCTGACTGGCCGCTGGCCGCAGCGGACGGGCGTGACCGACTACCTTGGCGCGCCACAACCGGCCGGGTGGAAGCGCAACACGCGCCTTCTGCCCGCGCCGTATGCGGACCGGCTTGCGCTCGATGAGGTCACGATGGCGGAACTCGCGAAGACTGCGGGCCGGCCGACCTGGTTTGCGGGAAAGTGGCATCTGGGGCCGGAGGGCTGGTGGCCGGAGAACCAAGGGTTCGACCACAACTGCGGCGGCACTGACCGCGGTGGCCCGTACGGCGGCAACAAGTACTTTTCGCCGTACGGGAATCCGCGGCTCAGCGACGGGCCGCCCGGCGAACACATCTGCCTGCGGCTGGCGTCGGAGACCGCCGCGTTCATCGAGCGGAACCGCGACCGGCCGTTCCTGGCCGTGCTTTCCTTCTACTCGGTTCATACCCCGCTGATGGCCCCGGAGGAACTGGTGCGGAAGTATGAAGAGAAACGGCGGCGGCTCGGTCTTGAGGCGCGGTGGGGGCGCGACCACGAGCGCGATGTTCGGCTTGTGCAGGAGCACGCCGTGTACGCGGCGATGGTCGAGACCATGGACCGGGCGGCCGGCATTGTGCTCGCGAAACTGGACGAGCTGGGACTGGCCGACTCCACCCTTGTGATATTCACCAGCGACAACGGTGGTCTGGCGACGAGCGAGGGCTGGCCAACCTCAAACCTGCCGTTGCGCGCGGGAAAAGGATGGCTGTACGAGGGCGGCATTCGTGTGCCACTGATCGTGCGCTGGCCGGGCGTTTCGCGCGCCGGCTCGGTGATCGAGGTGCCGGTGGCCACGCCCGACGTGTTCGCCTCCGTATGCGAGGCGCTGGGGGTGGCGGGTGCGGCGTCGGACGGCATTCCGCTCTCGGCGGTCCTGCGCGGCGAGCCCGCGCCGGACCGCGCGCTGTTCTGGCATTATCCGCATTACGGCAACCAGGGGGGAGCGCCGGGCGGCGCGATTCGGCGCGGCGACTGGAAACTGATCGAGTGGTACGAGGACGGCCGTCTCGAGCTGTTCAACCTGCGCGATGATCCGGGTGAGACGACCGACCGCGCGGAATCCGAACCGGATCGTGTGCGGGCTCTCCATGCGGAGCTGGTGCGCTGGCGTGGTGAGGTCGGCGCAAAGATGCCGGCGCCGAACCCCGCGTTCGATCCTGCAAAACCGAGCGGGCGCGCGGCGGCACGAACGGCTGAGGCTCCCGCGGTGCGCCCGAACTTCGTGCTGATCAATGTGGACGATCTCGGATATGCGGATATTTCGCCGTTTGGCGCCGAGTATGCGACGCCGCACCTGGACCGCATGGCGCAGGAAGGGCGCCTGCTGGCATCGCACTACGCCGCCCCCGTGTGCTCTCCCTCGCGCGCGGCGCTCATGACCGGCTGTTATCCCAAACGGGTGTTGCCGATCCCGCACGTGCTGTTTCCGGTTGCGCGCGTCGGCCTGCACACGCAGGAAGTCACCGTCGCGGAGGTGCTAAAGTCGGTCGGTTACGCGACCGCGTGCGTGGGCAAGTGGCATTTGGGGGACCAGCCGGAGTTTCTTCCGCTGCGTCAGGGGTTCGATGAGTACTACGGCCTGCCCTACTCGAACGACATGGGGCCGGCGCGGGATGGAGCGAAAAGCAATCCGGGCCGACCCCTGCCGCCCCAGCGGGTCGAGCCGCTGCCAGATGCAATTCCGGAGGATGGCCTTCGCGGGGCGGCCCAGCCACCGCTGCCTTGGCTCGATGGCGAACGCGTGGTGGCCCGCGTAACGGCCGCGGAACAGCGCCAGTTGGTGCGGCGCTACACGGACCGTTCGCTCGAGTTTATCCGTCGCCATCGAGACCGGCCGTTCTTCCTCTACCTGGCCCACTCGGCTGTTCACTTTCCGCTGTATCCCGATCCGGCGTTCGAGGGCCGCTCGGGCCGCAATTTGCTGGGCGACTGGGTTCTGGAGGTCGACGCGAGCACGGGCGAAATCCTTGACGAGCTGCGGACGAGTGGGCTGGCGTCCCGCACGCTGGTGATCTTCACCAGCGACAACGGCGGCTCGGTGACGCATGGGTCGAGCAATGCGCCGCTTCGCGGCGCCAAGGGCAGCACCTGGGAGGGCGGAGTGCGCGTGCCAACGATCGCCTGGTGGCCGGGCCGGATTCCCGCCGGCACCCGTACCCATGCCATCACAACTGTGATGGACATTTTGCCGACCTTCGCCGGTCTGGCAGGCGCGCCGCTGCCGCCCTGGCGCAAGCTCGACGGCGTCGACATCTGGCCGGTGCTGTGCGGCAACGAGGCGCTGCCGCTGCCGCGCGAGGAGTTTCTCTACTTTAAGGGACTCAACCTTGAGGCCGTGCGACGTGGCCGTTGGAAACTGATCCTCGGCAGCGGTGAGCTCTACGATCTGGAGAGTGACCTCGGCGAAACCCGCGATGTTGCGGCGGCCAATCCCGATGTCGTTCGAACCTTGCGCGCGCTCGCGGACGCCGCCGATCGCGACCTCGGCGTGCGGGGGATCGGGCCTGGGGTGCGAGCGCTGGGCCGCGTGGAGGCCACCCGAGTATGGATCACACCGGACTCCAACTGACGAGACGGGCGAGGTCTCGATCGCCGTCGCCCGGACCGCTCATGGGCTCGGCAGTGGGCCTGTCGGAGTCCGCGCAGCTCCGCCGCGGATGGACAGCGGCTTGCTTGTTGGCCAACACCATGGTTCAATGTGCGCCGGAAAACGGGTTGCGCAAACTCCCGCGCGCGGGGGCTTGACGACTCGAAGAACACGATGTTTACTGTGTGCGGACGTTCGATGGTGGGTCCGGCGAGAAGAAAAGGAGCAGGAGCCATGAGGAAGGTGAAAGTCGGCGGTTCGGTGATCGCGGCGATGGTCGTCGCATGGGGCGGGACGGTGTTGGCGCAGAATCCGGCGGCCTCTCCGCCGGGACAAGAGCCCGCTCAGGAGCAGGCGGCGAAGCTGATGACGCATGGCGAGCTCGCTCAGCTCTTGGTTCGCAAGTTGGGGCTGTATCGTTTTCTGGCGGCCAATCCGACGGATGTGGAGTGCATGATTTTGCTGGCCCAGAACGGCGTGTTTCCTTCGCCGACCCTGACCCCCACCGAGCAGAACCCGACCCCGGGTTGGAGCCTTGATCCTTCGAAGGAAGTCAGCCTCGCGGATCTGGCGGTCATTCTGGTTCGGTCGCTGCGTTTGGAGGGGCAGGTGCAAGGCGACCGGGCGGACCCGCAGAACTGGCTCAATGTGCTGAAGGATGTACAGGTGCCGACCGACACGATTGGCGCCGGCGTGGCCGCACTCGCGCCGCTCGGCGACGCGCTGCAGGCGCTGCCGCTGTTCCAAGTCACTCCCGAGCCGCTGGCACGCCGGTACGTTCCGGAGTCCACGGCGGCGGGTCTGATCAATACGATTGCGTTCCCGGACGTGGCCACACCGCGGCCGCCGCCTCCTCCGGCGGGCCCGCCCCCTCGTCCCGTGACGCCGACCTGATCGCGACGGATTCAGGGCACGCAAGACGACCTGTTAGGTTAGGGAAAGGAGCCGAACGATGAAGATGAGCGGATGGGGAGTTGTCGCGGCGGTCCTCACGGCCGGCGCGATCGTGATGGCGGCGGAAGGGGAGCGGCCCTTCCATGTAGAGAACTACCTGCGACTCGGGTACGACGACAACGTCACATACGCCGAGCGCGACAAGATTGACACGTTCTTCATTCGTGAGGAACTGTCGCTGTCGTTCGATAAGACGTATGAGACGGGGTTTCTCGGTCTTCGATACCGCCCCGCGTTGGATTGGTACGAGGATCTCGGCAAGGATTCCGAGACCGAGTGGAATCACGCTGTGGATGTCAACTGGATGCAGATGCTCGGCCGCCGCATCTCCTTGGCGATCGCCGAGACGTTCATCCAGTATGATCGTTCGGAGGTGGTCGACAGCGACGGGGTGCTTCGTCAGCCGAACTACGGCTACTGGTACAACACGGCGGCGGGCACGCTGACCGCGCTGCTCACGCCGACCCTCCGGCTCAGCGGCTCTCTCCGGTATCAGATCTTCCGTTACGACGACAATTTGATCGCCGAGCGCGAAGACTACGACATCTGGGCGTATGGGGTCTCGTTGGGGACGCAGGTGGGCAAGGCGACGACCGTGTACGTTGACGGCACCATCGAGGATATTACCTATGACGGCTCGGGCAAGACGCAGACGGTGGTCGTGCCCGGCTACCGGGGCCAGGTTGTGGATGTGATCCCGAACCGCGATGCCACAACGTACAACGTTGGTCTTGGGGTTGAGCGCGTGTTCAGCCCGAATCTGCTCGGCCGGTTCCGCGGCGGCTACACCTTCAAGGACATGGAGGCGGCCAACCAGAGCGACGACGACTCTCCGTATGGCGAGGCGCAGGTCACGATCATTCCGGTTCCGACGACCCGTTTGACGCTCGCGGCCGCCTATTCGCTCTACCAGTCCGGTTTGCAGACCTTCGCGACTCAGACGCGCACCACCCTTTCCGCGAGTCTTGCTCACGACCTGACCTCGCGGATCACGCTCTCGATCCTCGGCGCGTACTATCAGTCGGACTACGATGCCGAGAACTCGGTCAATCTGGTTAAGCCGGAGGAGGTCGAGGACGGCAGCGAGACCAGCACGTCGGTCGGGGCGCGGATCAGTTACCGTCTGGACCGCAACAACTGGATTGATCTCGGCTACTCCTATAGCAGCTTCGACTCCGATCTGCGTCTGCGGGACAGTGTGGATCGGAATCGCTTTGACGTGGCGTGGAAAATCCGGCTGTAAGCGGATCGTGCCCGCCGGGTTCGTGGAGATCCGCACAAGTCCGGACGACGGCGGCGGGGGCTCTCGCCCCCGCCGTCGCGCGCCGGGGGTGATCCCCGCCGGCGAAACGTCGTAGAGGCCCGCGATGGACGAACAACCGACCGCCACCGATTCGAGTCTACATTTCTTCGACTATTGGCGGGTGATCCGCTCCCGCAAGGAGGTGGTGCTCGCCGTTCTGCTTCTGACGGTCGTCACCGCGGTCATTTACACGTTCTCGCTCGAACCGGAGTACATGGCGCAGGCTCGCATCCTCGTACGGGAGGACGCGCTGGATCTGCCGGTGTTCGAGCGCGAGTTTCAAACGGGGTGGAATCCGTATTTTCTGCGCACTCAGTTCGAGTTGATCAAGTCTCGCCCGATCCTGTACCAAGTGGCGGCCAATTTGAACCTCGCGCAGGTATGGGGGGAGCGGTTCCGTACCGATAAGCGTCCGCTGTCGAAAGACGAAGTGTATGAGCATTTGCTCCGGACGCTCGACGTGGACCAGTCGCGCGACACCAGCCTGATTGCGATCCGCGTCCGCAGCCGCGATCCGGAAGAGGCGGCGCGGATCGCCAACGAGGTCGCGCAGGTGTACCGCGACCAGCGATTAAGCGTGAAGCGGAACGAATTACGGCGAGCGTTGGACGCCGTCCGCGCGGAAATGGAGAAGCAGCGGGAGCGGGTTGCGGCGAAAGAGGCGGAGGTTGAGCGCCTCCGCAAGGAGCTCGGTGTGGCCGTCATTGGCTCTTTAGGGCAGCCCGGCAGCGGGTTCCGCGTGGACAAAGTCCGCTTGCAGCAGCTCGAGGCCGACCGCATTGCGGCTCGCGTGGATATGCTGTACCGCAAGGCGCGGCTGGAGCAGCTCGAGTCGATGACACCGGACGAGCTCATGGAGTCCGCCTCGCTGATCGTGCAGGACTCGGAGATCGCCACGCTGCGGCGCCAGCTCGTGGACACCGACGTTCAGTTGAAGCTTCTGCTGCAAACGTACGGTGAAAACCATCCGGAGGTTGTGCGCTTCCGCGCCGGCCGTGAGGAGCTTCAGAAAAAGATGGCGAACGCGCTGAACGGTCTAAAGCGCGGCGTTCGCGCGGACTACGAGGTGAGCCTCGCGCGATATGAGGCATTGGATCAGGAGCTCAAGGCTGCGCGCGAAGCGGACATCGCGGCGGAGGGTGAAAAGTACCTCCCCTTTGCGAAGGCGGAGCGCGAGTTGGAGCTCGAGCGCAACCTTCTGCAGGTTCTCGAGGCGCGCGTGCGACAGGAGGCGATCAAGCTTGAAGTGCCCAGCACACCGGTGGAGCTGGTGGATCCCGCCGAACCGCCCATCCGTCCCGTCGGGCCGCAGCACCTGTTGAACATTATGCTCGGGCTGATCATTGGCAGCGTGGCAGGCCTGGGCATTGCGTTCTTCATCGAATACCTCGATACGTCCGTGAAGACCGTGGATGACGTTGAACGGTACCTCGGTCTGCCGGTGATTGGGATCATCCCCCAAAAGGTTCGGCCGATGATCTTGGACGGCCCCGATTGCTCCTACGCCGAGGCCTACCGCGTGCTTCGCACGAACCTGCTCTTTTCGAACAAGGGGGTTCCCGGCGGTGCCTTCGCGGTGGTCAGCGGCGGCGTCGGCGAGGGCAAATCCACCACGCTCTTCAATCTCGCCTATGTTTGTGCGACGATGGGGGACAAGGTGCTCATCGTCGACTCGGACCTACGACGGCCCGTGCAGCATTCGATTCTCAACATGCCCAACCGATTCGGCCTCACGAACGTCTTGATGCGCGACGTTCCGATTGAGGAGACGATCAAGGCCGTGCCGAATGTGCCGAACTTGCATTTCCTGCCCAGCGGCAAGCTGCCCCGCTCGTCGATCGGTGTGCTGAACACGCAGCGCATGCGCGAGCTGATCAAAAACCTGCGCGCGCGCTATGACTATGTGTTCTTTGACGCGCCGCCGGTGATCGGCGTAAGCGACGCTTCGATTCTCGCCAGCGAGGTGGACGGAGTGCTGCTCGTCGTCCAATACCGGAAGTATCCGCGGATCATGTCGCTGCGCGCAAAGCGGATGATTGAAAATGTGGGCGGCCGGATCGTGGGAGTCGTGCTGAACAATATCAATATCCTCCGCGACGACTACTATTACTACTACCACTCCTACTACTCGAATTATTATTATCACCATGCGCCGCCGGCCGAAGAGGCGGCGAAGACCGAGGCCGCCGGGAAACCGTCTTGATCCGGCGGCTCCGACGGAGCATGGAGACAGCATGAACCGAACGACACAAGGTCGCCAGGCGGCGGGTATTGCTGTCCTGGCGCTACTGCTGGCGGCCGGCTGCCACGGGCGGATGGGGCGCCGCGCCGAGTTGCCGCCGCTCCGCCTCGATGACGCCTCGCCCTTTGCCGCGGGAGCCGCCGGCTCCGGCGAGGCAAACCATGGGAGTTCGTCCGAGACCGAGGCGCCCCCCCCTGGCCGCTCCTCGGACGGCGTCAGCGAGATGATTCCCTCCGCCGGCGGCGCCGCCTACCGCCTGCGGCCGGGCGACAGCGTGATCGTGATCCTCCGCACCGTTCATTCCGAGCAGATTGAGATGGTCGTGGACGAGAACGGAGACATCAAGCTGCCCTATATCGGCCCTGTGAAGGCGGCCGGCCGCACCGCGCGTGAGGTCGAGGATCAGATTCAAAAGATGTACATCGAGGGCAAGATCTATCGGTTTATCACCGTGAACGTTCTGGTGCCCACCCGCAGCTACTTTGTTCGCGGCGAAGTGCGGAATCCGGGACGGTTCCCGCTCGTGGGGTCGGTACGCCTCCTGCAGGCGATTGCCGCGGCCGGTGGCTACACGGATTTCGCGGACATCAGCGACATCCGTTTGACCCGCGGCGACAAGACCTACCGGCTGAACGGTCGGGATATTGAGCGGAATCCCGAAAAAGACATCGAGATCGAGGCGGGCGATACGATCGTCGTTAAGCGTACGTGGTATTGACGACGCCCCTCGGCAATGCCCGATTCCGACCAGGTGCCGGCTGACTGGATCCGGCGACGGCCCGCGGGCGCAAACGCGTATGAACTAACGGCGCTGTGGTTGGCGGTCCTCCCGGCGTTGCTCGGACCGGTCTTGTTTGGCGCGGTGCGTCTCTGGTCCATTCTGCCTTTGTGCATCGCGGCATGGCTCTCGTTTCTTCTTCTCGTATTGCGTCCGTTCATCTTCGGCGCCGAGGTTCCCTGGTCGGAGCCGCCGGGTACGCTGACCGGTCTGGTCTTTCTGGTCTATGTGGTTGCCCGGATTCCGGGCGCGGTGGCGCCCTACGAGGCGATGCTACGGGCGCTGATGATCGGCGCCGGTTGGGCGGCCTACATTACCGTCGCCAATCTTGCGGGTCGGGGCGGGCGCTGGACGTGGGTGCTTGGCGCGATCCTCTTTGCCGCAGCCATGAATGGCGCCTACGCCTGGACCCAGCACATGCAGGGCTCCCGGGCTGTCCTCTGGATTCAACGCGACATTTCCTACGGCATGCGCATGGGCGGCACCTATGTGTGCCCGAACCACTTTGCCAATCTCTTGGCCATGACGGCGGCCCTCGCCGTCGCGGTGCTTGCGACGCCGGAAGTGGGATGGACGTTGAAAGTGATCGCGGCCTACGCGGCGCTGGTCATCCCGTGGCCACTGGTGTTGTCGCAGTCGCGCTCGGGCGTGGCGTGCGCCGTCGGAGCGCCAGTGCTCACGGGTGGGGTCATCGCCGCACGCCGCGGCGCGAAATCTCTGTTCGTGGCCTTGCTGGGGCTACCTGTGTTGGCGGTGGTGGTGGGCGCGGTGATATGGACGCAGGCCGATGATTTGCGGGGCCGCCTGGAGCGCTCCTCCGACGACTGGCGGTGGCGGTCCGAAATGTGGCGCGGCACAATCCAAATGATCCGCGACGCGCCGGTGTGGGGGCACGGGGGGGGCAGTTTTCATCTTGTGGATAGTCGCTACGTGCGTTTGTTGCCGGGGCGCGCTGCGGTGCATGCTCACAACGACTACCTCCACGTTGGAGCGGAGTACGGCCTCGTTGGCCTCGCTCTCGCGCTGATCACGGGCCTCGCCATGGTCAGCGGATGGTTGCGCGTGGCGCTGCGAAGCCGGCACGAAAAGAACGCGCGTCTGGCGGCGGGTGCGCTCGGCATGATCGCGGCGGCGCTCGCGCAGTCGTTCGTGGATTTCAATCTCCACATCTTCGGTAACAGCCTGGTGCTGGTGACGGCCCTCGGGGCGATTGCCTCGCTGTCGCATGCCACCGGCGATCTTCGGAACCGGTGGCCGCCGCCCCGCATCGGCCGAGGGGTGGCGGTGCTCGGCGGGCTGATCGCGCTCGGTGCGATTGCGCTGGCGGTCCGCGCTTGGGGCGCTCACGTGGGAGTGGAGTGGTTCGCACGGCGTGCGCTGGAGCGGGGCGATGACGCGGCCGCGTGGCGCGCGGCGCAGCGCGCCGCGGCGTGGGATCCGCACGCGTGGTCTCCGCTCCTCGTGCAGGCCGATCTCGCGCTGCGGATGGCCCAGACCGAGCCCGATCCGGCGAAACGGAATCAACGCCTCGATGAGGCGGCCGCGCTCTGTGACGAGGGGCTCCGGCGCAATCCGCGCGAGCCCGGATTCGCCCACCTGCGGGCGCAGATTCTCTCGCTTCAGGGGGACGACATGGCTGCGCTCGAAGCGTTCCGACAGCTGGTGGCCGAGTATCCGAACCGGCCATATTTCCGGGTCCGTCTCGCTGCCCACTTCGACCGCATGAACCGGCTGGACGAGGCGGTGGCCGAGCTTCAGGAAGCGCTGAAATGGATGCCCGAAGACGAACATGCACGGCGTTACCTGCGCGTGTTGCAACTGCGGGTTTCGGCGGGCGGTGGCCGTCCTGCAACGTCCGCACCATGATCTCCGCACGCCGGTGATCGCGTGCGGCGAGACCGCGCTGGCTTGACCGACGAGCCGAATGAGTTGCGAGAAGCGTGGCGGTTTCGTTATATCGATCGGACCACGAAGAAAGCTGCGCGATGAACCGCTCGTCTGCCGCCTCCAGCGCCCGCTCGCATCCGCCTCGCAGCGTTTTCCGACTCGCGTGGTGGGGGGGGGCGATGGTCGTTGCTACGGCGTTCTCCTTCGATCTTCCTCTCGCCGGCGAATGGAGCCTCCGACTGGACCCCGAGGACGCGGGCGAACGGGAGGGCTGGTTTGCGGCGCTGGGGCCGGGCCGGCCGGTCCGGCTGCCGGGCTCGCTCGTGGTGCAGGGCATCGGTGACCCGGTGACTGTACAGACGCCGTGGACGGGTACCATTGTGGACCGTTCATGGTTCACGGCGCCAGAGTTCGAGGCCGACCGCCAGCCCGGCCAAATCCGCGTGCCGTTCTGGCTCCAGCCGGACACCGTCTACGTCGGCCCCGCCTGGTACCAGCGCGAGGTGGAGATCCCGGCCGAAGTCCAGGGCCGCCGGCTCGAGCTGGTGCTCGAACGACCGCACTGGTTCACGACGGTGTGGTGGGACGAGCGCCGGATCGGCACTGGGAATTCTCTGTCCACCCCGCATGTGTTCGATCTCGGCGATGCGAGACCAGGTCGGCACCGATTGACCCTCCGCGTGGACAATCGGCTGCTGGTCAACGTGGGCGCGAATGCACACAGTGTGTCGGACCACACCCAGGGCAACTGGAATGGCATCATCGGCGATCTGCGGTTGCGGACCACGCCGCGCGCGTGGATCGAGACGGTGACCGTGTATCCTTCGGCCGCGCGCCGCGAAGCCGTGGTGGAGGTCGGGATTGGCGCGCGTGCGGATCTGGCGGGCCGTCGCGGGCGGCTGCGGTGCCGCCGATCGCCATCCGGCGAGACCGCTCACGTGGAGCCCGAGCTCGGGCCGACCGGGACCGTCGCGCGAGTCATCCTGAGGTTGCCCACCGAGGTGGGCCGGTGGGATGAGTTTTCGCCGAACCTTCTGACGATCGATCTTGCCTGGGAGGCACCCGATGGCGGCCAGCAGGAGCATCGCCTTCGCTTCGGTGTGCGCGACGTGGAAGTACGCGATCGTCAAATCCTCGTGAATGGCGTTCCCCGCTTTCTGCGGGGCACGCTGGACTGCTGCATTTTTCCGGCGACCGGCCATCCGCCGACCGATCCAGCGGAGTGGCGACGGGTGTTGGGGAAGATTCGCGAGTATGGCTTGAACCACGTCCGCTTTCATTCGTGGTGTCCACCCGCCGCGGCGTTCGAGGTCGCGGACGAGATGGGGATGTATCTGCACGTCGAGTGCGCGACGTGGCCCAATCTGGGCGCCACGCTCGGCGATGGCGGCTCGCTCGATGCCTGGGTCGAGGCGGAAGCCGAACGGATTGTACGCACGTATGGCCACCATCCCTCGTTTCTGATCCTTTGCCTAGGAAACGAACCGGGGGGGAAGAACCACACCGCATGGCTCTCGAACTGGGTGGAGCGTTGGACGCAGCGCGATCCGCGTCGGCTGTATGTCGGTGGGGCCGGCTGGCCTGTGCTGACCAACGAGCAGGTCCATGTGACGCCCAAGCCCCGTCTTCACCAGTGGGGCGAGGGGCTGTCTTCGCGGATCAATGCGCGGCCGCCCGAAACCACCAGCGACTTCCGCCGGATCGTCGCAGCGTTTCCCTCGGCCGTGATCGCGCACGAAAGCGGCCAGTGGTGCGCCTTTCCCAACTTCGATGAAATCCCAAAGTACACCGGTCCGTTGAAACCGAAGAATTTCGAGATCTTTCGGGACCTGTTGGCGAGGCGCGGCATGGCCGATCTCGCGCGGCCGTTTCTGCACGCCTCGGGCCGCCTTCAAACGATCTGTTACAAGGAGGAAATCGAATCGGCTCTTCGGACCCCGGGGCTCTCGGGGTTTCAGCTTCTATCGCTTCAGGACTTTCCGGGCCAGGGCACGGCTTTGGTGGGCGTGCTCGATGCATTTTGGGAGGAGAAGGGCTATACGAGCGCCTCGGAGTTCCGTCGGTTCTGCGGACCGCTGGTGCCGTTGGCTCGCATTCCGCGCCGCATTCTGGCTCGGTCGGAGATGGTGGAGGTCAGGCTGGAACTGGCGCAGTACACGGGCCGGTTCTTGAACGATGTGGCGGTGGGCTGGCGATTTGGCCCGGCCGGAGGGCGGCCGGTCCTGACCGGCCGTTTCGATCTGGCAAGAGCGCCGGTCGGACTGGTGACGGCGGGTGTCGTGCGCATCGGCGGTGCACGCGGACCTGCTCCCGCGCGCTGGACGCTGGAAGCGGATGTGGCGGTACATGGATCCGGTATCCCCGAGGCGGTGACGAACTCATGGGATCTATGGGTTTTCCCCGACGATTCCCCGGCCGCGCCGCCTGCCAAAGTCACCGTGGTGCGAGAACTCGATGAGGCGGCGCTCGCCGCGCTGCGCGAGGGCGGGGCGGTTCTGCTCTGCGCGCCCCCGCGGTTGGTTCGTACGGATGTCAAACTGGGATTCTCGAGCGTCTTTTGGAACACCGCCTGGACCCGAGGGCAGGCTCCACACACCCTCGGGCTGCTCTGCGATCCTGCGCATCCCGTGTTTGCCGCCTTTCCTACGGAGGAGCACAGCGATTGGCAGTGGTGGGAGTTGTTGCAGGGGGCGGCCGCGATGGTGCTCGACGATCTGCCCGTCGAGCTGCGGCCGATCGTGCAGCCGATCGACACCTGGTTTCGCAGCCATCGGCTGGCCTTGTTGTTCGAAGCCAAAGTCGAAGGAGGCCGGCTGGCGGTTTGTTCGATGGATCTGGAGCGCGATCTGGAATCGCGACACGCCGCCCGCCAGTTCCGCCGCAGCCTCTTCGCGTATCTGGCCTCGTCTTCGTTCGCGCCCCGCGTCGAAGTGCCGGCCGACGCGATCCGCGCCTTGTTCCGGCCGCCGTCGCTGGCCGAACTCCTGGGGGTGCGGGTGGAGGCCGACGGACAGCAAGCCGGATATGAGGCATGGCGCGCGATGGACGGCCGGCTCGATACGATCTGGCATTCCCCGTGGGATCCAGAACCCAAACCATTGCCCCATGTTCTGAAACTGAGATGGGAGACCAAGGCCGAGATCCAAGGTGTGCGGCTGTGGCCGCGCCAAGATGGGCGAGGAGGCGGCTGGTTCACGGCGGTCGAGCTCGTGGCCGAGTCGGATGCGGGCGTACGCGCACAAGCGGAACGGCCGCCGACTACGGACAACTCGCCCTTGGAGGTGCGATTCCCCGCTCCGGTTCACACTCGCGAGCTGACCATTCGTTTTCTTCGCGCGCGCGGCGGGGAGACCTCCGCGGCGGTGGCGGAAGTGGAGCTTCTGGCCCCCGGAAGGGGGGCGGCGCCGTGATCGGTTGCGCCGTCTGCCGCTGGGCAATTTGAAACGTCATTGCGCTGGCGTTCGTCCGCGGCCACCCCCGCGGTTCTCCCACATGCGGGTTCGGCGGGCGGCCGAACGCTCGCACGCGGACCGGGCGGTGGGCAGGGCACCACGGGCGGTGCGAGGGCGGACAGTTCGAGAAACGGACGGCGCGACCTGGCGAGGAACTTGATCGCGGGGCCCCTCGCCAGTGGAAGTCGCTCAAGAGGGGATACGACGATTCCGGAACGCGAGTGAACTAAACCGGGCTCGCGGCAACGGTGTGGCTTCCGGCTGCAGAACCACGGTCCAGGCGGCCATCATCGCAATCGTTTCCAGCACGGCGGCGCAACGCAGCGCATCGGCCAGCGAGCGGCCCCACGTGTAGGCGCCGTGGGACTCGACCAGCGCCGCGGGCCGGGCGAGCGGGTCCACGCTGTTGTTGGACAGCCAGCGCACGATACCCGCGCCGATCCGTGTGTCCTCGGCGGCGTCATCAAAGGGCTCGGAGGAAATTCGGATGATCGGGATCGGTCCGTCGAAGCACTGAGCGTGGGCGAAGCCGAGGACGGGGATGTCCCGGCCCGCCTGCGCCCAGGCGGTCGCATAGGGCGAGCGGACACCGGCCACGGCGTGAATCTCCTCCACGTGCCGGTAGAGAATCAAGTGAACGGCGGCGTCGAGCGGTGGCGGAGTGTTGCCGGCGAGGAGGTGGCCATCCGCCAACGAGAGCACCGGCAGATCCGCAGGACGCAACTCGGACACGGGCAGGCCGGCCGGTCGAACCACGAACGCGCCGAGGAGTCGGTCTGCGCAGCTCAGGCTCGACAGCTCCGCCACGGCGGGGCCGGAGGCAAGGGACGATCGAACGGCCTCGAAGAGCGACTCGCGAAGATCGGCATATTCCAACGGCATCCGAGCGTCTCCGCCGTCGTGCGGCGAGATTGCCGCCCACGACGCGCCGTGAGCATACACGATGCGCGCCACGGCTCCGAGCCCAACTCGATGGACAGCCGGCGGGCGCACCTGCACCGGCTCATGCGGGGTGGGAGGCCGGCGCCGAAGCGGCGTCGGGAGGTGGTTCGCGGGGGACGCCGAGACGCGGAATCAAGAGCATGACCAACAGCAAACTGATCGCATAGGCGACGCCGCAGACGGCGAAGATGGGCCCGTACGACCAGCGATCGACCACTCGTCCAATGTGCAGTTGGGTGGCAACGCCCGCGACGGCGCCCAGCGCGCCGCCGAGTCCCGAGACGGTGCCGACCACGCGGCTGGGGAACGCCTCCGCCGGCAGAGTGATGTTGCCGAAGGCGCCGTGGCCGAACATGATCGCGAACATCAGCCCCAACGAGGCCGGCACGCTCTCCACGCGGGTCACGGCGACACAGAAGATCGGCATTGCGATGGCGACCAAGCCCATCGTGGTTTTGCGCGCCCGGTTCACGCTCCAGCCTCGCGCGGTGAGCCAGCGGGGCAATGCGCCGCCGGCCGTGCTACCGAGGGCCATGCCCAAAAAGGGGAGCCACGCAAACGCTGCGAGCTTGCGCAAGCCGAAACCGCGCTCGGACTGCAAGTATTTCGCAGTCCAGAAGGCCAGAAAGTACGAAATCGGGTCGGTGAGCACGCGCACTGCGACGCAACCCCATGTGTCCGGCGTTCGCAGCAGCCATGCCCACGGGATCCGAGCGCTCGCGGCGGTCTCGGCGGCGTTGCCCTCCCGGATCCGCGCAAACTCCTGGGGCGACAGATACGGATGCTCGACCGGCGGGCGGTACAGCCACCACCAGAGCGCCAGCCACAGGAACCCCACTGCGCCCGCCACGACGAATGCGCCGCGCCATCCCCACGTCAGCGCGAGGGCCGAGATCGCCGGCATCGCGAGCACCGAGCCCAGCGCGGTACCGGCGTTGAACAGACCGATCGCCATCGCGCGCTCGCGCATCGGGAACCATTCGCTCACCGCCCGCACGCCGGCGGGAAAGTTGCCCGGCTGCGCCACGCCCAGCAAAAATCTCGCCACGCAGAGCTGAGCGAGCGAGGTGGCCAGCCCATGGCCCGCGGTCACCAGCGACCATGCCAGCACAAACAGCGCGAGGCTGCGGCGCACGCCCAGCAGGTCCACGAGCGCACCGCCCAGCAGGTACATCACTCCGTAGCTGAGCAAAAACGAGGAGGTGACCTTCGCGTAATCCTCGTTCGAGAGCGCGAGCGCGCGCTGCACGGTGTTCGCGAGCGCCGAGAGCGCCTGGCGGTCGAAGTAATTCAGCGCGGTCGAAAGGACGAGTAGGGCCGCAATCCACCAGCGCAGGCCAGGGATCGGTCTTCGGCTCACACAGCCTTCTCCTCGACGCGAAGCACCTCCAGTTCGTCGGCGCCGGCCACGTGGCGGACTGTTACTCGGCCGCGCGGCTCGCAGCCGATCGCGGCGGCGGGCTGCTGCGCGGCGAGGGGCCATAGCTGCGCGACAGTGTGGCCGGTGAACCGTGCCGCAAGCGCGAGGGCACGATTGAGCGTCAGCGACGAACCGGCGAGCGTGCGGCCGTCGGTAAGGGTCACTCGCCCGTCGGACCGGCGCAGGATCGGTTGGGCGCCGATCGTGTAACGACCCGGCGGCGCGGCGGCCGCGGCGGTCGCATCGGTCACCAGAATGGCGCGCGACAATCCCTTCGCGCGGACCATGGCCTTCACGGTTTCAGGGGAAAGGTGGTGGCCATCGACGATGAAACAGGCGGACAACTCATCGGCCGCCAGTTGCGCCCAGATCAAATTCGGGTGGCGGGGCAGCATCCCGGCAACTCCGTTGCCGAGGTGCGTGGAGAGGGTGGCGCCAGCACGCACCGCGTCCGACACCTGCGACGGCGTGGCGGCGGAGTGGCCAATCGCGACCCGCACACCCATCTCCACGAGCGATTCGATGAGCCGCAGCGCGCCGGGGAGCTCGGGCGCGAGCGTCACGAGGCGGATGCGACCCTCGGCCGCCTCCTGGCGCCGTAGAAAGTCGCCCAATAGCGGCGGGCGGACAGCGTCGCGACGGTGCGCGCCGCGCGGACCGTCGGCCGGATTGATGTACGGTCCCTCCATGTGGAGACCGGCGACCATTGGATCGTGGACCGACAGGATGGCGTGCGCGGCGTTCGAAAACTCTTCGAGCGAGGAGGTGATGAGGGTCGGAAGGCAGAGCGTGACGCCGGTGCTCCGCATGGCGGCGAGCGCGCGGCGGACCTCCTCGGGTTTGAGGTCGGCGCGATTGAAGTCGACGCCGGCGAAGCCGTTCACCTGTAGGTCGCACCAGCCGGGGCCGCAGAGCTCCATGCGGGCAGCCCCCCTTAGTGATCCGCGATCGGCGTGTGGTGCAGGCGGCTGGCCGAGTCGTGGTCGAGATAGAGAGTGACATCACGGTGCCAGCGCAGCGCGGAGGCCGGTGCCATCGGGCTGATCGGCCCTTCGAGGCAACGCTCGACCGCCTCGGCCTTCCGCAAGTCGGGAACGATGCAGAGGATCGTGCTCGCTGTCAAAATTTGGCGGATGGACATCGAGATCGCCTGTCGTGGCACCTGATCGAGCGAGGGGAACCAGCCTTCACCGACCTGTTGCCGACGGCAGGCCTCGTCGAGGTTCACGATCAGATACGGCTCGTCAGTCTCGAAGTCGGCCGGCGGATCGTTGAACGCCAAATGGCCGTTTTCGCCGATGCCGACGAATGCGAGATCCACCGGCGCCTCGTTCAACCGGTGGCCGATCTCCCGGGCGACGGCGGCCGGATCGGGGGCGTCTCCCTCCAGCAAATGGTACCGTTCGATGCCGGCGGGCCGGATGAGCCGTTCGAGGAGATACTTGCGGAAGCTCGCCGGGTGGGTGACGGGCAAGCCGATGTACTCGTCCAAGTGGAACATCTCAACTTTGCGCCAGTCCACGCCAGGCTGGCGGACCAGCTCGCCAAGGAACTCGAGCTGTGAAGCGCCGGTCGCCGCGATGATCCGCGCACTGCCGCGCGCTGCGATGGCACTCCGCAACAGTTCGGCCGCCCGTTCGGCGGCCGCGCGCGCCAGCGTCCGCTTATCTTTGAAACGCCACACCTTCATGGTCCAGTCCTCCCTGCCGACGCCGACCGAGCCGTTGCTGGCCGTTGTCTTAGATCTCGAACTCGGGCGGCGGCGGCAGTGGGTTGTCGCGCTCGGTCGTGTTCTTGATCCGAATGTGAGCCTGCTCCATGGTCACGACGCTGTTCGGTGGCACGCTGTGCGTGAGGAACACGTTGCCGCCGATAATGGAGCCGCGACCGATCACGGTGCGTCCGCCGAGAATCGTCGCATTCGCATAGATCACGACGTCGTCTTCGACGGTGGGGTGGCGCTGGATGTGTTTGACCGGATGGCCGTGTTCGTCGAGCGCGAAGCTCCGGGCGCCGAGCGTGACGCCCTGATAGATTTTCACGCGGTCGCCGATGACAGCGGTCTCGCCAATGACGACGCCCGTCGCGTGGTCAATGAAGAATGATCGGCCGATGCGCGCGCCGGGATGAATGTCCACGCCCGTCTGTGCGTGAGTCCACTCGCTCATGATACGAGGGATGACCGGCACGTTCAGGCGGTGGAGCTCGTGGGCGATGCGGTGCGAGGCGATCGCGAGGAGGCCGGGATAGGCCAGTTGGATTTCTGCATAGGTGAGGGCGGCGGGGTCGCCGTCGTAGGCGGCGCGCACGTCATCAATGAGCATGGCGCGGACCTCGGGCAACGCCCCGATGAACTGGAGCAGGATCCGGATGGATTCGGCGCGCAGGTCGGCGATCGGCGGGATGGCCTCGTCGCGTCCCGACGCTCCCTTCCACCGGAAGGGGAGGGCCTTTTCGATTTCGGGTCGCAGCGCACGCCAGGCGAGGCTAAGCCGGCGCATCAGGAAGATGCCGATTTCATCTCCTTGGATGTCGGTGGGAAACACACGACCCGGGAACATGGCGTCGAGCAAGACGCGGAGACCCTCAATGACGCGGGAGGCATCGGGATAGTCGCGCAGGACGCTGTCGGGGCGGTCCTCGCCGGTGTCTGCGTAAAGTGCTCTGAGCCGCGCAACCGACGCGCACAGGCCGTGTTCGATCTGGTCGCCGATGCACGCCTGGACAGGCTGGTGGCGGTCGCTCACAGGGGGACCGGCGCCCGGGTCATGGCGTCGGTGCGGCGAGGCTTTCCTCGCCGATTTCCTCGGCGAGGTCGGTCGCCGCGTCGATCGCCATCTGGCGGCGCTGCTCGTGGTCGCCGTAGAGCAGCGGTGTCTGCCCGTCGGCCCAGGCGACCTGGATGCGTTCGACCCCGATGAAAGCGAAGGCGCTGCGGATCATGGCGGTGAGGCCATCGCGCGGGTCGTTTTCCGTATACACGCCGCCCGAGGAGACCAGCAAAACCACGCGCTGCAACTTGTGGCGCGGCTTCACCTGCAGACCACCCCCGTCGCCCAGCGTCAGGTCGAATGTGCGGCCGGGCGACAGCACCATGTCGAGCCAGGCTTTCATGATCGCGGGCGGTCCGAAGTTCCACATTGGCATCGTGAGCACGAGCAGGTCAGCCTGGTTGAACATCTCGGCGTGACGGTTGGCGTAGGCGCAGGCCTCCTGTTCCTTCTTCGTGAGCTTGTGCGTCGGTTCCATGGCGGCCAGCCAGATGCCGCGCCAGGCTTCGTAGGAGAGGAACGGGGGCGCGTCCTGGTACAGATCCACGTTGTTGATCTCGGCGTCCGGGTTGACCTCGATCAATTTGCTGATAAAGGCGATCGACAGCTGCTTACTGACCGATTCCTCGGCCGGCTTCGGGTTCGCGCACACATGCAACACGTTCATTCCGGTTCCTCGAATTCCGCGTGTCGGTCTGGATGCGGATGGCGCCTCAGGCCATGAGGCCCTCCATGCTCGCCGGTCCGCTGGCCGCGCCCGGCTGCAGCTTGGCCATGTAGCTTTCCAGGTCCCGATAATACTCGGAGTCTTGGCCCGCGATTGTAAGCTGCTTGTGGAGCAACGCAAGCCCGAGGGGGCCCGATTCGGCCTCGTCACAGCGCTGGTAGCGGCGCGCGGGGTCGGGATCGAGAAACTTGTGGAGCACCGCGACGAAGTCTCGGTTGCGGCGCACATGCGGCGGCAGCAGGTCGGAAAGCCGTTTCGGCAGTTCCAGTTTGAACTGCAGCAGCTGCGTCTCGTTCATGCGGCTGTAGTCGACGAGGCTTTCGCCGCGGAGCAACTCAAGGCCGACAAGGCCGAGGCTGTAAATGTCGGACTGAATCTGGTACCGCTCTCGGCGGTGCACCTCAGGTGCCATGTACAGCGGACTGCCGAGCAGCAGCGAGGCCTTCTCGTTGATGACGTTCGCGCGACCGTAGTCCACGAGTTTGATGTTGCCGAGCTGATCCACCATGATGTTCGCTGGCTTGACATCGCAGTGGACGAATCCGGCGTCGTGTAAGGCCTCGAGGCCCCTCAGCGCAGCGCGCATGATGTAGAGCGCGACGCCCGGCTGGATGCGCACCTTGCCTTCCTCGAACCGGAAGATCACATCCGCGAAGCGTTCCCATTCTTGGGGGGAGGATCGCGCGCGGGCGGTGTCGAAGTGGCGTCCGTAGAGGAGCCGCTGCAGATCGAGCCCGTCGATCGCCTCCATTTGGACGTAACCGATGCCGTTTTCCTCATCGTAGACGTCGCGGCCGACAAGATTCGGCGAGTTCACGGTCTGAAGGCGGGAGATCTGCGCGGCGATGCGCCCCATATCGGTCCAATATTGGCGCGGGGTCGCGTAGATCGAAGGGTCGAACAGTTTGATCGCGTGCCGAGTCAGGCAGCCGCGCGCGCCGTGCCGGAGGCCTAGGAACACGACGCCCTGCCGGCCGCGGCCGAGTTCGCGAACAAAGCGGTACGCCACCGGATAATAGATCGTCCGCGATGCGAGGATCGCGTTGTAGTTTTCGATGAGCTGCTCCATACCGGTGGCGGCGGCGTCGGGCCGGGCCGTTTCCACCACCGTGTCGCGCAGCGCCGCGGCGTGGGCCGCCTCGGCGCTGGCCGCGATGCCATCAGGGGTCCAAATCTGTCCCATGCTATAACTCTACGAGACGCCCCCCCTGTTTGGCAAAAGCGCGCTCACGGGCCGCGTGGCGGCGGGCGGGGAAGCGTCAGCCAGCCCGGTCGGTCGCGATCCTGCTCGCGGTTCGCGAACCGGAGCGGCCGACCGCCCGGCATGGGATTGGGAACGCGGAGCGCGATGAAGCGGGCGCCGGCCGGCGGCGGTTCCGACGTGCGGAAGCGGAACTCCCGCTCGACGGGCTCGTCGGGCTGGATGCCAAGAATCCTCCACGGAGGCCGCCAGACCGCCAGCGGCTCGATGCCCGTTCCGAACACGGCCAGCTCGACCGCCCAATCTGCGTACCAGGGCGCAACGCCCCGATTCCGCACCGCGATCGCGATGTTGAGACATCCATCGCTCCCGGCGCTGATCGCGGCCCGGCTGACGTAGAGTTCGTAGCCGAGTCGGCGGGCTCCCTCGATCGCGCGAGCGCGCTGCTCCGGCGTGAGCGGCCGCGCTATGCTCGAGTCCATCAGCCAGGTGGCGTGCGTTTGGGCAACACATTTCAGGTAGTCCTGCCCCGGCGGAGTTCCGGGGGGATCGTCCCAGATCTTGACCCACACTTCGGGGCGAATCTCGCCGCCGATCGGATGAGTTCGCCAGCGCTCCAGCGCTCTGGGGCCCGCGCGCCGCATTCGCGTCATGAAAAACCACTCGTCGCCTCGCCGGCCGGTGTCCAGGGTGGCCCAGGCGAAGGAGTCATCGTGATAACCGAACGGGCGATCGTGGTTGGGTGCGTACCGCGGATCGTCCGGGCCGGCGGGATAGCGGAGCAGCACGGGCACCCGACGGAAGGCGGCTTCGAAGGCTCCCATGACCTCCAGCTGCACCTCCTTGGGCGCCCAGAGGTCGCTCCGCGGATGGGTGTGCCATTCCCCCCAGTGGCCCAAGAAGCCCGCGGTGAGGAACGCAACACGCGGATCATGGTCGTAGCGGCGCCCCAGCGCGGCAATCGTGTTCGTGATCGCCGCACGCAAGCGAGGATCTCGGTAGTCCGGTGTCCACATCGGGCGTCTGCCGTGTTCGGTGGCGTTCGACCAGACCGTGATGGGCAGGCCAGCCTCCAGAAGGTGCCGTGGTACGCCGGAGGGCCGGCCCGGATACTCAACCCAGATGCGAAAGATACCCTGGCATCCCCGCGAGGCAGCGTCCTCGAGAAACCGGTCAATCGGGGACCAATCGAACTGGTCGGGACCGGTCATGATCTCGTTCAGGGCGAAGTACCGAAATTCGAGGCTGTGGGGAAATCCGCGCGCCTGGCCGCCGTAGGGTACAAGGCCTTTCAGCGGATTGTCGGGCGGGGCGGGTGCATACTCGAGCGGGATCCACCCTTGGGCGGCACAGCGGACGGCCATCGCTACCAGCACGGCGGACCCCCACCCTCTTGCGTCCCGAGGCGGATGGACGCACCGGCGTGCAGTCATGGGACGGCCCTACTCGTTTGGCCAGCCGGGCCGGTAGGCGCGGCGGATCAACGGCGCCGCTTCGGGCGCATTCGGCACACGTAAGCCGGCAGCATCCCATTCGAGCGGTTTGCCGAGTCGCACCGCGAGGTTGCCGAGGAGGACGATTTCGGTGAACGGGCCCGCCAGCTCGAAGCGTGAGAGGGGCGCAGGGCCGCCGCGTATCGCGTTCAGCCATTCCACCACGGAGGGGTCGCTGCTGCCGAACTTTCCGTCCTCGGTGAGGGGGGGGACACGCGGGATCGTTTGGGGCGGATCACCGACTTCGTCCTTCAGCGCATCCGGTTTGAACACCCAGTCGGTGCGGGTTCGACCGAAGAACATGCGCCCCTTTTCGCCGACGAGTACAAGATCGAAACGTCGGAATACGTGGTCCGGCGTCGGGAAATCGTTCTTCCAAAGCTCCTCCGGAGGCGTGAACTCGTACTTGCCCTCTTTGCCTTTCACGCCGTCGTACCAGACCACCTTGAACGGCGCGTCGAACCAGCCGGTCGGGAATTGCCAAGTCACGATCGACCGCAGCGGGCCGGAGATTTCAGAGCCCCCCTCCGACCACGCTTCAACGCGGCGGGGTGGCCCTTTCGCGAGCGCCCACACGGGCATGTCGAGGATGTGGCAGCCCATGTCGCCCAGCGCGCCGGTGCCGAAGTCCCACCATCCGCGCCACTTGAACGGCGCGATGTCGGGGCTGTAGTCGCGGACGGGGGCGGGTCCGATCCAGAGGTCCCAATGCAGCCCCTCCGGGATCGGCGCCGGTTTCGGCCACTCGGCCATGCCTTGCGGCCAGATCGGCCGGTCTGACCAGGCGTGGACTTCCGTGACCCGGCCGATTGCTCCGGCGCGCACAATCTCCACACCACGCCGGATCGGCTCTCCCGCGTGAGCTTGGTTGCCCATCTGCGTGACCACGCGGGATGCGGCGGCGGTCTCGGCCATTCGGCGGGCCTCCCAGATGGAGTGCGCCATCGGCTTCTGACAATACACATGCCGCCCCTTGCGCATGGCGAGCATCGAGGCGGGGAAGTGGTGATGGTCGGGCGTCGAGATGGTCACCGCGTCGAGATCGTCCATCGTCTCGATCATCTCGCGGTAGTCGGCGAAAAATTTTGCGGAGGGGAATTGTTCGAGCAGCGTGGCATTGTCCTTGGACTTTTTCCGGGCGGGAATCTGCCGTGGGTCAGCAACGTCGCAGAGCGCTGCGATCTCGGCGCCCGCGGCGGCGGTCCAGAGCACGTCCGACCGCCCCTTCCCATCAATGCCGATGCAGCCGACGCGGATACGCTCATTGGCCCCTCGCGCACGTTCGGGCAGGATGTGGACGGCGGCGACACAGGCACCGGCGCGCAAAAACGAACGGCGAGAACAGACGGACTTGCTCATCTCGTTCACTCCTTGGTCCTCGGGCAGCGTCGACCGAGCTACAGGTTGGCAAATTCCTCGCGAATGCGCAAATGTGCTCCCGACCCGGACGCGCGGCGCGCGGCCATTCATGTGTAGTGATGGCCGTGAATCTTCGAGGTGCGAAAGCCGTACACCGCGATCACGACGAAACAGAGAAGCGGCAGCACAAACGAGGCGCGCGTGCTCGACAGCACCGTCAGTCCAAGATTCACCGGCCCTTGATCCATGACCCAGCCTTGCAGCGGAGGCATGATCGCGCCGCCGCCAATGGCCATGATGAGACCGGCGGCGCCGAGTTTTGCATCATCCCCAAGCCCCTTCAGCGCGATGCCATAGATCGTCGGGAACATCAACGACATGCAGGCCGAGACAGCCACGAGGCAATAGAGGCCGGCCATGCCCTTCAAGAACATCGTGCCGAGGATCAGAACGCCGCCGCCGGTGGCGAGCGAGAGCAGAAGACCTCCGGGGCTGAAAAACTTCAGCAGGTAGGTGCAGATGAATCGGAAGGAGACGAAGGTCGTCATCGCGATCATGTTGTACCACTGGCCGATTTCCTTTTTCAGGCCCAGCTCGTTTTCCGCGTACTGGATGATGAAGGTCCAGCACATGATCTGGACGCCGACATAAAAAGCCTGTGCGACGACACCTTCGATGTAGCGGCCGTTGCGCACTAACCGTTTCACTGTGCCGAGGAAGTCGACGCGTCGGTGATCCTCCCCCGCGACGCGCGGCAGGCGAGAGACGAGGAACAGGATAAAGACGAGCAGAACGACCACGCCCAGCCCGAGGTAGGGGCCGATGATCACGTCGAGGTCTTGTTTCGCAATCTGCTGAAACTGTTCGGGTGCGGACGCGAGTATCTGACGCCGTTCGGCCTCGGTGGCCGGGTTCAGATGGCGAAGAATCATGTTCTTGGCCACGAGCATTCCGGTGAGCGACCCCAGCGGGTTGAAGGCCTGCGCAAAATTGAGCCGTCGCGTGGCGTTCTCCTCTGCGCCCATGGCCAGCACATAGGGGTTCGCGCTAGTTTCCAGGAAGGACAGCCCGCAGGTCATCACGAAATAGGCGATGAGAAAGGCCCAGAACGCCATCATCCAGCCGGCCGGCGCAAATAGAAAACAGCCCGCGGAATAAAGAGCCAAGCCCATCAGAATGCCAGCCTTGTACGAAAACCGTTTGATGAACAGCGCGGCGGGGATCGCCATCACACAGTAGCCGCCGTAGAAAGCGAACTGGACGAGGGAACTCTGAAAGTTGCTGATCAAAAGGATGTTTTTGAACGCGGCCACCATCGGATTCGTGATGTCATTCGCAAACCCCCACAAGGCAAAGAGGGATGTCACGAGAATGAAGGGCAGCAGGATCTCGCGCGCGACGACCGGTGGATGCTGTTCCGACTGATTCATACGAGCATTCTCCGTGCTCTCGGCCGCCTGGGGGCGTAGCCGGTATAGTGCGAAATCATGGGTGGAGGAGAACGAATCGGTCAAGCCGGACGCGCAGGAGCTGGCACGTCACACGGCCGGGGCTTGCGGCGAGCGCGCCGACGTGTAGAGTCTGAAGTTGGCGAGAATGGCGCGACGTCGCCGACTGCCGATTCCGGGATTGTTCGCATGAACGAGCTGCCATTTCGTGACACCGACGCCGATCGGGAGGAGACGCAGGATTGGTTGCAATCCCTCGACGAGGTGATTGAGCGTGCGGGGCCAGCTCGTGCGGTGCGTCTGCTCCGCGAGTTGTCGGTGCGCGCCCACGAGCGCGGTCTGCGGCTGCCGTTCACGGCCAACACGCCCTACATCAACACGATTCCTCGGTCCGAACAGCCGCCGTATCCGGGCAACCGTGAGATCGAGCGCCGCATCAAGAGTCTTGTCCGCTGGAACGCGATGGCGATGGTGGTGCGCGCGAACCGAGAGGAGGAGGGCATCGGCGGTCACATCTCGACGTATGCGAGTGCCGCCACGTTGTACGAGGTCGGGTTCAATCACTTTTTCCGGGCGCCGCACGGCGACCACCCGGGCGATCTGGTGTACGTGCAGGGCCACGCCTCGCCAGGCATTTATGCCCGCGCGTTTTTGGAGGGACGACTGACCGCCGAACACCTCGCGAACTTCCGGCATGAGCTGCACGCGACCCCCGGGCTCTCATCCTATCCCCACCCCTGGTTGATGCCCGACTTCTGGCAGTTCCCGACCGTCTCGATGGGGTTGGGCCCCATCATGGCGATTTATCAGGCGCGGTTCATTCGATATCTGGAAGACCGCGGGTTGAGGCCGCCCACGGATCAGAAGGTCTGGGCCTTTCTCGGCGACGGCGAGACCGACGAGCCGGAGACGCTCGGCGCCATCACGCTGGCTGCGCGCGAACACCTCGACAACCTGATCTTCGTCATCAACTGCAATCTCCAACGGTTGGACGGCCCCGTGCGCGGGAACGGCAAGATCATTCAAGAGTTGGAGGGCACCTTCCGGGGCGCCGGTTGGAACGTGATCAAGGTGATCTGGGGCGGCGACTGGGACCCGCTGCTGGAGCGCGACCGCGATGGCGTGCTGGTGCGCCGGATGACGGAAGTGGTGGACGGCGAATACCAAAAGTACGTCGTCGAGGGCGGCGCCTATATTCGGCGGCACTTCTTTGGCGCCGATCCCCGCCTGCTGGATTTGGTCAAAGGAATGTCCGACGAGCAACTCCAGCACCTGCGGCGCGGCGGACACGACCCCGAGAAGGTCTATGCGGCCTACGCCGCGGCGGTGGCCCACCGCGGGGCGCCGACCGTGATTCTGGCCAAGACGATCAAAGGCTACGGATTGGGCGAGGCGGGCGAGGGACGCAACATCACGCACCAACAGAAGAAGCTCAATGAGGAAGAACTCCGCGAGTTCCGCAACCGATTCGGGATTCCGATCAGCGACGACGAGATTGCGAATGTGCCATTCTATCGTCCTCCCGAGGACAGCCCCGAAATTCGATATCTGCTCGAGCGTCGCGCCGCGCTCGGCGGTTTCTTGCCGGCGCGCCGGCGGACGACGATCGCGCTGCGGGCGCCGCCGGACGATCTGATCGAGGAGTTTCGCCGCGGTAGCGATCGGCCAGTCTCGACGACGATGGTGTTCGTGAGGCTGTTGTCGAAGCTGCTGCGCGATCCTGAGCTGGGGCCGCGCATTGTACCGATCGTGCCCGACGAAGCGCGGACGTTCGGCATGGAGGCACTGTTCCGCCAGTGTGGCATCTACTCCCATCCCGGCCAGTTATACGAGCCGGTGGACAAAGCGAGCCTGCTCTATTACCGCGAGGCGCGCGACGGCCAGATTTTGGAGGAGGGAATCACCGAGGCCGGTTCGATCTCGTCGTTCATCGCCGCTGGGACGGCCCACGCGAACCACGGACTGCCGATGATCCCCTTCTTCATTTTCTATTCGATGTTCGGCATGCAACGAGTCGGCGATTTTGTCTGGGCGGCGGGCGACTCGCGATGCCGGGGGTTTCTCGTCGGCGGAACCGCCGGCCGCACGACGCTGGCGGGCGAAGGGCTCCAACATCAGGACGGTCACAGTCACGTGCTCGCGCTACCGGTTCCGAACCTGGAGTGCTACGACCCCGCGTTCGCGTACGAGCTGGCCGAGATCGTGCGCGATGGTTTGCGGCGAATGTACGAGGATCGCGAGGATGTGTTCTATTACCTAACCGTGATGAACGAAAATTACGTGCAGCCGCCGATGCCGGCCGACGCACGGGAGGGAATCCTGAGAGGGCTCTATCGGTTCAGGGCGGCACCGGAGGGTCGTACGCCGGCGGTGAGGTTGCTGGGCAGCGGTGCGATCCTGAACGAGACGATCCGTGCGGCGGATTGGCTGCTCGAACATGCGGGTGTCGCCGCGGAGGTCTGGTCGGTAACGTCCTACAAACGTCTCTATCGAGACGCGGTGGACTGCGAACGCTGGAACCGCCTGCATCCCGATCAGGCCCCCCGGATGCCCTATGCGGCGGCGCATCTGGCCGGATCAATTCCGATCGTCGCCGCTTCGGACTACCTGAAGGTCCTGCCGGACATGGTGGCCCGCTACGTTTCGGCGCCGTGGGTGACGCTCGGCACGGATGGGTTTGGTCGCAGCGATGGCCGGGATGCCCTCCGTCGCCATTTCGAGGTGGATACGGCCCACATCGCGGTGGCGGCGTTGGCTGCGCTCGCCCGTTCTGGGACCGTCCCGGCATCGCGAGTGAATGAGGCGATTCGGCAATTTGAGCTTCGCGTTGATGTGCCCGATCCGTGGCGAACATGAACGCGACCCCCTTCAACGCGTCGAGGAGCAACGATGAGTGACGTCTTCACACTCCCCCCGCTCGGCGAAAACGTCGACAGCGGTGATCTGGTCAAAGTGCTTGTTCAACCGGGCGCCATCGTGAGCGCGGGCCAGCCGTTGCTCGAAATCGAAACCGGCAAGGCGACCGTTGAGGTGCCGTCACCACGTCCAGGACGCGTCGGCCGGATTCTCGTGCAGGTGGGCGCCAAGGTCAGCGTGGGCCAGCCGATCCTTGAGTGGGCGGAGGCCGGTTCCTCCCCCGAGGAGACCACACCTGCGGCCGAGGATGCCAAGCTGGAAGCCTCGGCCAGCCCACCCGCCCAATCCGCGACGGCTCATGGGGCGGAGGATGCTCGGCCGGCGCCGCGATCGAGTGCCGATGCCAGCGGACTGGCCGGCGTGGCCCAAGGGGAAACATTCGCGGTGCCGCCCCTGGGCGAGAACGTAGAGCAGGGGACGGTGGTCAAATTGCTGGCCGAGGCGGGAGCGTGGGTGAACGAAGGCCAGCCGTTGCTGGAAATTGAGACCGGCAAGGCCACGGTCGAAGTGCCCGCTCCACGTGCAGGCCGGATCGCCGAATGGCTCGTGCGCCCGGGCGAGTCGGTGGTCGTCGGCGGGGCGGTGCTGCGGTGGTCGGCCGAGGATGAGGTTCCGGTGCGTTCGGCCCTATCCACCGGGCCGGGCCCGTCCCGCGGGCCGTCGCCCGTTGTGGAACCTTCCGCGGCGCAGCCGGCCACGCTGGCGACGGCGACAGCCGCGCCGGAGCCTGCCGTCGAGCCGCCTCCTCGGCCGGTCGCCGCTCGCTCGGTCGCACCGATTCCCGCTGCGCCCTCGGTGCGACGATTTGCGCGCGAAATCGGCGTGGATATTTCGCAAGTCAAGGGCAGCGGCGCGGGTGGCCGCATCACCATCGAGGACGTGAAGCGGCATGCGCGGCAGATCAACACCGGCCGGGCCATCCGGACCCATTGCGCGCTCGAGGCCGAACCACTGCCCGACTTCACCCAATGGGGCCCCGTCGAGCGTGAGAGCATGTCCACGATCCGTACGATCACCGCGGAGCACCTTAGTCGCGCGTGGGCGACCATCCCGCACGTGACCCAGCACGACAGGGCCGACATTTCCGAGCTGGAGGCGCTTCGTAAGCGATTCGCACCTCGGGCCGAGGCCGCCGGTGGCCGCCTGACGCTCACCGCCATTTTGCTCAAGATCGTCGCGGCGGCGCTGAAGGTGCACCCGAAATTCAATGCGAGCGTCGACATGCCCAGCCGCGCGATCATCTACAAAAAATACGTTCACATCGGTGTTGCGGTGGACACTCCCCGAGGCTTGCTCGTGCCCGTGGTGCGCGACGTGGATCGCAAGAACATCGTGCAGATTTCGGTCGAGCTCACCTCCATCGCCCAGCGCGCCCGCGAGGGCAAGCTCACGCCGGACGAGCTCGCGGGCGGCACCTTCACGGTGACGAACCTCGGAGCGATTGGCGGGTCGTTTTTTACACCGATCATCAACGCTCCCGAAGTGGCCATCCTCGGCGTGGGCCGTTCGGCGATGGACAACGTCTGGAACCAGTCCGAAAGCGCTTGCCGACCTCGCCTCATGCTGCCCCTCTCGCTTTCGTACGATCATCGGCTGATCGATGGAGCGGACGGCGCGCGCTTCCTGCGGTGGATCGTCGAGGCCATCGAAGAGCCCATGCTGATCTCACTCGAAGGCTGAGGCTCAGGCCGGTTCCCCGACGAGCCGATTGCGCTGTTGCGGAATGAGCGCCCAATACAGGCGCCCGCGAAGGGAAGCGAACACCGTTTACCCCCAACAATACCGCGGAAATCGTCGGTGGTTCACGCCGCTGCCCAAACAACACGAATGTTCCGACTATCCAACCCTCCCGGGGGACAGGCCCCCAGACGTCCGTTGGGGACAGGCACATGCCCACCGGCGCTGTAGCTCCGGCGCTCCGCCGCCGGAGCGAAGCCGTTGGGGCCAGGCACGCCTGGGGCAGTGCCGAGCGGAGTGGGGGCGGTGAGGAGTCTGATGGGGACAGGCACGTTGATGGGCAGTTGGGAGGCGGTTCCCAGGAGCCCGTCCCCGTTGGGGCACGGCCGCTCCTCGGTGCCTGTCCCCGGTCTTCGTCCCCGGTCTTCGATTGGGGACAGGCACAAGCGCA
>CALLFZ010000004.1 GCA_938010045.1 uncultured bacterium
AACTTGCGCATGCGGTCATCGTTCAACATTGTTTGTCTGAATTCATCAAGCCCTTTACCACCGACAAACCACCTTGCTGGAATAACCATAACCAGATAGCGCGGGTTGAGTTTCTTTGCCTGATTCACGAAGTGGTGATAGATAGGCGAAGCGCTTCTGCCATAGCCTGCATCACTCAACTGATACGGCGGGTTGCCGATGATGACATCGAATTTCATGTTAAAAATCTCCTCCGGGTTGTCGGTGTGGATGAACTCATAGGCGTGGGTTTCCAGTTCTGGCCCGCGGGCGTAGTTCGCCTGGCTGGCGCCGCAAAACACACAGCGCCCATCCTTCCAGGCGTGCTCAATGCGGCGGTAGCGGATGTTCCCGTCGGGTGTGTTGAAGGCGGTGCAAATGGAGTATTTGCCGTTAGCGGTTTTGGAGCAATACACCGAGCGGCGCGCCATGAGCGCGGTCAGTTCGGTGATGGCGATGCCGAAGAGTTGCCGCGTCATGATATGGTTGATGCGTTCCTGCCGGTCGGGGATGTGCTGCTCTAGGCCCTTATCGAGCCGGCGGGCGATCTCGCGCAGAAAGACGCCCGATTTGCAGCAGGGGTCGAGGAAGCGGGCGTTCGGGTCGCGCCATAGGTCGGCGGGCAGCAGGTCTAGCATCTGGTTGGCCAGCGCCGGCGGGGTGAACACCTCGTCGCTGGAGAGGTTGGCTAGGCAGGAGAGCACATCAGGGTTGTAGTTGGTCATCGTAGGCATGGGCAAGCTCCAGAAAATGCACGGGTGGGTATTCTCTTATCGGCTCAGGAATGAAGACTTTCTCGCCCAAATCCGAAAACAACGGCAGTTCGCGCATGGACGCCTGCTGCACCATCTCGTGAAAGGCAAAATCGCGCCGCTTGAGCAAGCTGCCGTTGACCAGCGACCATTCGGAGAAGACGATCGGCTGCGGAGCTTCGCCGACGGTCTGGAGCGTGAGCGCATCGCCATGGACGATGTTGCGGCTGAGGATATAACGCACCGCCGCGCGGCAGGCGGCTTTGGTTTTGTCGCCAAAAAGGGCGGTGTACGCCGCATCGAACATCTCGTAGAGCCGCCGGCGGCACTCCTCGGCGTTATCGGCGAGGATGTCAATGCCGTAGAGCGAGGCGACGGCCAGCACGGCGTAGCGCTCATAGTCCAGTTGGCATTTGGCGTAGCGCTTCTTCACCACCTCCAACTTGCGCCGCAATATCTCGACCAGGAAGTTTCCTGTCCCGCAGGCGGGTTCGAGGAAGCGCGAGTCAATCCGCTCGGTCTCCTGCCTCACCAGATCGAGCATGGCGTCCACGATCTGCGGCGGGGTGAGCACCTCGCCGTAATCGGTCACGCGTTGCTTGGATTTGATCGCTTTCGCCATGGAGTTTGCGTGTCGTCCACGTTCGACCGTGCCAGTCAGCCGCACCTTACCGGTCATGCTTTTTTCCAAGGGCAAATTCATCGCCAGGAGCGAATCGCCGGAAAGGAGCCGGTTCGACCACCCGCGCCGGTGCCGATAGAATTTCCCCGCCCCGCGCAGGGGTTCTCCGCGCTCCCTCTCGAACTGGGGCAACGGTATCTGCCCGCTCACTCACTATCCGTTGTCCACGATTCACTGTTTCCCCCGCCGCGATGCTGGTCTCGGGGTCCGTCCGCTCGTGCACGTGCAGCGAGACGGTCAAGAGCTCGACGGAGGTATGCTCGGCCTTGCCGGCCCAGACCAGTGGGGGATCGGGGTGCGCGTCGTCGGCACAAACCTTCTTCTCCGCTCGGGCGTCCGGGTCGGTTTCGGGCATCGCGAACCCCACGGGCGGGTTGTTCACGCGCTGCGTGTCCCGATCTTCGTAGGGCTCCATGGGCCGCGTGATGTTGTTCTCCCGACCCTTCAACATGGCTCGATCTTTCCTTCCGCTGAACGCCTCAGACTTGCCTTTCATAGCATTCGCGCCGGCCCAGGACAAGGATTCGTTTGGGCGGCGTCGAATTCCCGGCCCGCGCCGCCGGGATCGATGCGCCCCAGAAGCACCGTCCGTGCGCGAGTCGAGGTCAGGGTGGTGCATCGCGCGCGCTGCGTTGGGAAACGCGCACGGTTTCGCGGTCAATGGCAGGGAGGGCCGCAGTTCAGCTCGCTGAGGCGAAGCGTCAGGAGCCAGCCGCCGCGGCCGGACCGGGTTGGAATCGCCGGTGCCGTCTCATCATCTCCGTCACGTTCGGAGATCGGCCCTGCGCTGGCAGATGGGCTGGCCCCCATGCCCGAAACTGAATTGGCATCAGACACTTCGTCTCTGCCGCGCCCCACCGCCTCACGCCATCAGATGCTTGTGGGAGAAGGTCATTCCAACATGCCCCATTGAAAAATTCCGACCTCATGAAATTGAACCACCGAATCCAGTCGTTCCTCAACTGCCCAATCTGAGTTCAGCGGTCGCGTGTCGTCGCGATCGGCCATATCATCCGAAAGGTTGAATTGGGTTATGGGCTTGATCGGCGGGCGGCTCGGAGTCCACCCGGTGAACTCGCAAACAGCCATGATCCGCCTTCAGTTCTTCGGAAAACCGATGCATCCCGTTGGGGTGGCGTTGGAGAATCGAGTTCACCTGCCGCGGGGAGCAGGTGCGCAGCAGAATCAGTGTGTCCACGACGAGATGGGGGGCGCTCGTGCCAATGACGTCGCAGATCATTGTGAAGTTTATGAGGGGCATTGTTGCGGGAATCGAGTGTTTGTTTCGACAGGAGCTGGGGTTGCACTGAAAACCCGGCTGCGGTGGCGGGAGCGTCGGGCGTGCCGCCGTTTGGGATTCGTAGCGCATGGCAGATGCCTGTGACGGGGGGTTCCGTGGGACTGGTCACGCGGATCGTCGCATGTGGTGGGGTTACTGGAGACGCTGGGCTTCGTGGGCGGCACGCGGTTGGGCTTCCATGGCACATCCGTACATGCGCGCGGCCGGTCCGCATGTACTGGGGTGGCCAGTGGTGTAGGGTTCGGGCGTGAATCTTGTGCAACTGGTGGTCGGTGCGTTCGTGGTGGGGTTCTCCGGCGCCATGTCGCCGGGTCCGGTGCTCGCGGCGACTGTTGCCGAATCGCTACGACGCGGCGCACGCGCGGGTCCCCAGATCGTCGCCGGCCACGCGCTGCTTGAAATGGCCCTGGTGGCGACGCTGCTGGCGGGGCTGGACCGATGGCTGCGGATGGACGGCGTCCGCACGGCGCTTTCGATCGCCGGTGGTGCCGCCTTGCTGTGGATGGCCCTCCGCATGGCCATGGACCTGCGCGCGGGCCGGCTGATTGCCGACCCCGGCCATTCGTCCCTTCCGCCCCCGTCGCTGCACCCGGTCGCGCTGGGCATTGTCCTGAGCCTATCCAATCCGTACTGGATTCTCTGGTGGGCTACGATTGGTCTTGCCATGCTGACGCCGGCGATGGAGCGGGGTTGGCCCGCCGTGGCCTCGGTCTACGCGGGCCACATTTTTGCGGATCTGACATGGTACAGCGCGGTTTCGGTCGCCGTGGCCGGCGGCCGCCGTGTGATGCCGAGCGCCGTCCGGCGCGCCGTCGCGCTGTTGTGTACTCTCGGCATGGTCTGGCTTGGCGCGACCTTCCTGCTGGTGGGCATGCGACGCGCCGTTCGCATTCTTTCGGGTTGGTGAGCTGCCCAACATCGCATATTCTCATCTCCGGAGACGCGATTCATGCATACATTTGTCACTGCGACCGAATGGTTGGGCGGAGAACGGCTCATCACTCGAACGGAGGGCGGACTCTCGCTCGAGATCTCCTCGCCGGTGCAGTTTGGCGGCGAGGCTGGCCGATGGACGCCGGAGGATATCCTCGTGGCCGGCGTCGAGAGCTGCATCTTGCTCACCGCTCTGTATTTCGTTCAGCGCCATCAGATCGGATTGAAGAGCTGGACCAGCCGCGCCGTTGGCACGATGGAGAAGGGCGCGAACGGCCTGCGCTTCACTCGCATCGAGGTGCGGATCACCGCCCGGGTCGCGACCGAGGCCGATGTGCCGCGAATGCGCGAGGCGGTACAGCTCGCCGAGACATACTGCCCGCTCAGCGCCGCGGTGAACTTCCCGGTTGAGTTCTCGCTCGATTGCGCCGCGCAATGAGGTCGCTGGTCCGCCCGCTGGCTGGCACCACCCGGGGCGCGTACGCGCCGGCCATCACGGCGGCGGTGGCGCTGGTGCGGCTCGCCGCCGCGTGGGGGCCGCACACCGAGATCACCGCGGCCGCGCTGCAAAAGATTCCTGCGCAGTCGCCGATCCGTGAACTGCTCGGCCCCGAATGGAACGGCCTCACGTCGTGGTGCTGGATGCCCGACCGACGACGATCACTGGCCGTAGAGAATGGCGTCGCGTTTCTGACGGATGACTTTCTCTTCCTACCTGGGGTGCCGCCCGACGTCTCCCACACCATGCCGTCTGTCGAGGCCACCTGGGCGCCGTGCTTCCGGCGCGCGCTCGACGCGCTTCGCATGGAGACCCCGTGGAATGCCGCGCGCTGGGTGGGCACCCTGCTGCACTTCGTCGAGGACACCGGCGCGCCGCCGCACGCATGGCCCCGCGGACCGCACGGCCCGATGGAGAATTGGGTGCGGGCCGACAAGATCTCCATCGCGGACTCCCCGCTGCGCGTGCTGGGCGAGGACGACGACAGCGCGGCCGCCGCGTTTCTTGCCGCCATGCGAAGGTACGCGGATGAGGCCGCCGAGCGCGGCCGCCAGATCGAGCCCCTCGCGACCGCGTCCAACCGCCCCGGCGTCGAGGCCATCGCGCTCGTCTCTGCGAACGAATCGGCGAACATGGCCGCGGCTGTGCTCGAAACGCTCGGCCGCCTTGCCAGCCAACCTCCGGCCTCGGCCGTGGGCGAGCTGCATGGCCGGCTGCCCGTCGCCCGCGGTCCGCCGCCGCCGGTGCGTCCGAAGGTGATGGTCGCGGGTCACCCGTGGTCCACGGTCTGCGCCCCCGATGGCCGCTGGAGCCTCCGTCGTCTCCCGCCGGGTGAATACGAGCTGATCGCGGCCCTGCCCGGCTGCTCGCCGCTGCGCGCGCGGGCGAACGTCGTCGCCGGCCACGACACCGAAGTTCAGTTTGAATCGTCGAGCGCCGCGGCGTCCCGTGGGCGGCTGATGAATCCCGACTTCTCGCTGCGCTGGACCCGGCCCAACGCACCGGACTATTGGCAGTGGCAAAAAGAATCCTGGGGCAGCGAAGCCGTACCGGTCGCGCCGGGGGAACGCATCCGGCTGCTCGTCGAATGGACGCCCCACTCGACCGCCTCGCTCGTGGTGCGTTGGCGGAATTCCTACGCTCCGACCGGTGGGCGCACGGCCTCCGAACCCCCGATCGCGCCTGGTGAAACGGAACGCGAGCTGGTGGCGCCGGACTGGGCCACCAACGCGCGCCTTGATCTCCTGATGCGCCCGGGCGATCCGACCAACGCGGTGCGCCGCATCTCATGGATGCCCGTCCCCTGAACCACCGCGCCGATCTGGGTACCGTACGATGAGCCCCACCTCGATGCCCCGCGCCGCGCGCCGCCGCACCGAAACCGCCGAGACGCTCGCCCAACGGCAGCGCGAGATCTCCGTCTCCGAGTTCTTCCTCAAAAACCGACATCTGCTCGGGTTCGATAGCCCCCGCCGCGCGCTTCTCACTGCCGTGAAGGAAGCGGTGGACAACTCGCTGGATGCCTGCGAGGAGGCCGGCATTCTCCCCGAGGTCTCGGTGGATCTCGAACACATCGCGCCGACCCGGTTTCGCATGACCGTCACCGACAATGGCCCCGGCATTGTGCGCGCGCAGGTGCCGAAGATCTTTGCGAAACTGCTCTACGGCTCGAAGTTCCACCGGCTCCGTATGGCGCGCGGCCAACAGGGCATCGGCATCAGCGCGGCCGGCATGTACGGCCAGCTCACCACCGGCCGCGCAACGGAAATCATCTCCCGCACCTCGCGGTCCCGTCCGGCTCACCGTATGGACGTGCTCCTCGATACACGCGCCAACCGCCCCATACTGCTGCGCGAGGAAGAATGCGACTGGCGCCCCGAGTTTCCTGACCCCGACCGACCGGGCGAGAGTGTCGTGTATGACCACGGCACCGCCGTCACGATCGAGCTCGAGGCGGCCTATGTGCGGGGCCGTCTCTCGGTGGACGAGTTTCTCCAGCAGTGCGCGATCGCAAATCCCCACGCGCAGATTCACGTCCGCATCCGGCTCAAGCCCCGTGACGAGGCCGCCGGCGAGGACGAGGCCTCCAGCGCCAACGCGGCGACCGCCGACGTCGGGTCCTCCTCGCCCGCCGCATCGGAGGTCGCGACTCCGCCCGACGCCGCCGCGTGGCGCAGCTTTCGACGCGCGGTCGAGCAGATGCCCGAGCCCCCCGCCGAGATTCTGCCCCATCCCCATGGGGTCGAGCTCGGCATGCTGATGCAGATCCTCAAGGACACCTCCTCCCGCACCTTGCGTTCGGCGCTGGCCACCGAGTTCTCGCGCGTGAGTGACCGCACCGCGCTCGAAATCTGCCAACGGGCGGGCCTCGACCCCGCCGCACGCCCCGCCCGCATCGCGCACAACGACGCGGAAACTCTCTACCGCGCCATCCAGGACACCAAACTTATGCGCCCACCGACCGACTGCCTCGCACCGATCGGCGAGGCGGCGATCGTTGCAGGCCTTCAAAAGGAGGTACGCGCCGATTTCGTCACCGCGGTCAGCCGTCCGCCCGCCGTCTACCGCGGCAATCCGTTCCTCATCGAGGCGGGGCTGGCCTGCTGGCGGCCCGGGGAACAGGAGGGCGACGGCGCAGCAGCCGACGACCCCGTCCGCCTGCTGCGCTTCGCCAACCGCGTGCCACTTCTGTATCAGGCCGGCGCCTGCGCGCTGAGCCGCGCCGTGATCAGCGTGAATTGGAAAACGTACGGGCTTGCGCAGCCCAAGGGCGCCCTGCCCATCGGCCCCGTCGTGCTGCTGATCCACATCGCGAGCGTCTGGGTACCGTTCACGAGCGAAAGCAAGGACGCGGTCGCCGCCTACCCCGAGATCCTGCGCGAAGCCACCTTCGCGCTGCAAGAATGTGGTCGCCGGCTGGCTCAGTTCCTCGGTCGGCGCCGGCGCGAAGAGGAGGCGCGCCGCAAACGTGAGTACATCGAAACCTACATCCCGCACCTCGCGCACGGTCTGGCCGCGATCCTCGGCCTCTCCGACCGCGCCCAGGCCGATCTGAGCGCCCGTCTCTCGAAACTGCTGGCACGCTCCCGAGCTGACGCATGAGCCCGCCGGTCGCAACATGAGCGAACCGTTGCCCAGCACCGCCGCCGAGCGCCTCGCGCTGCTCGACCGCTATTTGCCGCGGCGCGGCAATCTGCTCATCGTGCCGCACGACTACCCGGATCCCGACGCGCTGGCCTCCGCCGGCGCGCTGCACCTGCTGCTCGAACGCACGTGGGGCCTCGCCAGCCGCATTGTGTTCTCCGGCGCAATCGCGCGCGCGGAAAACCGCGAAATGGTGCGGCACTTTCGCCACCGGCTATGGCCCCTCGACTCGATGCATCCGCCGCGGCGGCCGCAACCGACGCTGTTGGTGGATGCGCGCCCCGGCTCGGGCAATGTCACGCTCGCGCCGTGGATGCGACCGGTCGCCATCTTCGACCACCATCCCGTCCCCCATCATCACCCCACCACCGAGTTGCCTCCGTTCGTCGATATCCGCCCGCACCTCGGCGCCTGCACCTCGCTCTTGTATGAGTACCTCGCCGCGGCGAGCGTCGAGCCACCGGCATGGCTCGCCGCCTGCATGGCCTATGCGATCGAAACCGAAACGATGGACTTCGCCCGCGGCGGAGCTGCCGAGGACCGCGCCGCCTGGCTCGCTCTGCTGCCACGCGCGAGCCTACGGCTGCGTGGTCTGATCCGCCACGCGCCGCTCTCCGCCGACTACTTCTCGCTGCTGCGCGAAGCCCTCGCTAACGCGCGCATCTACGGGCGCGTGGCCTGGTCGCACCTCGCCGCAGTGCCGAACCCTGAGATCGTTCCGGAAGTCGCCGACCGCCTCGCACGCCTCGAACGCGTCTCTTATGCATTCTGCACCGCGTTCCGCGACGACACGCTGCTGGTCTCGATTCGTAGCAACCGCCGCAATGCGCGATGTGGCGCGATCATTCGCGCCGTGATCGGCCGGCGCGGCAGCGGCGGGGGACACGACCGCCTCGCGGCCGGTTCACTCGCCGTGGCGGGGCTGGACGCGGCCCAACGAGCGGCGGTGCTCGACCAGGTGCGCGCCAACCTGCTGCGTATGCTCGCCCCCCGCGGCCGGCCCCCCCCACCCGAGGTTCCGGTCCGCGCCCGCGCCCTCACCGGCGAGCAGCACGGGCCGCCGAGCCCTCCCCCTACGGAGCCGACGGCGCCCCCGCCGATAGGTCCATCGGACGCCCCGGCCACCTCGTCGTAATCTGCTCCCGGTAAAACGCGTCGAGGTCCTCCGCGCGGCGCCACTCGGCCACGACGTCAGCCCCGACCCCCTCGTGCTCGATGACGTCCCCCGTTCGCGTCACGACCGTCAGCCGCTGCGCCTCCGCATCGTACCGAAAACTATACAGCTCATTCGTCAACAGCCGCTCGAACCGGCCGGCGGACCCCGACGCGGTGACACACCCGGCCGTGACCGCGAGCCCGATCAGCAGCGCCGCCCCCCGGCACAACGACCCTATGAGACGTCCGTTCATCGCGCGCACTCCTCTTACGGGTACAGCCTAGCGCAAACCTCGCGTTCCGTACAGAGATCTTATCGCGCCGTCGCGTCGGCACCGACCGCCGCCTCGGACATGCGGCGCTAAACGACACGACGCGATTTGGGAAGCCCTTGGCCGCTCGTGGCTCCGGTCTGAGCTGTGCACAGAGCGATGCCCGCATCGGCGCCGTAGGCCGGCATGGGCTCAACCATGCAGCCGCCAAGATGCGGTTCCGGCCTACCCCCAACGGCGATGACGGGCGCGCCGCGCTCAGCCCACGCGGGGCCGCGCGACACTGGGCCCCGCACGTCCTACGCCCCGCTCAGCGCACGGCGACCGGACCGCTGTCCCCCGGCTCGACCATCGCGAGCTTGTTGTCGCTGCGATCGCTGAGTGTGGCCGAATGGACTCGAGCGGTGGGCGAATCGCCGGCGTCAACCCGGCCGGCCCAGCCACGATGGATGCGTCGAACTGACCTGGAGTGCGGCGGGCAGCATGTCCCGCAGAGTGGCTCGCCCAGCCGTGCGGGCCCGGGTGTTCAGGAAGAACGCGGCGGTTCGGAACAGGTCCTTGGCGCCGTCTCCGGCCCGCCCCGCCGCACCGCCTCGTCCAGCTCCCCTTCCAGCCGCGTGACGCCCCCCCACGACCACGCCGTCGCCAAGGACATTCACGGCCGTCCGCGGCATGTCGAGCCGGCGATCTACGCCCAGCACAAGCGCAATGCCGTCGAGCGGCAACCCGACCTAGCGGAACACCATCGTGAGCATCTCACGCCCCACCCCCGGCACATCGGCGGTGCCCAGCGAGGCCAGCGTGGCCATCGCGACCACGTGCAGCAGGGTCGCCCAGCCGAGCGGCACATCGTATCGCTGGGCGACGAACACCGTCGCCACACGCTGGATGATCGCGGTGCCCTCGATGTTGATCGTCGCCCCCAGCGGGATCGGCAACGCGGCCACCGATCGCGACACGCCGTTGCGGCTGGGCCGCACATCGAACGTGACCGGCAGCGTTGCGTTCCTGCTCGAGGTTCCCAGCGCAACGAGCAAGGCCTCGCGGAACCGGAGCACCAACTGGCCGAAGGGTAACCGCGCACCGCAGCGGAGGAGCAAGCCATGGACAAGGAAGAGGTGAAACAACAGCACGCCCAGCAGAGCCCCGATGTCCGCAAGGAGAAGTCCCGCCGCGGCACATCCCTAGATCGCCAGCGTGCACGCGATCCGCGCCAACCCACCGCCCGGCGCCGCCCGCCTCACACGACCGACCATCGCCCGCAGCACGTCGTTCCAGCCCTCGAGCCGCTCGCGCCGACGGCTCCCCCGCCGCGCCATGCCTACGAGCGTACGGCCCACCAACAGCGCGAGGACCATCACCGGGAGCATACGGCCCTCAGCCATCGCGCGGATCGGGTTCGACGGCACGCGCTCAGCGGTCACCTCCCAGCCGCTCGGCGGGGAGGCACCCTCACGAGGCGGGCCGGCCACGGCTACACGCGTCGCGCCGCGGCTTGGGCCGAGCCCGTCGGTCAGCGCGAGCGCCCCGCTCACCGCCAGCAGTGTGGTTCCAACGTACAACCCGAGGACGCGGCGGGCCATTCGGCGCAGACGGCGAATCATCCCCGTACCGACCAGACCCGCCGCCCATGAAACGAGCGCCAACGGCACCACCAGCAACGGATGCCCGCGAGGAGCCGGCGACCCGTCACATCGAGACAACCTCCGATGACGTGACGACCCAGCCCTGGCGCGAGGGCGGGCCACCGTGTCCGTGCCGCGCGCAACCATCGTCCCGTCACGGCATCGAGTCCCCTGCGGGCACAATGCGGCGGGTTGCACCCGCCGGTCTCATGCGCGGTCCGTCACCGTACCT
The DNA here is from genome assembly GCA_938010045.1 of uncultured bacterium. Classification (GTDB taxonomy): domain Bacteria; phylum Verrucomicrobiota; class Kiritimatiellia; order PWTM01; family PWTM01; genus CAACVY01. Next base: position 10,613 of record CALLFZ010000004.1, read on the forward strand.
GCGGCGACGGCGGGAGGGGACGGTGTCACCACGTCCACCGCTCGGCCGTCCAGCCAAGCTCGAAGACTGGCTGCCGCCGCTGCAATGAACGCCGCGCGGGTCTCGACCGCCGCCCATGCCAGGTGCGGCGTGATCCGACAGTTCCTGAGCCGCAGGAGAGGATGGTCCGGTGGCGGCGGCTCAAGCAAGAGGCGGTCGAGAGCCGCCGCCGCCGGCGCCGGACCGTGTTGGAGCACGTCGGCCAACGCCGTCTCGTCCACAACGCCGGCTCCGCCCACGTGGACCAGCCACGACCCCGGTTTCATCGCGGCGAGCCGTTCCCGATTCAGCCAGCCCTGGGTTTCGGGCGTGGCGGCGGCCAACACCACCACCACATCGCTTTCGCGGAGCGTCCTCGCGGTCTCCACCGCCTCAGCGCCCTCCGGCACCGGGCCCAGCGGCCCGACGCCGCACGACGTCACCCACGTCCGCATCTCGAAGGCGCGCGCCCGGCGCGCAATCGCCTCGCGGGCGGGCGAATCGCCGAGCAGCCCGATCGTGAGACCGGCCAACCGACGCATCGGAAACTTCCACCAACACGGCCGCGCCGCACGGGTCCACTCGCGGCGGTGGACGGCCGCCATGTGGAGCCCGGTGCCCCGCGCCAGCTCGAGCAGCACTGCCACGACGTGCTCGGCCAGCGAATCGGCCAGCGGCAGCGAAACCCGGCAGACGACAATGCCGCGCTTCGCTGCCGCCTCAAGGTTCACCCGCGCCGAGCCGTCGGGGTCGAGCAGGCCGATGTAACGCAGGCGCGGCATCGCGCGGATCGCCTCGCGGTTCAGCACCGTACGCCAGACGAACGCCGCCTCGGCGTCTCCCGCCACACGTCCGATCTCGTCCTTCGCCGGCGTACCCAGCGCGCGCACGCGACCGAGCGCCTCGAGTTCCGTCCAGCGCAATCCATCCGGATTCCACGACGCTGCATCGAACACGACGATGTTCACGGCAGGGATGATCTCGATCGGCCCACCGATGAGTCAACCGTACTACGGCGTGTTTTCAGCGACCATCAGCGGCGGCATCGGGCAATCGAGCGCATCGGCGATGGCGCGCAGCAGATCGGCTTCGACCGCATCGAGCCGCTCGTCCTCGGCGACACACACCGCGCAGGCGGTGAGCATCTTCTCGCGCACGGCAGCCATCGCTTCGCGCAGGCGGTTCAGCGCGCGGTCCACCTCGTCGAGCGAGACGGGAGGCGGCGATCCCGTGGCCTCGAGCCCCAGTTCGGCCAGCGCGTGTCGCCAAGCGCGGTCGGCCGCCTCCGGATCGCGGTGTCCCCACCCGGCCAAGGCGGCGAGCACCGTCCGCGCCTCCGGCTCCACGTGGGCCACCTTCGAATACCGCTGGGGCGCCGGGTCCACGCGGCCGAACACCGGATCCAGATACCGTTCGATCAGCCGTCCGAGCGCGTATTCAAAGAGGTCGACACGCTGATCGGCCCGGATCAGATCGAAGAGGATCCCGCGGAAGTGTTCATACTCGTCCGTCTGCAGCTGCCGCAGCCCCGCAATGGCCAGCTCCACCAGGGGCAGCCGCGCCTCGGGACGGAGGCGCGCCATCAGCGGCAAGAACGACGGCACCTGCCGCGCGGCTTCCGTATCCGCCGCGATCACCTCCAGCTGCCGGGCGCGCACGACCGGGTCGCGGTCGAGCAGCAATGCGAACACGACCGCCCGCGCTCCGACCGGCTCGCGCACGGCCTCGCGCAGCGGGGCGGGAACCTCCTCGAGCACTGCGCGAACCCAGTCCAGTCTGGACGGTGTTAGCTGGCCGACCGCCGCGACGGCCTCCCGTGCCCTGATGCGGGCGGCCGCGCCGGGTGCGGTACCCCACGGGGACACCCCGCTGGCCGCCGCCTCCGGCGCACGCGCGTCGCTCGGCGTGGGTGGCGATGGCAGAACCGCTCCGCCCGCCGAAGGAACGAGGCGGCGGATACGCTCCTCGATCGGAGGATGGGTCGCCATGAGACGGTCGAGCGACACACCGAGCGCGTCGGCAAAAAAGAGGTGCGCGGCCTCCAGCGCGCTCGGCGCGGCGATGCGTCCCTGGAGCGAGACCGTCGCGATCTTCTGCAAGGCACTGGCGAGGCCGGCGGGATTGCGCGTGAACTGAGCCGAGGCGGCGTCCGCAAGAAACTCGCGCTGGCGCGAGACGGCCGCGCGGATCAGCGACGCGAGCGCCGCGCCAATCCAGCCCACCAGCCAGAGCGTACCCCCGAGCGCGAGGATCACCAGCACGGCGCCGCCCGCCCCCTTGTCGCGGCGCCCGCCGCTCATCCGCACATAGCGCAGCGAGCGGATGAGCATTCCTCCGATCAGCGAAATCAGCACGATGCCATGCAGTACGCCGATGAGCCGTATATTCAGCCGCATGTCACCGTACAGGATGTGGCTGAACTCGTGGCCGATGACCCCCTGCAGCTCGTCCCGCGTGAGCAACTCGAGCGCGCCGCGCGTGACACCGATCACCGCGTCGCGTGGGCTGAAGCCGGCCGCCAACGCGTTGATGCCGCGTTCGCGATCGAGCACATAGACCTGCGGCGCCGACAGTCCCGCCGCCAAGGCCATCTCCTCGACCACATTGAGCAGACGACGTTCCGCAAGGTCGGTCGTGTCCGATCGCACGAGCCGACCGCCGAGGCGTTCCGCCACAATGCGGCCACCGTGCGCGGCGAGCTGAATGGTTTTGAACGCCGTGCCGCCGGCCACCACCGCGAGCACCCCGCCCGCCACCGCGAGAACAAGCTCGGGCTGCCACCAGGGCGCCGCCGCCCTCGACGCTTCCGCGCCCGCGCCCATCAGCAGCCGCACCACCGTGTAGATCGCGAGGATCATACCGGCGACGGCCAGCGCATAGAGCACGACCAATCGCGTGGTCCGCCGGCGCGCCTGCTCCTGCAGGCCGAAAAAATCCATCGTGCCAACCGCAGCCATGGCGCGGAGGCGATCCGGATCAGAACTGCACCTTCGGCGCCTCGCGTTCCGCCGGGGCGGAAACCTCGAACAGACCGGCGGGCTGGAAGCCGAGCGCGGTCGCGAACAACACCGCCGGGAAGGTTTCGCGCGCAGTGTTGTAGACCATCACGGCATCGTTATAGGCCTGCCGCGCGAACGCGACTTTGTTCTCGGTCGAGGTCAACTCCTCCATGAGCTGCGCCATCCGCTGGTCGGCCTTGAGGTTCGGGTACTGCTCGACCAACACCATGAGGCGGCCCAGCGCGCCCGTCAGCGCCGATTCTGCGCCACTGAGATTGCGCATCGCACCCGCCTCGCCCGGATGGGCGGCGGCGGCCTGACCGGCGGTCCACGCCGCATTGCGCGCGGAAATCACCGCCTCGAGCGTCTGACGCTCATGGGCGAGGTACCCCTTCACGCTCTCGACCAGGTTGGGAATCAGGTCGTAGCGGCGCTTGAGCTGCACGTCAATCTGCGCAAACGCGTTGCGATAGCGGTTGCGCAGCGCGACGAGCCGGTTGTAAATCTGAACCGCCGCGAGTGCGATCAGCACGATCACTGCGAGCACAATCCAACCGATCATCGGCGTTTCTCCTCGTGACGACCGCTCGGTTCATCGGTGGCCATCACCTGAACGCTATCCCCTCCGCCGTCCTCCCACAAGCGCGAGATCGTCTCACTTACGCGGATACTCGTCCCACTCGTTCCGCGTTAGAATTCCACTTCGGTCCTTGTCGGCCTCGCGGAAGATCCGACGCAGCCGGGTCATGACCTTGGCCGGAATCGCCGCGGCCTTGTCCTCCGGCCGCCCCTCGGCGCGGGCATGGGCGCGCAGGAACTCATCCCACGTAACCCCGCCATCGCCATCCAAATCGAGCTGCGCAAAGGAGAGGGGCGCGCGCGAGCGTTCGCCCGGCGGCGAGGACGCCCCACCCTCGCCCCCCGGCGCGGGAGGTTGCGGCGCGCTGGTCCCTGTTCCCCCCGCGATGACGGCAACCATGATGATGATTCGATCGAGGCGGTTCATCGCCGATGCTCCTCTGGCATTCCACGGGTCATCCTGCGCCGCCCGAAACGTCCGCGCAAGCTGGCGCACGTCGAGCGCGTCCCGCTCCGACGCCTCGCGATCCCGGCCTGTTCTCTGCACCTGCGATCCAAGGCCCAACGACGGCGCGAGTGGACCGCGCGATGAACGAGGTGGCCGTCCTGGTCCACGACGTTGGCGAGGCCCCGACGCTCCCCACGCCACCCCCGAGGCTTGAATCGGCCCGCCCGCGGCAGCGTCGCACGCCGTGACGACTCGATGTCGTCAACGCCAAGCACTCGAGCGATTCCACGCGCTGCAGGAGGCCGCGCGAATTCTCGCCGTCGCGATTGATTTCGCGCGCCCAGCAACGCTATCGTTGCGCACGGCGTCGGCGCCCCTCGTGGCGGCTCGATGGGATGTGCGGTGAACCGATCTCGTCCATGGCTCGGGTTGGTGGCGGCGGGCCTTCTCGCGGGCGGCTGCGAAGACGGGGGCGACGGCGGCCGTGCGCAGTTGGTGTCGCGCGAGGTGCTCGTGGATGGATCCCTCCGCACCGTCTACGAGGAACCCACCACGACGGACACGGGCGCTCCAGCGGTTCGTCGCACGACCATCGTAGCGCCTCCCGCCGGCACGCCGACGACCAACGTCGCCGTCATGCCCGTGTCGGGCATGGTCAACGGCACGACGACGAATGCGACGCCGGAAGCCGTGCTGCCGACGTTGCCCGGCCTGCCGCCCGGCGCTACACCGCTGCCGCCGCCCCCGTGAGCATCTCCCGCGCCGCCTCGCTCTGCGCGCGGTCGTACGGCGTCCTCGCCGTGTGGTCGCTGACCCTCCCGGTCGCGCCATGCCGGGCCTCGAGTGAGCCCCCCGCGCCTCTCGCGATTCTCAAGCATGACGAGCTGCGGGAGCTTTCGGGTTTGGCCGCCTCGCGCGTCCGGCCCGACGTGGTCTGGGCCGTCAACGACAGTGGCCACCCGCCCGTGCTGTATGGCATCCGAACCAACGGCGAGGTGGTCGCGCGCGTCGAGCTCGCGGACGCTCACAACGAAGACTGGGAGGACCTCGCCTCGTTCGGCCGAGCGGGCGAAGCCTGGCTGCTGGTCGCCGACTGCGGCGACAACCTCGCGAGCCGCGACCACATCACGCTGTGGCTCACGCCGGAGCCCCGGCCGGGAGCCGCCGGTTATCCGACCACCGCATGGCCATCGTTGGTCATGCGCGTCACGTTTCCGGATGCGCCGCGCGATGTGGAGTCGGTCGCGGTGGACGAGCCCTCGAGCCAGGTCCTGCTGCTGAGCAAGCGCGACTCCCCGCCCCGCCTCTACGCCGCGGAACTACCACCGATGCCGTGGACCGGACAGACGGCGGTCGTGGAGGCGCGTCGGGTGGCCGAGCTTCGGACGTGGACGCGTCCGCCCGGCCTTGTGCAGGGCGGGATCACCGGCGCGCTGGGCGCCCAGCCCACCGCGATGGACTTCGATCCGATCCATCGGCGGCTGGTGGTGCTGACCTACACCGACGCGTGGCTCTGGTCCGTGCCCGTCGAGGGCTGGGCGAAGATCGAATCCGCCGTTTGGCGCCGCATTCCGTTGCCCGATCCCCGCGAGGGCTGGCTTCGCCGCCGCGAGGCGGTGGCATGGAGTCGGGACGGCGCGGCCATTTTTCTCACCACGGAAGGACGCGATCCGCCGCTGGTTCGAATCGAGCCGCCGGCCGAGTCAACGGCAGTCCCGTCGGCGCACCCCAGGCGCTGAGTCATTCGCGCGACGCAGAGAGCGTCACGCCGCAGCTCACGGTTCGGTGCCAGTCCAGCGTTGGATGTACCCCTCGATGTCGAACTTGCGGCGCAGTCCCGCGGCGCTCATATAGCGCACGGTGCCGAACACTGGACGTTCGGCCCATGGCCGGTCGTGCTGCCCGAAGCACCACGCCACACCGGCGCAGGAATTTGGATCGCGGCCGTCCAACTCATAGCGGTCGTTCAGGCGCAACGCGATCTCGAAGGCCTCCTCCGGCGATCGGCTCCACTCGAGGATTTTCTTGCCCCAATACATCCGCATGTAGTTGTGCATCTTGCCCGTCGCGACCATCTCGAGCTGCGCTGCGTTCCAGGCGGGATCGTGCGTTCGGGCCGCTTCCCACTGCTCGAATGTATACACGGCATCGCGCGGGTCGGACGCATGCGCCGCGAGCGTCGCACGCGCCCAGCCCGGCAGAGCGGCATACTCGCCGCACCGCGGGTTGTAGCGCACAAAGTTCATCGAGAGCTCGCGCCGCACGATCAGCTCTTCGAGAAACGCCTCGATCGCGTGCCGGGACGCATCGGACTGCTGTACCGCCAGCGCAACTTCGACCGGCGAGATTTGCCCAAAGTGTAGGTAGGGGCTGAGGTCCGATTGCACACCGGCGGTCGGATCGTTGCGGCGCTCGGGGTACTCCGCGAGCTTGGCCGCGATGAATCGCCGCAGCCTCCGCCGTGCCTCGGACAGGCCGCCGCGGAATACCTCCGAGGGCGCCACCGAGCGATCCACACGCAACCGTCGCATCAGGTCGCCCGGCGTCGCCCACTCTTCGCCGGCCGGCGCACACTCGCATCGCACGAACGGCGCAATCTCCTCGAACGGCCGCAGAAAGCGATGCCAATGTCGGTGGATCTTCGGCCGAAGCGTGCGCGCGGCATATTCTTCATGGTCCGAGGCCGTCTCCACCGGCACCACGACGTCGCCCTCGACCTGCTCGAACCGTACCTCCAGCCGCGCCGAGAGCTCGCGACGCCACGCCACCTGCACCGGCATGTACCCGCGGTCGGTCACCACCACCGCGGCCTCAGTCGCGAGCTCGGCGATCACCTCCGGCGGCGAACCGACGCGCAGCACCCAGCCCACGCCGCGCGCGGCCAGCGCTCGCCGCGTCTCGGCGAGCCCCTCGACCATGAATTGATAGTGCCGTGCATTCGCGTCCGGATAGGACGGCGTCAATGCGAATGCGGCCACCGTCGGACGACGCAAACGGTTGGCGTGTTCGATGGCACGCGCGAGGGCCGGATTCCATTCCGCGCGCTGCGACTGCTGCATCCAGTACAGCACATACCGTCCGTCGGCCCGTTCCGGCGCCATCTTGAGTACGGTGATTCGTTCGGGCTCGATCATCGGGCATCGTCCTCCGGCGAGGGCCGCACCGCGAGCGCCGTGAGCACCCCGTCGGGCCCGCGTCTCACCGCGATCGCGAACGCGTATCGGTTCGCGTCGAGCGCGACCTCGAGGTCCTCCGCCGCAAACCACGGCTTCGCTGGATCGCCGAACTTGCGTGCTTCGGGCGATGCGCGCACGCGGCCCACCACCTGCGCGAGATCCACCGGCCGGCCTTGGAGCCGGTCCGCGAGCGCGGCGGCGCACAGCTCGTCCTCATCCGTGCGGCGCACGCCCGCCCAACCCATCGCGACAATCGTCACTTCGTCCGGCGTCGCCGCCCGGAGACACCGCGCCGTGGCCTCGAGCGTAACGAACCCTGCCCCCCAAAGCCGCCGGGCCGACGGCGCGGCCAGCGCCAGCCCGGCCGTTCCAGCGCGCGTGGAGAGCACGACGCGCCGACCCGCCACCGGCGCGCGGAGCAGCTCGGCCGGTGAATTCCCGTGGTCGAAGCCGAGGGGCGGCCATCCATCCACCTCGCCCGCGCAGAGGTCCACCCTTCCCTCCGCCCGCCACCGCAGCGCCTCGGCCACGTCGACCGTCCAGCAAAGCCGCTCCACACCACGGTCCAGCAACACGGCCGCCGAGGTCATCGCACGGAAGACATCGATGATCACGACGTCGCCGCGCACCCCCGTCGCACCGGCGAGCCCACTGGCCAGCCGCACAATCACCGTGCGCGCCGTCCCGACGTTGGGGCGCGACGTCCAAGGATTGGATGCACCACGCCTCCGGCCGTCCAACCCTTGGACGCCGCTCCATGCGGCGCGCTCACACCTGCCCCGTCGCCTCTTGCAATCGCTGCCATTCCTCAAAATAGCGCTCGGCCCATTCGCCGTCCGGCTGCTCGGCCAGGTTCATGAGCATCTCGCGCACCAGCTCTTGCTCCAGCTCATAGCGCTCCCGGTCGAACAGGCCGCCCACGAACGCCATGCGCAGCCATAGCAGATACGTCGAGATCGCGTCGCAGCAGTTGTAGCGGATCACTGCGGGCCACTGCCCCGCGAGCCACACGTGCGCGACCTGCGCGCCTTCGGCGTCGAACTTGCCCGGGATGCCGCACTGTACGGCGATCTCGTGCAGCGAGGGCACGGCGCCCCGGCCCGCCCCGCCCAACGTCTCAAGCACATCCACGTTCCATGCGTTCTGGTTGCTTCGCACCAGATAGTCCGGCTCCTGGTCCCAGGGCTTTGCGGGGCGCCGGCAGAAGTCGGGCAGGGCGAGGCCGTGGATGACCGCGCGCTGCAACAGGAGCCGCAGGTCCGAACCCTGTGAGTTGAACCCAACGAGTTGCGGACGATGCCGGCCAACCGCCTCGAGAAATTTGCGGAGGATGTCGCGCTCGGCCGCCTGCTGCGGATCGGCGGGCTGCCGCGGCAGCCAAAGCAGCGTGACCGCCGGCTCGCCGTCCTTCTTCACGCGGCGCTCGACCACAGCAATACTGAGCACGCGGCAGAGCGCGTATTTCAGGAACGGGAACGGATCCTCCTCGGTCGCGCCGTTGCGCTTCCACATCTCCGCGAGCACCTCAGCGTCGCCCGCCTCGGCCGGCAGACCGTAGAGCAGACGGCCGGCGGCGGGGTCCGGAGCCCACTCGCAGTCGAACACCCACACCAGGTCATGGATTGGTGGCAGCATCGCGTGTGCGCCCTCGTCCCTGTTATGCCGGACCCCTCGGCTTCTCGCAATTCACACACGAGACTCCGACGGTCGACACGCGAGCGGCGCGGCTTGGCCACGGCCGCCAACCGGCGTACAGTGTCCCACGAAGATCCGCGCCATGGCCGACGCACACCACCGGCCGCTGATCGCCAGGGCGCTCGCCCTGCTGGCCTTCGCCGTGGCGGCCGGGTGCGAAGACCGACACTACGACCATACGCCGCCCGGAGGCCAGGGCAGCCTCATGCTCGACAACGTCACGGGCGACCGCATCCGCGTGTTCATCGACGGGGGCGACGCGGGTGTGCTCGACGAGTACGACGACGCCGCCTGGGACCTGCGCCCGGGCCTGCACCGGCTCGTGCTCGACCAACGCAACGGCCCACGCTACGCCGCCTGGGACGTGGACATCCTCACTGGCCGCCTCACCGTCATCCGTATCCGTATCTCGGACTGGAATTGGCGGCTCTACGACGGCGAGTTTTCGATCCGCACCCCCTGACTCGCCAGGGCGAGTCCGCGCGGCCGATCGCGGACGGCTTGCCAACCGCGGTTCGCTCGTGTAGCGTCTGTGTCGATCAACGAACAACAGAAGGAACGATCGAGAGACGAAGGTTGCTTCATGCACAGCGCGGCCACCGGCAGGATTCGACGGGATTTTCAGCGTCACGAGAGGGACACCGGCTCATCAGAGGTGCAGATCGCGCTTCTGACCGACCGGATCTCTTCGCTGACGGAGCATCTGAAACGGTTCCGCAAGGACCACGCCTCCCGCCGGGGACTGATTCTGATGGTCAGCAAGCGGCGTCGCCTGCTGGACTATCTGAAACGGACGGACTACGAACGGTACCGTCAGGTGGTCGAGAAGCTCGGTCTGCGGCACTGACGCCCGCCGAGCGTCGCCCCGGGAGGGCGGTGGCACGGGACCGGGCGGAGGTCGCCCGGGCCGGTCCAGGGACGGTCGGGGAGGCCGTCCCGCACGTGAGCGCATGAGATCGCCTTCCGATCTCGCACAGCCATGAATCCAGCACACTCGATCCGCATCCCGGTTGGAACAGGGACGCTCATCCTCGAAACCGGCACCCTCGCCCAACAGGCCGCGGGCGCCGTCACCGCGCAGCTCGGCGATACGGTCGTCTTTTCGGCCGTCACCTGCACGCAGAAACCGCGGGAGGACATCGATTACTTTCCGCTCCAGGTCGAATACCGCGAGAAGTTCTACGCGGCCGGCCGCTTGCCCGGTGGTTATTTCAAGCGTGAATCCCGGCCCACTGAGCGCGAAGTGCTGGTCGCGCGCATGACCGACCGGCCGCTGCGGCCGCTGTTCCCGAAGTCGTATCGGAACGACGTCCAGGTCAACAACGCCCTGTTGTGCGCCGATGGCGAAAACGAGTCGGATGTGCTGAGCATCATCGCGGCGAGCGCGGCGCTGATGATCTCGGAGATACCCTTTCTCGGTCCGATCGGCGCAGTGCGGATTGGGCGGGTCAACGGCCAGTGGGTGATCAACCCCGGCCACTCGGTGTTGCCCTCGAGCGATTTGGACCTGATCTACGCGGGCACGCGCGAGAAATTCATCATGATGGAGGGGTCCGCCCGCGAGATCTCCGAGGCCGACTTCCTTGCCGCGATGAAGTTCGCCCACACCGAGGTCGTGAAGATTTGCGACGCTCAGATCGAGCTGCGCCGACGACTCGGCCTGCCGGACCGTCAGATCGCCGACGAGCCTGCGGTGTCGCCCGAGCTGCTCGCGCTGGCGCGCGAGTGGGCGGGCGCGGCGCTGGCCGAGGCCCTCGAACTCAACGGCAAACTGGAGCGTCAACAGCGAGTGGCCGAACTCCTCGAGGGCGTCCGCGCCCGTCTGGCCGAAGTCCGCCCCGAGATGACGCCGGGCCAGGTCAAGATGTTGTGCGATGCGCTCGAGATTGACGCGGTCCGCCGCCTGGTGATCGAGCGCGGCCGCCGGATCGGTGGGCGCGGTTTCGACGAACTGCGGCCCATCGACTGCCGCGTCGCGGTGCTGCCGCGCACCCACGGATCCGCACTCTTCACCCGTGGCGAAACTCAGGCGCTGGCAACGGTCACGCTCGGCACCCACGAGGACGCGCAGGACCTCGATGCGATTGCCGGCGGCCCGGAGGAGAAGCGCTTTCTGCTCCACTACAACTTTCCGCCCTACTCCGTTGGCGAGGTGGGTCGTCTCGGCGGCGTGAACCGTCGTGAAATCGGTCACGGCGCCCTCGCGGAGCGGAGCATCCGGCCCATGATGCCCGCCGACTACCCCTACACGGTGCGCGTCGTCGCCGAGATCATGGGGTCGAACGGCTCGTCCTCGATGGCCAGCGTCTGCGCCGGTTCGCTCGCCCTGATGGATGCCGGCGTGCCGCTCGCGAAGCCCGTCGCGGGGATCTCGATCGGCCTGTTCACCGCCGAGGGGCACGCGCCCGTCCTCGTCACCGACATCATCGGCGCCGAAGACCACTGCGGCGACATGGACTTCAAAATCGCGGGTACGCGCGAGGGCATCACCGGCTTTCAGGTGGACTTGAAGCTGCGCGGTCTGGACTGGGACATCGTTGAACAGGCTCTCGAACAAGCGCGCGTGGCGCGGCTCCAGATTCTCGATCACATGACCCGCGTCATCGCGGCACCGCGACCCGAGCTCTCGCCGTATGCGCCGCGCGTCGAGGTGATGAAGATTCCGGTGGACAAGATCGGCGCGCTGATCGGTCCGGGTGGCAAGAACATCCGGCGCATCACCGAGACCTACAAAGTGGAGATTGACGTCGAGGACGATGGCACCGTGCGCATCTACGGCGTCCGCGCTGAAGGCATGGAGGCCGCCAAACGCGAGATCGGCCTGCTGACCGCCGAGGCCGAAGTGGGCAAGACCTACCAAGGGCGCGTGACGGGCATCAAGGACTTCGGCGCCTTCGTGGAGATCCTGCCCGGGCTTGAGGGGCTCGTGCACGTCAGCGAGCTGGCGAACTTCCGCGTCGCGAACGTCGAGGACGTCTGCAAGGTCGGTGACCTGATGTGGGTGAAGTGCATCCACGTGGACGAGAACGGCAAGATCCGACTGAGCCGGCGCGCCGCGCTCGCGGAGCGCGACGCCGCTGCGGCTGGCGGACCGCCGCCGCCTCCGCCGCCGCCGCGTGAGCCGGGCGCCCGCCCGTCCCCACCGCCGCGCCCGCCCCAGGGTGACCGGCCGCCGCACCCGCGGACCGGCGGAGGCCGACCGCACCACGGCCCCCCCCTCGGCGGCGGACGGCATCGCGAACGATGACGCCGCCGGCCGCCGCGGACCGTCAACGCGCCGCGCAGGTCCTCGCACGGCTGAAAGCAGCCTATCCCGATGCCGGCTGCGAACTGCGTCACTGGCGCACGCCGTTCGAGCTGGCCGTCGCCGCGATTCTCTCGGCCCAGTGTACGGATGAACGCGTGAACCAGATCACGCCCGTCCTGTTTCGCGCATATCCGACGCCCGCCGATTGGGCAGCCCTCCCCCAGGAGCAACTGGAGGCGGATATCCGCTCGACGGGCTTTTTCCGCAATAAAGCCCGCAACATCCGCGAACTCGCGAAGGTCGTCGCCGAGCGGTACGGCGGCGAATTGCCCTCCGACTTCGACACGCTCGTGCAGCTGCCGGGGATTGGACGGAAAACGGCGAACCTGCTGGTCGCCACGGCGTTCGGAGGCCAGGGCATTATTGTAGACACGCATTGCGGCCGCGTGAGCCGTCGGCTCGGCTTCACGGACGACGACGATCCCGAGAAGATCGAGTTTCGACTGCGCGAGCTGATTCCAGAGGCGGAGTGGTCCGTGTTTTCGCACAGCATGGTCATCCACGGCCGGCGGTGTTGTACGGCGCGGAAGCCGGCGTGCGAACGCTGTCCCGTGGCGGACCTATGCCCGTCCGCGGGGGCGGTGGACCGCCTCGCGAGGGGGGGCGCGCGGCGACGCACGCGAGGCCGCTAGGCCGGTTGCCGGTGCGCGGGGCTGTGGTATTCTGACCCGGCTGTTCGCGACCCCATCGTCCAGAGGTCAGGACACCAGGTTTTCATCCTGGAAACACGGGTTCGAGTCCCGTTGGGGTCGCCATTCTTCGGGTGTGACCGCACAGAGTTCGGGAACTTGCGGCGGTCTGGTCTAGCGACGGAACGGTCAGACGCAGCCCGTGGGCGGCGACGGAGCGCGGCTGAACGCGACGAGCGCCTCGAGCTTGGCCAGTGCGGCGCCGGAATCGATCGCCTGCTTCGCGCGTTCCACTCCCTCGCGCAGATCGTCCGCGAGCCCGGCCGCAACGATGGCCGCCGCCGCGTTCAGGCACACCACATCGCGGCGAGGGCCGGGCGCGCCGGTTAATACCCGCCGTAGGATTCCGGCGTTGGCCTCGGCATCGCCACCGGTGAGATCCTCCCGCGCGCACCGGCCCAGTCCAACGTCCTCCGGCGCAATCTGATACCGCCGCACAACGCCGTGCACGACCTCCGCGACCGTGGTGGGCCCCGTGAGTGTGATTTCGTCCAAACCATCGGAGCCGTGGACCACCCAGAGCCGCACTGCGCCCAGTTCGAGCGCCGCCTCTGCGAGCAGACCGGTGAGGCTAGCGTCGTACACACCGAGCACGCCGCGGCGGGCGCCCGCGGGATTCGAAAGCGGCCCGAGGAGATTGAACACCGTGCGGATACCGATGTCCCGCCGCGGGCCGATCGCATGCTTCATCGCGGGATGCAGCATCGGCGCGAACAAAAAGGCGATGCCGATCCGCGCGAGACACTGCTCGACGCGGTCCGGCGGCATGTCGAGGTTGACCCCGAGCGCCGCCAGCACATCAGCGCTGCCGCAGGCGCTGGAGACACTCCGGTTACCATGCTTCGCGACCGTCGCACCCGCGCCGGCGGCCACGAGCGCGGCGGCCGTGGAGATATTGAACGTCTTCGCACCGTCGCCGCCGGTCCCGCACGTGTCCACGATCCGATCGTGGGGTGCGCGGATGGCGGTGAAGCGCTCGCGCATCGCCTCGGCGCTACCGGCGATGACCTCGGCGGTCTCGCCCCGAATGCGCAGCGCTGTGAGGTAGGCGGCAATCTGTGCGGGGGTCGCCTCGCCACTCATGATCTCCCGCATCGCATCGCGGGCTTCCTCCCGGCTCGGCTGGCCGCCTGCCGCAAGTTTACCGATCAACTCCCGAATCATCGCTGCACTCTCCATCGGGCCCGCTCAACCCGCCCGGCCCGCATCGAGGCCAAACCGTTGATACTCCTCCAGCGCATAGCGGTCGGTCATGCCCGCTATGTAGTCGCACACCGTGCGCCAGAGGCCTTCGGACTCGATCCGCGCGCGGGCCTTGCGCCCCATCGTGTCCGGGCGCTCGAGATAGTGCATGAAGAGCCGCCGCATCATCCGCACGGACTCCTCGTTCGCGCGCGCGACCATCGGATGAAAGTACACACGCTGGAAGAGAAACGCATGCAGTGGTGCGATCATCGCGCGCAGCTCGTCGCTGCACTCCACCATGCGGCGCGGCGCGCTCATGACCTCGGCGGCCGAGCCGGGCTGCTCCTCCGCGAGGCGCCGCGCGCTGGTGCGGATCACGTCCTCGACCTGGATGTCGAGCAGATTTCGTACCGCCAACCGCCGGCGGCGGTCGTCCGGCTCGCCCGCGCCCTGGGCGCGCGCCCGGGCCTCGGCGCGGCGCCAGATCTCGAGCTCCTCAAGATCCGCTTCGTCGATCAGACCGGCCTCGAGCGCGTCATCGACGTCGTGCGCGTGGTAGGTGACGTCGTCGGCGATGTCGGCGATCTGCGCCTCGACCATCGGCTGCGGGCCGATCGGATGACCGTCGAGCCGCTCGCCCGAAGCGGCGCGGTGTTTGCGCAGGCCGGCGCGCACTTCCCAAGTGAGATTGAGACCCGCGAAACCCGGGTACTGCAGCTCGATCCGTTCGAGCGCGCGGCAGGACTGATCGTTGTGATCGAATCCGCCCCAGTCGCGCATGAGCTCGTCGAGCGCAGCCTCGCCACTGTGGCCGAACGGGGAGTGACCCACGTCGTGCGCCAGCGCAATCGCTTCGGCGAGGTCCTCGTTGGCCCCCAGGCACCGCGCGATCGTACGCGCGACCGCCGCGACCTCAATCGTGTGGGTGAGCCGCGTGCGGTAATGGTCCGCGGTGCCGTTCACGAAGACCTGAGTTTTGTACTCCAGCCGGCGAAAGGGGCGGCTGTGCAGAATGCGGTCGCGGTCGCGCTGAAACTCGGTGCGCAGGTCGTGGGCGGGCTGGGGATGTGCGCGCCCGCGCGTCGCCGCGCTGCGCGCCGCCCACGGGGCCAGCCCGCGCGCCTCGGCGGCCTCGTGTTCGATCCGCCCGATGATCATGGCGGCAGCCTACCGCCGCTGCGCGCCGCCCGCAAATGCGCCGCCCGCGTGGGCCTTGCCGGGCCGCGCGCTGCCGCTACAGTGGCGTCATGCGACGACTGCTTCGCTCCCTCGACCGCGCCGCGCCGCTGATCGGTCTCGTCGGGCTGATCGCCATTCCGTTTGCGCTGCGGCCGCGGCCGACACCGAGCGGCGGTCGCGCCGCAGCCTCGCCGACGGCGCGCCTCGCAGTGATTTCGCCACACAACGACGCGATCCGACGGGAATTCGCCCGCGCATTTTCCCGCTGGCATGAGGAGCGCTTCGGCCGCCCTGTCGAGGTGCAATGGATCGTGATCGGCGGCACCACCGAAATTGGGCGGTTCCTCGAAACCCAGTACGCGGAAGCCGTGCGCGCCTGGTGGCGTCGGCGAGGGCGGACCTGGCGCTCGGATTTGGCCACCGCGATATTTCGGGCGGAGCCGCCCTCGGACGATCCGCTCGCCGAGGCGATCTGGCGCGAGTACCGCGCGGTGGACGATCCGACCGAGTTCGGTTGCCGGATCGATGTCATGTTCGGCGGCGGTCAATACGACTTCCACCGCGCGTCCGCCCGAGGCCTGCTGGTTCCGCCATGGCCGCCGGGCTCGGCCCCCCCCGACCTGTTCGCGACCGTCGAGGGCTCGGAGTTGGTACCCCGCACCATCGCCGGCGAAACGCTGCGCACGGATCGCTACTTCGCGGCCGCGCTGTCCGCCTTTGGCATCATGGCGAACCTCGACCGGTGCCGGGAGCTGGGGGTGGATCCTCCGCGGCAGTGGGCGGAGCTCGAGTCGCCCGTCTGGTTCGGCGCGCTGGCGCTCGCTGATCCGACAAAGAGCGGCAGCGTTGCGAAAGCCTTCGAAATGATCGTGCACCAGGCCTGCGCAGAGGTCGTCCGCGCCGCCGGATATGACGATGCGCACGTGGAGGCGTGGGAGGCCACGATCCGTGCAGCCCGGCGGCCGCCCGGCGAACTGCCACCGGAGGTGCCGCTGGCCTATCAGCGGGCTGTCGAAGATGGGTGGCGCCGCGGCCTTCGTCGGCTCCAGCGGCTCGGCGCCAACAGTCGCCACTTCGCGGACGCGTCCAGCCGTATTCCGCTCGAGGTCGCCAGCGGACAGGCCGCGGCGGGGCTTGCGATTGATTTCTACGCCCGTTTTCAGGAACAATTCAGCCGGAGCGTGGACGGCTCACCGCGCGTGGTGTTCCATGCGCCGGCCGGCGGCACAAGTATCAGCGGTGACCCGATCGGTCGGCTGCGGGGCGCGGAGCAGCGGCTGCTGGCGGCGCGGTTCATCGAGTTCGTACTCTCCGTCGAGGGCCAACGGCTGTGGGCCTACCGCCCTGGGACGCCGGGCGGCCCCGAACGCTACTCGCTGCGACGTCTGCCGGTTCGCCGCGACTTCTATCCGTCGCCCGACCCTCGCCTCCAAGCCGCGTTTGAGCAACACCGCCCCTTCACGGAGGAGGATTTCTCTGTGCCCGACCGACAGCCCTACCGGCTGGCAGCATCGTTCACGTACCGCCCACGGTGGACCTCCGACCACTTCGGGATGCTGCGCGACCTGGTGCGCGCGATGTGCGTAGATTCGCATGATGAGTTGCGCGCGGCGTGGCAGGCCATCCTGTCGCACGGGGGCCCCGAAGCGCAGCCGGTCGCCGTCTCGCTGCTGGAACGCCTCCCCGACGATCCCGAGCCGCTGACGTGGCGGTCCGCCGTTGCGCCGGCCGTCCCGATGCGCCGGCACGAGCGGCTGGCAGCATGGACGGCATGGTTCCGGCGCAGCTATCGCGAAAGCCTCGCGGCCGTACGGCCCAACTCCGGATCACCGCCGGCCGAAGCGCCCACCCCCGAAGGCGCCCTCCACCCTCGCCCAACGAACAGTCGCCCGGAGATGTCGTCGCGCGAATGATTCCGCACGCGGCATGACGATCACGCCATTCTTGCGAACGGGAGGACCGCTGGCGTACACTGCAACCCGACGAAGGAGTTCGCCTCGAAATGAGAGCCTCAACCGCCACGCGAACGTGCTCACGCCGATCCTTTCTTCGAACCAGCGCTTGCGCGGCCACTGCGTTCTCCCTTCCGGCACGCGTGTGGGCTCAGGCTCCTGGCGCCAATTCGGCAATCCGGGTTGCGGTGCTGGGTGTGCACAGCAAGGGACACGCCCACGTTCTGGATTTTTCGAAAGTGCCGGGGGTGCGGGTGGTGGCCGTTTGCGACCCGGATCGTTCGCTTCTCGAACGCGAGCGCGCGGCCGCTCAGAACCGCGGCCAGACGATCCAGACCTTCACCGACTTGCGCAAGTTGTACGAATCGCCCGAGGTCGACGCGGTCTGCATTGCGACCCCCAACCACTGGCACTCGCTGGCTGCCATCTGGGCTCTACAAGCCGGCAAGGATGTCTATGTCGAGAAGCCAATCTCCCACAACATTTGGGAAGGACGCAAACTCGTCGAAGCCGCCCGCAAGTACAACCGTATCGTGATGGTGGGCACCCAGAACCGTTCGAACGAGGGGCTGGCCGCCGCGTTCCGGCACATCGCGGAGGGACACCTCGGGCCCATCCGGCTGGTGCGCGGTTTCTGCTACAAGCGGCGTCCCTCCATCGGCAAGGTCTCCGGTCCGCAGCCGATCCCGCCGGAGGTGGACTATGACCTCTGGTGCGGGCCCGCACCGAAGGGACCACTGATGCGCCAGCGCCTGCATTACGACTGGCACTGGGTCTGGGAAACCGGCAACGGCGACATCGGTAACCAAGGCATTCATGAATTGGACATGTGCCGGTGGGCGCTCGGCGACCCGCCCGCCCCGCGCCGTGTCATCTGCATCGGCGGCCGCTACGTCTACGACGACGACGCGACCACGCCAAACACACAGATCGCATTCTACGACTTCGAAACGGCGCCTGTACTCTTCGAGGTCCGCGGCCTGCCCATGACCACTGGCATGGAAACGATGGATCATTATCGCGGCATTCGGATCGGCATCGTCATCGAATGCGAAGGCGGATGGTACGCCGGCGGACAAGGCGGCGGCTGGACGTACGACCGCGACGGCCAGAAAGTGCAGCAGTTCCCGGCCGCAGGGACCGAGCGCCACATCGAGCACTTCATCGAGGCGGTGCGCAGCCGCGATGCGCGCCACATCACTGCCCCGATTGAGGGCGGCCACCTCTCAAGCGCCCTGCCTCACATGGCCAACATCTCCTACCGCCTCGGCCGGCAGCTCCACCCAGATGCCGTCCGCGAGGAGATCCGCTCCCTGCCCGGCGGCGAGGAGGCGTTTCAACGGTTCGCCGAGCATTTGCGCGCGAACGATGTTGATCTGGACAAGGATCGCGTCGTTCTCGGCCCGATGCTGGACTACGACGCCACGGCCGAGCGCTTCCGGGGCTTGTGGACCGGCCGGCGCGCCAACCGCCTTCTCTCGCGGGAGTACCGGCCGCCCTACGTCGTGCCAGAACAGGTCTGACCGCCGTCCGGCCCGCCCAACGACCGCCCGTCCGCGGCCCCAACTGCGGGTCGCCCGGCTCGGTTTTTTGACTCGTGGGCGATACAATCCGCAACCGGACGATCTTCCAGGCCCGAGCGCCGAGTGGGCAGGTTCGGTTCGCCCACCCGCGGGGCCGAGCGGAGGATGAGCCATGGGCTTCTTTCGAAAGTGGCACGATGTGGCGGCGGAGTCGGATTTCACCGAGACCGACCGGCAGGTGGTCGTCGCAGACGGCGAGCAGATTCTGCTCGTGAAAGACGGCGACCGGATTCACGCCGTGTCCGCGATCTGCACCCACGAATACGCCCAGATGGTCGGCGGCACGGTGTCGGGACATGAGATCGAGTGTCCTCTGCACGGCGCACGGTTCGACCTTCGCACCGGCACGAACCTCACACCGCCCGCGACGCGACCGCTCGAAGTCTTTGAGACGAAAGTCGAGAACGGCCGCGTTTGGGTTCGGGTCTGATGGTCCGATGCGCCGGCCGGTCGAATGGGTCGAACACGACGCGGAAGGTTGGCGCGTCCGCATTCGTGTTGTGTTTCACGGAACCCACTCGATCTCTTGGGCCCGGCGGCGCGATGACGAAGAATGCTGGACCCATGGAGTTGAGCCCACGCTCGAGCAGTGGGATTTTCTTCTGCGGAAGGTAGAAGACCGCTACCGGCGACGCGCGGCTTCGTGGGAGGATGTGTTGCGCGTGCGGGCGTGGCGGCGGAAGGCCGGCGGCGGAGCGGCGGCGCAGGATTGACTTGCTGGGCCCGGCGGCGGAGACTCATGAACAGGCCGAAGACCCGGTTCATCGATCCATGCAGCGAATCATGTTGAAATCCAAAATCCACCGCGCGGTCGTGACCGCGGTGGACCTGCACTACGAAGGCAGCCTCGCGCTCGACGAGGCGCTGCTTCGCGCCGCAGACATCGCGCCGGGCGAGCAGGTGCATGTGTATAATGTCGCGAACGGGCAGCGTTGGATCACCTATGCCATCCCCGCGCCGGCCGGTTCGGGCACCGTGATGCTGAACGGCGCCGCCGCTCGGCTCGGCGTGCCTGGCGACCCGCTGATCATCGCGACGTTCGCCGTGATGGAGGATCGTGAAGTGGGGACGTTCCGTCCCACCATCGTCCAGGTCGCGCCGGGCAACCGCGTCGGCCGCCGGCCACGCCGGGCCCGGAACGATGAGGAGCAGACACGATGAACGTCCGGTTCTGGATCGCGGCGGGCATGGCGTTCGCCGCTACGATCGCGCCGGCCCGCACGTGGACCAGCGCCAGCGGCAACACGGTTGAGGCGGAGTTCAAGGCGCTGCAAGGCGTTATGGTCATCCTCGAATCGGCCGACGGTAAACGCCTCATGATTCCGCTGTCGCAGCTCAGCGCCGAGGATCAGCAGTTCGTGCGGGAACAGGCGGGCCCCAAACCGCCCGCCATACCGTCCCTGCCCCCCCGCCACACGAGGGAGCCGCATTCCTCCCGTACCGCCCCAGTGCCCTCCTCCACCCCGGCCGTGCTGACCAGCCCAGCCAGCGCGAAAAAAGATTCGAAAGAGGGCAAGGGCACGCCTCTGACTGAGGCGGAGATCGCCGCCTTCAAGCGCGAGATCACCGATGAACGTTCCGGTGACAAGTACGAGTTCGTCGGGGGCATGACCGTGAAGAAGTTTTTGGGCGATAAGGAGCCCAACTGGAAAGAGGGCGATCCGATCCCGTTGATCATCACCTGCGAGCTGGTCCGCGTTCGAACGAAGAAAGATGGCACCGCCGAACGGAAGCGCGAAACCGGGACCGCCGAATTTTATGTGGTGGATGAGGCCGGAACCGTCCTGTTCCGTAAGAAAGAACGGCTCGATGCGCTCGAGCCCGAACCCGATAAAGGCTACAAGGACGAACTTCCGAAGCCGGGCAAGTACACGCTGGTGATCTGGACCGATTTCAAAGGCACTCGGCTGGGAATGACCGAGACTGCCCAGGTGCGCCCACCCGTGCGGCGGTGACCCGCGCCTTCGACGGCCCGCGGCACAACACGTCGGCCGGTTCAGAATCCTTCCCGCTCTGGCTTGACTCTCGGATCTGATGCGCGACCGGAAGCACGCCGAGAGCCCGCGACCTTTCCCGGGGAGCAGATGGGTCCCGCCCTTGGAACAGGGGCCCCACGTCCGTCCAAGCCATGGAAAGCTCTCCTCCGCGACCCGAAATCGTCCTGTTGACCCCACGCCCCATGGGTTGGTTCTCCAGCGAGCGAACTTCATATGCGGCGCCTGCAGCTGCCGGTGTTCGCGGGCGCAGCCTGTGCCCAGCCACGCGGTGATGCCGCCGTCGCGACGGCATTTTGACGGCCGCCGAAGGCTGTGATAGCGTGCATCTCGGTCGGGATACGGCATCTGCTGTTGCCGGCCGACGATCCCTCTGGCGGAGGTGGAAACCGTGAGGCGGAAGTTCATCGAGCCGGACGATGACCTCGGTGGGCCCTGCGATGTCCATGGCCAGCAGGGGCTCGCGGTGTGCGCGTTGTGTGGGGCCGAGTTTTGCGCGATGTGCTTTCCGGGCAGCGAACTCTGCCCCCACTGTGCCGCCGAGGCGGAGGATGCCTCGCTGGGCGAGGACTTCGACGGCGCGGCTGAGGACTCCTGGTCCGACGAAGACCCACTCGCGGCCGCAGATGAGGAGGACGAGTGGAATCTGGAGGAGGACCAGCCGCCCGACGAGGACGAGGACGCTCCCCGCCGCTGGTGATGTTCCTCGCCGCGGCCTCCCATGACTGATCAACTGACGCCGATGATGGCGCAGTATCGGCGCCTGCGCGCTGGGCTACCTGCCGACACCATCCTCTTTTTCCGACTGGGCGATTTCTATGAAATGTTCGGTGAGGACGCGATCCGCGCGGCGGGCATCCTCGATATCGCGCTCACGCGCCGGCAGGCGATCCCGATGTGCGGGGTGCCGTACCACGCCGCGGATTCCTATATCGCCAAACTGCTCGCCGCGGGTCTGAAGGTCGCCGTCTGCGATCAATTGGAAGATCCCTCGACGGCGAAGGGACTCGTCCGCCGCGACATCACGCGCGTCGTCACGCCGGGGGCTCGGATTGAGGACGAACTCCTCGAGTCACGGCAGCACAACTGGCTTGCCGGTCTCTGCGGCGGGGCGGCCGGCTGGGGACTGGCGATGCTCGAACTCTCGACCGGCGAATTCTGGGTCGAGGAGAGCGAATCCACCGAGCCAATCCGCGAGCTGTTGGCGAAGTACCGGCCCGCGGAAGTCGTGGTGCCGGAGGACATGGCCGAGCCTCCGATCCCCGCGGTCGGCGGTGCCGCGCCCATGCTGACCCGTCTCGACGCCTGGCGGTTCGACCCGGCTTCGGCGCGCGAGGCGCTGCTGCGTCACTTCGGCGTGGTTTCGCTGGACGGTTTCGACTGCGAGGGCGCTCCGATGGCGGTGGCCGCCGCGGGCGCGGTGTTGCACTATGTGACGGCCGATCTGCGCCGCAGCGCCGCGCATGTGCGCACGATGTGGCGCCGCCGCTCGTCCGATGACCTCGTGCTCGATGAGGCCACGATCGCGAACCTCGAGCTGGTGATATCCCGCTCGGGCCCCTCCGGGCCGACCCTGCTGCGCGTGCTCGATGTCACCTGTACGCCGATGGGCACGCGGCGCCTCCGCGACTGGTTGCTGCGCCCCCTCGCCAACCGCGCCGCGATCGAGGCGCGGCATGAGACCGTCGCCGCACTGATCGCACGGCGCGACGCGCTGCGCCGCCTGCGAGAAGCGCTCGGCGGCATCCGCGACATGGAGCGTATCGTCGCGCGGCTGGGCGGCGGCGGCACCGCGCGGGACGCGCGCGCGCTCGCCGATTCGCTGCGGCGCCTACCGGACGTTCGGACCGTGGCCGCCTCGCTCGGCACACCGCTGGCCGACCGCCTCGCGGCCGACGTGGATCCAATGCCCGACCTGCTCGATCGGATGGATCGGACGCTCGTGGACGAACCGCCCGCCGCGCTGCGCGAGGGCGGTCTGATCCGGCCCGGATTTCACCCGGAGCTCGATGAGCTGCGACGGGCCGCCGCCGAGGGTCGCGACTGGATCGCTCGCTTCCAGGCCCACGAGCAGCAGCGCACCGGCATCCGTTCCCTGAAGGTACGGCACAACCGAGTCTTCGGCTACTACATCGAGGTCACCCGCGCAAACCTTGGCGCGGTGCCGCCGGACTACATCCGAAAGCAGACGCTCGCGAACGGTGAGCGGTTCGTCACGCCCGAGCTCAAGGAATACGAAAACCGCATCCTCGGCGCTCAGGAACGCGCGATCGAACTTGAGTTTGAGCTCTTCCAAGAGCTGCGCTCGGAAATCGTCGCCCGCAGCGATGGACTTTTGCGCGCCGCGGCTGCGGTGGCGGCGCTCGACGTGATGGCCGCGTTCGCCGACCGCGCGATCGCGCGGCGCTACGTTCGCCCCCGGATGCACGAGGGTGACCGGCTACGCATTCGCGGCGGCCGCCACCCGGTGATCGAGACGCTGCCCGAGGCGGAGCGCTTCGTGCCGAACGACACGCTGCTTGACACCAGCGCCCACCAGATCGCGATCATCACGGGGCCCAACATGGCCGGCAAATCCACCTACATCCGCCAGGTCGCGCTGATCACGATCCTCGCGCACGTCGGCTCCTTCGTGCCCGCGGAGGAGGCCGAGATCCCGATCACCGACCGCGTGTTCACCCGCGTCGGCGCGGGCGACGACCTGGCGCGCGGCCGCAGCACCTTCATGGTCGAGATGCAGGAAACCGCCAACATCCTGAACCACGCGACGCCGCGCAGCCTAATTGTGCTCGACGAGATCGGCCGCGGCACCAGCACGTTTGACGGCATCAGCCTGGCGTGGGCCGTGGCCGAATACCTGCACAACACGCCCGAGGTCAAAGCGAAAACACTCTTCGCGACGCACTACCACGAGCTCACCGACCTCGCGCTCACGCTGCCCGGCGTGAAGAACTACAACGTGCGCATCCGTGAGCAGGGCGATCACATCGCGTTTCTGCGCCGCATCGAGCCCGGTGCGGCCGACAAGAGCTACGGGATCCACGTCGCCCGGCTCGCCGGTTTGCCGCCCGCCGTGATCGAGCGCGCCCAGGAAATTCTCGTCAATCTCGAAGAGGGCGAGTTCGCGGACGCGGGGCAGCCGCGGCTCGCACGCCGGCGCACCCGCCGGTCCGCCGCCCTGAACGACCGCGGGCGTGAGCTGCCGCTCTTCGATGAGGGCGACGGCTGAGCGTGTCCAACCCGGACCGCCGCGCGGAAGATGGGTCAGAACGGTCCACGGGAGTCCGAAGCGATGATCATCATCGAACCGCACATTCACATGTACACGCGCACGACCGACGACTACACCGCGATGTACCGCGAGGGCATCCGTTGTGTCGTGGAGCCGTCCTTCTGGCTCGGCTCTGCGCGGCGCTACGCGGGAACGTTCTGGGACTACTTCCGACACAGCCTTGAGTTCGAGGCCGTGCGCGCGGAGCGGTATGGGATTGATCACTTCGCGTGCGTCGCGGTGAACCCGAAAGAGGCGGAAGATCGCGCGCTGGCCCACGAAGTGCTCGACGGCATCGGGCCGTACCTCGACCATCCGCGCTGCGTCGCGATCGGCGAGATTGGCTTCAACCGGATCACGCGCAACGAGGAGGAGATGTTCCTGCGACAGCTCGAGATGGCGAAGGCGCGCGGCATGCTGATCCTGATTCACACGCCGCACGATACGCCCGAGGTGCGCAAGCGGGATGGCGTCGAGCGGACACTCGCGATCCTGCGCGAGCTCAACTACGACGAGGGGCGGATCATTGTCGACCACAACACGGAGGACACGATGGACCTGACGCGGCGCACCGGCGTCTGGGCGGGCATGACCGTGTATCCATACTCGAAGCTCAACCCTGAGCGGGTGGTCCACCTGCTGCGCCGATGGGGTATCGAGCGTTCGCTCGTGAATAGCTCGGCGGACTGGGGCGTCTCCGATCCCTGCTCGCTGCCGAAAGTCGCCCGCCACATGCGCGAACACGGTTTCACCGCCGAGCAGATCGAGCAACTGCTGTTCCACAACCCGATGGCTTTCTATGGCCAGTGCGATCGGTTCCGGCCGCGGCTCGACCTGCCGTATCAGGATCCCTCGCTGTACCAGCGGTGAACCCGCTGGGGCGACGTCTTGAGCTGTGGCTGCGCGAACTGCGCGCGGTGAACCTGCTCACCGTGCCGGGCGATCCATTGGCCGGTGCGGTGCTGGCCGCGGCGGGCGCGAGGTTGCGCCCGGGGCCGGTTGCGGCCGCCATGGGCGCCGCGATGGCGCTCTATGCGGCCGGCATTTTGGACAACGACCTCACCGGCCTCGAGGAGGATCGCCGCCTCGGCCGGTCGCGACCGCTCGCGACCGGCGAGCTTCCCATCGGGGCCGCTCGTCGGGTCCGGGCGATGTTGTTCGTCGCCGGCCTGATGCTCGCCGCACTGGGAGGATGGCGGACCGCGGCGTTGGCCTTCGTGCTCGTCGGCTCCGTTCTCGCGTACCACCGCCCCCGGCGGCGCCACGCCTGGATGGGGCCCCTGCTGCTGGGTTCGTGTCGCGCGTTCAGCCTCCTCATGGGAGCGGTGGCGCAAACGGGCGGTCCACCCGGCCCCTACGCCATGGTCGCCGCGGCCGTCTGGCTGTTGCTCATCGCCGCACTCTCGGTGGCCGCGCGCGAGGAAGCCTCGATTCCGGGCCGGCCGGAGATGATCGGCCGCCTCCTCTGCGCGTGGCCACTCGTCCAGGCGACAGCGGCGATCCTATCGAGGGGGGGCGAGGCGCCATGGATCGCCGCCGCGCTCGCGTTGGCCGCATCGATCGCGTTGGGGTGGCGTCGCCGCTGGCCTCCCAGTTGAACAAAGGGATCGCCCGTGGCGCACCGTCAATCCTGTGGAGGAGCCGCCCCGTGGATCGAGTCGAGCGGCGATGCGTCGGGACGGATTCTCCGCACAGAACGCAACGGCCAAAGTGGCGGCGCAAGATGCCGCCGCATCTCGGGCACGAAACCAACGGAACCCAGCGGCGGCCCTTGGCCACCTCGCTTCTCACGGCCGGATCGGTGATGCGCGCAATTAGGTCGCGGTCGTCGAGGGCCGTACGGTTCTCGAGGAGCGACCCATCGCGCGGCACACAAGCGCATGCCGCTCGATCGGCGGCGCGAGCCACCCGAAAGGTTGGCTCCCCCGTCGGCGGGCCACGATGCAGGCGGCGCGCCCGGCGACGGCGGCGGCACGCTGAGGGTCCACGACCGGTGCGCCTGATGGAGCAGCGCTCCAGATGGGCGTCGGGTCTGTGATCTTGCTCCCACGGCCGACCGCGGCGCAACGGGGCCCCGCGCGGGCGCCATTCGAACGCGCCGGACCGGCGGCTCAGCCGAACCGGCCGGTGACGTAGGCGAGCGTCTCGGGCAGGTGGGGCTGCTGAAAGATCGTCGCGGTGGAACCGTACTCGATCAGCCGCCCGAGATACATGAAGGCGGTATAATCGCTGGTGCGCGCAGCCTGCTGCATGTTGTGCGTCACGATCACAATCGTGTACTCGCCGCGCAAGCCCTCCATGAGCTCCTCGATTTTGTTCGTCGCGATCGGGTCGAGCGCGGAACAGGGCTCGTCCATCAGCAGCACCTCCGGTTCCGCGGCGATCGCGCGCGCGATGCAGAGCCGCTGCTGCTGGCCGCCGGAGAGACCCATCGCGCTGTCGTGGAGGCGGTCCTTGACCTCGTCCCAAAGCGCCGCGCCGCGCAGGCTGCGCTCGCAGGCCTCGTCGAGCACGGCGCGGTCGCGCACGCCATCGATCCGCAGCGGATAGACGACATTCTCGTAGACCGACATCGGAAACGGGTTCGGCTTTTGAAAGACCATTCCCATCCGCTTTCGCAGATCGATCACATCCACGTGCGGCGCGAAGATGGACTCTCCGTTCAGCAAGATGTCGCCCGTCGTACGCACGGTGTCGACGAGGTCGTTGATGCGGTTGATGGAGCGCAGCAGTGTGGACTTGCCGCAGCCCGAGGGGCCGACCAGCGCGGTGATGCGCCCCTTCGGGATGGGCATATGAATTTCAAACAAGGCCTGCTTGGGCCCGTACCACAAATTGAAGCCCCGCACGTCCACCACGGCGGTTTCGCGACGGAGATCATCATGCAGCTCGGTTTGCACGGCCTCGCCCGCCGCGATGGCGGCGAGTCGCCCGGCGGCGGAGACAGAGACATCGAGCGTCGTATCGAGCTTCGGCAGTTCGGACAGCGCCATCGGCAGATCTCCTAAAAGACGTCGGACCGGTGTTTGCGGCGCAGATGATTGCGTATCGCGATCGCCAACAGGTTCAGCAGCACGATGATCGTGACCAGTAGCAAGGCGGTCGTGAACACCATTGGCTTGGCGGCCTCGCTGTTCTGGCTCTGAAAGCCAAGGTCGTAGATATGGAAGCCGAGGTGCATGAAGCTGCGTTCAGGATGGATGAACGGCGGCACGCGGTCCACAGGTAGCTCTGGGGCGAGTTTCACCGCGCCGACGAGCATCAGCGGAGCGACCTCGCCGGCGCCGCGCGCCATCGCAAGGATCATGCCCGTGAGGATGCCCGGCAGCGCGCGGGGCAGCACAATGCGGCGCAGCGTCTGCCACTTGCCCGCGCCGCACGCGAACGACCCCTCTCGCATCGAGTTCGGTACCGCGGCCAAGGCCTCCTCGGTCGCGACGATCACCACGGGCAGCGTCATCACCGCCAGCGTCAGCGACGCCCAAAGGATGCCGCCCTTGCCGAAGGTCGGATTCGGGAGGCGTGCGGCGAACAGTAGCTCGTCGATCGTGGCACCGACCATATAGCAGAAGAAGCCGAGCCCAAACACGCCGAAGACGATGCTCGGCACACCGGCGAGGTTGTTGATCGAGACGCGGACCACGCTGACCCACGGGCCGGGCTTCGCGTATTCGCGCAGGTAGAGCGCCGCCATCACGCCGATCGGCACAACGGCCAACGACATCAGCAACGTCATCACGACCGTGCCAAACATCGCCGGAAACACGCCACCCTCGCTGTTCGCCTCTCGAGGCACATCGGAGATGAACTCCCACCAGCGCGACCCGTACACGGCCCATCGCTCGGCCCGGGAGAGCGCGTTCGCGGGCACCATGCGGACGATGTCGGCGAGCATCAGGCGCGCTTCGCGGCCGTCCGCGGTAACGACGTCGAGGTGGAACTGCGCGTTGTGCGCGTTGAGCGACTCGATCTCCGCGCGCAACCGCGCAAACTCCTCCGCCGTCCGCTGTTCCACCTGCTCCGCCTCGCGGCGGGCGATCGCGTACCGTTCGGAGTCGCGGCCGGCGACCAGCTCGGCGGTGCGGGCGCGTAGCCGCGCGGCCTCAAGCCGCCGGTTCACCTCGCCGATCTCCACGGTTTCGATCCGCTCGCGGCGCCGCCGTCGTGCCACGACCTCGGGGTGGATGGAGGGCCACGCGGCGCGGATCTCCGCGGCGTTCGTCGCGATGATGCGGCCGCCCGCGACCAGCGCGCGCGGAAGACCGTAAAACCGGCCCCAGGCCACCCGTTCCAACACCATCGCCTCCGGTGGGCAGTCCTCGGCGGCGACCTCGTGGTCCGCAACCCACGCGAAGTGCTCATGGGTCAGTTCGAAGTTGCCGATGCGCACGAGCCGCCGCCGCACCAGCCGACCGTCGGGCCCGCGCGCGGTTTCGCGCCGAGCGATCTCCCCCATCAGAACCCGGCCGTCCTGGCAGCGGATCCGGACGACGGGGCGCGGCCACAACGTGGAAAGGCCACCGACCATGAGCAGCGCGATGAGGCCCACGATCATGCCGAGCGCCAGCAACAGTGCGCCGCCCGTCAGCCACAGCGCCGGCTCGCCTCGGGCGCGCAGCGCCTCGACGGCCGAACGGCGGGTGCGGAGGCGATCGCGGCGAGGAACTCCGTGGCTCACAGCTCGCGCAGCCTCCGACGCACCCGCAGCCGGACAGCCTCCGCGGCGGTGTTCACGATAAAGGTCATCACGAACAGAACCAACGAGGCCAGAAACAGCGTTCGGTAGTGGGTGCTGTTCCGCACCGCCTCGGGCAACTCGACCGCGATGTTGGCGGACAGGGTTCGAAATCCGTTGAAGATGTTCCAGCTCATGATCGGCGTATTGCCGGCCGCCATGAGGACGATCATCGTCTCGCCCACCGCCCGGCCGAGCCCCACCATCACGGCCGAGAAAATTCCGCCGGCGGCGGCCGGCACGACGATCCGGACCGCCGTCTGCCAGTTCG
This sequence comes from uncultured bacterium, assembly GCA_938010045.1. Taxonomy (GTDB): domain Bacteria; phylum Verrucomicrobiota; class Kiritimatiellia; order PWTM01; family PWTM01; genus CAACVY01. Next base: position 39,694 of record CALLFZ010000004.1, read on the forward strand.
TTCCGCCTGCCGCCAGCGAGGCGGAGCGCAGGTGTTCCGGAACGGCGGTCAACGCGTCGTCCGCGATCGTATAGATGATTGGGATGATCGCGAAGCCCATCACCACGCCGACCACCAGCGCGTTGCGTTGCACATATGTTCCAACAAGGCCGCCCCGCGGGTCCGCTCCCGCAAAGCTCAACAGCGCCGCTCCGCCCGCTGCCAGCCCCGCCGCCGCCGCCAGCACCGCCGCGAACTTGAGCAGTTCAAGGACGGCGACGACCGTTTCGGATGCGGCACGCGGGGTGCGCACACACCGGTCCCAGCAGGGCACAGCCACGACCGCCGCGATCGCCAGCGCGGCGGGCAGCAGAATGAGCCACCATCCGCCCCATGGGCCGCCGATCTGACCATCGAGCCAGCGCATCACGTCGCCCGCAAACAACCAGCGCTCGGCCGCACGGCCCACCGGTGCCGCGGCGGTGAAGCCGGCGAACGCCGCAACGGCCATCGCGAACGGACGGACACGAGCGCCAGCAAGACGAATGCCGCCGGGCAACAGCGACCAGACGTGGCCCCCGAGGATCAACGCCAGCGGCACGGTCCCGAACGATGCCATGACGACGGGGAGATGGCTCGCCACCCACGGCGCGATCACCAGCGCCGCCAAAAACCCGAGCACAACGCTGGGCAGAGCCGCCATCAGTTCGATCGTCGGCTTCACGAAGGCCTTCCATCGCGGCCGCATGAACTCGCTCGTATAGAGCGCCGCGAGCAAGGCGAGCGGGACCGCGAGCACCATGGCCACCAGCGTGGCTTTTACGGTTCCGAACACCAGCGGCATCAACCCAAACTTCGGCTCGAAGTCGTCCGTGCCGGAGGACGACTGCCACACGTGGGCGGGATGCGGCGCCCCTTCGTACCAGACAGGGCCGAAGAGAGCCTTCAACGACACCTCGGGATGCCCGGGCCGCATGGCCACAGTCCAGGCCCGTTCGCCCGCGGCAACCACCAGCGCATCCTCTTTCGGACTGAACGCGAGGACGCGGATTGGTTCCTCCACTGGGACGCGCAACTCGCCCAGCTGTTTGGCGCTCGTGGCATGCCAGACCGCGACGCGTCCGTCCGCGCAGCCTGCCGCAAAGATGCGGGAGCGATGTGAAATGGCGAGCGCGGTCACCGGCGACCGAGAGGCGACTTCAAACCGCCGCGGATTCACAATCCGCCGGGCCCCGGCGGCGTCGTCCTCGACCGGCACCACAAACCAGAGCGAGATGCGCCCCGCCGAATCCCCCACCAGCAACGTCGAACGACCCAGCAGCAGGCGGGCCACCGTCACCCGACACCCGGGCTCGGGAAGCACATCGAGGTCTTCCGCGAGCTGCGCGTGCTCCGCGGTGCGCACGTCGTAGCGGTGCAGCACGCCGTCCGGCCAGAGCATCAGCAGCGTGTCGCCGAGCCCCGACAAGCCCACATACTCCGGCAGGCCGGCCTCCGGACGGCGTTCCCAGGCAATCGGCACGACCGTGCGGAAGAGGGTGGTCTGGCCCGTGAGCATGTTGCGGCGCTGCCGAACCCGGACCGCCTCGAGGGTACCATCGTCATGCAAGAGAACTTGCACAAATCCATCCGGGCCGCTCACAAAATCCAGACGGCGCACTGGCGACGTCGCCGCTGGCGGCGCCAGATCGGCCACGTCCACGGTGAAGGAGATCCGCACCGCGCGCTCCGTCTCGACCCGGCGCCAGACGGCCGTGCCATCCCACCATTCCGCGCCCACGGCCAGCGAGCCGACCGGCTCCGGGGCGGAACCGATCGGATGCCAGTCCGTCCGGCTGGCGGCCCGAAGAGTGGCCACCGCGCCGTCCGAGAACCCCGCCATCGCAAGGCCGGCCAAGGGGTCCCATTGAAGCACCGTCACCGGCCGCCCCTCCAGTGGCGCGAGGCGCACCGGCATTCCCGGCGTCTGAAGGGGGGCGACGGACCAGACCGCCTGCGTGTCCGCCCAGAGGGCCAGAGCTCGGGACTCATCGGTGGCCAGGGTGGCCACCTCCGCGCCGTGGGGCCAAGTCGCCAACGGCTCGAGGCTCCCCCAGGTGGCCGGTCGAAACAGGGGCGCCGCCACCGCGAGCAGGAATACAAACACTCCCATCACCGAGACGACCGTCGCGAGGCCACCGACCGTGATCACCCAGCGGGCGATCGCATCGGCGATTCGGACCCGCCTCGTCGTGGTTCTCGATGCCCGCACGCGCGGAAACCTGTTCGATACAACAAACCGGTGTGCGCGACGCCGCCCCAGCGTCGCGCACGTCACCGCCACCGGTCAGCCTAGAAACCCGGCTCCAGTCCGACCGAGTTCAGGGCCTGGCGAGCCATCTCGCTGGTGACCGGGAAGTAGCCGTCCTTGATCACCTGCTCCTGTCCGTCGCGGCTGAATACGTAGCGGATGAACTCGCGCCGCAGCGGATCCAGCGCCTCGCCCGGCTTCACGTTCACATAGATATACAGCATGCGCGCCAGCGGGTAGTCGCCGGTGTAGGCATGCGAGGGATCAGCGGGAACCAACGGTTCGCCGTCGCGTTCGCTCAACGACACTGCGCGCACGTCGGCGGTCTTGTAGCCGATTCCGCTGTAGCCGATGCCGCCCCGATCGCTCGCCACCCCCTGCACCACCGCGGAGGAGCCGGGTTGTTCCTTCACCGAGTCCTTGTAGTCGCCCTTCGCCAGCGCGTGCTCCTTGAAGTAGCCGTACGTGCCCGACGCGGCATTACGGCCATACAGGCTGATCGGCAGATTGGCCCATTCACCCCCGAGCCCCAACTGGCCCCAATTGGTGATGTCCTGCGGAGCACCGCGCTTGCGCGTCTTGGAGAAGATCGCGTCGACCTGAGCCAGCGACAGTCCCTGGATCGGATTGTCGCGGTGGACGTACACGGCCAGCATGTCGAGGGCCACCGGAAGGGCGGTGGGTTTGTAGCCGAACTTGGCCTCGAACTCGTCGATTTCGGCCTGCTTCATCTCACGGCTCATCGGACCGAACGTCGCGGTGCCCGCTATCAGCGCCGGCGGGGCCGTGGAAGAGCCTTTCCCCTCGATCTCGATCTGGACGTTCGGATAATGCCGCTTGAAGCCCTCCGCCCAGAGCGTCATCAGGTTGTTCAGCGTATCCGAGCCCACGCTCTTGATCGTCCCCGAGACTCCCTGGACTGCCCGGTAGGCCGGAAGGGCCTCATCCACCTTCACCTGGCCGCGCGCGGCCATCACGGCAGCGGTCAGAACGACCGCGAGTCTCAGCGTTCGCCCACTACAGTTCGTCGTGTTCATCCGTGTCTCTCCCCGCCGCCGGTGGTCGCGGAGTTCGCGTCCTGCTCCAACACCGCGCGGCCCTCTCAGTATCTCGAAGCCGTATCCCCAGATTGTTCCAACACGGTTAGGATTTTGTAAGGACCAAATCTTGGGCGCGCGGTGGATCCGTGTGGACACCGGTGTTCGCGGCATTCCTAGGCGCGCCAAAACGGCGAAGGACCTGGTTCTTCGTGTTCGTTCCGTCATGTCCCGATGGCCCATACGCCGCGCCAGCGGGTGACCGTCCCGCGCCGCCTCACCCGCGCAATGAGCCGCCGCTCGATGGTACGCACCCTGGGGGCCTCTCGCCGATTCACGAGCGCGGGTCCGATCCCTACGGCGCTCACGAGGCAGCGCCGTGCGTCGTCCGGCGGCGAACGAGAGAGAGGACAGCATCGAGAAGATGACTCGTCCGCGAGCGTTGGCGAGGATCGGTACCTGCCAGCGTTCTCTCATGGCGGCGTCCTGGGTAGCGTCTTGAGCTCAGAACGAAACGGCGCCCCCGCGAGCGCCGTTTCGAACCACCTGGCTCGAGTTGGTTACTGAGCGACCCCGACGATGTCGCCCGTGCGGCCCGTGGACTCGATCCAGGTGCCCTGCAGGCGGCGGTTGTTGAGGTAAATCTGAATCGTGCTGGTCGGCCCGCCACCGCCGCCACTCGTGCCCGCCACCGTCCCGGACAGCGTGCCGACGATCTTGACGCCGACGCCGGCCCGGGACCGCCCTTCAGCTTGGAACGAGGCAATGACGGTGTCACCCACAGCCGGTTGCAGCGGTGTCACGGAGGCCTCGTCGCTCGATACGCCGCCCGTTGTCCGGATGCTCGAAATTTGGCCCGAATACGTCGCCCCGCTGCTGTCCACGATCGTCAGCGAATTGCCCGACTGCGTAATCGAGAAGGTGTAGACGCCACCGCCCGAGCTGCCGGGATCCGCATCATCCGTGTACTGGTAGGAGGCGAGGATCGGCGTTCCCGCGGGCGGCCAAGCGCCGATCAGATCGATGCTCCACGCTCCGGTCTGGTACACGATCGAGCCGGTTTTCCCGCTGCCGGAGAGCACGCCGGCGCCGTTGTCGGTCAGCACGTACACCCCCGCCACGATCTGGAACGTGCCAGGCAATACACGCCGCCGGGAGGTGACACCGGCGTAGGTGCTCTGCCCCGCCACCGCGGTAGCCACACGCTCGCCGGTGATGGTGTTGGTCGTTGCACCACCGCCCGAACCGAATTCACCCACCAGGAACGTCCCGCTAACAGCACGATACACGCCGCTGAAATTGACCCAGTTGTAGCGGTTCGACACCGTTTGCGCGCCGCTGCCGGCCTCCCAGTCACAGCCCACCAGCACCACGGCGGCCCCCGCCACCGCGCACCCCCACCATCGTCGCTTCATGGTTGTCTCCTATGTGGCCACTCGGTAACGCTCGATGATTCCCGGCCGCGGCGATCAATCCTTCAGCCGCCAGCGCAGCCGATAATAGCGGACGCGGGCCGCGGTGTCATCGCCAGTCGCGGTTACGGCCCTTTCCTCAGATGGGTTGGTGGTCGGCGCCATGCCGGTCGCATTACCCGCCATGGGCGTCCACGGTCCACTCAGAGTTGGGGCCGATTCCACCCACACCTCAATGTGCTCTGTCAGCTGCGAGATCCCGCGAGCCAGACGCAGGCGGGCCTCGATCGCAGAGCCGATACGGCGCAGGCCAGAAATTTCGAGCAATTGCTCGCACCCCGGCTTGGAGGCTGGATCGTTCGGGTTGGTCCCCGCGGCGATCTCGAGGATGTCCGGGAATCCATCGCCGTCCGTGTCCACCTTGAGGGGGCTCGCGCCACGAGCCAACTCAAGGCCGTCCGGCACACCGTCGCCATCGGAGTCGCGCACCAGCGGCGAACTGCCAACCGTCAACTCCACCCCGTCGGGGACGCCGTCGCCATCGGTGTCGATGACACGCGGATTGGTGCCGTGCAGCAACACCTCGACGCCGTCCGGGATGCCGTCGCCATCGGTGTCGGCCAGGGTTGGGTTGCTGTCAACGGCGGACTCGAGGTACTCCTCGAGATCGTTCAGGCCGTCGCCGTCGGTGTCGGTCCAGCCGCGCACCGCGCCACGCCCCATCGTCGCGAGGCCGCCGGTCAAGAAGAACTCGTACGCGTCCGGCAGGTGGTCGTTGTCGGTGTCGCGGTCGTGCAGGACGAGCACCTGGCCGCTCGCGCTGGGCGGCGTCGCCACATCGGCCGCGCGATAGGCGGAAACGGGCGCCGCGATCCAGCCGCGCGACTCCCACGCATCGAGCCGGCCGTTGTTGTTCTGGTCCATATACGCTCGGACGTAATAGGTGCCGGCGTTCAGGCCCCGCAGCCGGAACTGCACTCGGCCGGCAACCCCTTCGTTCGTCACGCTGACTTTCTGAACCACCGCGCGCGCCCATGGCATGCCGTGGAAATCGCGGGAGCCGAAGGCCTCCACAATGATCCGCGGGTTCAACACCTTGCCCTGGTAGAAGACCTCGCCCGCGATGTCATACGGTCCGGTCGGACCCGCCGCGAGGTTCACCTGCAGGGTGCGAGCCGGAGACCATGCGCCCGCGCCGAGCGCGTTCCAGCCGCGCACTTGCCACGTGTAGACGCCGTCCTCGTAGATCGGCACGCGGACCCGCTGCACGCCGTCGTTGTCCGGAACCGGCGCAAGATCAATGCGGCTGAACACCGGGGTGCCGCCGGCGTTGACGACCACCAGCTCGTAGCGCACCGAGTTGGTGTCCATCACGAAGGCGAGCCAATCCACCGCCGTTCGTCGCACCGCATCGTTCGCAGTGATCGGCGTTGGCGCCGCCGGCAATCTGCTCGCCACGCTGACACTAAACTCGCCCTGCGCGATCGGCGCCACCTTGAAGGGGTCGTCGGGCGCACGGTAGACGTAGTAGCGCCAGCTGGTGGAATACGGCAGACCATTCGCGTACCCCGCCGCGATGTAATCGCCCTCGTGGACGAACGTGCGACCCCGGATGAACCGGTCGATGATCGCCGCCCCGCCCGCGTTGGCGATCCGAACGCGATAGTCGTTCGTCGTCCCTTGCGCCGGCCACGAGAAGCGGTGGAATCCCGGCCGCGTCACGGACAGGCCGAACGTGAACTCGTTGAACGCCCACGTGCCGCCGACCGGCAGCCCCTCGGCCAACCCGAAGGGCTCCCCTGGATCCCAAGTCTCGTTGTTGTTGAAGTCACGGAAAGCGTACGCCCAGTTCGCGCCGCCCTTCATATGGCCCGCCGAGTAGCCTTGCGATTGCAACGTGAACGGATTGGCCTGCGGCACGTTGCCGGCGGCCACAATCACGACGGCGTCCGGCGCACCCTCCATCGAATTGGTCGTGTACGTGGCCATGACAAACTGGCCGGCCGCGTTCGTGGCTGTCGTCGATTTCACGATGCTGCGGATGATTGGAGTGGGCCAGGAGAGACCCGACACCGGGCTCGGCGCATTCGAATAGGTGCCGTCCGCGAGCACCGAGGCCAGAAACTCCTCCTCGTTGACCCAGCCGTCCATGTCGCCGTCGAGGTGTGAATCGCTCACGAGCGGGTCCATGACGGCGCGGTACCGGTTCTCCCACGCGTCGGGTACGCCGTCCATGTCGGAATCGACGCCCAGCGACGGGAAGAACAGGAAGCGGTTCGTGAACCACGCCACGTTGCCGAACAGCGAGGCGCCGTGCGCCCAGTCGTTCGTCCACTCTCGCGGGTAGACGAAATCTTCGACATGCCCTTTTCGCGGCATGGTGTCATCGGCGGTGCCCCATAGTCCGTCGAGGCCGGGCGTCGCGGACGTGAAGTCGTCGAATTTGTGATAGCAGGCGAGCGAGGCCTCCTGCCCGCTGCAACCGATCAGCGTTGGCGGCCGCGCGCTGTTCCAGATCCGGACTTCGTCGATCAGCCCGTTGAAGCTCTCGCCGACCCGTTGCACGAGACCGGCGGCGTTGGTCAAGCCTGAGGCCGTCGAGTTGAACGCCGTACCGACCGACTCGCCATTGACCCACAGGCGGACCAGGCGGCTGGCGTGTTCGTACGAGGCCGCCAGATGCGTCCAGTTCGTCACGAACAGCGGGTTGGGCCCCACCGGCTCCATCGGAACCGGCGCGGGGTTGGTCACCGCGATCGTGCCCATGCCGGTGTTGTAGGCCACGTAGGGCAAGCCGGCTGGCGTCAAACCGAGGATGAACGACTGCGCCAGACCGGTGTTCCAATAGCGCCCGTACACCCGACCGCCCGCGCCGAGCATCGCGGCCGAGGGACTGATCCATGCCTCGACCGTGATGTCGCCGGTTTGGAACCGCCGCTCGGGATCCTCCCGGTCAATCTCCATCCAGGACAACGGCGTACCGAAGAATCTCAGCGCGCGCTGGATTGATGGGCTGGTCGAGTCACGCGGGTCGAACACGACCTGACTGATCTCGTACAGGTCGTCCAGGCCGTCGTCGTCGGTGTCGCGACGGCCCGGATCGGTACCGTACACGACGATCTCGTCGCGGTTATTGATGCCGTCGCCATCGCTGTCATCCATGCCGTCCGGGATGCCGTCGCCGTCAGTGTCCTGTATCGTCGGGTTAGTGCCGGCCAAATATTCGCCGTAGTCGGAGAGGCCGTCCAGATCGTAGTCCGATGTGGCCGAGGCGGTGGTGAGGTTGCCGAAATATCGGAACTCCCAGGCGTCGGGGATGCCGTCGCCGTCGGTGTCGGCACCGCCGCGTCCAGTGTACCAGTTGGTCGTTATGGAATACCGTTCGAACGTGACCCTCGCCGGCAAGGCGCTGCCCTGCGGCGGCAGCTCGATGTTCGTGATGCGGATGCCGGTCGGCGTCTGGTCCCACCAGCGACTCGCCGGCTGCGTATCTTCCGAGAACACCCGCTGGTTGCGAGTCCCAGGGAACGGATCGCCCGCGTCGCCGAGGTTCAGCCCGTCCTGAAGATCGGTGCGGCCGTCCGCCTGGAGGATTTCCCACGTGAAGTGGTTGTTCACCTTCTGCTGGATCGGCACGGCGTTATCGAAATCGCTGTAGTCAAAGTGTTCGATGTAAATACCACGCCCGCCGACCACGTTATACTCGGTGTTATTGTCGGTGTACCATAGCCATAAGCCCTCCGCTGGCTTGGCGGGATTTCTGATGAAGTAATATTGGTTATTGTATCTCTCGACGGGGAGCAAGTCGAGCGTAACGGGGCCGCCATCGAGCGGCAGAACGCTCGCCAGATCGGTGGGAGCGATCCACGGCCCGCCGATCCCAGCCATCAACTTAAGATCGGGAATTCCGTGCACCATTGAGCTGTTCGACATTAGATCATACGAGCCGATCGGCCAGTTGACGATGGGGTTGCCGCCGGACCACGTGTCGTAGTCATACAGGTCCGGCCACCCCATCAGGTCGTGTCCTTGCTCGTGACACAACAGCCCCATCCCGAAGTCCTGTGCCGCCGGATGCTGGTTCGGATCCCAGTTCGGATCGAACACGCCATCCGGCCGAATCTGAGGATTCTCCCCCGCCCCGTTCAGCGGCCGAACCTGGAAGAACATGGACAGCACGGCGTTCGTATCGCGGCTGATGAACGGGATGACTTGCCCCGAGGGCCCACCGAGCGCCGCCCAGCCCTCATGCCCCGGCGCGACCGGATAAATGCCGTACGCGTAGCCCAGCCCTAGCGAGGTGCGGCCGATCAGTTGGGCAAAATCTTCGCTCTGGTCCCACAGCTCGATCAGATGTTCCATGAATCTGTACCACGAGTGAACGCCATAACTGGGCGTGTCGGCAAGATAGTTGGCCTCGCCCTGCAATTCCCGGCCGCCGTCGAGATAACCATCGCAGTTGGTGTCGCGGAATTGCCGGGGATGCTCGTCGAGGCCGGGCACACCATCGCGACGGTGCGTAATGAACTCGATCGTCATTTGGTTGGCGCCATCGTAGCCGTTGCCCGCCAGAGTCAGGAATGCAAACGGACCAGCGCTCGGCGTGAATCCATCCCCCGGCCCATAAAAATTGGCGATACCTTCAATGTCATGCCCCCAAATCTCCTCGTTCCATGGAGATGTGACTTCGCCGAGCCGACCGTCGCCATAGGCCATCGACACGGAGTTCGTCGCAGTGAACTCAAACACATCCAGTCCTGAAACGGTGTTCCACCAAAGCGAATCCCCCAGCGCATAACTGCCGGCGAGGTGATAAATCGAGGAGGGCATGTCGCAATACTCGGCCGGGCTGTCATAGCCCCACGACGTGGCGGGGATCCACAAGGTGGTGGGATCCCGGCCACTGTTCGGGGTGTAGCGTTGAATTCGGTAAATGCCAGCGGGGAAGTCCGGCGCCGGTGTGATGCCCTGACCAAACACCTGCTGATACCAATCATCCCAGGTGGGGTACCCGGAACGTGGATCCCACCCGCCGCCCGGCGCCGCCGACGACCAAAGCAGACGCCCGTTCGCGTCCACGGTGCCCGGCGTTGGCGGCGCGGTGCCCGTCACCGGCGCAGCGCGAGCATCCCAGACCCACTTACCCGAAACGCCTTGATCCGTCCAATCATCGGGCCCGTCATACCGACCGTTAAACGCGCGCGCGACGAGCGCGGTCCAAGCGCCCGGGTAGTTCCAGGCAAGGTAGTTCGTGTAATAATCGTAGGTAAAGGATATTTGCCGGTTGCGCGTGTTGATACTACCGTTGGGAAGACGGTTCCCACGCTCCACGGAGCAGTTCGCAAGTAGCGCCGGCGGACACTGGACAAACGCGTGCGCGCCGCGCGCCGGATCATAGATCGAAATAAAGTCCTCAAATCGCTCACCCGGCACCGCATCGGTCGGCTGCCCATCCTCGGAGTTCGTGATGCGCCGACTTGGATACGCAGGACGGTGGGCAACCACCGGCGATCGGAGATCACCATACAGTCGCACGCCGCTGGCCGGTGTGGCGGTCGCCAACTTGTACGTGCCGTACAATTCGCGGGCCGCAAACAACCGGGCGCGGACAGGCCGAGGCGTCGGATACGCATTGGCCGGCGGCGGTCCCGCCGACTTCACGACATCCGACCAAGTATAGTAGCCCCGCGAGGCCGCCTGCTCGTTGGAATAGCAATACGCCTGGTACTCAATGTAGAGGCCGGTGTCCACGATCTGGAGCGCTCCGTTCGCATCGCTGGTCGCGTCCAGATACGTGTTTGGAGGAATCGTCGTGCCATCCGGCAGCGCACCGGGGATCGGAAAGGGATTGATCGGATACGGCATCGGGATCGCCGTGTTCGTCACGATCACATGCGTGAAGTCACCCTCGTTGCTCCCCGGCGTTCCAGGATCGGGAGAGAGATCGAGCTCGTTGTGCCCAGCGATCGCCACCTGCGCGCCACCGACGGCCACGTAGATCGTCAGCACACGGTTGAAACTGCCGTTGTCATTGTAGTCCGCAAACAACTCTCCGCCGTACTGGCTCCACACGCCGTCCACGTTACGCGGATTCCATGCCGTCGGCTCGCCCGCAAACGGCACGACGTGGTCGCTGTCCCAAAAGTCCTCGCCGGGTTGAGGGGGATCCCACATGCCATTCGTGTTCACGTCCACGAAGGCCTCCCCTGGCGTCCAGACTTGGTCCTCATCCGCCTCATCGTAAGCAAAGGCATAGAACAGGGAGTTGAAGGCGTTCAGGGAGTGCCGGCGATTCGGCGAACCGATCTCACCGCTGGGCAGGTTGACGGCACCGTCTGGATTGCGCCCTTCATCGGTTTCGAAATCAAACGCATCGGGCAAGCCGGTGCCGCGGACAAACGGGCCGCGCGAGGGACGGGACCGTAGCGGCCAGGGCATTTGAACGAATCCGTAGGTCTTCGTGTCGCCGTACGCGCCGCGCAGCTTCGTGCCGGTGGTCTTGTCGTAATCGTAGTACGAGACTTCCTTCCAATAATTCTCGTATCGCGTTTGATACGCGTACTCGATGAAATTTCGAGCCAGATTCGGCGGGATGCCGTTCGTGTGACCTGACTTCGGGACGAGCGCCGGAAACACCGGCGTGATCCAGTCCGGTATGGGCTCCACGGCACGAACCGGCGCCCACCGCGCTGAGCCCCACAGCAGAACACTCACTGCTGCCATCGCCACCCATCGCCGATGCATGGTTGGTTTCTCCTTACGGTGTCGTGCGCACACGTTCCGGTTGATCCGCGACAGCCGCCGCCATCTGGGCTGAGGGAACAACGACGGGCTGGCCCGTCGCCGGATCCACCAGCGGCGCGCTCCGATGGATCTCGCGCCACTCGGCCATTAACTCCCGCTGACGCGCGAGCGCCGCATCCACATCCTCGCGCCATCGCGCGACATCTGGCATCGCCGCCATCGCGTCATTCAACGCTCTCGCCGCATTGTGCACTCGCTCGGTATATGCACGAGCGGTCTCGCTCGTTCGCGCCGCTCGCATGAGACTGGAGAGCTCGACGCGAGCCGCCCGGTTCGCCGCCTCCGCCTCGCGCGCCGCCGCGCCGGCCGCGAGCAACTCTTGGTTCAGCTCGCGCAGCAGTTCCATTCGCGCCTCGGCCACGGCCATCCGCGCGGCATCTCGACGGCACCACTCACACTCGTCGCTCGTGCTGCTGGCGCCTTGCGGCACGTGGTCCTCGATGTGCCGCTTGAGCGCCTCGACTCGAGCCGCGGCCTCCGCGGCCCGACGCTGCGCCGCCTGCGCGCGCCGCTCGGCCTCGGCGCGACCCGGCAAGTCACGCAGATACTGCTCCAACGCCGCTCGGGCGTCGCGCAGTTCGGCCACGAGCGGCGCAATGGCCGGGGCGCCCGCGGCCTGCGCGCGCGCCAGCGTCCACTCCCGCTCCGCCTCCATCCGGCGCGCCTCTAATTCGCCATACTCGCGGCCAATCTCTTCAAGACGCCGCCGCTGTTCGTCGGTGAAACGGCGCTCGAGCTCCTTCGTCGCCACGTGATCCTGCTCGGTCGCTGCAGGCTCGGTCGACGGCATCGCGAGCGGGCGTTCGGTCAGCTCCACCGACCCCGAGCGAGGCGTATCATCGCTCTGACCGACGGATGGACGTCGCGGCGACACGATGGCCATGACGATCCACACCACCACCGCCACGATCACGGCCAACAATCCCGCCGCGAACCGGCTCTGAACACACCCCTTCATTGCTGTACTTAAGTAAACCACAAATGCCGGGAGGCCGCAACAACCGCAAACGGGCGCAGCGCGTTCCCTCCCTGCGTCTGCCCGATACCACACCCCCATCCGCCCTCGGTCTTCGATTGGGACCCCGCACCCCGGCGCCGCGGTCCGGGAGGCGAGCGGTCAACCGGCCCGTTCGCCGCTGCGGGCTCGGGTTCTCCATGCCGGGAGAACTACGGAGGATCTCAAGCAGCGCCACCGGGTCCGAACCCGCATGCGGACGTTCAGCGGAACCAGCTCAATGCGCGGCTGTCCACAAATCCCGGTGGCGATGCAGGTAGAGCAGACCGGAGATCACCGTCATCAGCGCCGCCGCAACCGAAAGCGCCCACGCGCCGTGTCCCAACATGCGCGCCCACGCCTCCATCGCGGACGGCGGTCCGTGCAGCAGCGCATCATGATACACCGCCCAGCCGGCGAGAATCGCAAGAATCGCCGCCATCTGCCCAATCGTTTTGTGCTTCCCCCACGACTCCGCCGAAATGTCGCGGCCCGACCGCCCCGCCAAAATCCGCAGACCGGTCACGAGAAATTCCCGCGCGAGGATGACCACCACCACCCAGGCGGGAACCAGTCCGTGCCTGGCGCCGGGCAAACGGATCTCCACGAGGCTCACGAGCGCAGCCGCCACAAGGACCTTGTCGGCCAGCGGATCCAGCAACTGCCCCAATAGCGTCACGCCGTGGCGTCCGCGGGCCAGCCGCCCATCCAACCAGTCCGTGACCGCCGCCGCCAGAAACACCAGCACCGCCACCGTCGCGCTCCCACGAGCGTCCATCCTCAACAACGCGAGCAGCAGGCCCGATAGACCGAGCCGCCCCAACGTCAACGCGTTCGGCAGGTTCACGGCCGCGTTGCCGCCGCCGGCGCCACCGACCGCACACCGGCAGGATCGAGATACGGATCCGGCGGCGGCTCGATCACATCCGATGCGGCGTGCAAAGTTCCACCAGCCTCGATGCGCCAGTGCCGCGTCCACACGGCCAGGCCGCGAACCGCGAGCCATCCACCACCGAGCAGCAGCACCGCGACGACAAGGGCGCGGGCCGCGCGCCGAAACGCCGACGAGGTCAACACCGAACCCACCGACCGCATTCGGTCCGTCCATCCCGACGCGGCGGGCGCGGCCGCCGACGAAGCCCCACCGTCGCCGACCAGCTCGGTGGGCGGTGCCAGTTCCGGCGAAGGCGGCAGCCGACGCGGCACCACCCGCGATGTGACATCGGGGGTCAGCGGAGGCCGCGCATCGCCCCACCGCTGCAGGTACTCGCGAACGAGCGCCTCGCGGTCCAGACCGAGATACCCCCCGTACAGTCTCAAAAACCCTTTCACGTACACCGGCGCGCCCACGCGGTCGAACTGGTCGTTCTCCATCATTTCGAGCTGCGTCGCTTTGATGCGCGTCGCCTCGGCCGCCTGCGAGAGTGTAACGTTGCGCCGCAACCGCGCCGCGCGCAGCCGCTGACCCAGCGAGGTCGTCTCGTTGCTGTCGTGCGTGGTGCTCATGCGTCCTGCTCGTTCTCCGCCCCGGCCCCGCCGGCCGCCGCCGGGTTGATCGGGATCTCGCCATCCAGGTCAATCAAAATCTCACGGGGATCCGATCCCTGCGCCGGGCCGACGATCCCACGCTCTTCGAGCAGATCCATCAGTCTCGCCGCGCGAGTGTAACCGATCCGCAGGCGCCGCTGCAGCGACGAGGTCGAAGCGCGCCGAGTCTGGCGGATCACCTCGATCGCCTGCTCGATCAGTTCCTCGTCCTCCTCGAGATCCGGAATCTCGGAGGTCTTCTTTTCGAGCTTTTCGACGATCGCCGATTCGTACGCCGGAGCCCCCTGCCGCTTCCAGTGGTCCGCCACCGCCAGCACGTCGCGATCGGTGACCAGACACCCTTGGGCGCGGACGAGCCGCCCGATCCCCGGGGGCAGGAACAGCATGTCGCCGCGGCCGAGCAGTTTGTCCGCGCCGTTCGCGTCCAAAATCGTACGACTGTCGTTTTTCTGCGCGACCTGAAACGCGATGCGCGCGGGGAAATTCGCCTTGATGGTACCGGTGATCACGTCCACCGACGGCCGCTGTGTCGCGAGAATCATGTGAATACCAACCGCCCGTGAGAGCTGCGCGAGCCGGGCAATCTGGTTTTCGATCTCCGCCTGCGCCACGAGCATCAGGTCGGCCAACTCGTCCACCACCACGACGATGTAGGGCAGCCGATCGGGAATCGCGGCCTCGCGCCGCTCGGGCTCTATCCCGCCGAAGAGGTCCGGTTGGTTCACCATCACCCGCGAGTTGAACGCCTTGATGTTGCGGACGCCCGCGCGCGCGAACAGCTTGTAGCGCGCCTCCATCTCCTGGATTGCCCAGCGCAGGCCGTGCGTGACCTTCTTCGCATCGGTGATCACCGGCACGACGAGGTGGGGCAGATCGCGAAATGCCGCGAACTCGACGATTTTCGGATCCACGAGAAGAAGCCGTAGCTGGTCGGGCGTACGGCACATGAGCAAGCCCGTGAGCAGCGAGTTCATGCACACGGTCTTCCCAGAACCGGTGGCGCCGGCGATGAGCAGGTGGGGCATGTCGGCCAGATCAGCGATGAGCACCCGACCGCCGACGTCTTTGCCGATCGCCAGCGGCAGCGCCGCACGCGTCGCACGCCAGGCTTCGCTCTCCACCACCTCGCGCAAATATACGACCGCGGTCTTGGGATTCGGCACCTCGATGCCGATCACGCCCTTGCCCGGTACCGGCGCCAGCACGCGCACGCTTTCGGCCTTGAGCGACAGGCCAATGTTGTTGCTGAGACTGACGATCTTCTCCACACGCACGCCGGGCGCGGGCAGAAGCTCGTAGCGCGTGACGACCGGTCCGGTTTCGACGTTTGTGATCCGCGCCTCGATGCCGAAGTCGGCCAACGTCTCGATCAGCGTCTGTTGCGAGCGCTGAAGATCATCCGCGATGACACGCTCGGCGTCGGGCGGCAACGGCTCCAGCAGATCGGGCGTGGGCAACGTCCACGGGCGCGCCGCTCCCGCCGGCCCATCCGCGGACGACAGCGCAGGCACCGAAGCCGGCTCCGTCTTCGGCTCTGAAGGAGGCGGCGTCGCGCGGACCGGGCGGGGCGTCTCTCCCCCGCCTTCGCTGCGCACCTCGGCCACCGAGGCCACCGCCGGAGAGGGCGGCGCAACCGCCGGCGGTGGGCTCGGCGATCGGGGTGGGCGGGTGGGCGGTGTTGAGGGCGGAGCGACAGCCGCTGATGCTGTGGACGGAACAAGGGTCGGCGGTGGTTCGGCCGGCATTGCAGGCGCCGGCGGCGGACGGTCGGGAATTTCACCGTGACGTCGAAGCGCTTCCTCGATCGTCCTCCGCTTCTTCGCGACCTGGGTTTCCGCCTCGGCGAGCCGCGCGAGACGGTCCATACGCCGCCATCGAGCCTCGCGCCAGCCGTCGCACAGCGCCCTCACTTTACCCACCGTCCACAGCCCAATCCGATAGGGGCTGATCCTGAGGAAAAACACCAGACCGGCGGCGAATGCGGTGGAGGCAACAATCAACGCTCCCATCTCGCCAAACCAAGGCACGAGCACGCGCCGCCCCAGCCCTACGCCCACAACCCCCCCCGCGGAGGGCAGGTTCAACGTATCCGCCCACTCCAGTGTGATCCCTGGCCGCAGGTCCAGAAGAACCGCCCAGCTGACCACCAGCAGCGCAAGCCACAACCCTCGAGGCCACACGGGGCCGATGCGTTGAAAGAAAAAGAAACCGGTCCACACCAACAAGCCCACTGCCAACGCCCAGGCGGGCAGCCCCACCAGCGTATAGAGGGCGTAGGCCGACCACGCGCCGGTCAAACCGATCAGATTGTGAGGCGGACGATTCGGCGGTGCCGCATTGGCGGAGACGTCATAGGGATCGTAGGAGCCGAGCGCCAGCAACAACATCAGACAGCCGGCCAGCAGGATGAATCCCGCGCTCTCCCGCCACCCGAGGCCGTCCCCCGTCGTTTTCTTGACCACCATGGCTCGTCCCAACATCCGGTCCGACGGCCTTCAGCCGCCGGGCAACCGCCCGGGCCGGCCACCTCCGCCCGCCAACAGCGGGTTATTCAACCACATCCACCCAGCGGCGGACGGAGGGGTCGGGCGACGGCGATGTCGGAGGCTCGGTTCCGGCCGGCGGTTGCGGCGTGGCGTTGCCCTCCGGTGCCGCGGAGGCTCTGGATTCCGGAGCCGAGGGAGCCGGTTCCTCCATCCGTGCCGGGCCGCCGGCCCCGCTGCCCGCACCGCCCGAACCGCCGCCACCGCCGCCACGGCGGCGACGACGCCCACGGCGCGCACCGCCGCCACTTTCTCGCCCCGACCGCATCGCCTCGCCGTGCCGTCCGGCCGCGTGCCGCGAGTCACCCCCTTCACCACCGGCGGACTCCATCGCCTTGCGCAAGGTGGCCGTCCGCAGTGTGGCAATGCCCGCCTCGGCCGCCTGACGCTCAACGTCGGCATCATCGCAAACCAGCGTCGCCGGCCCGCGACGCGCGGCCGCGCGCGCCAGTTCCAGAAGACGAGCGCCCCGGCGGGCGGCCGACTCAGCGTAATAGACCGTGACGCCCTGGAATTGATCGCCGTCGCCAGCGCGGTGCAACGGTTCGCCATCAAACACCACGGCGGACGGAATCTTTTCCTGCTCTGCGAACCGGCCCAGCCGGTACAGCAGACCGATCATGTCGCGGGGGCCGGGCCGATGCTCCGGACGAACACCAAGCAGCGCGCGTCCATCCACGATCATGCGCGCCGTCACCGTCGGCATATCGGAGGAAAACAGCCCCGTGATCGCTTCCAGCAGACCCATGGGAACTCCTCTTCGTTCACCCGTGGCGCCCAGTACGACTGGTCGCCTCAACTTGCGGCGCCGCCCGGGGAACCGGTTCGTCACCGGTTCGTCTCCGGGCGTGCCGGTCATCTCCAGTCTAAGTGAGCGCCGCAAGGCGATCAAGCATGGATGAGATCCGGCGCCCATCCCTATCGTTTCCAACAACTCGGAGGACGTCGACGGCTGTACGCCCTACCTCCATTGTGGTGGAGGAGGGCGGCTTGGCTGGCCACCTGATCCCGTCCCCGCATCACCGGCATCGCTACGGCGCGGTGGCCGTCGACCCACGAAGGTCGCACCCTGGCTCATCAGCGGTCAAAGCAGTACGGATCGTCTTCGGCCACCACGGGCGGCAGATCAAGACGCGCCAACGCATCGGCTCGCCGCATCAGGAGGCGTGAGCATACCGCCAGTCTCACAACCGGCTTGGATGAACACAGCCACGCGATTGTCGCGCGCGCACCTGGCGGCGCGGTAGCGCGATGGAGCGACTCACCACATCGCAGATGTCTGGATGCGTGGACCATGTCACCTCGCTCACCCGCTCGCCATTGACCCGCACCCACGAGCGCACGCCCAGAGGGCCGAGTTCGAGGATCAGATCCTGGTCCTCGAATCCGGGAATCCGGCCGGCAGATCGAACCACCGCCGGCACCACGACTGGCCGGCGGAGTCATTCGGGGCCAGCGCGAAGAAGTGGATGGGCCGCGGCACTGGCACCTCGCCCCAGGCCGAGCCAACGGAGTCGGGGTTTTCACCAACCGGCGGCGCGTCCCTCGTTCGTTCGATCCCACATGCCACGCCAGCCGATCCGCGATGGAATTTTCAACGGCCGCTCCGAGGTTATGCACGAGTCGCGACAACAGCCATGACGTCCGCGGCGATATCGTGCGCAGCCGCTCGCTGCGGTCCGCATCGGAGTGCCACGAGGCCGCCGGACACACCACCACCGCGCCGCGGCCGCGACGCAACACCCGTCGCGTCGGGTCTCCCCTCCTCCGCAGGCGCCGAACCTACCGGGCGAGCGCGCCAATGGAGCTCCGCGGCCGAGACACCGTTGGAACCGAGGATCACCTCCCGCGCGGTCGGCGGCGCATCGTCCGTCGGCGCCGGTGGGGGGGCGGCAGCTCGGGGGCCCCCACCTGAAGCTCGTCCGCGCTGAGTTCCAGCGCCCGCGCATGCGACCCCGCGTCCATCGCCGCGACCCACCGGCACGGTGGAGATCCACCTGACCCGGCCACGATGAACACCGGCTGGGACGGAGCGAGCTTCCGGCGCGGGCACCGCGCCCGCGGCCGTCCCCGCGATCCTCAGCACGAACGCGACGGCCCACGCCTGCCCGCTGATAGTCCACGTCCTTGGACGGCGGCCATCGCGCGCGGTCGTGCGCCGGCTTACAGCAGCTTCAGGCGCGGCAGGTCCTGCAGATCCACCATGCCCACCACGCGGCCACTCTCATCCACGACCACCAGATCGTCAATCGCATGTTCGCGGAACGCGCGCAGCACATCGACGGCGAGCCGGTCGGCGCCGACGCACACGGGCTGCCGCGTCATCACGTCGGCGATCGGCCGCTCGCCGGGATGAAGGCCGGCGGCCAGCTGACGGCGCAGATCCCCGTCGGTGAAGATGCCGGCGAGGCGCCCTCGTTCGTCCACCACGGCCACCGAGCCGGCGCGCGCGCGGGTCATCGCGACGACCGCATCGCTCACGCGCGCCGTCACGGGCACCGTGGCGAGCCGCGGGCCAGTGCGCATGATGTCGCGCACCCGCAGCAGCAGCGCGCGGCCAATTGCGCCGGCCGGGTGCAGTTTCGCGTAGTCCTCGCGTCCGAAGCCGCGCGCCCGCAGCAGTGTGATCGCGAGCGCGTCGCCGACCGCGAGCATCGCGGTGGTGCTCGCGGTCGGCGCGAGATTAAAGGGACACGCCTCGCGCCGCACGCGCACGCAGAGCACGGCATCGCAGAGGCGTGCGAGGGGGCTGCGCGCATCGGCCGTGAACGCGACGATCGGCGCGCCGAGCTGCCGCAGTGCGGGCACCAGTTGCAGAAGCTCGTCCGACGCGCCGCTGTAGCTCATTGCGATCACCGCATCCGCGGGCTGCACGATTCCGAGATCCCCGTGCATCGCATCGGAGGGGTGCATGACCACCGACGGTGAGCCCGTGCTCGTCAACGTCGCGGCGATTTTTTGCGCGATCGGCAAGTTCTTGCCGACGCCGGTCCACACGAGCTTGCCGCCGCGCGCGAGGCGGTCGAGCAACAGGTCCACCACGCGCGCGAACCCGCGCCCGAGGCTCTGCTGCACGCGGTGCAGTTCCGCAATCTCAATCTCCAGCACGCGGCGCGCGATCGCCGCGTGATCGGGCGTGGCCAGCGCGGCTCGCCCGCGTCGGGGTCCTCCGTGGCGGCGTTTCGCGCTCATCGCACCCACCCCCACCGGCGCGACAGCGGCCAGTACACCGTGAACGCCGGCCCGACCAAGTCTGCGGCCTTCACGGGCCCGAAATACCGCCCGTCGAGACTCGACCGCGTGTTGTCGCCGAGCGGCAGATACTCGTCCGGCCCCAGCTCCAGCACATCCTCGGGCGAGGCCAGTTTCGGGCGGCGCGGCGACGGCCCCGACGCCAGTTCATAACCGTGGTACGACGGATCGTGCACGAGGCGGTGAAACGGATACGGCGACTCCACCGGGCGGCCGTTGACCACCAGGTGGGGGGGCCGAATCGAGATGTGCTCATTCGGCAGGCCGGCCAATCGCTTGATGTAAAAATCGCCCCGCAGGTTGGGGAAATCCACGCGGCTGACGTCGAACACGATGATGTCGCCGCGGCGCGGCTTTCGAAAGTTGTAGCGGATTTTGTCCACAAAGACGTGATCACCGATCTTCACGCGGCCCGAAGCGAGCACGTCGCCCTCGGTTACGAACGAGCCCTCCGGGACGCGTCGCGGGAGGTTCACACGCGCACGGTGCAGGACGGGCGTGCTGCCCGGCATCCCGCCGCGGCTCGGTGGCCGCTCGAACACGGGGATCAGGTCGTAGTCGTCGTCGGGCGAGCGCTGAGAAAAACCGACGTATCCGTTGCAGCGCGCGCGGACCTCGACATAGCCCTCGCCAAAGAGGGCCCAGCCGAGCCACGAGACCGGCGGCCAGTCGTACCATCGCCGTCCAACCTGGTCACGGATCTGCACGCCGCACAGCGTCGGCATCATCGAGCCGGTCGGGATGCGAAAGGGCTGGATGAAGTAGCAGCGCAGCGCCATCGCGACCGCGCCCGCGACGGCGGCGATCTCGACGAACTCCCGCGCGCGGTGCCATGGGCGCGGCGGCGCCAGCCGCCGCAGCGCCTGATCGAGATCGCTGAGCGCCCTGTCCACCGCCGCCGCGTCGTGCGCGCGCAGCGCCGTCGCCGTGCGCTCCTCGGCGGCCCGCACCGCGCCCAGCTCCTCGGCGCGCGCGATATCCTCCCACATCGCCCGCGTGTGCCGCGCGTGGTGCAGCGCCTCGCGCGCCGCCTTCCGCAGCCGCCGCCAGCGCCACCAACGTACCACCGCCTTCGCGACGCCGACGACGTTCCCCCGCCGCGCCCCGACGCCCGGTCCCGGCGCCCCACCCCGGCTCATGTGTCCGCCTTCAGCACCCGCACGAATGCTTCCTGCGGAATGCCCACTTCGCCGACCTGCTTCATTCGCTGTTTGCCCTCCTTCTGCCGCTCCAGCAGCTTGCGTTTTCGCGTGATGTCGCCGCCATAGCACTTCGCGGTGACGTCCTTACGGAACGGCCGAATTGTCTCGCGCGCGATGATCGTGCGCCCGATGGCCGCTTGGATCGGAATTGCAAATTGGTGACGCGGAATCGCCTCGCACAGCGACTTGCAGATCTGCCGGCCGCGCGCCGCCGCTTTGTCCCGATGCACGAGGCATGCGAACGCGTCCACCGGCTCCCCCGCCACCAGAATGTCGAGCCGCACGATGTCCGATGGCGCATACCCCGCCAACTCATAGTCCATCGAGGCGTAGCCGTGGCTCAAGCTCTTGAGCCGGTCGTGAAAGTCCACCAGCACTTCGTTCAACGGTAGGCTGGCCGTTAGCATGACGCGCCTCGGATCGAGCGACTCCGTCGTCTCCACCTGCCCGCGCTTGTCCAGCACCAGTTGCATCAGATCGCCAATGTGCTCGTTGTGGCAGATGATGCGCGCGCGAATGATCGGCTCTTCGATGCGTTCAATTCTCGTCGGATCGGGCAGAAACGCGGGGTTGTCCACCTCCTGCACGACCCCATCCGTGCGGTGCACGCGGTACACGACCCCCGGATAGGTCGCGATGATGTCGCAATCGAACTCACGCCGCAGCCGCTCCTGGACCACCTCCATGTGCAGCAGCCCGAGGAAGCCACATCGAAAGCCGAGCCCGAGCGCCAAGGAGGACTCCGGCTGGTAGTGCAGCGCGCTGTCGTTCAGCGCATAGCGTTCAATGCTCGCGCGCAGCTTTTCGTAGTCCGCGCTGTTGACCGGATACAGACCGCAGAACACCATCGGCCGGATCTGCCGGAAGCCCGGCAGCGGTTCGGCCGCGGGACGCTGCGCGTCGGTGACCGTATCGCCCACGCGCACCTCGGAGGGGTGACGGATCGTCGCGATCAGGTACCCGACCATGCCCGCCGCCAACGCCGGTGCGGGCACCGGGCGAGGACGGAATTGCCCGACCTCCTTGATCTCGTACTCCGCGCCCGTGCTCATCAGCCGGATCCGCTGGCCCGGCGCCAGGTGCCCATCCACGACCCGCACACACGGCACCACACCCCGATAGGCGTCGAACGACGAGTCGAACACCAGCGCGCGCACCGTGTCCCGCGCGCCCGGCGAGGGCGGCGGGATGCGGCGCACGATCGCCTCGAGCACCTCGTCCACCCCCTCCCCGGTTTTCGCGCTGACCACCAGCGCCTCGTCCATCGGGATCGCAAGGATCTCCTCCACCTGCCGGCATACCCCGGGAATGTCCGCGCCCGGCAGGTCGATCTTGTTCAGCACAGGAATGATCTCAAGCTGATGCTCCATCGCGAGCAGCGTGTTCGCGACCGTCTGCGCCTCGACGCCCTGCGTCGCGTCAATCACCAACAGCGCGCCCTCGCACGCCGCAATGCTGCGCGCCACCTCGTAGGAAAAGTCCACGTGGCCGGGCGTGTCGATCAGGTGAAAGGTGTAGGTGCGACCGTCGCGCGCCGTGTAGGGCATACAGACCGGGTGCGCCTTGATCGTGATGCCGCGCTCGCGTTCGAGGTCCATCGCATCGAGCACTTGCGGCATCGCGTTGCGCGGCGAAATGAGACCGGTGCGCTCGAGCATCCGGTCGGCCAGCGTGGACTTGCCGTGGTCAATGTGCGCGATGATGCAGAAATTTCGGATCTGGTCCGGCGGAACGATCATCCGGCTCCCCCCGCCGCCGCGCGCAACCGCGCCACCGCGGCGGCCATGTCCGGCGCGCCGTACAGCGTCGTGCCCGCGATCAGCACATTCGCGCCCGCCCGCGCGCAGGCCGCGCCGGTCGCCTCGCCGATGCCACCGTCCACCGAGATCGCAAGCGACGGCCGCGCCATCCGCAGCGCCGCGATCTTCGGCAGCACCGCCTCAATGAACGACTGGCCCCCGAACCCCGGATGCACGCTCATCAGGAGCACTTCGTCCACCAGCCCCGCCTCCAGGTGCGGCTCGGCCAACTCCAGCGGCGTCTCGGGATTCAGTGTGAGGCCCGCCCGCACGCCAAGCCCACGCAGCTCGTTCAGCGCCGCCGCAACATCGCACCGCGCCTCGACGTGGATCAGCACCGTCGCCGCACCCGCGTCGACGTACACCGTCAAGTATAGATCCGGGCGGTCCAGCATCAGATGCACGTGCAGCGGCAATCCGCAGCTCCGCCGCGCGACGCGCACGATCTCGGGCCCGAAGCTGATGTTCCGCACAAAATGACCGTCCATTACGTCGAGATGCAGCGCGTCCGCGCCGGCCGACTCGGCGCGGCGGCATTCCTCGGCCACGCGACCAAAATCGGCCGCGAGCAGCGAGGGCAGGATTTGGATCTTCGGCGGCATCTTCTCGTGAGCCATCGTCCGTGCGTTCGCGCGGCCCGTGTACGCTATCGGTGCCCCCACCGCCGGTCAAGACGCTCTGCCGTGCTCAAGACCCACCGCGCCCCCACACCCCCCCGCCGATCTCGCGCGCGGCAGCGCTTTCCCCCCTGCCCGACCTCGCGCCCAAATGTCTCGAGCCGTCCGTCCAAGCATGGGACGCCCGAATCCCCATTCCGTCCAATGCTGGGACCAACCGCATCCATCCCACGCCCGCCCCGCCGGGCGGGCCGAGGTCGCATCTAAACGTTCGATTCCGTTGAAAAACCCCTAGGCTCTTCTCCGGGTTGAGGGCGGTGGCGGGTTGACGCGCGTGAGATGAAGCTCACCGCGCTCGAGCAGTTCCCGCTGGACCTCTTCGCCCGGCTCCAGCCCAATGGCGGCCGCCAGCGCCAGCGGGAAGGAAACGTAGAGCCGGGGCTTCTGTCCCTTCGATCCGACGAGCCTGGTTTACTTCCGCCGGCGGCTGTTGGAGCATGGCCTCACGGCGACCGCCTTCGATGCGGTGCTCGATGCGATGCGTCAGGCCGGCGACCTCAAAGCGCGGACAGCGCAGCGGCTGGACTCGACGCATGTGATCGGACCGGTCAGCCAAATGAGCCGGCTGGAGCGCGTGCGCGAGGGCCTGCGTCGGGCGTTGGAGCGACTGGAACGGGAACCGGCGCTGGCGCGACCCGCCGCGTGGCCGGCCGGGTGGGAACGCGATGTCGAAAGCCGCCCGGACTACCCGGCGCCCCGCGAGGCGCTGGAGGCCAAGATGCTCCAAGCCGGCCAGGATGCCCGCGATCTGCTCGGTTGGGCCCAGACCCCGCCCGAAGCCCTGCGCCAGACACGGCAGATGGAAACGCTGCGCCGGGGTTCCAGGGAACACTTCGAGTTGACCCCGGAGCTGACGCCGTCGATGTGAGTCTTCGGGATCGCCAGGCGCTCTGCCCGGCCGGCCAGACGAGCACCCAATGCAGCCGGCTGGAGGAGGTCACATGTAAAGTCTACTATCGCTTCGAGTGGAACCACGAGCGGTGCGGCGCCTGCCCGTTGCGCACGCGTTGCGTGGGAAGGAGCCAAGTCCATCGGACGCTGCTGGTGGGGGAGTACCACGAATGGCTTCAGGCGCGCCGCCGCGCGATGGCGCGGCCGGACTTCAACATGCGTAGGCATCCCCGTAACGGCATCGAAGAGTCGATGAGTGAATTGAATCGGGGATATGGATTCGGACGCAGCCGCTACCGGGGCTTGGCGAAAACCGCTGCCGATTTTTCGCTTCTGGCCTGAAAGCAGATCCCGACCGCCACGCTCGGCTCGACGCATGTGGGCTGCCTTGTTTCGCACACCGAAGACGGCAGCGAAAATGGGACGCGGTAAAGATTGGGGGGTTCGGCTTGCAGGCTTTGTTCGAGGCGGACGGCTCCAACTGGGGACAGGCACCTGGCGATCCCATTTTGGGTTCTCTGCGCCTACTGCGCCCAGAGAGGTGCCTGTCCCCACGACGACAACAACAACGTGCCTGTCCCCAGCGGACCCCCGTTTCCACAGCCTCAGCCCCGGACCTGCCTGCCCCTCACGGCCCCGCTCCGGCGGCGGAGCGCCGGAGCTACAGCGGACGGAACACCATCATCAGGCCAGCTTTGCGCGCTGCGCATGTGCCTGTCCCCAATCGGGCCCGGAAGCAGTGGACTGGTGTGCCTGTCCCTAGCCGCCGTCCCAGGTGCCTGTCCCCTGGGAGGGTTGAATGGTCGAAACCGTCGTTTTGTTCGGGCAGCGGCGAAAACCACCGGCGAATGGCACATAGGCGTTGGGGTAAACGAAATTTTCGTCCGTTCGCCGTGGCCAGTATTGGCCGCTCATTTCCCAACAGCGCAATCGGCTCGGCCCCGCGCGGTTTGCATGAGCGTACCGCGATCTACTACCGTCGATTGGAGCTCTCGCCGCAGATGCGACTGGCGGTTGTCTCGGACATTCACGCCAACCTGCCGGCCTGGCGCGCGGTGATCGCCGACGCGGTCGCGCGCGGAGCCGATGCGGTGATCTGCCTCGGCGATATTGTCGGCTACGGTCCCTGGCCCGCCGACGTGCTCGCCGAGGTGCGCACGCGCTGCCGTCTCTGCGTGCTCGGCAACCACGACGCGGCGATGGTCGGCCGTTTCTCGCTGGAGCGATTTCGCCGCGGCGCGCGCCGCGCGGCGCGGTGGACCCGACGGCAGCTCAACGCCGACGCACTCGAATTTCTACGGGGCCTGCCGCTCTCTGCGGAAGTGGATGACCTGCTCTTCGTGCACGCCGAAACCGCCGCACCGGAGGAGTTCGGCTATGTGGACGACGAGGAGGATGCGGCCGTCTGCTTTCGCGCCACCGAGGCCCGGCTTGTCTTCATCGGCCACACGCACGTCCCCTCGCTGTTCGCGATGCGCGACGGACGCGTCGAGCGCCTCTCCGCCGATGACCGTACGCTCGAGCCCAGCGTGCGCTACCTGATTGGGGTCGGATCGGTCGGCGACCCGCGCGACGGCGTGTCTGCCGCCTCGTACGTGTTCTTCGATGACGCGACCGAATCGCTCGAGTTTCGCCGCTGCGAGTTTGATCTGGCGACGTGCAAAGCGGCGTGGGCGGCCGTCCGCGATCTCGAGCCGCCCTACTTTCTCCGCGCGCACCGGGATACAGCGGCCGAGCGCGAAGCCGCGATCCGGGCGCCGAAGGTCGCCCAGCTGCGTGTGAAGGGTGTCCTTGCTCCGACGGTGCACCTGCACGCCACCGACCTGGCCGCGGCCGATACGGCGGCCACGCCACTCTCGCTAGCGGGTCAGGGGCGCGTGCGGCGCGTCTGGCCGCGAACGGTGGCCGGCCGCGTCGCGCTCGCGCTCATAGCGCTCGGCGCCTTCGCAGTGGGGCTGGCCCTCCGTGGCTCGCGCCCGCGCGCTCCGGCCGAGTCCGCCGCGACGGCGCCCGTGGGCGGCGCGCCATCCCGCGTGCCCGACGGTGCCGCCCCACCGGCGCCGCGCGTCCCGCCTCCACCCCGCGCGCCGGGAGAGATCGTGCTGGCCGCCGCCGCCGCGGACCGGTACGGCCAAACGTTCCGCATGGAAAATTTCGGCGGCGGACCTCACATCGGCCACTGGCACAATGAACGGGACTATCTCGTCTGGCGCTTCCGCACGCCAAGCCCAGCAGAGTACGAAATAGGACTGGACTACGCGCTCGGCGGCCCGGTCGCGAGCAGCCGGGTGTTGATCGCCGTCGGCCGGCAAAGCCTTCGATTCGCGCTTCCCTCGACGGGCAATTGGAGCAACTTCACCGAGCGCGTCGTGGGTCATCTGCGGCTTCCCGCCGGCCTCACGGTGCTCGAAGTCCGGCCCGACGGCCGGCCGAGCTCGGGCATCATGAACCTCCGGTCGGTACGGCTGCGCGAGAGGCCGTCGGGCGCGACCGCCGAGCCGGACGACCGTGAGGACGTGCGCTGAACGCGCCGAGCCGCTACGATCACACGCGATGATCACGTCCCTCGAAGGCCGGCTGGCGGAGAAGCATCCAACCCGCGTCGTCGTCGTGTGCGGCGGCGTCGGATACGAGGTGCACATTCCGCTTAGCAGCCACGACCGCCTGCCGGCGCTGGGCGCCGAGTGCCGAATCCTCACCCACCACCACGTCTGGGCCGACGGCCAGGCCCTATACGGCTTCGTAACCGAGGCCGAACGCGAGGTCTTCCGCCTGCTGCTCGAGGTCAGCGGCATCGGTCCCAAAACCGCGCTGAGCGCCCTCAGTGGCCTTTCCGTTCGGGACCTCATCGCCGCGATCGTGAACGGTGACGTGAAACGGCTCACGACAATTTCCGGCATCGGCCGCAAAACAGCGGAGCGGATTGTCGTCGAGCTGCGCGATCGCATTTCGAAGGGCGATGCGCTGGCCGCGGTCACCGCTCCCGCCGGTGGGGCGGAGAGTTCCGACCCGCGCATCCGCGACGCGCTCGAGGCGCTCGTATCGCTTGGCTACAAGCTCGCCGAAGCCCAGTCCCTGCTCGCCGCGGTTCCACCGGAGATGGCGGCGGCGGCGGACGCTGGCGAACTCGTCCGGCTCGCCCTGCGCCACCGCTGACGCCACCAAAGCTCAAGCCGCAAGCGCACCGCGGCGATCGAACCACCCGGGACGAAGTGCGAGCAGCCGCGCAGACACCGCGCCGCCCTCATCGCCGACCTCGGCGCACACCACCACCGATCACAAAGCTGCGATCTCGGCTTTGCCCCACCCAGCTATAGCACACCCCACTGTAGTTTCGGCGATCTTCTGCCGAGACGAAGGAACCCTGGCCCTCGATGCGGCCGGCGCCGAACGAACTGGGAGCGCTGAGCCGGGCCGTCCCCTCGCAGGGTGCCGTCATCACCACGACGGCCATTGCCCACGTACGCGACTCCGCGGTCAGCCCAAGCGGTGCCGCGCTGTGCGCGGCGGCCCCCCACGCTCAACGCGGCGCTTGACACGCACGACGACAGGACCGCCCTCGCCGGATCGGCGACGGCGTTGGAGTCGCGGTTCGTGACCGCCGCCCATCCGACGCCATCCAGGTCGGCCGGATGTCGCACCGGGCGGGCCGCGGGCCCCGGTGGCCGCCCGAGACGCGCGGCAACGATGCCCCCCACCCGCTGGTCAGTCTCATCCGGTTGGGCGCGCCACAGTCTTTGCGCGCACAGCGGCACGCTGGGGCGCGGCGGCAAGGCCCCCCAGACCACAACGCCGCCTCGCCGGCCGTGCGCTGGTACAGACTGCTGCCGCGAGGGTGGACTTCCTGCCCGCCGGGGCAGCTGCTTGCAGGCTTCAAGGCCGCTGTTGTTCTCCCCCGGCCGCTCGGACTGCGAACGCCGATTCGAGCGGTCCGGTGTTCACACGCGGTTCGGCACCACGAACGGCGCACGATACTCGCGCGTGAGCATCGCGTTGGCCTCGGCGTCGTGTGGGAAGGTCATTGTTTCGGGATCGAACTCGAGCGCGCGCCCCAGTCGGTACGCGATGTTGCCAAGGTGCACCAGCGTAGACGAGAGAAACCCTTCCTCGATGCTCACGTTGAACGTGGCGGGATCGCCCGAGCGGATCGCGTCCACGAACACTTGATAGTGGTTGCCGATGCCCGACCCGGTTGGTCCCGGTTCACGCTGCTCGCCCATGAACGTCGCCCAGCGCGAGACATCCTTGACCATATACCCCTTGGATCCGAAGAAGAGATTGCCGATCGTGTTGCCTGCGCTGGTCGCCGCGTACCCGGTGGTGTCCACCGGTCGCATCCACATCGCGTCCTCGCGGTTCGTGATCCAGCCGCGCACTTCGAATTGAAGGATCTTCTTCTTGTCGCCGCCGCCGGCGGGGCTCGGAAACTCGTAGGCGACGATCAGCACGTTGGGTGTCTGCTGATCGTCGTCGAACATCATGTGACCGCCCGAGGCGACGATGCGCGTCGGCAACCGCACGCCCAGGCCCCAGCGCGCGATGTCCATCTCGTGCACGCCCTGGTTGCCGATGTCGCCGTTGCCGTAGTCCCAGTGCCAGTGCCAGTTGTAATGAAACCGGTTGCGGTTGAACGGTCGCTTCGGTGCCGGCCCGAGCCAGAGGTCATAGTCCACGCCCGGGGGCACTGGTTCATCCGGGTAGCGGCCGATGGAGGGGCGCCACTTGTAGCAAATACCCTTCGCCATGTAGACCTCGCCGAGCCCGCCCTCATGTAGGAACTTGGCCATGCTTTGCGCGCACGGGTTGCTGCGCTGCTCCGCGCCGTCCTGCACAATCACACGGTATTTGCGCGCTGCCTCCACAAGCTGGCGACCCTCGTACACGTTGTGGCAGCACGGCTTTTCGACGCTCACATGTTTGCCCGCCTGGATCGCCCAGATCGCGGCCAGCGCGTGCCAGTGGTTCGGCGTCACGATCGAGACGGCGTCGATGTCCTTGTCCTCATACAGCCGCCGCAGGTCGGTGTAGATCTTCGGCGCTGGGAGACCGCGTTTCGTGAAGTGTTGTTCGATGACCGGCGCGAAGAGGTTGGAGTCCGGGTCGCACAACGCCGCGACCTCCACCTGCGCGAGTTTCTGATATGCCTGTATGTGCGACTGGCCCATCCCGTGGATGCCGAGCACGGCCACGCGCACCCGATCATTCGCCCCCGCCCACGTGCGGCTCGTGCCCCAGAGCATTCCGCCCAGACCAAGACCCGTCTCCACCAGAAACCGTCGCCGGCGAACCTGCCGTGCCGTCATCCGCACACCTCCGATTCGTACCGCTGGCCGATCACCTCCGCCAACTTCTTCTCGCGAATGCGACCACACCCACCTCCTCCGCGTCAATCCATCGGGCGCAAGTCGGTGCTCTCCTCGGCGCGGACGGAGGCCGAGTCTGGCCATGGGTTTCAATGTCCCGGCGCCCAGAACGGGCCGTTGGCCCGCTTTCCCTGTCCCAGGGCGGCTTCATCGGGACCGGCGGTCGCGTAGGCCGACGGCTTCGCCCGAACCAGAAGGTCGCCGTCGTCGAGCACACGAACCTCGAGCGGCACGATGGTGACGCCGTGAGGATTGATCGTCTGCGCGGTCTCGGAAAGGTCCCGCGTTTCGATTCCCTCCGCCGGCAGCGGCGGTACGTCGGCATTGAAGAACGCCGTGCACCACCACCGTCCTTCGCGATCCTGGAACGGCGTGCCATGACCCAGAAAACGTCCCACGAGCCGCCGCGGGCCATAGGGGCCCGTGATGCGATCGGCGACAGCATAGTATAGGTTATAGCTGCCTTTGCGCATCCGGCCGGTGGACCATCCCGTTCCGAACAGCACGTATCGGCCGTGGATTTTGCGGATGAGACAGCCTTCGTGGCCCATCTTGACGCCGTCGCGGGCCGGGCCGATGCGCACAGGCGCCGCGGCGAAGCCGGTCCAGTCCGGCCGAATCGGCGCAATCTCAGTGGCGCCCCACACCAGCCACCACACGCCGTCATCGTCGCGGAACAGCGAGGGATCGTGCCGCTGGCCGATCTCGACGCCCATCGGATTTTGCCAAGGGCCACGGAGTTCCGCTCCCTCGCTCAACGAAAGGTTCGAGCCGCGCACCGGGTATGGGCTCGTGTGCACGAGCGCCCACCGATCGCCCGTCCAGTGCAATTCCGGCGCCCAGAGCCGCCACGTGGGGCGCGGTGCCGCCGCAAACGCCGCCGGCTGTGCCGCGCTCCACACGCCATCGGTCAGCGAGTACAGCGCGCCGAGCGTCTCCCACGCGATCAGATCGCGGCTGCGCCACACCTGGACGTGCCATCCCACGCCGGACTCGTCGAAGAGCCCGCGGTTGTACGGTTCGCGGTGCTCAAGCGGATCGCCGGGCTCGAACGTTGTACCCGTGAGGTACCACCAACCGTCGGGGCCCGCGACGATGTAGGGATCGCGGATCCACCCCTCCCGAATGAGCACGGCGCGGTCGTGATCCCGCAGCGCCCGGGCAATCTCCTCGGGCGAGTCGGGCGGGCGCATCGCGATCCGCGGCGCGGGGCGCCCCACCGGCGGCCGAGGGTCGGGATACCGAGCGAGGATGCGCCCCAGTTCCCGGACGAGCTCCGGCCGGTCGGGTGCGAGATTGACGGTCTCTTCCGGGTCCTCCATCAAATCGTAGAGTTCGATCTCCGCGCGGTCGGCCGGATCTTCGACTCGCCGCCATTCCACCAGCCGGTGCCGTTCCGTGCGCACCGCGCGCCCGAGCACTGGCCCGCGAGGGAACACGTGGAGCACATGATCGCGGACCCGCGCGGCCGGATCCCGCAACACCGGCAACAGACTGACGCCGTCCCGCGGCTGCGGTCCGCGCGGCGCGGGCAACCCGGCCAGTTCGCAGAGCGTGGCAAGGAGATCCACCGCGCCGGCCGGCTGACGGGTCACCCTCCCCGGCCGCGTCACACCGGGCGCGACCACAATCAGCGGCACGCGCGTGGCCTGCTCGTAGTTCGTGTGCTTTGTCCACAGACCGTGGTCGCCGAGGTGAAAGCCGTTATCGCCCCAGAGCACGATGATCGTCTCCGACGCAAGGCCGAGCCCATCGACGGCGGCGAGCAACCGGCCAATCTGCGCATCCACATACGCGACGCTCGCGTAATAGCCGTGGATCAGCGTGCGCTCGACCTCCTCGCTCACCGTTCCGTCCTCGCCGATCGGCTCGT
Organism: uncultured bacterium; assembly: GCA_938010045.1. Taxonomy (GTDB): domain Bacteria; phylum Verrucomicrobiota; class Kiritimatiellia; order PWTM01; family PWTM01; genus CAACVY01. The sequence continues at coordinate 71,358 of CALLFZ010000004.1, forward strand.
AGTTCGCGATCTCACCGCCGCGCTTGCCTGCGACCGCGGGCGCGCCGCGCGGCAGCGAACGGAGCGGCGGGCGCGGAAGCTTCGCGGGATCCACCCTCTCCCAGTAACGGCGCGGCACCGAGAACGGCAGGTGGGGACGCGCGAACCCCACCGCGATGAAGAACGGCGTTCCCTCGCGGCGTGCCCGCTCCGCGGCGGCCTCGAGCCGCCGCACCGCCTCAGCCGCGACGCGACCATCGGCGTAGGCTTCGTCCGGCACCTCGGGCGATTCCCATGCCGGACCGCGCGGCAGCTCGCCCACCCGCCCCCGAGTCCAGTTTTCGAAGAGCGCTTCCTCTCGTGTCCGTCGCCCCCGCGTGCTCGCGGGATCGGCATACTCGATCACCTTGTCATCGAACGGCGGCACGCGGAACGACGATGGATCGCCCTCGTTGCCGTGGCCGATGTGGTACACCTTGCCGAGGGACTCGGTGCGGTATCCGCCGTACTGCGCAAGGTGCTGGGGCAGCGTGACCGCGTCCGGCAGCACCTCCCGGAGACGCTGCCCGAGCCCGTACAGGCCGGTCGAAGTCGAGTGGGCGCCGAGCATCAAATGAAACCGCGAAGGGGCACACACCGCCTGATGACAGTACGCGAGATCGAAGCGCAGTCCGCGCGCCGCCAGCGAGTCCATGTGCGGCGTCACCGCCGCGCGATCGCCATAGCAGCCGAGCGCCGGCTTCAGATCGTCCACGAGAATCAGCAGCACATGCGAATGGCGCGGCGCCGCGCCCGCTGTGGCCGCGGCCACCGCCAGCGGCAGCCAACGCGTCCCGACGCCGAACTGAGCCACGACGATCTCTCCTTGGTGCGAGGAGACGCCCGGCGCTCACGCCGCCGCAAAACGTCGCGCGCGACAACGCAAGCGCCCGCGCTCGGCGCGAACCGGTGGTCAGGCTCGCACTGCCTCGGCGTATTCTGCCTGAAGCTCAGGAAATGGCAAGAGTACCCTCGCCAGCACGCCGTGCAGGTGCGCGATGCAGACGCCATAGTTCGTGATCGCGACGCGGTCCCGCGCCGCGCGGTCGAGACGGCTCAGCATCTCGCGGCGCGTCAGCATGCAGGCGCCGCAATGGATGATGAGACGGTAGTCCGCCAGATCCGGCGGATAGTCGCGTCCCGCCGCGACCTCGATTCTGAGATCGCGCCCGGTGTACTGCCTCAGCCAGCGCGGAATTTTCACCCGGCCAATGTCGTCCTCGAGCGCGTGATGGCTGCATGCCTCGGCGATCAGTACGCGGTCGCCGTCCTCGAGCCGGTCCACCATGCCAACGCCCCGCACCGCCTCGGCCAGATTGCCTTTCAGACGCGCGAACAGGATCGAGAACGTCGTGCACCGCACCGACGGCGGGGTGTCGGCCACGACCTTCATCACGACCTGCGAGTCGCACACCACCAGGTCCGGAGGCGAGGGCAAGCGCGTGAGCACAGCCGCATACGCCCCCTCTTTGACCACCAGCCCGGCCGCGTCGTGATCGAGCAGGTCCCGTAGCGCCTGCACCTGGGGCAAGATCAAACGGCCCTTCGGCGCCTGACGATCAATCGGCACCACGAGCACCGCCAAACCGCCCGGGGGCACCAGATCACCCAACAGCGACGGAGAGCGAACGCGTTCCGGCGGCAGCGCCCGCTCCAGCGCTCGCTTCAGTTCCTCGAGCCGCGCGTCGCGATCCTCCCGCCGCACCGCGCTCAGCGCCACAACTCCCGCACACCGCCCGCGCAGCCGTTCAAGAAACGCCGCCGAAGGCGCCCGTTCGTCGCACTTATTCACGACAGCCACCACCGGCACGCCGCGACGGCCCGCTTCCGCCGCAACGCCCTCCTCGAATGCAGTCCACACGTCCGGCTCGACCACGAGCAGCGCAACGTCCGCTCGGTCGAATACCGTGCGCGCCCGTTCAACCCGCCGCGCGCCGAGCTCCGAGCGGTCGTCGAGCCCGCCCGTATCCAGCAGGGTGACGGGGCCCAGCGGCAACAGCTCGATCGGCTTCGCCACCACGTCGGTCGTCGTGCCGGGCACCGGCGAAACGATCGAGACGGACTGGTCGGCGATCCAGTTCACGAGGCTGGATTTTCCAACGTTCGCGCGACCAAAGACGCCGATCTGAATCCGAAGACCGTTCGGCGAACCACTCATGGCTCCACTGCTCCACAGCGGGCCGCCGGCGACATCAGCCGGGCGGGCGACAACGCCTCGTCCACCACCGCCGCGCCGAGCCGCCGCACCTGCGCCGCGCGCACGTCCACGGGGCGCTCGCGGCGGATCTCAAGCGCCAGTTCCTCGGCGCGCCGATACCCGAGCCGCGGCACCCACGCCGTGACCAGCGCCGAGCCGTGGTCCAGGCGCCGCCGGCACTCCGCCACGTCCACCTCAATCTCGCGTAGGTGCTCTGCCAGCACGCGCGCCGCCGCGCCCGTCAGATCCGCCGCCTCAAGCCACGCGTCGGCCAGCGCGGGCAAAACCTCGTTGCTCCACTCCGATCCTTGGGCGGCATCATCGCCCACCAGGCCGATCAGCACCGCCGCGCGCGTGACCGCGGAGATCACAGCCTCGAGAATCACCGGGTTCACCGTCCCCGGCATCAGCGACGACCCCACCTGCCGCGGTGGCAATCGCAGTTCGCCCGTGACATGCCGGATCCGCACGTCACGGGCCACTTTGCCGAGGTTCGCCGCGGCGGACGCGATCATACTGGCCGTTTCGACGAGGCTGTCGACGTTCGACGCGCCGTCCAGGCCGTTCTCCGCCCGGCTGAGACCATAGCCCGTCGGCTCGCGGAGCCGCTCGACGACGCGGAATACAGAGTCGCGCGGCGCCCCGATGCCCGTGCCGACCGCCGTTTCGCCCAGGTTGATGACGCGCAGCCGCTCCTCGCTCTCGTCGGCGCGCCAGCGATCGCGCGCGAACGCGTCCGCGTAGGCCCCGAACTCCGCCCCCAACACCACCGGCACCGCGTCCTGCCACTCTGTGCGCCCGATCGCCACAATGCCGACGAACGCGCACTCGCAGTCCTGCGCCGCGCTCTGCACCGCCGCGAAGTCGCCGCTCAACGCCCGCAGCGCCTCCGCCGGAACCGGCAGTTCGCCGAGAGCATCCCGCTCGATCCGTGTCGGCCCAGGGGCCTGAACTGAGCCCATGATCATATCGCGAACCTACCACAGCTGTACCGAACCCGCGACCGACCGCCGGCGGCGGGCTGCGCAATCGTTCCAACCTTTGGATGGCCAATGCCGCGACGCGTCCAATGCTTGGAGACTGCCCAACGCGGAACGGGTCGCGGGGCGCGGCGTGGCCTCGCTTCGCACCGTCCTCGACCCGGACGGCGACGGCGTGGGCCAACGCAGTTTGTCGTGCTCGCGGGCGGCGGCCCTCGGTAGCCCACTGCAGGCAAGCTGAAAGAACGAAACCAACCAAATCGGCCAGAACGCCGCTGCGGCGCGACGAAAACGGGTCGTGGCGACATGAGACGCTCCCGAGCCAACTGCGCCGTGCGGAAATGAGCGGCCACTAGAGGCGTCGTCGAAGGGAGGCAAACATCGTTTACAACCCCGCGCCATTCACCGGTGGTTCTCCTCTGTACCCAGCCAACAACAATGATTCGACCCTCCAGCCCCGGCCGCGGTCATAGGGACAGGTCATAGGGACAGGTCATGGGGACAGGCACCTCTCTGGGCGCCGTGGGCGCTCAACAGAAGGCGATTGCCGGGTGCCTGTCCCCATCGGGCCCCTGGAGTGGCTAGGTGCCTGGCTAGGTGCCTGTCCCCAGTCCGCTACCCCCGTCCGCGATTGGTGACAGGCACATGGGGGAAGCGACACAAGGAGCTGTTTTTCAATCTACTGTGACTTCTCGCCCTGTGCCTGTCCCCAAGGGGATCGAGCCACGTCGAGCGCCGTCGCGCCCAGGTCCGCAAGCAGCGCGACTACCATCTGGCGCGCAGGGCTAGCGTGATGGTTTCCCCGGCGCTGGAGCTCCGCCGCTCCCCCGCCGGAGCGACGCATGGAAACTGGCAGGCAAGGAACAACCTAGACGTCTCCTTGGGAACAGGCACCTGGGACCGCCGTTGGGGACAGGCACCTCACGGGCTGCCGTTGGGGACAGGCACCTCACGGGCTCTGGAAGCCCCATCGGGAGTCTGATGGGGAAAAGCCCACATACTATGGACGGTTGCCAGGCGGCTGCTAGGGTTGCTTGGTGCCTATCCCCATTTGGGGGCGGCCACCCTTCGGACTCTTCGGTGCTTGTCCGCGGGCTTCGATGGGGGATAGGCACATCCGCACTCGCACATCCGCACTGCGCGATAGCCGCCTCGCGTCAGCCGCCATGGAGCCATCAATGGGGACAGGCACCTCTCTGGGCGCCGCGGGCGCGATGCCGTCCAGGGAGGGCTGGGGGGGGCGTTGGGGGGGGGCGGTGGGGGGGACGGGCACGTACGGCGGGCTGATGGGGATCGGCACAAGCACACTCAAACACTCCCATCGCCATGGGCTCGACGCTCTCCGGATCGGGTTGATCTCGTCGGGAACGACGCCCTCCTCCCCCGCGGCACGCACCCGCGAAAAGGCCGCCTTGCCAGCACGTCCGCCGACACGGACGATGATGGGCGTATGCGACTGCGTTGGTTCAGCGTGACTCGTCTGACGAATCGTCTCCGCGAACCGGGCGGAATCGGCGAGGTGGCGCGGGTTGCCGCGCCTTTGGCCGTCGGCACGCTCTCGCTCACCCTGATGCAGTTCTGCGACCGCCTGTTCCTCTCGTGGCACAGCGACGCAGCCATCCGGGCGGCACTGCCGGCGGGGATTCTCTCGTTCACCATGATGAGCGGTTTTCTGGGGCTGGTGGCCTACGGCGGGACGTTCGTCGCTCACGCTCATGGCGCGGGTGACCGGCCGCTTTGTACACGCGCCACGAGCCACGCGGTGGTGCTCGCGGTCGCGCTCTGGCCGGTGTTGCTGATGGCCCGTTCGCTCGGTCATGCGATCCTCGCGCGCAGCGATCATGGCGCTGACGTGCTGCGGCTCGAAGTCGGTTACTTCGACATTTTGATGGCCGGCGGACTCGGCCCTCTGCTCTCGCACGCGCTGGCTGGATTCTTCAGCGGCCGGGGCGACACGCGCACCGTGATGTGGGCGCATGTGACGGGCAATCTACTGAACATCGCGCTCGACTGGGCGCTGATCTTCGGCCGCTTGGGCCTGCCGGCGTTGGGCATCCGCGGCGCGGCGATCGCCACCGTGTTGTCGGGGTTCGTGCCGGCCGCGATGCTCGCCGCACGCTTCATTTCGGAGGTTCAACGCCGAGAGTTCGGCCCTCTCCACGCGTTGCGGGTTGACCCGCACCTGCTGGCGCGACTGCTCCGCTTCGGGCTGCCGGCGGGCGCGCACATGTGGCTGGATCTCACTTCGTTTACGTTCTTCGTGCTCCTCACCGGCCGGTTCGGCGCCGCGGAACATGCGGCCAGCAACATCGCGCTGGCCATCAACTCGCTCGCGTTCATGCCGACGTTGGCCGTGGGTCAGGCCGCCACGATCGTCGTCGGTCAGCACCAGGGCCGTGGCCGCCCCGATCTCGCGCGGCGCGCGGGCTGGAGCGCGCTGGTGCTCGCCGTGGTCTACATGGGCACCGTCGCGCTCACGTACGTCCTGGCGCCGGACTTCTACATAGCGCTCTTCACCGATCGCGGTCCGGGAGCGGCGCCCCACGCCGAGATCGCGCCGATCGCGCGGCGTCTGCTCGGAATGCTCGCCATTTGGAGCACGGGCGACGCGGCCGACCTCGCGATCGCGGGCGCGCTCAAGGGCGCCGGTGACACGCGGTTTGTGATGGCATTTTCGCTGATCATGGCCTACGGTGTCTTCGTGGGCGGCCTCGTCGCCATCGTCGGATGGCTCGGCGGCGGCCTTTATGCGGTGTGGGGGTGGTGCTGCGTGTACATTCTAGCTATGGGCGCGGGCTACATCATGCGATTTGTCGGCGGCCGTTGGGCAGCAATCCGTCTGCTGCCGCCCTCCGGCGACATGCGGGCCGTCGGGCAGGCGCCTCGATGAAGAGGATGCCCGCCGGCACGCAGCTGCTGCTCCTGGCGGCGGCCGTGGCGGCCGGCTGCGCTCCCCGTGCCTCGCCGCCTTCACTGGATGCGCTGCAGGGTGAGCACGCCTTCGCCGAGACCGCCGCGTTTGTCGGGCTGGGGCCGAAGGTCGCCGGCACCGAAGGCGCGGCGCGCGCGGCCGAATGGATCCGCGGCCGCCTCGAGGCGCTGGGCTGGAGTGTAGAGATCGACGAGTTCACCGAACCCGCCGCCGGCCAGCCAACCACCTTCCGCAACGTCATCGGGCGGCGCCGCGGCGCCTCGCGCCAGATCGTGATCTTCGGCGCTCATTACGACACCAAGGACGGCATTCCGGATTTCCAGGGCGCCAACGACTCGGGCTCGGGCGTGGGCGTCGTGCTAGAGCTGGCGCGGGCCGGGGCCGGCTGGCGTTGGCCGTTCGAACCGTGGCTGGTCTTTTTTGACGGCGAGGAATGCCGCGTCACGTACGGACCGGACGACGGTCTCCACGGCAGCCGCCGGCTCGCGCGGCGGCTGGTCCGCGAAGGGCTCGACCGCCGCGTGCGGGCGGTCATCATCCTGGACATGGTCGGCGATCGCGACCTCACCTTCACGCTGCCGCGCAACAGCACGCCAGCGCTGTCGGGCGCAGTGTTGCGAGCGGCGGAACGGCTCCGGATCCGCGATCTGATCCGGCTGGCCCCCGGCGCGATCATCGACGACCACCAGCCCTTTCTCGACGCGAGCATGCCGGCGGTGGACCTGATCGACTTTGAATACGGCTCGGCGCCAGGCCGTAACGACTACTGGCATACCCCTCAGGACACGTTGGAACGGATTTCACCGCGCAGCCTGGAGATCGCCACGCGGCTCGCGCTCGCGACCGCGCTGGAGGTCGTCTCGGCGACTCGCGAGCGCCGATGAACCGGCCGTGCGCAACAACACGGGTCGGAGGCGGCCGGCGCAACGGTGGAATCTTCGGACCACGACGCGCCCCACCTCAGACAATCCCCCCCAGATCCAGCAGATACATGTGCCGTCCGTCGCCGCTGTGCGCAGAGTCAATGCAGACCCACCGTCCGTCGGCGCTGCAGCGCGGATGCAGATCGCAGCGCCATTCGCGCTGGTAGGATGCGGGCGAGGGAACTCGGCCGATCACAATCCGCCGGCCAGTGGGCGCGTGAACCACGTAGAGCGTTTGCTCGCGGCCGCGGCGCGGGTTCGGATACGTGTCACTGAGAATCCACTCGTTCCGGCGGCCGGGCACGTAGACGCAATGTCCATCCGTCCGGAGCATGCCCGGCACGCGCACCGCCTCGCGCGTGCGATCGCGGAACACCTGAAACTCCCACTCCCGCGCTTCGTCGCCCACGCCCGCGAAGGCGAGGATGTGCGCTTCGTCGCGCCAAATGAAATGCGACACCTTGCCGTTCGGAATCAGCGAATACAGGTCATGGCCCTCCGGCGAGCCGGTGACCATGCGGGTTGTCCAGGAGCGCCCCTGGGCCGGCGATCGCCACCGATGCAGGAACACAAAGCGGCGCCCGTCGGGCGAAACGAGCAGGTGGTTGGCCCAGTGTTGGGCACCGTCCGCAAAACCGTCCGCCGGCGGATCGAACCGAACAATGTCCGCGAATGAAAGAATCAGCTGCGACCGGCCGCGTTCGAGATCCACGCGCCAGATGCCTGTGTCGTCCGGCGCTGGCGACTCTGCGCGCGGATCGGGCACGCCGGCATAGCCGTAGCCAGGCCACACGTTGTTGAGCCGTCGGAACTCCGGCGCCACGGCCCAGCGACCATCGGGCACGAGGGCATAGATGGGCGCGGGAACGACCCGTTCAGCGCCGGTACGGACGTTGCGGATGCGCGCCACGAACCGGTTGCCCTCGCGCTCGTTCCAGATCACCTCGTCGGGATGCGCGGGCCGCCATTGCAACATGCAGCCCGGCTGCCAGTTCCACGCGAGCGTCGAGCCAAGTTCGATCCAGCGGTCGGCGTCGCCGAGGTCCACCATCCCGACGGTGATGCGGTCCTCCGCCATTGGCGAGCGGTGTTCGAAGGTGACACGGTTGCCGAGGACAAATCGACCGTCCGAAGAAAACTGCTCCTTGTCGTAATACCCGAACCAGTAAAAGCCCGGCCCGCGTGGAATCGGCCGCATCGGCGCGAGCCGCTCCTCCTCGTCCGCCGCACCGCTCGCGCGCTGGCCCAACTCCGCGAACGCGATCAACCCCGCCGATCCCCGCACAAATGCCCGCCGCGTGAGACGACCGCTCATCGGAAACCTCCGCTCCAGGGAAATACAATGAAACACCGGAGGCAATCTGCGGAACGATCCCATGGCGCCGGCACGCCTCCGCCATCGGTTTCGGCCAGCCGCCTTCGTCCGTTCGACCTCGTTGCCATGCGGTGCCGCGTTCCGCTGGACGTGCGACTCCTCAGGGCAGGCTCGTCGCGCCAGTCCCTATGGGTCGAAAGATACATCCGCCATCATGGGATTCCGTCGCGCGCGGCTTCGTCGGGTTGTTGGCCCAGCGGAGATCGAAGGGCACAATCTTGTTCTCGCGGGCGCACCGGCGGTTGACCGAGGTCGCCGCGCGGTGTTCGATGGGATGGGATGAGCACGACGAGGGACCTCGAGCCGTTGGTGGAGAGGCCGTACGCGCGGCGTTGGCTCGAGCGCGACCTATCGGCCCTCGTCGAGCGGGGTGTCGTGCCGGAGGAAATTGCGGCTCGAATCCGCGCCGCCTATGCGGTCGCGGGCGCCGACGGTCTACCACGGTGGGGAACCGCGGTACTGGCGGTCCTGGGTGCGGCGCTGATCGGCGGGGGCCTCATTCTGCTGCTCGCGCACAACTGGCCCGCGCTCTCGCGGGCGACGCGCGCCGCCGTCGCGGTGGGGCCGCTGCTGGTGTCCTGTGCCGTGGGCGGCTGGACACTGCGGAGCGGCCGCGGGGCCGCCTGGCGCGAAGGCATCGGCGCGTTCCAGCCGCTGACGACTCTCCTCGCGCTGGCGCTGGTCGGTCAGACCTACCACCTCGGGGGCACGTTCGACGACCTCCTGCGCACATGGACGCTGCTGACGCTGCCGCTTGTTGTTGTGCTGGACGCGATCACACCGGCGCTGATGTACCTTGCCTCGTTGCTCGCCTGGACCGGCTCGCTGCCCGGCCACAGCCACGTCCGGCTCGCCGCGATCGGCGGGGTCCTCCTGTTGCTGGTGCCCTACCTCGGGTGGCTTCGGCGGGCCGGAGGCGCGCCTGCGCGAGCGCGGCTGCTGATGTGGGCGATGGGCATCGCCCTGCCGATCGCGTACGGCTTCGCACTGACGCCCTACCACGGGGCAGTGAGCGATTGGCCGCTGTGGACCACGACGGTGTTCGTGACGATGGCCCTGGTCGGCGCACGGTGGACGCCGACGAGCCGCGGGTGGGGGGCGGCGCCCTGGCGGGTGATCGGCATGCTCGGGACGGTCGTGGTGGCGCTCCTCGGCAGCTTCCGGGACGTGTGGACGGCGTCGGGGCATGGATGGACACGCGGAGATTGGCCCGCCGCCGTGTTGCTGGCCGCGCCGATCGGCCTGGCCACGGCACTCACGCTCGAGGCGGCGCGCCGTCGGGATTGGAGCCGCGCAACACCGGCGATCGTTCTTCTGACGGCGATCGTGGCGCGCGCGATCAGCGGACGCCGCGACGGATGGCTTCCGGCCCTCCTGTTCACGCTGGCGCTGGCTGTAGTCGGACTCCAACGGCTCGCTCAGGGCCTGCGCGAGCGCCGGCTCGGCACCGTCAATGCCGGCATGGCCGTGCTCGCCGCAGTGATCCTTGCGCGCTTCTTCGATACAGACCTGCCGTATCTCTGGCGGGGCGTCGCGTTTCTGGCGGCCGGCGTCGCAATCCTCGCGGTGAATCGGATGTGGAGCCGGCGCGCGGTGCGACGGGAGGCGGGGCCGTGAACGCGCAGTGGCGGCTCTGGGCGTTCCTCGCGGTCGGCGCGCTCCAGATCGCGGTGCCGTTCACGCAGATCGCCCGCCACGAACGCGTGCTCCGGCACGGCCGGCCCTACCGCTTCGTCGGCGAGCCGGTCGACCCGGCCGACGCGGTCCGCGGCCGCTACGTCGCGATTCGGCTCGCGGCCGCGACCGTCACCCAAAACTTGGACCGCGCGCTCCCGTCCCGGCCGTGGTTGGCGGCCCCGATTCAGGTCGGCGCGGACGGATTTGCGTGGTTCGGACCTCTCGCCGCCGAGCCGCCGCGCACCGGCGACTGGCTGCGCGTGCGCCACCGATGGTCGGCCAAGGACCTGATGGAGGTCGAGCCGCCGTGCGATCGCTTCTACCTGCCCGAGCCGGTGGCTCCGGAGGTCGAACGCGAATACCTCCAGGGCGTGGCCCGCCGCGGGACTGGCTCCCCGCCGGTGGTTGTCGTCCGCGTGCTCGATGGCCTCGGCGTGGTCGAGGACCTCGAACTCGGCGGCGTCCCCGTGCGCGAGTGGCTGCGGCGCCGGACGGCCCGCGAACGCTGATTTGCCGGGGCCGCCCGCATCGCCTATGCTGAAGTTTTCGACATCGAGCATTCGCAATGGACGATTTCCCGACCAAGTATGACCCGCGCCAGGTCGAACCGCGCTGGGAGGCCGAATGGTCGCGCCGCCACCTCTGGCACGTCGAACCCGACGGCGCCCGCACGCCCTACGTGATCGTGATTCCGCCCCCGAACGTCACCGGCGTGCTGCACATGGGACATGCGCTGAACAATACGATCCAAGACGTGCTCATCCGCTGGCAGCGCATGCGCGGCCGACTGGCGCTCTGGGTGCCCGGCACTGATCACGCCGGCATCGCAACGCAGAATGTGGTCGAACGCGAACTGCGCCGCGAGCACAAGCGCCGCGAGGACCTCGGCCGCGAAGAATTTCTCCGGCGCGTATGGACATGGCGCGAGGAAAAGGGCGGCACGATCATCCGCCAGCTCCACCGCCTCGGCGCCTCGTGCGACTGGGACCGCGAGCGCTTCACGATGGACGAGGGACTCAGCCGCGCGGTCGAGGAGGTTTTTATCCGGCTCTACGAGAAAGGGCTGATCTACCGCGGCGACTACATCGTCAACTGGTGCCCCCGCTGTACGACGGCGCTCTCGGATGAAGAGAGCGAGCACCGCGAGGTCCGCGGCCACCTCTACCACATCCGCTACCCACTGTCCGATGGCGGTGCGCCCGGGCACATCGTCGTCGCGACGACCCGGCCCGAGACGCTGCTCGGCGACACGGCCGTCGCGATGCACCCTGCCGATGAACGCCACCGCGCGCTGCTCGGCCGCCGCGCCGTGCTGCCGGTCTTGGGCCGCGAGATCCCGTTCGTCGCCGACGAGGTCGTGGACCCCTCCTTCGGCACCGGTCTGGTGAAGGTCACGCCCGCACACGACCCGAACGATTTCGCGATCGCCCAACGCCATGGCCTGCCCGCCGTCAACGTGATGGACGACCACGGCGTGATGAACGAGAACGCGGGTCCCTACGCAGGGCTCGACCGGTTCGAATGCCGTCAGCGCATCCTCGCCGACCTCGAGCGCGCGGGTCGGATCGAAAAGATCGAAGACCACGTTCACGCGGTCGGCCACTGCTACCGTTGCCACACGGTTGTCGAGCCGCGACTCTCGCGCCAGTGGTTCGTGCGAATGAAGCCGCTGGCCGACCCCGCCGCCGAAGCCGTGCGCCGTGGCGAGATCCGCTTCGTGCCCGAGCGATGGACCGGCGTGTATCTGCAGTGGATGGACAACATCCGCGACTGGTGTATTTCGCGGCAGATCTGGTGGGGCCACCGCATCCCGGTGTTCACCTGCGGCCGCTGCGCCCACATGTGGGCCGCGCGCGGACGCCCCTCCACCTGCCCGGCCTGCGGCGCGGCCGATGTCACGCAAGATCCCGACGTGCTCGATACATGGTTCTCCTCGTGGCTGTGGCCCTTTAGCGTCTTCGGCTGGCCCGAGCGCACGCGCGATCTCGAGGTGTTCTATCCGACGACCACGCTCGTCACGGCTTCGGAGATCATTTTCTTCTGGGTCGCGCGGATGATCATGGCCGGCCTCGAGTTCATGGGGCGCCCGCCATTCTCGACCGTCGTGATCCACGGCACCGTCCGCGACGACATCGGCCGTAAGATGTCGAAGAGCCTCGGCAACGCGATCGATCCGCTCCAGGTAATCGAGACCACGAGCGCCGACGCGCTTCGGTCGAGCCTCATGATGCTCACCGCACTCGGGCAAGATGTGCAGATTTCCGACGCGAAGTTTGAGGTCGGCCGGAACTTCGCGACGAAGATCTGGAACGCCGCTCGGTTCGTGCACCTGCAGCGGCGCGACGCGGCGTCGCGACGGCCGCTCGCGGAGCTGGCAGGGCGGCTGGCGCCGGACGATCAGCACATCCTCGACCGCCTCGACGCCGCCCTCCGCGCCAGCGACGACGCGCTCGAGAAGTTCCGCTTCAATGACTACGCGCTGACGGCCTACGACTTCATCTGGCACGAGTACTGCGACTGGTACGTCGAATACGCGAAATTGCCGCTGCAGGGCGGCGACGCGGAGCGGCGCGCCGTAACGCTGGCCGTGTTGCACCATGTGTTGGAGACGTCGCTGCGACTGCTCCACCCCCTGATGCCGTTCCTCACCGAGGAATTGTGGCACCGAATGGGATATGGCGGTGCGGAGGAGAGCATCGCGCACGCCCCCTGGCCGCGTCCTCTCGATGCGACGTCGCGCGCCGCGTTGCTGCCCGATCCCTCCGTGCCGGCGTACGTCGAGGACCGCCACGAGCTGATCCGCGCGGTGCGCAACCTGCGCGCAGACCTCGGGCTCACGCCCCAGGAACCGGCCGCGCTCGTCGTGCGCCCCGCCGACGCGGCGGCCGCGGCGCGACTGACGGCGGACCGCGCTGTACTCGAGCTCTTCTGCCGGGCGCCGCAGGTGCGGGTCGAGCCGGCCTTCGTGCCGCCGCGGCCGATGCCGAGCACGGTCACGCGGCTCGGAACGGCCTTTCTCCACGTCGCGGACGTCGGCGATCTGGCCGGGCATGCCGCGAAACTGCGCGCACGGATCGCGCAGACCGAGGCCGACCTCACGCGAATCGAAGCAAAGCTCGCGAACGAGGCGTTCGTCGCGCGCGCGAAGCCCGAGGCGGTTGCACAACAACGCGCGCGCCGCGACGAGCTGCGGGCGCATCTCGAAAAACTGCGCGAGTTGGCTGCTGGGTTCGATAGTTGAGCCGCGCGCGAAGGAGTTGGACCATGAAGCCGGTCGCGGACGGCGGCAGGAACGCAAGGGTGTCCAAGGATGGAACCAACATCGGCCGCCGCCGTCCCGTCCGTGTACCACGGCTCGAACGGGGCGCGGCGGCGCTGGCGGCAGCCGCGCTCGCATGCGGCTGCGGCGATTTGGGACGGCGGTACTGGACGCCGACGCCGGATCAACTCGAGGCGGCCGAGCGGATCGCGAAGTTTCACGTCTTCACCAACCTCTCCGATCAGGCCGGACCGGCCGCGCTCGCCAAGGTGACGGTGGGACCCGACGGTCTGCCGCAGGAGTATCCGATTGCGTTCACGATTGGCGGGAGGCCCTACTCACGCTACCGGACTCGGTTCTGGGGCGGCATCACGAAGGGCCGGCGGCTGGTGCACGTCGAGTACTTCGATCCGACCGCGATTCCGGATTGGGAACGGCAGTCGGAACCGGCCGGTGAGTTCCCGGCGTTCTTCCGCGTCTCGGTGGACGTCGCGGCGGGGCAGACCGTGTTGGATTCTCGTTCCGGCGGCTCGCGGTGATCCACGTTCGGTCTGTCCGGCGGCCACTCGAACCGGTCTCCCATGATCCGGAGCTTCGCAAACGCGTGCTGGTACGCGCGGGCGAGGCGCCCGGGATGCTTCAGCTCGCGCACGTCCGATTGCCGCCCGGGTGCGGCACCTCGCCGCACGCGCATTCGGACATGACGGAGGTCTTCATCGTCGTCGTCGGTCGCGGATCGGCGACGGTGGGACGACGGCGTGTGCGGCTGGAGCGCTTCGACTGTCTGGTGGTCGAGCCGGGCGAACGGCACCGATTGCGCGCCGCGGCCGACTCGGCGCTTGAGCTGCTGTACTTCGGCCTCCACCGCGAGATGCCCTCCAGGAGCCCCCCGCGGCAGCGCCATACGCCGTAGTTCGGGCCGTCCCGGGTAGAGACGGCCTGGGCCATCTAAAAAATTTGAGTTTTCGAGTGAGAGGGGCTGGCTCCACATGGGGACGGGTACTAGATAAGGCACCAGACAAGAAATCATAGTAGATGGCAACGCGATTCTTGCGCCACCTGCACACATGTCGATCCCCAATCGCGGACGAGGGCAGCGGACTGGGGACAGCCACCTCGCAACCCGTCCCCAGCAGCCCGACGACGTGCCTGTCCCCAGCAGCCGCCCCAGGTGCCTGTCCCCAACGGCCTCTCCAACAGCCGGCCCGAGTACCTGTCCCTAGGGGCCCCCTCGGGCGCGCCGGGTGCCTGTCCCCCGGGAGGCACCCGGCGAATGGCGCGGGATCCTTGGGCAAACAATATGTTCCTCCCTTCGCCGGCGCCTCGATGTCCGGTTGATTCCCCGCGGCGATCGGCTCGGCGCCGCTTTGAGTGAGCAGCGCGCCGCGGTATAGTGGGAGGCCATGAGCGATCGTCGCGCCCACGTCACACGGCACACCCGCGAGACACAGATCGAGGCGATGTTGAACCTCGATGGCGAGGGCCGCGCGGAGGTGGATCTTCCGCTGCCATTTTTGCAGCACATGCTCGAGCTCTTGGCCCGTCATTCGCTCTTCGACCTCCGTCTGCATGCGCGCGGCGACCTCGACGTGGACCACCACCACACCGTGGAGGATATTGGCCTGGTGCTCGGCGAGGCGCTGGATACGGCTCTGGGCGACCGGGTCGGAATTGTCCGCTATGGACACAGCCTGCTGCCGATGGACGAGTCGCTCAGCCTCGTCGCGGTGGATTTGGGTGGGCGGCCCTTTCTCGTCTTCGAGATGGCGACACGCCGGCGCAAAATCCTCGATTTTGACCTGGGCCTGATCGAGGAGATGCTGCGGGCGTTCGCCACGCAGGGACGGATGAATCTGCACGTCGCGCACCTGTACGGGCGAGAGCCGCACCACGCGTATGAATCGGTGTTCAAGGGGCTCGCCCGGGCCCTCCGAATGGCCTGCGCGCGGGATCCACGCGAGCGCGGCATACCTTCGAGCAAGGGACGCATCTGATCCGCTCCATGATCGGCGTGATTGACTATGACATGGGCAACCTGGGCAGCGTGCTGAACGCGTTCCGCGCGCTGGGACTACCGGCACGCATGCTCGACAGCCCGGCGGAGGCGTCGGACTGCCGCCTACTCGTGCTGCCGGGTGTCGGCGCGTTCGGCGACGGCATCCGCCATCTGCGCCGGCGGGGCTGGGAGCCGGCGCTACGTGAATGGATCGCGGCGGATCGCCCGTTTCTGGGCATCTGTCTGGGGCTGCAGCTACTCTTTGCCACGAGCGAGGAATCGCCGAGCGAACCGGGGCTGTCGGTCCTCGAGGGGGAGGTCCGCCGCTTCCGGGTGCCGCCGCCTCTCAAGGTGCCGCACATGGGCTGGAACCGAGTGCACGCCGAGCCGCCAGGCGCCGATGTGTTCGAGGGAATTCCCGCGGGGGCGCACATGTACTTCGTGCATTCGTATCATGCGTGCCCGCAGGAGGAATCGGTGGTCGCCGCCCGCACGGAGTACGGCGGCCACTTTTGCAGCGCCGTGCGCCGAGGCGCGTTGGTTGCGGTGCAGTTTCATCCGGAAAAGAGCCAGGCGCACGGTCTGCGGTTTCTGCGCAATGTCGCCGCGATGGCCGGACTTGAACCGGTAGAGGCGCGATGACTCCGCTCGTGGTGCTGCCCGCGATCGATCTGCGGAACGGGTGCTGTGTCCGGCTCCGGCAGGGACGAGCGGAGGAACAAACCGCGTATGCTGATGATCCGGTTGCGGTCGCGCGCCGGTGGGTAGAGCTCGGCGCGCGGTGGCTACACGTCGTGGATCTCGACGGCGCCTTCAAGGGCCGGCCAGTCCATACGGAGCTCATTGGACAGATCGCACACGCCGCCGGCGTACCGGTCGAGGTGGGCGGCGGACTCCGGACTGACGCCGACATCGAGGCGACGCTGACGGCCGGCGCGGCGAGGATCATCGTCGGCACGCGCGTACTCGAGACGCCCGGCGAGGCTCGGCGGCTCGCCGCGTGGCTGGGCGAGCGGCTCGCGGTGGGACTCGATGCGAAGGACGGCCGGGTGCGCGCGCGTGGTTGGACCGCCGACACCTCCTGGTCCTTGATCGACGCGGCCCGCCGCCTTGAAGACGATGGCGTCCGATGGCTCATCGTCACGGACATCCGGCGCGACGGTATGCTCGATGGCGTGAATTATGGTGTGATGGCCGAGGTGTGCGACGCCGTGCGGATTCGGGTGATCGCATCGGGGGGCGTGGCTTCGGCGGAGGATGTGCGCGCGCTGCGGTCGCTGGAGCGCCCGAACCTGTGGGGCGTGATCGCGGGCCGCGCACTCTACGAGGGAACCACCTCCCTCCCCGACCTACTGCAGGCGGCATCGGAGTGAGTGACGGCGGCCGCCTCCGTCCAAGGTTTGGACGCTGATCTGTTCCCGATTCGCCGCACCGGAGACCGCCGCATCCGACGGTGGCCCGGGGCGTGTGATGGATCCGCCTCAACGTCCGCAACGCCAGCCGAGGCCCGGCCGACGGCGTCAAAACACCAGCGAACACCCCATGCGGGGCAGCAGCGAATCGCGAAGCGAGGGCGCTTCGGGCAGATAGCCACGGGTTTTCGCCAACAATCCGAGATCAATCCGCACGGTCGTGCGAGCGTCCGGCGGTGTCACACGCACGCGGAATGTCGCTTCGAGCGCGGCGCCCCAATCGCCGCGCGCGCGTTCAAAGGATAGCCGCTCGGGTTGCTGCCAAAGGTGTGCCGCGACATCCGCGTTGACGCGGTGGGAAGTGGTCAGGTCAGCCCGGCGCAGGCCAACGGCGGGGAACCATGTGTCGCGATTCTGCATCGCACGGCCGTAGGCATGGACGCCCCAGCGGCCCGGGCGCGCAGCCCATCCGTTGATCTCGATCGCATCGCCAAACGGGGTCAGACCATGCGCGAGCGATGCGGCCAGCCTGAGATCGCCTCCATCGGCGGTCCAGCCCCCGCGGCCCCAAAGCAGCGGCGAAGCGAGATTCATCAACGACCGCCAGCCCACTCGCCGGACGAACCGCCGCTCTTCCGCCGTGAGGTCCGACCAATCCGTGTAGCGCTGGAAGGGCATCGTAGGACGATGCAGGTGGCGCGCCGCGCCGTAGACATCATGGCCGACGATGTCGCGGTCAAGCTCGTTGTCCTCCTCGTCGAGCTCCGGTCCCCATCGAGCCAGGCCATTGGCGAGGTAGGCGATGAGCGAGAGGCGGCGCAGCGCGTGATCGGTCCAGAGGAGTGCCCCGCGCTCCTCGCCCCACGCAGCGAGGGTCTCGGCGGCCAGGCAGATGCGAGCATCCGATTCGAGGCCGGCCGTGTGCAGCCGGATGAACGTCGGCAGGTCGCGGTCGCGCAGTTCACGCAACGTGTCGTCGCGCACACCGATCACACGGGCGGTGCCGTCGCTGCCGACCCACGGCTGCGAGACCGATCCGATGCCCTCCGAGTTGAGCACAGAGCGGTGGGCTTCCTCGTGCGTGAGGGGCAGAAACAACAGTGCATCCACCGCCAAATGGAGCAACCGGATGGGAATTTCGTCGTAGGCGTCGCCCAGTTCCCGCAACGCCAGGCGGTGCAGCGACAGGAAATTTTCATTGACTTGCCTCATCGTCAGTGGGAGTTCGGTGCCGTCGGCCAGGAGGAAGGAGTAGGAACGGGGTGAGTCGGCGGCCGACACACGAAGGGCCGCAGCTAGAACCACCAGCGCGGCAAGGATCGGCTCAGCGCGTCGGCACGATACGAAGCGTTTCATCGAGCACCACCTCCTTCCCCGCCTCGGCCGGTACGAGGAGAATCTGGTCGCGATACCGCACCCACGTGGCGCAGCCGGGCGGCCGCCTCAGTGTGGCGCGGCGGAGTCGGCCGTCCTCCCAGGCGAGATCCGCCTCGACCCTGCCGCGTGCGCGCATGCCGCACACCGAGCCGCGCGGCCATTCGGACGGCAGCGCGGGCAAAAGATGCACGATACAACCGTCATCGGCCGAGCCGGGCGGTACGAGGCCGGCGCGGGAGGCGCGAACGTGGCTCTGGAGCAGCATCTCAGCAATGCCGGCGGTATAGCCAAAATTGCCGTCGATCTGAAACGGCGGATGCGCGTCGAACAGATTCGGGTAAAGGCCGCCTTTCTGGCCGGTGACCGGTTCCACGAGGTTGCGGATGATGATCATGGCGTGGTCGCCGTCCTGGAAGCGCGCCCAAAGATTGATCTTCCAACCCATGGACCAACCGGTGGCCTCATCGCCACGGAAGATCAGCGACTGGCGCGCGGCGGCCCAGAGGTTGGACTCGACCCAGGTGATGTCATCCCCCGGGTAGACGCCCCACAGATGAGAGAGGTGGCGATGGCGGTTGCGGGGATCGTCCTTGTCCTCGAGCCACTCCTGGAGCTGGCCGTGGCGGCCGATGAGGTTCGGCGCGATGCGCGGGAGGCGCGCGCGCACTTCCGAGACCAGCGCGGGGTCGATCCCACCGAGCATCGCATCGGCCTCGATCACGGCCGCGAAGAGGCGCCGGATGATCTGGTGATCCATCGTGGGCCCCATCACGAGGCCGCCCTGCTCGGGAGAGTTGGACGGGCCGCTGATGAGCCAGCCGGTGAGCGGATCCTCGAACAGAAAGTCCACAAAGAAGAGGGCAGCTTCGCGCAGGACGGGCCATGCCCGCTGGCGGAGAAACGCGAGATCTCCGGTGTGCAGCACGTGCTCCCACATGTGCAGCGCAAGCCAGGCGCCGCCGGTCGGCCAGATGCCGTGGTTCGAGTGATTGATCGGGGCGGTGCCGCGCCAAAGGTCGAAGTTGTGATGCAACACCCAGCCGCGCGCGCCGTAGTGTTCGCGCGCGGTGACGCGTCCCGACTCGACCAACTCCGCAAGCGCGGCAAAGAGCGGCTCCTGGCACTCGGCGAGGTTCGCGGGCAGCGCAGGCCAGTAGTTCATCTCGGTATTGATGTTGCAGGTGTACTTGCTGTCCCACGGTGGGTTCAGCCGGTCATTCCAGATGCCTTGCAAGTTGGCCGGCTGCCCACCGGGACGGCTGGAGGCGATCAACAGGTAGCGCCCGTATTGGAACAGGAGCGCCAGCAGATGGGGATCGAACCGAGCGCGAAAGGCAGCGAGCCGCTCGTCGGTGGGGCGGTCGGGAGAGGGTGACGGCCCGAGGTCGAAGCTCACGCGGCGAAAGAGGGCGCGGTGGTCGGCCTGGTGTGCCGCAAGCAGGTCGCTCCAGGATCGGGCGGCAGCCGCGGCGAGGAGCTCCGATGCCCGCGCGGCAGGATCAGCGGAGATGTCGCGCCAGGTGCGGACGTTCGTCGCGGCGACAAGTCGGATCACCACCTCGTCGGCGTTTCGTACTTCAATGGCGTCGCCGCGCGCACTCACCAATCCGCCCACCGTCTCCACCTGCGCGCGCGCTTCAAACCGGACGCCCCCGTCTTCCACCTGACCGCGCAGGACCAATCCCTCAGAGCCGAGGAACGCGACGCTCGCGTCTCGATGCGGCGAGGAGAGGCGCAGACGGCACGTCACCCGGCCCGGGCGATCGGCCCGCAAGCGGACCACGATCGCCCGATCCGGATGCGAGGCGAACGCTTCGCGAACGAAGGTGGCGCCGTCGGCGGTGAATTCGGTGACACAGAGAGCCCCATCGAGATCCAGCCAGCGGCGGTAGTTCTCCACCACCGCGGGCACCGGCTGTTCGATCCAGAGGTCGCCGCAGGGCTGGTACGCCTTCTGGCGAAGCGGGTCGCTCATGAACTCCCGCATCGCGAGGCCTTCGGCCTCCGCCTGCTTCGCGCGGGCAGCCTTGAGCAACGCCTCTGCGGCCGTCTTGAGCCGCGGGGCATCCGCGGCCGTAGCCCCAGCCGCCGCGACACGCTCTGCGTCCACGAGTTGGGCCAGTCCCTCGCGCTCGAGTGATCGACCCTCTTGGAGGAGGCGTCGCAGCTCGGGGAGGACCCGGACAGCGTTGGTCCGAGCATAGATGTGGGGGCGTCCAGTCCAGATGGTGTGCTCGTTGAACTGGATGCGGTCCACGGCGGGATCGCCGAACACCATGCCGGCGATGTGGCCGCTGCCGATCGGCAGCGCCTCGGTCCAATCGCGCGCAGGTCGGCGATACCAAAGGCAGAGCGGCGCGTCGGGTGGAGGCGCCTGGCCGCGCCATTCGCCGGCGAATGGCTTGGGCGGCGGCTCCGCCATGAGCCGAAGCGTGAGGGTACCGGCGACGGGGGCAATGGTCGGAGTTGGCTCGGACGGAAAGACCCAGTCGCCCAGCGCGCCCGGCGGCGTGGCGGTGGCGGGCGAAGCCGCGCGAGCGACGATTTCGTCTGGCGAAAGCGCTCGGTTGTACACCGCGGCGCGCAGGATCGCGCCGCGAAAGCGGTTGTGGCCTCGCGGATCGGCGCCCACGCACAGCGGCACGTCGCTGCGGGCCATCGGCGGAACATCAACCGCCTCGAGGCGGGCCACTTCGCGGCCGTCCACATACAGCGCCATGAGACGGCGCGGCGCACTGAATACACCGCACACGTGGGTCCATCGATCGGCCGTCAACCGCGCAGCAAACCGGCACATCCCCGCGCGATTGAGCAGGCGCAGCGAATTGCTGGGATGTGTGTCGAGCATGTAGCCGAGCTGGGTGCCGGGCACGGACTTGTCGAGGATGCGCCCGCCTGCCGCGTCCATCGGATCCGCGCGGATCCACGCCTCAAGCGTGACCTCGTTGGTGAGATCCAGCACGGGATCCGACACCAGGTAGACCGGCCCCTCCGGCCCCAAGCGGCAACCTTCGTCGGCACCCGCGCGGATCGAAAGCAGGAGAACAACAAACGCGCAAACGCGCATTGTTCGACTGGGCAACGTCGTCATCGTGTCCACCTTGAGAGTCGGCGATCGAATCCAGAGTATCCCGCCGACGGTTGTCGAACAAGGAGCGGCCACAAGTCCAAAGCGTCTCCGCGTTCGACTTCGAATCGTTCACATCCGCCGCGTCCTCCCCTCTCGGCTGCACCGGCAGGCGTCGAAGAGACGAGTAGTCTGGCCAAGCTTGACCAACAGGCGGTCCGGTGGATAGGTCGAGGTTCGGGGCGGGCCGTGCAGGCCGGGCCGTGTGCAGGTCGGCGGGCTGGCCGGGTCAGGATCTATCTGATTCCGCTACATAGCCCATTTGCCATTCGAGCTGTAACGCTGTTCACGTGATCAAAACAAAGCCCGATTTGGGGTGGGGCCGTACAGGGCATCCTAGCGAACATAACGAGGCTAGAGTTATTCGCAACATTATAGGTTTTCGGCAGAATCATCATTTGAGTTTTCGGGCGGAGGGGACCCCGGATCCGATGCCCGAATCAGCCGCACCTGACGGCGACGGCGGGCCCTGGCGCTTTGCCCTGAGGGAACCTTGCGCTTGGGCCTGCGCTTGGGCCTGTCCCCAATCACGGACGAGGGCAGCGATCCGGGGACAGGCACCCGGCAATTGCCTTAGGTCTCCCGCGCCCACTGCGCCCAGAGAGGTGCCTGTCCCGATGACGATTCCATGGCGGCTGGCGCGAGGCGACTATCGCCGAGTGCCCGGCCGACAGTACGTGCCTGTCCCCATCACCCCCATGGCCTGACTCGCGTTCGTCCGTGGTGTCGAAATCAGCAAGTGATCGAGGTCGTTTATCCGCACGTCTACGTGCAGCCGCACACCCAATCGCTCCGTCATCTCAGCCAGTAGCTTGAGTAGGTGCTCACGATCTCGATCGTCGCCGAAGATCGGCGGCCGGTTGATTCTCCGTGCCGTTACGGAATACCAGCCGGCCGCAATATTGATTCTCAAAGGCCCCACCCCCCACACTTTATTCTCAGTTTCCTCCGCCCATCAGCCCACAGGTAATGTCGAGACGTGACTCCACCACCACCCGGCAGATACGCGTCGTTGCCGGTGGAGAGAAGCAACAGGCGCCTCAACGCGGCGGGAATTCCGCTGCCCTCGTCGTTGGAATCACGGGCCTTTTGCAGGGACTGCGCGTAATACTCGGCGGCGTGCCGAACGATCGCCTCCGATGTCTTGCAGTTCCACGGCCACGTCGGGCTGTCCGCGCCGAGCACGGGGATGACCACCGTGACCGGATCTTTGCCTTCCACTTCGAACACCAGCTTGCCGTCGTTCGCCTCCGCCTCCGTCAATGCCCTGCCGAGGGGCGTAAAGGGGTTGAGCCTACCAACGCCTTGCCGTGGACGCCGGTGATGAGTCGTCTTTGGCGAATTTGCCCTCGGCCGGACTTTCCGGCACGGTGTCCTCGACCTTCAGAACGCGCCGGGATAGATGCGCAGCTTGAGGCCCGTCACGCCCACTTCGCCGAAGTGCCGCTCCTTCGCTGGATCCGGCCGCAAATGATACAGCGCCGGCTCGGTGTGGTAACCAGCGGCAACACCGGCGGCGAAAGACAATAGATTCGCGAGCTTCTTCAAGGTTGCTCTTGGGCTCTTGTGGTTATGGGTTTTTCGAGAGACAAAATCGCATCCGCAAACGCCCGGCCCATCAACGCGAAGGTCTTTGCGCAGCCGAGATAATGGAATCCGAAATTCGAGGCGCCCCGCTCCCAGGCTCGCGCCTCCTCCGGCGAGATGAGTTCCGCTTCGAATTTCTTCATCTGACGGTCAGCCTCCTCCTTCGTCAGCTTGCCGGCTTCGACCTCCTTGTTCAGCTTGCGACGCTTGTCCGCGACTTGTCCGCGCTTCACCTCGATCGCGCCCAGCCGCTCATCCCAAAACGGGGCGGTCTGCACGGCGACGACGCGGCCCTTGAACTCCGGCAGCGCCGCCGGCGCCGCCATCGCCTCGCGGAAATTGGCGTGAATCGGGCTGACCTGCATTCCGCCCACGCCCATCACGCCGATCACGAACGGCATATCCGGCGCGTTCAAATCCGTACGAACATCGCGGATAAACTGCGCCAAGAGATCGCTGTACATCGCGTATCCGCCCGGCTCGGCCCGCTTGGGGTAGGTTTTTGAATCCACCATATCGTTCCACCCTTGCAGCCAAACAAATCCGGCGATCTCATAGCCCTGTTTTGCTTCGTAATCTGGGATGACTCTTGTAATGTCCCTCAACACCATCCGCACATGGTTGATCATTGCTCGGTAGGATGGCCCAGCTTCACCGGCGCTCGGCGGCCGAAAATCCTTGTGCAGCGATTTGCCGCCCCACGCCGTTTTGATCAGCAGGATCGGTTGTTGGAGTTTCTCCTCCAGGCGTAGGCCGAACGTGTACTCCGGTCCGATTTTCGTTCCGCCCTTCAGGGCCCCGTAGCCTACCGTCAGCTTGCCGGTCTTCTCCGTGTCCTCGTCGGTGAGGTACGAAATCCACACGCGTTCGCACACTTTCGGCGTGCCGTCGGGGTTGCGCATCCACGCCAGCAGCGGCGCTGTCGACGGATCGTCGCCGATATAGTCGAAGGTCTCGACCTTCGCGTGGCCCTCCATGTTCGACTGCCCGGCCAGGATGAAGACCTTGACCGGCGCGGCTCCCGCCGCGCCCGGAAAACTCGCCGCGCCCAGCGCGCACGCGCCGAGAATGGCCCCAAAAGGATGATGCTTTTTCACCGTACGTTCCCGTTCTCCCAAATTTGTTTCTCTCTCGACGCCGACAAGCGCACGCGCGATCGCGCGCTTTGGACATACAAACATAGCGACAAACGCATGTCGAATTGCGGCTCGTGTATTCGAGTTTCAGCGGTGCGATCTGGGGACAGGCACATGGCAGTCGCTTGGGGTCTCCTGCGCCGACTGCGCTCAGAGAGGTGCCTGTCCCCAACGGCCTCTCTCCGGCGGAGGAGCGCCGGAGTTGCAGGGGGAGGAAACCGTCTGGCCAGCCCTGCGCGCTGAAAAGGCGGCCTCACGGCTCGCGGCCTTCGGCATGCCCGAATCGTCCGACCGCCCGCGCTTCGATTGCGCGCGTCGGGAAAGTCGTCGAGGCGATCCCGACCGAAGTGCGAGGTGATGTAGCCGAAGTTCATGCGGTCCTTATCCACCGCGTCCCTACCCGCGTTCAGGCCTGAGTGGTCGAAAATTCTTTTTTGGGGGGAAGTGGCGAGAAAAACCTGCGAATGGCGCGGGGCGGTGGGATTAACGATGTTCGCCTCCCTCCGCCGACGCCGTTCTGTGCTGCTCATTTTCCACAACAGCGCAATTCGCTCCCAATCCTAGGGTGAAGATTGACACCCCGAGTGGGTGTATGGTGAACTCATGCTTTGGATAACGGGCTGTAGAACGCAGATTGAGGATTGGGAATTATGTCCGCACATTCAAGTTTGAGGATCGGCGGCAAGACCATGGCGAAGCGCAACGTGCTGAAGCGGTTCGAGCGGATTGACGCGCTCATGCGAGCGGGCAAATGGAAGCCGGGCGACCGTGCCCTCGGACTGCCCAAAACCAAACCGACCGCCTGACATTCGGCTCCAGCGATTTCTAGCGCAATGTGGCGTCGCGTCGCGACGCGGCGCCGTCGAGTGGATTCGCGCCGGTCGAGTGATGGTCAACGGCCGGCCGGTTCTGGAGCCGGGCGCCCGGGTGGATCCGGCGAGGGACGACATCCGCGTGGACGGGCGCCGGCTGCGTCCGCAGCCTCGGCACTACCTCCTCTTGAACAAGCCCCGTGGTGTGCTGTGCACGTGCCGAGACCCGCAGGGGCGCCGGACGATGCTCGATCTTCTGCCGCGCACGTTGGGCGTCCGCCTGTATTCGGTGGGACGGCTCGACTGGGACAGCGAGGGACTCTTGCTGCTCACCAACGACGGCGAGTTGGCGGCGCGGCTCATTCACCCGCGGTACCATGTACCCAAAGTGTACCGGGTGCGGACCGATCGCCCATTGCCGCGTCCTTGGCTCGCGAGGTTCATCACGGGGATCGAGTCGGAGGGCGAGCGGCTGCGCGCAGTCCGTGTGCGGCCGCTCGCCGCGGGGCGGGCGGGCGCGGAGTACGAGATCGAGTTGATCGAAGGACGAAATCGTCAGATTCGTCGCATGGTGGACTGTGCGGGCCGGCGAGTGGTTCGCCTCGTGCGGACGCGGATCGGACCACTCACGCTTGAGGGGCTCCTGCCGGGCCGATGGCGGCGCCTGAGCGACCGCGAGCTCGAGGCACTGCGGCGAGCGGCCGGCCTCAGCGCGGGTGCAGCACGAGGAAATGCTCCCGAATGTAGCGCGCCGCATCTTCGAGCGTTGGAAGAATCTTCGTGCAGTACTTCACCATCCACGGGCTGCACTCCTTAAAGGGGAAGGGCGAGAAGGCAATCACGAACTTGTGCAGCACGTGGGCGGCGTAGAACACCTCCATCGCGGTGCCGATGGAGGGTTTGCTGTAGTTGACCAGAATGATGTCGGCGTCGCGCACGTCCTGCAGATCGAACTCGACGATCTCGTTCGCACTGTCGACCTCACGGTCCTTGAAGTTGCGCCGCATCGGATCGAGGAGCGAAAACTCGCGGCCGAGCAGTTCGAAGGCGCGCTCGCGCCACGCGCGCGCATGTCCGTCCACCTCGTCCATGATGGGACCGCACAGATAGATCTTTTTGCGTTCCATATTGTCCTCCAAGGGAGGTTCGGGCCAGTGGGTCCGAATCGCCTCGGGCGCGGACTCTCAGTCAGCGCGGACGGGAGCGCCGGGCAGACCTAGCTCGGCCGCATATGGCATCGAGGGGCCGAGCCGGCGAGCCAGTGCCACGGCCTCATCCCGGTATCGCGGGTCCCGGGTCCGAATATGTTCGCCGACGAGCCAGGCGAGTTTTTGCCGCACCCACGAATCCCGAAGCTGAGGACTGCCCGGCGCCCCTGACCGCAGGTTGAGACCGAACACCATATCGTAGGAGTTGGTCCCGGACCGACCAAGAATGCGCACGCCCGCTTCTTCCGCGTCTACTGGCACACGACCGACGACCGTGAGAGGGCGATCGAGGTAGAGGTGGGTCAGAAGTTTCGGATAGATCTCCGTCTCGTCCACGCCCGACCAACGGTGGGATAGCTCAGTCAACACCGGCCGGCTGACTTCCTGGACGAAACTGGCGAGTTCCGACGGGATCGCGTTGAGATCCCGGACGATTCGCGAGGCGCCGCGGTTTTTCTGGCTCAAAAAGTCCAGCAGGAAGCGGTTGACGTTCTGGCCGGCGCCGAATGAAAAGACCGAAACGCGGCCTCGGTTGGCGTCGGAAAACCGCTGGATGATCTCGAAGTTGTCCTGCAACCCCTTGGTGGGGCGTCCGTCGGAGATCATGATGGCAATGACAGGACGGGCGGGATCAAACGGTAAGGCTTTGATTGCGTCCAAGGCGGCGTAGATGTCGGTCATGCCGCGGGATTCCATTTGTTCGATGAACCATCCGCCTTGCGCCAGCTCGGTGGGACGCGCGGGGGCCCAGTCATCGAAACACCGGGCGATCACGTCGCGAAACGCAATCAGATTGAAGCGATCCGCGGGTTGGAGGAGGCGGAGCGACGCATGGAGCCCCTGCCGGCAAGCGCGGACCCTGGGGGTGGTCATGCTCGCGGAACAGTCCTGTACAAACAGAATGTCGCGGGGCAGCGGCGGCAGAACCGTCTCGGAGGCGCGGCGAATATCCACCTGAAAGTAGCGCGCGCTGGGCTCGTCGGGCGGCGTCCAGGTGGCGAGGTCGAGCCGGAGTAGGTGTTCGATCGGGGGCACGCCGGTGACGTCGGGCCCGCGTTCGCGGACCGCGCCCGCGACTTCGAGGGCCGGCGCGACGGTGGGAGCCATGGGCGGCTGCGTCCCATCGCCGCTGCCGGACTTTGTCGGGACGGGCAAGGGCGGAGGCGGCGGGGGCGCCATCGGCGGCGGCTCCGGGACGGCCGGCGCAGTTGGCGATCGTTGACTTGCGCCCTCGGGGCCCGGTGCGGCGCGGCCGGTTCCTGCCGCGATGCCGACCGGGCGCGGCGGCGCGGCCTCCGGATCCAGCAGGGCGGGCGGGATCACGTCCGGCGCGCGCGCGGATCGCTCCACGGCCGACGCGACGCGGCGAGGCAGCGCCGCCATCTCGTCAGGGATGAGCCCGTCGGGGATCTCGATCCGCTCCATTCGGGGCATCCACGCGCGCAGGTCCTCGGCGGAGGCAGGCCGAAGCGGAGGTTCGTCGGCCGGCAGAACAGCCGAGAGATCCGGCGCCAGCCGAGACGGGTCGGAGATCGTCGCGGCGGGCGGCGGCACTGCGACCAGTCCGAGGCGCTCCGGTTCGAAGGGCGTCACATCCACTGGGGCGGGCGCCGCTTCGGGCCGCACGCTGTCCACTCGCACCGACCGCGCTGGCGCTACGGGCGTCCAGACGGGCGCCGCCACCGGAATGGGCGGCAGCTCGAGAGCGGCCAGCCAGTGCAGCGCGAACGACACCCCCACGGCGATCCAGCCCAGCGCCAGCCGCTGACCGCGTTTCGGCGGCTGAAGCAACCATTCGTTGTTGACGACCACCGCGGCCATCGCGCGCCCCCCGCGCTCAATCAACCTTGCAACGATAGCAGAAACTCGATGTTGCTGCGGGTCTTCTTGAGCCGGTTGATCAGCAGCTCCATCGCCTCCACCGGCGGGACGCCGTTCAGTGCTTTCCGCAGAATCCAGATCTTCTGGAGCTCCTCGGGATGCAGCAGCAGCTCCTCCTTGCGGGTGCCGGACTTCTCGATGTTGATCGCCGGGAAGATGCGCTTGTCCACGAGATTGCGGTCGAGCCCCAGCTCCATGTTGCCGGTGCCCTTGAACTCCTCGAAGATCACCTCGTCCATGCGGCTGCCCGTATCAATGAGCGCGGTCGCGATGATCGTGAGACTGCCGCCGCCCTCGATGTTGCGCGCAGCTCCGAAGAAGCGCTTCGGCTTGTGCAGCGCGTTCGCGTCCACGCCGCCGGAGAGAATTTTGCCGCTGTGCGGCTGTAGCGTGTTGTAGGCGCGCGCGAGGCGCGTGATGCTGTCGAGCAGGATCACGACGTCGCGGTTGCACTCCACCATCCGCTTGGCCATTTCGATCACAATTTCGGCCAGCTGCACGTGTCGCTCCGGCGGCTCATCAAAGGTCGAGCTGAGCACCTCGGCCTTTGTGTTCCGCTGCATGTCGGTGACTTCTTCCGGACGCTCGTCAATCAGCAAGATGATCAGTTTCACGTCCGGATTGTTCGCGGAGATGCTGTTCGCGATCTCCTGCAGCAACACCGTCTTGCCAGTCCGGGGCGGCGCGACAATGAGCCCGCGCTGTCCCTTACCGATCGGCGTCAGGAGGTCCATCACGCGCATCGAGATGCTTCCGCCCGGGCGCTCCAGCACGAGCCGTTCGTTCGGGAAGAGCGGCGTGAGATTCTCAAACGGCACCTTGGAGCGGGCCTTTTCGGGCGCATCGCCGTTGATGCGTTCGACGCGCAGCAGCGCAAAGAAGCGCTCTTTTTCTTTCGGCGGACGGATCTCGCCCTCGACGTAGTCGCCCGTGCGCAACCCGAATCGGCGGATCTGCGAGGGCGACACGTAGATATCCTCCGGGCACGGCAGGTAGTTCGAGAGCGGCGAGCGAAGGAATCCGAAGCCGTCCGGCAGGATTTCGATCACGCCGCGCCCCAGCATTGTGGCGTTGCGTCGCCCGCAGGCCTTCAGAATCTCAAAGATCAGCTCGTGCTTTTGCAGTGCGGCGAAGTCCTGCAGCCCGCACTCATACGCGAGCGAATGCAGCTCGGGCACGCTCCAGCTCTGGAGTTCGTAGAGGCGGATCACGGTGCCCAGCGAGGGTTGCGACGATGAGGACGAGGGCGGCGCCGTGTCTGCCGCTGGCGGCTCCGCAGCGGGAGCGGCAGGTGGGGGCGGCGCCTCAACGGCCGCGGCGGACTCTGCGGGGGCCGGCGGCGCGGGGTCGGCCGGCGACGCCTCGGCGGGCGCGGATTCAGGCGCCGCAGCCACCTCCGGTGGGCGCGGCGAACGGGGCGGGCGCCCGCGACGACGGTGATGAGAAGTCATCGGTTGCTCGGACATGGGGTCAATCTCCTTCCTGCTGCCACTTCGTCCACCAGCGACGGACCGCCCGCGCCAGTTCTGCACGGGTGCCATTGTTCATGATGACGTAATCCGACGCGCGGCGCTTACGCCACAGCGGCCACTGCGCGGCCAGGCGCCGCCGCGCCTCCGCCGGACCGATTCCGCGGCGGCGCAACCGCTCCAACACGGTCGGCCGGTTTGCGGCGACACACAAAACAACATCGAATGTACCTTGAATTCCGGTTTCAAACAATAGCGGCACGATCGCCGCGACCGCGGGCGGCCGTTCGCGTGACATTCGGCGCATCCACTCGCGCATTTCCCGGAGGACCGGCGGGTGAAGGATCGCCTCAAGCCTGCGCCGTTGCGCCACGTCGCGAAACACGAGGGCGGCGAGACGGTCGCGAGCGATCGAGCCATCCGGGCGCAGCACGGCGGGGCCGAATCGCCGGGCGATGGCCCGCACTTCCGGCGTGCCCGCGCGCAATCGCCGGTGAACCGCCTCGTCGGCCTCCCACACCGGGATGCCGAGGCGGCGCAGAATGCGTCCGACCTCGCTCTTGCCGCAAGCAAGACCGCCGGTGATTCCGATTCTTCGAGGACGTCTCATGGCGGACCCAACGGGCGGGTGCCCTGGAACCCGCTCGCGCGCAACGCCTCGATGCGCGAAAACAGCAGACGGCACTGCGGGTGGTTCGGCATGCGGCGGAACACCTCGACGGCCGCGGCCTCGGCCTCGGCCAGATTGCCGCGCTCGAGCGCGGCCTGGGCGCGGGCCGCCCAGCCGTCGGCCGCCTCCTCCTCGGCGGCCGGCAGCAGACGAAACACGCGGTACTTCGCGTTCGCCCATTCGAGACGGAAGCGCAGCAGCCGTGTGGGATCGAACTCGAAGGCGCGCGCGGGAGCCGAATCGGGCGGATCGAGGGCGTTCACCATGTAGCGCAGCGTCAACTCGGGATGACGGGTCGTGAATTCACCCATCGAGTAGACGAACCAGCGTGCGCCCAATCCCTCGGCCCAGTCCCGGAGCTCTCGCTCCGTGCCGAGGAACAGAAGTCGGGCAAAGGTTTCGACCCGGCGGCGGACTTCGGGCGATTCGAACTTCGGGTGCATCAGGATCGGGCATCGTCCGTAGGCCAGCACAGTGGGGCTTGTCTGAAAATTGGCGAGCACCGGATCCGGCGCAGCATTCCGCCGCAGCCATTCCCCGAGTTCATCCAGCTCCGCGTACATCTCGCCCGTACGCCCCCACTCTGGCGCCCCGCCGATCGTGACCCCGGCTTCGGCGAGACCGGCCAGCGCCAGGGCGGCCATAACCGCCGCGCGGGCAGCGGGGCGCGCGGTCGCGGCCGCCGCCAGCCACACGCCGCTGACGGCGGCCGCGCTCAGCGCCGCAAACACGCAGAAGCGCACAAACAGGACAAACATGACCATTGAAACCGCGTGCGCGAACAGAAGCCCAGAAACTCCGGGGAACTGGAAACGAAGATCGCGGCGGCACCGGTACAGTACCACCGCGCCGATCATTGTCAACGGCAGCGCGGCGGGAAAGAGCGTTGTCAACAGCCGCAGATCCGCCGAGTGCAGCGCTGGGGTCCACAGGATCCGCTGTTCGAAGGTGAGACGGGTCGGGTCCGCCGGCTTGCGGTTGGCGTACCGAACTTTCGCGGCGACCAGCGACCCGAAGTGGCCATACGATCCGGACCAGCGCACCGACCCCGCCCATGCCACGCATCCGACCAGCAGCGCCGCGGCGAGTGCGGCCCGGAGTCGCTGTCCGCGGGGCAGTCGGCCGAACATGGTGACCGCCACGAGGGCCGCCCACAGCGGCCAGACCGAGGGCGACGCGATAAGACCATGCGCCCGGTGATAGGGGCTGAGCGCGGCCGCGAGTGCGACGCCGGCAGCGATCGCTGCGAGAGGCCGTACGCGCGGCTCGTCGCGGCCAAACGGGTCGCGCCACCAGTCGAGGCTGAGCAGCAACCCCTCGATCGCGACGACGTACTGCACCAGATCCCACGTGGCCAGTGCGATCGCGATCGTGAGCGCCGCCGCCACCCATCGCGCCGCCTCGCGGCGGCCGCCGCCCAGGGGCCCGGCCATCAACGCGAGGTGCGCGACGACCCATGGCTGCGCGAAGTTTTCGTGAGAGATCTCCTGGCCGGTCGAGCGAATCACAGCGGCGAGAGAGACCGCATGGAGCAGGCCCGCCGCGAACCCTGCCGCCCACGATCCCGTGAGCCGGCGCAGCCAGATTGCGACGAGGGGCGGCGTCAGACAGAACCAACCCACCGTCACCCATCGAATTCGGTCGGTGAGCGTGATGTGGGAGGGAAACCATCGGCACAGGGCCGCATAGACATATTCCGCGCCAACCGTGTCATCGGCGAAGGTCCGCACACCGTGCGGCACCAGCAGGTCGCGGTCCACCGCGGGCAGTCCCTGCCCCGCATAGATCATCCGGATGGCGCGATAGCTGAGCGCGCTTTCGAGCGTGAACGGGAGAGGACGCCCACGGTCGGGCAACTGGAACTCAACCACGTGGCGCCGAACCGCGACCGCGCCGACCCACAACCCTGCGAGCCCCACGCCGATCACGACCGATCGTGCCCGGCGCACCCACAGCGCCGGCGCGCGTACGCGCGGAGCGGCCGCCGCGGAGTCCATCTCTAGAAAAGCTCCCTCTGTTCGCTGGGCGGACACAGCGACCGCAGACTGAGCCCCATCAGAAACTCCCGCAGAGCCTCTGTGCGGGCCGGCTGCGGCACCAACGTGGTCCAGAGCGGCAGCCCGGACACATCGCGGCGAAGCCGGACGATCTCGAGATTCCGCTCCACCAACGGCCGCGCCCCGCGCAGCCGCTCTCGAAGTCCGGGCGGCGCCACCTGATCGAGCCGGTCCCACAGTTCGTTGAGCGACGTCACTTGCGAGAGGAGGCGCCGCGCCGTCGTTGGACCGACACCGCGGACGCCGGGCACATTGTCCACCGCATCTCCCGTGAGGGCCAACAGCTCCGGCACCCTCTCCGGTGGCACTCCGAACATCCGCTCCACGCTCTTGCGGTCGAGCACGGCATCCGGCGCATCGGGCCGGATCACTCCGATCCGCTCGCTGACCAATTGCACGAGATCCTTGTCGCCAGTGGCCAGCAACACATGCGCGCCCTCCGCCGTGGCGCGGTCGGCGAGCGTGGCCAGCACATCGTCCGACTCCTCCCCCTCCTGCCGGATGGACGGAACGCCGGACAGCGCAAGGTACTCGCGGATCAGATCCAACTGCCGCCGGAGAGGGTCGGGCATCGGCGGGCGCTGCGCTTTGTACTCCGGCAGGAGCGCCCTACGTGAGGCCGGCACGCCGCCGTCGAACACCGCTGCCATGTGGGTCGGCCTCCAGCGTGCGCGCAGCGCGTTGAGCACGCGGGCAAAGCCGAGCAGCGCGCCGGTCGGCGTGCCGTCGGGTGCGGTCAGCGAAGCCGGCAGCGCATGAAAACAGCGGTAGGCGAGGTGGTGCCCATCCAGGAGCAAAAGCACCGGCGCAGAGGCATTTACGGCAGGCATCCGCTCACCTCGGATGCGGGCTCAGCCCGGCGTTCGAGCGCCCCCTGGAGCGGCGGCGTGCCACCGCCACCGGCATGAAACTTCGCGCCCTTACGGCTGCGTCGCCTGTGCGGCGCTCCGCCGTGCCTCGATCTCCTGGAGGCCAGTCTTCGGGGGACGCACGACCGCGCCGGCCGGATCCACCAGCCGCGCGGTGACAAAGATCACAAGGTTCTGTTTCTGGCTGAACTGTCCCTTGTTGCGGAAGAGCGCGCCCAACACTGGAATGTGACCCAACAGAGGGATCCGGTCGTCGACGTGCGTGGCCTGGTCGCGAATCAGGCCGCCCATCACGACCGTCTGACCGTCCCACAGCACGATGCTGGTGGTGACGTTGCGGCTCGCGAACACCGGCTGAAGAATCGGATACAAGCCGGCGGGGCCGTAGTCGATCCATCGCACGAACTCCGCGACCTCAGGCACCAGCGTCAGATCAATCGTATACCCGTCCGGACCGACCGTCGGCGTGACATTGAGGATCACGCCGATTTCGCGCGTTTCGAACGAGCCCGGAATGGGCGGACGATAGGCATACGGCGAGAGCGGCGCCCCTGTGATGGGGCTGATGATGGTGCCGAAGCCCGTGCCGAGGTCGCCCACCGACTGTTGCTCGTATTCGGTCGGATAGATGAGCTCCTCGACGATCTTGATCTGCGCATTCACGCCGCTACGAGTGGTGACGCGCGGCGATGACAGCAGGTCGATGCCGCCCCGTTGTTCGAGGGCATGGAGGATCACCGTTAACTCCGGATTGGTCAGAATGCTCGACAGGCTGAGGATGTTACCCGCCATCTGTCCGGCATTCTGCGTAGAGCGGGCGGCCGGCGTAAGCGTGTCGCTGTTGTCAATGAAGTACCGCAGCCCGTGCGTGAAACCACCCGAGCCAAGGTTCGCGTTCACCTGAACGCGTTCTTTCGCCTCGATCGGACCGGGCCCCTTCTTGTTCGCGATCTCCCACGCGTCGGTGAGGAGCCACTCGAAGCCGAGCTCACTCAAATCCTTCTGAGCGACCTCGACGAATCTCGCTTCGATCTCGATCTGCTTCGGCACAACATCCAGCGCGGCCAGGATGCGCTCGAAGATCTCAAGGTTTTCTGCCGTGTTTCGCACGATGAGTTGGCTGATCGCCGGATTGTAGGAAATGGAGGTACCGGGCGGGAATGGGACGCCCATGTCCGAGAAGAACTTTTTCATGTCCCGCTGCTGGGTGATCTCCACGCCCGCCGTTCCGCCCATCGTGACGAACTCGCCGCGGGAGGCCTGTCGGTCGGTCTCGGTCTTGGTGGTCACAATCTCGACGATCGAAGGCTGAACTGGGTACAGGCGCGTGACGATCGTCCCCTCGACGGCGCCCCGCGGAGTGATGATGACGGCGTTTTCCTCGATCCGGTATTTGAGGTTCGCGACCTCGGTGACGTACCGGATGGCGTCGAGCAACGTGACGCGCCGAAGGTTCAGTGTGATGAGGGGAACGCTGGCCGCGCCACCAAAGTCGGCCGGTGCCACCGGTGCGGCCTCGGCCGGCGCCATCGCACCCGGAAAGCCCGCGGCGTCGCCACCGGCGGTCGGTTGAGCAGCGAACGGATCGGCCGGCATCGCCGGCGCCGCGGCCAGCTCGGGGGTTCCGCCTGGCATGTCCAGCTTGAGGATGATGTTCACACCGCCCTGACCGGTCGGGTCGGCCGCATCGCTCGCATCCCGCAGGAAGTTGATCACGTCCACAATGTTCGCCTGCCGGAATTCGATCGACGGGATCACGATCGCCTGCATTTTTTCCTGCAGCAGGCGCGTGGCCTGGCTCGTGCTGACGGCGCCTTCCTTCTTCTGCTCTTGAGGCACGGCCACCGCCGCCCGGAGCGGCGGGTTCCATTTGTCGGCGATGTCCTGGATCAGATCGATCCGCGTGGCCGCCCGATGGAGCTCGCTCAGTTTGAGCCGACGCTCCTCGATGCGGCGGAGGAGCTTCATCGCGTCGCCGTTGTACGGATCGAGCCTCAGCACTTGCGAGAAGAGGCGCTCTGCTTCGTCGTACTCCTCCAACTCGAAGTATTCGCGGCCCTGACGCAGAAGATCGGCCACCGTGCCGGCCTTCGCGCGAACGAGGTCTCCCCGGCTCAAGGGAACCGGCCGCGCGGAATCTTCTCGGATCACCGCCTCCAAGTCGTCGATGCGCGCCAACCAGCGCTTCTGATCTGCGATCTGGTCGGTGGTGGGCCGATCCAGCGCTCCCAATCGACTCCGCGCTTCACTCAACGCCTTGAAGGCAGCCTCCCACTGCTCGTTGCGGCGGGCCGTGCGTGCCGCTTCATACGACATCTCGACCAACCGAAGCGCCGCCTCGTTGCGCCCACGGCGCGCCTGCGCCAGCGCTTCGGTTCGCTCCGGTCGATCAGGGATCTTCGACATCGCGACCTGGAACTGGTCGAACGCCTTCGAGTACTCACCCAGCCGCATGAATTCCTGGGCGTCCGCCAGTGCCTTCAAACCCTCGCGCTCTTCGGCCTGACGGCGAACTCGCTCCTGTTCTTCAAGTTCCTTAGGACTGATCTGAGGCTTTTGGGGGACCACAAGGGCCGGTACGGCGGGAGCCGCCTCCGCGGCAGGTGCCTCGGCCGCGGGCATGGGCGCCTGGGGCGCGGGCGGAGGCTGAGTCTCGCGCAGCAAACGCTCAAGATCCGAGGAGGGTGCTGCCGGCGTAGGCGCGACGGGCGCGTCCGGCGCAGCCGGCATCACGGGTACGGGTGCCTCAGGCGCGGGCGCTGCCGGAGCTTCGGACGGCGGCATCGCGGGCGCATCCGGTGTCTCTGACGGAGGCATGGCCGGCGCGGGTGCCTCCGGCGCCGGCGTGGCGGGCGTGTCCGGCGCAGCCGGCATCACGGGTACAGGTGCCTCAGGCGCGGGCGCTGCCGGAGCCTCAGCCTGCGCCAATTGAATCGGGCGAACGGACTTCGCGGCCGCATCGAGCGAATCCAGAAGACGCTGCAGGTTGGATGCATCCTCAGCCATCGCGCCAAGAATTCGCCATGCCGCGATCGCCGCGACAGCCCCTGCCGACACCCACCACGCATACCGTTTCATAACGCGTCCTTACCTCCGACCCCGGCCAGCTCTCTCGCGGCCGACGGCACGCCACCTCGCCCCGCACGACCGTGCCACATTGGGATTATCGTGTCCAAGCTTTCCGCTGATGTCAACGCGCAATGCCGTTCACCCATCACCGCTACTGCAGCGCGCCCGGCCCGGCCGGCGGCACGAGCGGCGCGGCCGGCGCCGGTGGGGAAACCGGCGGAGGAACGGCTGGCGCGTCCGGCC
The DNA here is from genome assembly GCA_938010045.1 of uncultured bacterium. Lineage (GTDB taxonomy): Bacteria > Verrucomicrobiota > Kiritimatiellia > PWTM01 > PWTM01 > CAACVY01. Next base: position 107,632 of record CALLFZ010000004.1, read on the forward strand.
CGCCCAAGGGCGCGCTCATTCGCAACCGCATCTCCGCCTCTTCCTGCGCCGTCGGCAGCGTCACGATGTACTCTTCCTTCGTGCCCTCACTCACAAGGCGAGCCGACTGTCGATCGCGCGACACTTCCACCACGCGGGCCGTGAGCCCACGCAGCGTGAAGGTGTCGCCCACACGGCATTGCAGGTTCGTGCCGTCCAGCAGGAACACCAACTGGAGATTGAGCTGGTCATCGTCAATGACGCGGCCGCGCTGCAAACGGCGCACCGCGTCGCCGCGCTGCAGAACGAGCGTATCGGCCGCGCGATCGTAGTGCTCCACGCGGTATCCCTCGATCACATCGCCAATCTTCGCGAAGTAGGTGCGTTCCAGCGTGCGCGCGTTGAGCTGATAGCGCTCATCCGTCTCGCTCAGCCTCTGCACCGCGACGAACCGGAGCTTGAACGGGGTGGTCCAGACGCGGCGCAAGCGCAATTTGCCGAGAATCGAGGGCATGCTCTGCGGATCTCGCGGATCCGTGCCGGCTCGATATTCCTCGAGGTTCGAGAAGCCATCGCCATCCAGATCCAGGCGCGCGTCATCCGGGTTGTAGGGATCCAGCCCGTGCGATTCCTCCCACGTGTCGGGCATGCCATCCAGGTCCGAATCCACGTCCTTGTCCGGCGGCGGAGGCTGCTCGGCCTCGCAGAACGGGCACTTCCGCGCTGCGTACTCGATCCATTTTCCGCACTGGATGCAGAACACGCGGATCTCGCTCACGAAAAACCGATTGCTCGACTCACCGACGCGGACGGGATTGGCCAGGCGCGCCAGCGCGTTCGAGTAGGCGGTGAAATCAAGATCGTGAAAGGCCTGTTGCGCCCGCGGGGTCACCGGCCGATCCGCGTCGCGGAGCGTGTTCTCGGTTCGTTCGATGTGCAGCGCCAGAAACGCGCTCGATCCGCCCAGCGCCAGCAGCATCAGCGCCAGCGCCACAAGATCGTAATGCTGGGCCACCCAGTTCAATTGCGTCGGCCACTTCACGGTGCCGCCTCCCCGGCCGAGGCGTCCGGCCGCCGGAAACTGTAAACGTCCACCTGCATGCGCACACGCAGCGTCTCGGTCATGCCCGCGACGGTCCTTTCCTCATGCTTCAGCGGTCGCCGGGCAGGAGTCCCCATTGGGCCGGGAGCGACGGTCGCTGGCGGCGCAACCGCGAGCGGTTGGCCCGGCCCCCGGGCGGTCGGCTGCCCCAGTGCCATGGCCTCGTCGTACGCCATCGCCGCCGCCCCGGCCGCGCCCACCCCCTCCGGCGCGCGGCGCGTACCATCGGCGGGATTGTAGGGCGCCGGGCGCGGCGCGTCGTTCCAAACGTCAATGTCCGAGATCACGCAAAACACCGGCAACGCAGGCAACAAGTCGAGCACCGCCCACAGCGTATTCTCCTTCGCGCGGAACTCATAGATGAGTCGCTCGCGCACAAACAGGTGCTCGGGATCCTCTACGTATCCGAGCGCCGGACCGCCCGCCGGCCCGCGTTGCTCCACCGGCTCGTTGAACCGCGACACCGCGCCCTCCGCACCCGGCCGAGCCTCCTCTTCAAACACGTGCCGCTCGATCGAGACAATCTCCCGGATCTTCGCCGAGAAGATCGCGCGGGTGATCGTCTCGACCGCGTGAATCTGCCGCGCGAGCCGCGGGATATCCTCCTTGTTCGGAAGCTGCCCCCGCGCGTATCGGTCGAACCCGTACATGAACCGGTCGGGCACCGTGACATTGTTCGACACCGCCGACAGGTTCATCGAGCCGATCGCCCGCTGGAGCAGAATTGGAAACCGCGCCGGTTCCATCGCGGGAGGAATGTAGGTGCGGCTCAGAAACTCTGCGATGGTGGTTTCAAAGAACGCCTCGATCCGCGCCTGGTTCGTGGCCGCGCGCTCCACGTTTTCGGCGCTCGGAAACGGTACGCGGTCGACGAGGCGGCGCAGCTCCGCGCGGGTCGAGGTGAGGTCGCGCGACACCTCGCGGTGCCGCAGCACCGATCCCGCTACCCACAGCGCCAGCGCGACGGCCAGCACCGCCGACACGCCGCCGGCGACGATCAACGGCACAAGGGTACGGATCTTCATAGCGAAATCGGAGTCTTCAGCACCAGCCGGATCGTGAACTCGCGGATGAAATCGTCGCGGCCCTCCTGCGGCATCGCGGCGATGTCGGTCGTCTCGTCAAAGTACGGCGATTCGCGCAGCCGGTCACGGAACTTCAAGATGTCGGGTTGCTGAACCTTGTCTTTGTAGGCGTAGCCGGTGATTTCGATCGTCTTGATCTGCCGCGCGGCCTCCGCGGCCTCCGGAGTCGGCGGCGCGCCGGGGGGCGCAAACTCGCCGCCCGCCGCCGGCGCTGTCCCGCCGGCCGCCTCGGCGCCGGTCAGGGTCGCGAACTGCACAATCCACATACCGTCCAGCAGTCGCGACCGAATGTCGGCGAGGATCTGCGGCCATAGGGTGGCACGGTCGGGCAACGCGAGCAGCCGGTCCAGCCAGGCGCGGTTCTTCGCGATTGCCTCCTCGCGCTGACGAAGCTGCGACTCCACCGCCTTCAGTTCCTGGAGGCGACCGCGCAGTTCTCCCAGCCGACCCGCGTTGAGCGACGTGAGCTGGCGCACGCCCGCCCCCCACACACCGAGCAGGAGCAGGCCCGACACCATCGCCGCGATCAGCGCAGGCTGGCGCCGGCGGAACCTCTCCTCTTTTACATACCGCGGCGGCAGCAGATTGATCTCGATCGGGCAGGTCATCATTCGCCGCAGCGCCAGCCCCACCACCTCACCGAGCAGATGCGCGCGCCGCCCGATCTCCTCCGCGTCGATCGTCGGCGCCACCGCGACGCTCTGGAATGGATTGAAGTAGTCCACCTCGATTTGAAGCTTTTCCTTCAGGAACTCGTCCGTATACGTGATGATCGAGGAGCCACCCGTGAGCAGGGCCAGCTTCGGTTCGCCGCCCGACTGCTGCGTCCGGTAAAAATTGATCGAGCGCGTGATTTCGCTGTGCAGCCGGGTCATCACCGACCGCACCGTCTTCGACACCTTGTCCGCCACCTGGCTGGACGGCGCCTCGTACGCGCCGCCGAGCCCGACGAACGCATGCGTCTTCTTCAATTGCTCCGCCTCGGCGAAGGGCAGGTCGAACTCGCGTGCGATCTGCTGGGTGATCGCATTGCCCCCCACCGGGATGCTGCGGTTGAACACCCGGTTTTCCTCGATGAAGATCAGGTCCGTCGAGCGGGCACCGATGTCGATCACGAGCGTGCAGGGCGGCAGCTCGGAGTAGCTATAGCGGACCGCGTTGTAGAGTGCCAGCGGCGCAACGTCCACCAGTTGCGGCCGCAGGCCGGCCTTCGTCACGACGTCGACCACCTGCTCCACGAGTTCCGCCTTCATCGCGGCGAGCATCACGTCGATCGCCCCGACGCCCGAGCCCAGGAACTGGTAGTCCCACACGACCTCGCTGATCGGGAACGGGACGTTCTGCTGCGCCTCGAACTGCACCATCTGCAACACCTTGTCGCGCGACACCGGCGGCAGCTTCACGAACCGGGAGAAAACCTGCTGACCCGGCACGCTGATCAGCACCGGAAATCCGTTCGGGACGCCGAGGTCCGCCTTCACCTCTTGCAGCATGAGCTGCACGTCCGTCATCCGGTGCTCTTCGTTCGCGGGATCGGGGTCCATCTCCCGCACCGCGTAGGTAATCAGCTCGAGCGTGCCCCCCTTGCGCGGCGCGAAGGCGCCGAGCTTCACACTGCTGGCCCCGATGTCCACCGCAAGGATTGTGTCGGCTCGCATCGCGCGACTCCCCCGATCACGGCGTCGAGCGCGGCTTCGACATCTCGAACGCCTCGTAGTCCAGATGGCCGAACGGCGTATCGCGCGGCATCATCACATAGCCATCCTTCGGTGCCAACTGCTCGATCCAACGCCGGTAGTTCTTGTCCGAGGCCTCCGCGCCCAGCGGCCGCCCCTGCATGCTGAACTCGACCGCATAGCCCTCCACTTTGCCGTAGCGCCGAAGCATCGAGGGATGAATATAGGCGTGCGCGCGGTGCGTGCCGCGGGCGATGTGGATGAACGTGTCCTCCCCTTTCAGCAACACGAACGGCTCACGGGGATCGTTCGTCTTCATCAGCACGTAGAACGTGATCTTCAGCTCATCGGTCCAGTCGGGTGTGGTCTCGTAGAGGACCTCGATTTGATACCAGTCGACGCGGTTCGGGTTGAGCGAGTTGTAGTTCTGCGCCTGGATGCGTGGCGAACGAATGATGCTGCCCGTCACGCGCACCCGCCCGAGCGGATTCAGGCCGGCAGGGGCTTGCGCCACTCCATGAACGGCGGCCAACCCCAGCCCGCTGGCCACGATGCCCACCGCCCACCATTGAACGCTTCTCGTCATGGCCACGCTCCTTCCCGAACTCGCCGGCGACTGCCAGTCTCGCCGGAGATGATGCCGTGTTCCGCGGCGATTTGCAACGCTCGACCCCGGCTGCGCTCCCGACCCGCCGCCGCGCCGAGTTGCGCCGGCGCGCAAATCGGGGTTTAGTGTCGCGCCGTTTCTGCAGCGGCGGAAATACACGACATGCGAATCTACAATCTGTTCCCGCGGCTCGCGGGCCGCTTCGATCAGTGGCGCCCCCACCTCGAGCGCGCGGCCGACCTCGGCTTCGACTGGGTCTACGTCAACCCGATCCATTCGCGCGGCGCGTCGGACAGCCTCTATGCGATCGCGGACCCCTTCACCGTTGCGCCGGACTTCGCCGCGCCGGGCCGCGGCGCGCCGCTCGATCAACTCCGCGCCGTCCTCGCGGACGGCCGGCGGCTGGGCTTGCGGTGGATGGCCGATCTCGTCGCCAACCACTGCGCCGCCGACTCGCCCCTCGTTCGCGCCCACCCAGATTGGTTCCGGTGGACCTCTGCCGGCGAAGTGGAGCACCCTTCCTGCATCGATGACGGCCGCGAGGTGGTCTGGCGCGATCTCGCGCGCTTCGACTTCGCCGGCACGCGCGACCGCGCCGGTCTCCTCGCCCACTTGCGCGCGATGGTGGATTGGCTCATTGACGCGGGCTTCGACGGACTGCGGTGCGATGCCGCTTATCAGGTGCCCCGTGAGATCTGGTCCGATCTCATCGCCCACGCGCGCTCCCGCCGGCGTGACCTGGTCTGGGTGGCCGAGACCCTCGGCTGCACCGTAGACCAGACCCTCGAAACCGCCCGCGCGGGGTTCAATCTCGTCGTGAACAGCGGAAAGTGGTGGGACTTTTCCTCCGCGTGGCTCATCGCCCAATACGATCTGATCCGCCATGTGTGTGGTTCGATCGGCTTTCCCGAAAGCCATGACACGCCGCGCCTGTTCGAAGAAACGGGCGGTTCCGTCGCCGCCCAGCAGCAGCGCTACCTCTTCGCCGCGCTGTTTTCTTCCGGCGTCCTGATGCCAATGGGCTACGAGTTCGGCTTCCGGCGCCGCCTGCACGTCGTCGAGACGCGCCCCTCGCATTGGGAACAACCGTCCGCCGACCTGCGCGAGTTCATCCGCCGCACGAACGCCGTGAAACGAAGCGCGCCCGTGTTCCAAGAGGATGGGCCGCTGCAAATCATCCCGGTGGACAACCCCGCGGTGCTCGTCATGTGGAAGGGGTCGCTGACCTGCCGCCAGGAGGGAATTCTCATCCTGAACAAGGACATTCGATCCCGCCAGTGGTTCCGAACCCCTGCGCTGCGCCACTGGGTGCAGTCGGGCGCTCCCCTGCGCTGCGTCTCGCCCGAGAACCCGCTGGACTATCTGGCCGAGCCCTTCGAATACGAGCTACGCCCCGGCGAAGGCATCGTGTTGCTGGCCAACCGCTGATCCGTCCGCGGCGACGGCCGATCCGCAACGATCTCCGGCTGCGTTGAACGTTTCCCAGCCGCCGGTGTCAGAACCGGAGGATCGCCCCGGTGGGGGCCGTGGGGTTCCCACCGTTGAACAGGCAGTGACGAGGGGCCGCCCCGGGCGGCCGGCGGCTCCAGAAAGGATGTGGGCAACGATGAAGGGCATGTGGAGTTGGCTTGGCGCGGCCGCCGCAGCCCTGCTGGCGTCCGGCACGGCCGCGCGTGACGTCGCCTACCTCGGCGTCGCGACAGAACCGGTGAGTCCCGCCATCGGCCGCCACCTCGGCTTCGGCGAGGGCGTCGGCATCGAGGTGGTTCACGTCGACACCGCGGGAGCTGCGCGGGGCGTTCTCGAGGAGGGCGACATCCTCGTTCGATTCAACGATCAGTTGCTCGTGAATCACGAGCAGCTCGCGGTGCTCGTTCGCCGGCAGAAACCTGGCGATAAGGTCACACTGACGTTCTACCGCGAGGGCCAGAGCCGCTCTGCAGAGGTCAAACTGGGCAAGATCGATGATCAGCGTCTGGCGCCCATCCCGCGCGGAGGTGCCGGCGGGCTGCCCGGCGGGCAATTCGGCTGGCCCCCCGACGCGCTGCGTCGCTGGATGGAGCCGTTCGAGAACCGTGCGTGGCGCCCCTTCAGCCGCCGCTGGATGGCGCCGGAGAATGAGGACGAAGATGAGCCGGAGGCCTCTCCTCCTCCTCGCGCGGATCTCCGAATCCAAACCCACAGCTCGGCCGTTATCAGCGAGTCCCGCGATGGGGTGAACATCACCGTCAGCGTGCGGGACGGTCATCGCACGGCGAAGATCGTGAAGGAGGGACAGGTGGTCTTCGAGGGCCCAGTGAATGAGGATGCCGAGCTCGCGAAGATTCCGGACGAGTACCGCGATCGCGTCTCCGAGATGCTCCGGCGCGTACGCATCGAAGTGCGCTCGTCGGGGACCTCCGAGCCGTCCGAAAAAAAGTCTCGCGGTGGGGCTGGACTTCGTCGCGGGAACGTCCTATAGTAGAGCGCAACCATTTCCACGGGGCGGGCCGTCAGTCCCCTCCTCCTCCCTCCAACGGCCCGCCCTTTTCTTTTGCCTGACGTCGTCCCGGACCCGTCCCTGCGGCGGTCCCTTCGCTCCAATCGAGCCACCCTCCGCCGCTCGCCCAGCCGTTTGACGCACCCCGCCCCCACGCCCATCATACGCCCCAGGCGGAGCGATCCGCGGAACGCATGAACGACTCCCGTGGTCCCATCGAGATCCACGCTGACGGCATCGACGTGGCCGCCGTCGTCGCGGACATTCAACGGACAGTGGACGCGCGCATCGCCGCGGGCGAGTTTGACGACGCCCGCGTCGCGCGGGCCGAACGCCTCATGCTCGCCCAACTGCCGAAGGACGGCGCCAGCGTCTCGCACTACCTGCGCGGCCTGCGTGACGCCGTCGAGGTGGACATCGGCGACTTCGAGATTCGAGAACGCCGCGTACGGTGGGCGCCGGTGCTGGTCCGATTGAAGCGTTGGATTTGGACGTTGCTCAAGTTTTACACCTACCGGCTCTGGTCCCAGCAAAACGAGATCAACAGCGCGCTCGCGGCCGGCCTCGAGGGGCTCGACGAGCAGATGGCCGAGCGATTGCGCCGTCTCGAGGAGCGCGTCGCCGAGCTCGAGCGGCGGATCGGACCGCCCTCCGATGGCGGCACTCCGCGCTGAGATGGCCGCTCCGCGCTCCATCGCGGTGGTCGCGCCGCGCCACGTCGCCGACGGCGCGGCGGTCGGCGGCGCCGAAACGCTGCTGGCCGCGCTCGCGCGCCGACTCGCGCTCCGGAGCGCCCGCGTTCGCCTCCTCGCCACGTGCGCGGTCAACCACTTCACCTGGGCCAATGAGCGGCGCGCCGGCCGCATGCGCGACGGGCCGCTCGAGGTTGAGCTATTTCCCGTCGACGCGCGCGACGCGGAGCGACACCTCGCGCTCCAGCAGCGCATCGGACGCGGCGAGCCCCTGAGCGACGCCGAAGAGGCCGCCTGGCTCGCGAACAGTGTTCGCAGCCGCGCGCTGATCGACCACCTGCGCGCCGCGGACTACGATCGCGTGATTGTCGGTCCCTACCTGTTCGGGCTCACCGCGGACGTCGTCGGGGCGTGTCCCGATCGCGCGCTGCTGGTGCCCTGCCTGCACGACGAACCGTTCGCGCGGCTGCGCGCGATCCGCTCGATGTTCGCGCGCGCGCGTGGATGCCTCTTCAATAGTGAGCCCGAGATGGCTCTGGCGCGACGACTCCTCGGGTTCGACCCCACGCGCGGCCGCGTCGTCGGGATGGGCATCGAGCCGTTCGAGGCCGATCCCACCGCGTTTGCGGCCTCGCGCGGGCTCACCGCCCCCTACGTGATCTACAGCGGCCGGCGAGAGGCTGCGAAGGGCACGCCCGCCTTGATCGAGTACCTGCGGACCTTCCGCGAGCGCAGCGGCCTCGACGTGCGGCTCGTGCTCACCGGCAGCGGGCCGGTGGACCGTGTGCCGTTCGTGCTCGATGCGGGCGTGCTGCCGGAGCACGAGAAGCGGGAGGCCATGGCCGGCGCCCGCGTGTTCGTGCACTCGTCGCGCCTCGAAAGCTTCGGCATCGTGCTGCTCGAATCGTTCATGGCGCGCGTGCCCGCGCTCGTGCCGGCGGGCGGCGAGGTGCTGCGCTGGCAGTGCGCGCGCGCCGGAGCGGGCCTTTGGTATCGTCACTATCCCGACTTCGAGGCCGCGCTCCACCGGCTGCTCCGCGACGAGCCGCTCCGGCGCACGCTCGGCGCGCAGGGGCGTCGCTACGTCGAGCGCGAATACTCCTGGGACGCAGTCGAGGCGCGCCTCAACCGCGCGCTGGAGGAACTGTGAGCGCGCGCTCGCTCCATCAGTTCGTCGCGGGCTTCAATCTCGGTGACGCGATCAGCCACGAGGCGCTGCTGATCCGCCGACTCGCCCGCGCGCGCGGCCTCGCCTCGGAGATCTGGTGCGACCCCACCCGCGTGCCGCCCGAGCGCCGCGGCGAGATCCGCGACCTCGCGCGCGCGCGCGCCGAGCTCGGCCCCGACGACGTCGTTCTCCTGCACCTTTCGATCGGCTCGCCCGCGAATGACGTCTTCGCAACGCTGCCCGTCCGCCGCGCCATCCTCTATCACAACATCACGCCGCCGCACTGGTTCCGCGGCCTGCGCGATTCGATCGCCCGCCAGCTTGCGCTCGGGCTCGCCCAGGCGCGCGCGCTCGCCGGCGCCGCCGAGGTCGTGCTCGCGGATAGCTCCTTCAACGCCGCCGAACTTCGTGCCATGGGATATCCGCGGGTCGAGGTGTTTCCGCTCGCGCTCGACTTCGAGCAGATCCTCACGCCGCCCGATCCCCGCCGTCTCGCCGAATGGCGCGACGGCCGGCCCAACGTGCTCTTCGTCGGCCGGGGAGCGCCCAATAAGCGAATCGAAGACCTACTCGCCACCGTTCACTATCTCCAGCGCTACGTGGAGCCCGCCGCTCGGCTCCTCCATGTCGGCTCCTGGGCGGGCACCGAGCTCTACCTCGGACGGCTGCGCGCGAAGGTGCGCGAATGGGACCTTCGCGACGTCGTCTTCACCGGCGCGCTGCCGCAATCCGCCCTCTCCGCCGCCTATGCCGCCGCACGTGTGTTCCTCTGCATGAGCGAGCACGAGGGCTTCTGCGCGCCGCTGATCGAGGCGATGGTTCACGACGTGCCGGTCGTCGCGTTCGCGGCCGGCGCCGTGGAAGAAACGTTGGGCGGTGCGGGCGTGCTCGTGCGCGAAAAGCGATTCGACCTCCTCGCGGAATTGATCGGCCGAATTCTGCGCGACACCCCGCTGCGCACCGGTATCGTCGAGCGCCAGCGCCGCCGAGTCGCCGAACTCCGCCGGCGCGACCCGGCCGCGGAACTCTGGTCGCACCTCGACCCGATTCTCGGGCCGCCGCACTGATCCGCGGTTCGCGCCCGTGCCGGCGCTCCGCTACGTTGATGCCATGGCCGGCGAGACGCGGATCCGACTGCTCGACGACGCCGTGATCAATAAAATCGCGGCGGGCGAGGTGGTCGACCGCCCCGCCTCGGTCGTCAAAGAGCTCGTCGAAAACTCGCTCGACGCCGGCGCTCGCCACATCGAGGTGGAGGTCGTCGCGGGCGGCCGCACGTTGATCGCAGTGACCGACGACGGCGAAGGCATGTCGCGCGACGACGCTGTGCTTTCCATTGAACGCCACGCAACCAGCAAGATCCGCGACGTCGCCGATATCGAACGCATCGCCACGCTCGGCTTCCGGGGTGAAGCACTGGCGGCAATCGCGGCGGTCACCCGGCTGACGCTTCAAACCGCGCGGCGCGGCGATCCCGAGGGCACCGAGCTGGTCGTGCACGGCGGGCGGCTGATGGATGTCAAGGTCGTCGGCGCTCCGCCCGGCACGCGGATCGTCGCGCGCAACCTCTTCTTTAATGTGCCCGCCCGGCGCCGCTTCCTGCGCACCGAGGCCACGGAACTGGCACAGGTTCGTCTCACGCTGCTCCACTACGCCCTCTCTCACCCCGCCGTGGGACTTCGGTTTGTCGCCGACGGACGCGAAATTTGGCGGCTGGGCCCGAACGAGTCGCTCCATGACCGGCTCACAGCGCTCTACGGCGAACCCGTCGCCGCCGCCCTGCGCCCCATCCACGGCGGACGTGGGGCCGTCCGCATCGACGGATGGGCTGGCCTGCCTCAAACCAGCCGCGCCGACCGTGCCGAAATCCACCTATTTGTGAACCGCCGCCCCGCCGGCGCACCGGTGCTGCAGCATGCGCTGAACGAGGCCTATCAAACGCTCCTGCCCCGCGGCCGCTACCCAATGGTATTTCTCTTCATCGAGCTGCCGCCGGACGAGGTGGATGTGAACGTCCACCCCACGAAACGCGAGGTGCGGTTCCGGCGGCCCGGCGACGTGCGTGACGCGGTGATCGAGTCCATCCGCGCGGCCCTCGCCCGCCCCGCCACCGACGCGCCTCCCTCCCCGTCGCCGGCCGCGGCACCCGAGCCGCCCCCCGCATGGACGGCGCCGACGCTGTCGATCCCCGACCTGCCGCCCGCCCGCGCATTCGTGTATCCGCGCTGGACGCCGCCGGCACCCGACGGCGCGCCGCTATCGTCGGCGGCCGTCGCGCCCGGCACGGCCGTTCCACCCACCCCCACCGAGGACCGATCGTCGCCCTCCGGCGGCGCCGCGCCCTCGCCGGCACCGTGGAGTTGGTGCAGGGTGATCGGTCAGATCGGCGGCCTCTTCGTCGTGCTCGAAACCGAAGACGGACTCGTGCTGATGGACCCGCACGCCGCGCACGAACGCGTCCTCTACGACCGGCTCATGCGTGAGACACTCTCCGGCCACGTACGCTCCCAGCCCCTCCTGATGCCGGACACCGTCGAGCTCGGCCCGCACGACGCCGACGTCGTCCGCGGCGCGTTGCCGGCGCTTCGCGAGATGGGATTTGGCGTCGCTGAGTTCGGCGGCGACACCTTCCTCGTGGACGCCGTGCCCGCGGTGCTCGGCGAGATCGCGCCGAGCCGCCTGCTCGCCGAGATCGCCGCCTCGATCGAACGCGGCGGCGCGCGCCGCGGAACCGAGCGGGGGCTGCACGATCGCATCGCCACCGCCGCCTGCCGCGCCGCGGTCAAGGCGCGCGATATTCTCAAGCTCGAGGAAATCGAACGGCTCGTCGTCGAGCTCGCCCGCACCGAGATGCCCTACACCTGCCCTCATGGCCGGCCGACCCTTCTCCACTTCGACTTCGCCGAGCTTCGCCGCAAGTTCGGCCGCACCTGATCGGCTCGCCGGTCCCGGCGGCCTTGAGCACCGGCGGCGACGGACGCGCCCCACCTTCCCTTCTGGTCACCGACCGCAGCCACAACGATCGGGCTGTCGCCTTGCGTGTTCAGCGCGGCGGTGAGACTACGGCGACCCGTGAACGCCGGCACCGCGTGGGCTGGCATCGCGTGGACGTACCGCGGAGCGAAACGGAGGGGTGAGGCGCAGCGCACACGGGGCCCGCGAAAGCCAGGACTATCCGCGGATGTACCCGACTGACCTTCGTCCACGCCTCGCTCGATTTCCTCACTCCCACTCAGATCCGCTGGACACGTCCCCGATCACCTGCCTGGTTCCTGGTTCCCCACCACCTCCACCTCCATCACCCCACGCTCGCGGCTCGTCGCCTCGGTCGTGGGCCTCCGAGTGCCGCTGGATTCCCGGGCCATCCGGCACATCCACGTCTAGCCGATCCTTCGCGATCTCCACGGCGGCCTCGAGGATCGTGTCCGCCACGGTGGTGCTCGCGCCGGAACTGCGAAACGGTGTCATCTTTGAGGTGACGCTCTGGCAACGGTTTGAGTCCCCACCGAAGAGCGGCGCCGGCCAATCCAGCGACGCACGGACGGCGGCGGTCGGTGGGCGGCACCCGACGCAGCGCGGCACCGCTGGAAATCTCCGAGGAACGGAAGAACGCCCACAACCGATGCCGCACCCACCCCGAATCTCTCCCTCCGCGGCCTACCCACGACAGTGCCGCCGGCGTGCAGAGGGCGGAAGCGGCTTGCGGCGCCGCGCCGAGACCGCCACGATGGGATCACAGCACAACAAGGAGGTGCGTATGAGAGCGGGCAACCGGTGGTGGTGGACGGCGGCGGCGCTAGCCGCCTCGCTCGTGGTGGGTTCTGCCCAAGACGCACGGCGACCCGATGAGGGCCCCGGCGGAGCCGTGCGGCCGCGCGTCGAGTTCCGTGCGCGAACACTCCCGAACTCGCCGACCGAGGCAAAGATCCTCGAGGTATTGGATGACATGTTCCGCAACCAACGGCGCGGCAGCATGAGCGTGCCGCCCGAGGACGGCCGGATTCTTCGGCTCCTCACCGAGGCGATTGGCGCGAAACACGTCGTCGAGATCGGCACGTCGGTAGGCTACTCGGGACTCTGGATGGCGCTCGCGTTGACTTCGACCGGCGGAAAACTGACGACGTTTGAGATTGACCCCGGCCGGGCGGCCCGGGCGCGCGAGAACTTTGCGCGCGCGGGTGTCACGAACATCGTGACGATCATCGAAGGAGACGCGCACACCACCGTACAACAGATCCAGGATTCCATTGATCTGCTCTTCTTGGACGCCGACAAGGAGGGATACATTGACTATTTGAACAAGCTGCTGCCGCTGGTGCGCCCGGGAGGTTTGATCGTAGCGCATAACATGACCGAGCGGATGGCCCACCCACCCTTTGTGCAGGCGATCACCACGAATCCGGCGCTCGAGACGATCTTCATCAACCTGGAGACCTCCGGCATCGGCATCACGATGAAGAAGCGCTGAGATGACCGGCGGGCCGCGTCGCGAGCTATCGTTAACGGACGCGACGGCGCTGATTGTCGGCGTCATCGTCGGCGTCGGCATATTTCAGGTGGCGCCCGAGGTGGCGCGCGGAACGCCCGGCGCGGCGGCGATGCTGGGGTTGTGGGCCGCGGGCGCCGCGATCTCCTGGTGCGGCGCGACGGTGTACGCGCAGCTGGCTGCCGCCCACCCCGAGGGAGCGGGCGGCGATTACGTGTATTTGACGCGCGCGTACGGACCAGCGGGAGGCTTCCTGTTCGCGTGGCTGCTCACGGTCGTCGTGCGACCCGGCGACATTGCCGTGATGGCGTATGCGTTCGCGACGTATGCGTCGGCGGCGTGGCGCACGGTGACGGGCGGCGAGGGACCGTCACCGGCCGTGCTCGCGGCGGGCGCGGTCGCGGCGCTGACGGCGATCCATTCTGCCGGCGTGCGGCTCGGCACGCGGACCCAGAACCTGTTGACCGCGCTAAAAGTCGGCGGACTGCTCATGGTCATCGTGTTGGCCTGGAGCGCGATCCCGCCCCGGGCGCCGACCCCTGCGCCACCGCCGCCTCTGCCAATGGCCGTGGCGATGATTCTCGTCTTATTCTCGTACGGCGGCTGGAGCGAGATTGCGTTTGTGGTGGCCGAGGTGCGGGAGCCGCGTCGCGTGGTTCCCCGCGCGCTGGCGCTGGGGATCGGCAGCGTCGCGGCGCTCTACCTGTTAGCGAATGGCGCGTTCCTCCACGCCTGCGGCGGTTGGGCGGGACTGGCTGGCGCACGGGCCGTGGCGGCAGAGGCGACGGATCGCGCGGTGCCGGGCGCGGGGGGCTGGGTGGCAGCGTTGATCGCGCTCTCCGCATTGGGCGCGGTGCACGCGCTCGTGTTCACCGGCGCGCGCGTACCGGCCGCCGCCGGGACGGACCACCGACTGTTTCGACCGTTGGCGCATTGGTCCCTGCGGTCCGGCGCGCCCGTGCGCGCGCTGGTTCTGCAAGGCGCGTTGGCCATCGCACTCGTGTTGGCCATGGGATCGTTCACGGAAACGCTCCTCTATACGGCCGCGCCGGTGTATGCGTTTCAGACCGCCACCGCGCTCGCGCTGCCGGTGTTACGGCACCGAGCGCCGGACCGATGGAACGCCGTCCCACGCTGGGGGCATCCATGGACCACACTCGCCTTCGTCGCGGCGTGCGTGTTTCTCGTTTGGCGGGCTGTGCTGTACCGACCGCTCACCGCCCTCGTCGCGCTGGGCCTTGCGGCGCTCGGTTGGCCGGTCGGAAGATGGTTCGACCGCAGTTCCCGAATCGCTTCCGCTCCATCGAGAGAACCGATCGTTGGCTCGGGTTGACGGCCCGCGCCCGCGACCTGCGAACACCGACCCGGCGGCTCCCTCGCGGATTGCGCCGCCCCCGTCCTGATGGTTGGATACGCCCGCGTGAAGGTGAACCTGCGGACATCCGATTTCGATTACGAGCTGCCGCCCGAACTCATCGCGCAGGAGCCGATCGAACCGCGCGACGCGTCCCGCATGCTCGTGCTGGAACCTGGCGGCCAACTCCGCCACGAAATCGTCCGCGATCTCCCCATGCATCTGGCGCCGGGCGATGTGATGGTCGTGAACAACTCCCGTGTGATCCCCGCGCGAACCTGGGCCCGGCGCCTGCCCACCGGCGGCCGCGCGGACATCCTCTGGGTCGAGCCGCGCGATGACGGCTGCTGGTTGGCCCTCGTGCGGACCCGGCGCCCTGTGAACCCTGGCGACCGGTTGGCGGTCGGCGAAGCGATCGCGACCGTGGTCGGTCCGCGGCAGCCCGACGGCACGCTCCCTCTTGCGCTCGAAGGCGGCGGCGATGTACTGGAGCTGCTTGAACGCGAGGGGCACACCCCGCTGCCGCCCTACATCCGACGCGGCGTGGCGACAGCCGCCGATCGTGAGCGCTACCAGACCGTGTACGCGCGCCCGCCGGGCTCCGTCGCCGTACCCACCGCTGGTCTTCATTTCACACCGGAGCTGCTCGAGGCGCTTCGCCAGCGTGGCGTCGAGATCGTCGAGTTGACCCTGCACGTCGGTCCCGGCACATTCCGGCTCGTGCACGAGGAGGACCCCTCGCGTCACGTCATGCACACCGAGCGATACGAGATCCCCGCGGCCACCGCCGGCGCCGTCAATGCCGCGTTGCGCGACGGCCGCCGCGTGCTCGCGGTCGGCACGACGGTCATCCGCGCACTTGAGAGCGCCGTGGGACCGGACGGGCTCGTGCGTCCAGGCCCCGGTCGTACCAATCTCTTCATCCGACCGCCGTACCGGTTCCGCACCGCGACCATGCTGCTCACGAATTTCCACTGGCCCCGCTCAACGCTGCTGATGCTCGTGTGCGCGTTCGGTGGCCGCGAGCGCGTGCTCGACGCCTACCGCGTCGCAGTCCGGGAGCGATACCGCTTCTATAGCTACGGCGATGGCATGCTGTTGACCGCGCCGCAGGATCCGGCCCGCGCTTGACGAGCGGGCGTTCGTCACCGGCCCGCACGGGGCCAGCGGATGCGGCTGCCCCATCTCGGCGCAGCGGCCCGCCGATCGGCCGGCCCTGTTCCTTGCGCCTTGCACGCCGCCTCGGGCAGCCACCGCGGCGCAGCAACGGGGCGTGGACGTGCGCCCGACGCCGAAACCATGGCCGGGTGGCCATCAAAACCAACGCCGGCGCACCTCCGTTGTGGGTCGGCGGGACAAGCCAACTACACGCGGCGGCGTCGGCTCTGGTCCGTGAGGTGGTGCTCACCTGCCACACGGTCGTTCGCGGGCGTCCTTGATGGGGAGGCCGATCCGCACGTTGGGTCCGACGCGGACCGCCCGGTGGTGACGGGTCCGCGTGGGTTCGCCGCGGTCGGACCTCGTGGCGGTCCGAACGAGTTGCGCCACCGCGATCCCTCCGGCATACTCTCGCGCCCTTTTCCCGGCGTGCCGGAGTTCAGGACGATCACATGAGAACCATCGAACTTTCAAAGGTGCGGAACATCGGCATCATGGCGCACATTGATGCCGGCAAGACCACCTGCAGCGAACGAATCCTCTACTACGCCGGCAAGACCCACAAGGTCGGCGAAGTGCATGAGGGCACCGCGGTGCTCGACTGGATGCCGCAAGAGCAGGAGCGGGGCATCACCATCACCGCGGCCGCGACGACCTTCGAGTGGCGCGGGCACCGCATCACGCTGATCGACACTCCCGGCCACGTCGACTTCACCATGGAGGTGGAGCGGTCGCTCCGCGTCCTCGATGGCGCGATCGCGCTCTTCTGCGCGGTCGGCGGTGTGCAGCCCCAATCCGAGCGCGTCTGGCGCCAGAGCGAAAAATACAACGTCCCGAAGATCGCGTTTGTGAACAAAATGGACCGCGCCGGGGCCGATTACGTCCGGGTGGTCGGCGAAATCCAAGAGGAGCTCGGCGCCAACGCGGTGCCGGTCGTGATTCCGATCGGGGCCGAAGACCGATTCGCCGGCATCATCGACCTGGTGACGATGAAGGCGATTTACTACCCCGAAGAACGCCTCGGCCGGGATTATTACGAGACCGAGATCCCGCCCCAACACCTCGAGGAGGCCCGCCGCTGGCGCGCCAACCTCGTCGAAACATGCGCCGAGCAGGACGACGCGATGCTGGCCCGATTCCTCGAACGCGGCGACCTTGACGAGCACGAGATCCAGACGATCCTCCGCCGCGCGACGATCGCGCGCCGCGTTGTGCCGGTCTACTGCGGCTCGGCCTTCCGCAATAAGGGCATCCAGCGGTTGCTCGACGGCGTCGTGCGCTGCCTCCCGGCGCCGAACGAGATTCCGCCGATCATCTGTGCGCGCGAGCCCGACGTGAACGTGCGGAACCCGAGCGACGATGACCCCTTCTCCGCGCTCGCGTTCAAGGTGGTCGCCGACCGCCACATGGGCAAACTCACCTACCTGCGCGTCTACTCCGGCAGTGTGCGGGCCGGCGATACCGTCCTCAACAGCACCCGCGACCGCCCGCAGCGCGTCGTCCGGCTCTTCCGCATGCACGCCAACCGGCAGGAATCCATCGAATCCGCCCACTGCGGCGATATCGTGGCCGCGGTGGGACTCAGCGACACGCGCACCGGCGATACGCTGTGCCATGCAGATCATCCGATCCATCTCGAGGCGATCGAGTTCCCGTCGCCCGTGATGTCCATCAGCATCGCGCCCGAGAGCCGCGCCGACGCGGACCGACTCGGCGAAGCACTGCATCGCCTCGCCGACGAGGACCCGACCTTCGTCGTCGGCTACAACGCCGAAACGCACGAAACGGTCGTCTCGGGCATGGGGGAGCTGCACCTCGACATCATCGTTGACCGTCTGAAACGCGAGTACAACGTTGCGGCGAAGGTCGGACCGCCCGAGGTCGCCTACCGCGAGACGATCACCGAGCCGGCCGAAGGCTCGTACAAGCACGTGAAGCAGACGGGCGGCCGCGGGCAGTATGCTCACGTCGTGATGCGGATCGAGCCCACGGCGCCGGGCGAGGGCTTCGAATTCGTGAACCGCGTCACGGGCGGACGCATTCCGGCCGCCTACATCCCCGCCGTGGAAAAAGGCGTGCTGGCCGCGATGAGCGCCGGGCCCGCGGCCGGCTACCCGGTCGTGGACGTGCGGGTGACGCTGCTCGACGGCACCTACCACGAGGTGGATTCGAGTGATCAGGCCTTCCATGAGGCCGGCCGCGCCGGTTTCGTTGAGCTCTACCAGCGGGCCAGCCCCGAACTGCTCGAACCCGTGATGTCGATCGAGGTCGAAACCCCTGAGGACTACATGGGCGCGGTGACCGGCTCCATCTGCTCGCGCCGCGGCCGCATCGAGGGTATGGACGCCCGCGGCGACACCCGCATCATCCGCGGCCTTGTGCCCCTTGCCGAAATGTTCGGCTACGCGGGCGCGCTGCGAACGCTCACCCAAGGCCGCGCCGCATTCACGATGCACTTCGAGCACTACGAGGCCGTCCCGGCCGCGCTCGCAGAAGAGATCATCCGCCAAGCCCGAGAACGACGACGGCGCTGAACGTGAGCGCGGCTCGCGCACCGGACCCCCGACCGGTCCGCTGAGGTCCTGCACCTGAACTGCCCCACCCCGAGGAGTCACTCGTCTCCGCAATGCATCCTCAACCCATCCGAATCATGCCGTGCCTTGATCGGAAGGACGGCCGCGTCGTGACGGGCGTTCCCTTCGTCGACCTGCACGATGCGGGCGCCCCCGCGGAGTGCGCCCGCGCCTACGGCGCCGCCGGCGCTGACGAGCTCGCGATGCTGGACATCACGGCGACGATCGAGAACCGCCCAGTCCGGCTGGACGTCGCCCGTCGCGGAGCCCGAGGGGTGACCGTCCCCTTCACCGTCGGTGGCGGCATCCACGACGTCACCTCCGCCGCGGAGGTGTTCGAGGCCGGCGCCAGCCGCGTCTCCATTGGCTCCGCCGCCGTCCGCCAGCCCGCGCGGATGTCCGAACGGATCCGTGAATGCGGCCCCGACCCCGTCGTCGCGACGATGGATGTGGACGCAATCTCAGCGCGGCCATCCGGCGATGAGGCCGATGTGGATGGCGGCCGGACGCCGGTCGGGCTCGATGCGGTCGAGTGGGCGAAGCGCCTCGCCGCGGAAGGCGTCCGGATTCTACGGCTGACCAGCAAGGCCGGCGACGGCGCGCTCACCGGGTATGACCGTCCGCTGATCCGCGCGTTGGCCGCGGCGGCGCCAGAGGCGGAACTCGTCGCCTCGGGCGGCGCGGGCGAGCTTCGCCACTCTCTCGAGGTCGTCGAGGCCGGCGCAACGATCCTGCTTGCGGCCTCGGTGGTTCACTTCAACCGGATCTCGATTCCAGCGCTGAAGCGATATCTTCGCGAGCAGGGCGTTCCGCTCGCGTCGGGATGATCCGCGCGCCCGCTGCACCGCGTGATCTCTTGCATTCGAATCATCGCGGCGCGTATGATCGCACCGTGACTCGCGGCAGTCACATGCGGGATCACCGCGCCGACAGTCCTCGGAGATCGGCATGGCGACCGGCGATGCTTCCGTCGATTCCGTGAACGGTATGGTCTGGCTCGCCGGCCTCGCGCCGGGCGTTCTCGGCTTCCAATGGCAGGTGTCGCCCTCCCTGTGGTCCAATCTGCTCGACACGGATCCGCACGGGATGCTGGCGCTAACGCTGCGCCGTGGTCGTCAGGACGCGGGCGCCGCTGCGTCCGGCGCGCTGGTGATGCTCGACCAGGGACAGGCGGGCTTCCGCCGAATCGCCGTCGATCCTGGCATCTATCACGGCGACTTCGGTTGGCTATGCGGTTCGGGCGAGCTGCTCCTTCTCGCCACGGTGGGCCCGGCCGCCCCGCCGCCCGCGCGGCCGGCGGACGACCCTTCGCTGGTTTTGATTCATCCGGCCGGCGCCATCTGCCCTGCGCCGGCGCCGCGCCGGCTGGAAGCCGGCGCCCCACCCATGGTCCGGCTGCGCGCTCATCGAACATTCCCGCGAGTTCGACTCGCCCCGGCACATATCGCGACCGCTCGGGCCCCCGCCGAGACGATGGCCACGGGTGCCGGTCCCGTCCAGGCATTCTGGGCCGCGCGCTCCCGGCCGGAGCACCAACCCCCGATCGCGCCGGAGATGCGGGGCGATGCATGGCGGGCTTCGGGCGCCCATTCCCTGCCACCGGACGTGGGTTGGCCCGAACCCGGCCCGCGAAAACCGGCAGGAGCGGCGTGATGGCGCCCGCGCATCTGGCTATCGTTCTGCACGCTCACCTGCCCGATCTTCGGGGGGGCGGCGAACCGCAGCAACGCTGGTTCTTTGAGGCCATCGCTCAGAGTTACCTTCCTCTGCTCGATGTGCTGGAACGCTTGGAGCGGGACGGCATACCGGCGCGACTGGCCATCTCGGTCTCTCCAACGCTGGCCGCGATGCTCGATGACTCCTCCTTGATGGAGCGCTGCGCGGCCCACCTGCACGCGCTCGCCGCATTGGCGCACGAAGAGATTCGTCGGCACGCGTGGGATGTGCGGCTCCAGCGGCTCGCCGCCCACTGGCACTCGTTCTACTCGAAGGCCTTCGAACAGCTAGATCGGCGCGAGGGGCGGCTGCTGCCGGCGCTCGCGCGATTGGCCCACCACGGCCGGATGGAGCTGCTCACCACCGCCGCGACCCACGGCTACCTACCCCTGTTGGCCGCAGTCACCTCGGCCGCCGAACGGCAAATCCGCCTCGGCTTGGACGCCCACCGTCGGTGGTCCGGCCAAGCCCCCTCCGGGTTCTGGCTGCCCGAGCTGGCATGGTCGCCGGCACTCGAACCCATGCTGCGGGCAGAGGGCGTTTCGTGGACCTGCGTCGACGCACACGCGGTCGTCTTCGCCAACCGTCGCCCTTGGGCCGGCACATTCGCACCGATCGCCAGCCCCGCCGGCCTTGTGGCCTTCCCCAGAGACGCTGAACTCTCGCGCGCCGTCTGGAGCGCCCACGACGGCTACCCCGGCGCCCCGTGGTATCTCGAATACCACCGCGACATCGGTTGGGAGCGCTCGGCCGAGGAGCTGGGCGCCGTGGCGTGGCCGGCCGGTCTGCGGGGGCCGGTCGGCATCAAGTATCACCGTGTCACCGGCCCGACCGAGGATAAGGCCATCTACGAGCCGGATCGCGCCGCCGCGCTCGCCCGCGCGCACGCCACGGACTTCGTGCGGCGCGCCTGCGAACGCGCCGCCCGCGCCGCCGTCGCGATGGACCGCCCCCCGTTGCTCGTTGCGGCGTTCGACGCGGAACTCTTCGGCCACTGGTGGCACGAAGGACCGCTCTGGCTCGAATATGTGCTGCGTGGTCTGGCCGCCACCCCCTGCCTCCACGCCATCACCCCCACAGAGTACCTCGAGCGCCATCCGTGGCTCCAGTGCGCCATGCCCGCCGAGTCGAGCTGGGGCGACGGCGGCGGCCATGCCACATGGTGGAACGAAACGACCGCCCCAATGTGGACCTGGCTCCATGAAGCCGCCGCCCGCCTCGAACGCGAGGAACGCCAGCGGCACACCCGACCCCCCCCCCATCGGCTGGTCGAGGCCTCCAGCCATCTTCTGCAGGCGCAGGCCTCGGACTGGATGTTCATGCTGTCCCGGGGCACCACACCCGACTACGCCCGCGTACGATGGCAGCGCGCCGTCCGCGGCTTCGAACAGGCAATGAATGGGGCGCAGTCCCCACACGGGGGAGAATAACAGCCATGTTCATCATTCAACTTGCCTCCGAATGCGCTCCCATCGCGAAAGTTGGGGGCCTCGCGGATGTCGTCTACGGCCTATCGCGCGAGCTCGAAATCCGAGGCAATGCGGTCGAGATCATCCTGCCCAAGTACGACTGTCTCCGCTACGACCGAATTTGGGGCCTTCACGAGGTTTACCGTGATCTCTGGGTGCCGTGGGAGGGCGGTGCCGTCCACACCACCATTTGGTTCGGATTCGCTGAGGGCCGCAAATGCTTCTTCGTGGATCCGCACTCCCACCACAACTTTTTCAACCGCCGAACCTTCTACGGCCACGGCGACGACGACCGCCGCTTCGCGTTTTTCTGTAAGGCCGCGCTCGAGTTCATGCTGAAGAGCGGCAAACACCCCGAGATCATCCACGTCCATGACTGGCAAACCGCGCTCGTGCCCGTGCTGCTCTACGAAATCTATCAGAACATCGGGATGCGCCATCCGCGCGTCTGCTTCACACTGCACAACGTCCGCCACCAAGGCGTCACCGGACCGCACCTGCTATGGTCCGTTGGTCTCGGCCGCCCGGAGTACTTTCTCCACCCGGACCGCCTCGGCGACGATCACCACCCCGGCGCACTGAACCTCATGAAAGGCGGCATCGTCTACTCGAACTTCGTCACCACCGTCTCCCCGCGCTACGCCCACGAAATCCGCTTCACCGAGCAGGGCTGCGGCCTCGGCCACACGTTGTGGAAACATCACGCGAAGTTCGGCGGGGTGCTGAACGGCGTGGACTACGACGTATGGAACCCCGAGATCGACCCCCACATTCCGGTCCGGTATGGCCCGGCAACGGTGGAGCGGAAGTACGAGAACAAGACCGCGTTGCGGCGACGCCTCTGGCTGCGCGACCGGTTCTGCCCGGTGGTCGCCTTCATCGGCCGGCTCGACCACCAAAAGGGCGTGCCGTTGATCCGCCATGCGCTCTCGTGGTGTCTGGCCAACGGCGCGCAGTTTGTATTGCTCGGCTCAAGTCCAGACCCGGCCATCCAGCATGAGTTCCAAGAGCTGAAGCGACACATCAACGACAACCCCGATTCCCACCTGGAATTGGCACATAACGAGGAGCTGGCGCATCTGATTTATGCTGGCTCTGACCTGCTCATCGTGCCGAGCCTCTTCGAACCCTGCGGCCTTACGCAAATGATCGCGATGAAATACGGCACCGTGCCGATCGTCCGCGAAGTCGGCGGTCTGGCCGACACAGTCTTCGACGTGGACTACTCCGACCGTCCCGCCGAGCAACGAAATGGCTACGTGTTCAAGACGTTCGACCATGGCGGCATCGAATCGGCGCTCGTGCGTGCGGTCGGCCTGTGGAATCACTACCCCGACAAGTTCCGGCAGGTCATGCTCCAGGCCATGGCCTGCGATTACTCTTGGAGCGAGCCTGGACGCCACTACCTCAACATCTACGAATACATCCGCGACAAGTAACCCACCCGAGCCCACCGGGATCGCGCCCAAGCGCGGGCGCAAAATTTTAAAATTAGGCCGGGATAACGGAGGCGCTGCTCGTGACGCGATCCCCGCCGCTCCATGCGCAGCCCTGTCGCGTGCCGCCTAGGCCTCGTTGCTCGGTCCGTCAGACCCGCAAACCCGGCAAGATCCCTGCGGACAGGCTCCTGCGACGGCCATTGGGGACAGGCACAGAATCGGCGGGGGGCGACGCGGCGAGCCGGCAAGGACGGCCGGGCCAAGCGCTACGGCCTGCCACCGCCATGACATGCCGGAATCCGATTCGGGGGAACACCCTTGCCTGAAAACTCAAACACTTAGATGTGCCCCGGCGCGCAGGTCAGCCCATCAGAATGACTGCTTCGCCCGGACAACCACTCGCCCGACCCTGTTGGACAACTCCAACACCACCGCGGCCCGTTCGTGCGATGACATCGCCCTGGGCTTCTCCAACCCCCGTTCTCAAGTCCTCCGACACCTCAACCGCATACGTCCGGCCGCTGCTCACACACCAGCCACCTCCCCCACCGCCTGCACGCCGTTCGACCGAACTACCTCCGTCATGTTCCACCGCGGAGGCGACCACGGCGCCAGCGTCCAATCCCCATAGGGGGTACCCATCGGAGTCTGTGGCACATGATACCGTGGACGATTCAACGTGGATCCTTGCGTCCAATCAATTAGGGCGGATGTGTTCCTCGTGTCCGCGGCAACTACCGCGCCCGATTAAAGGCCACGCACTTAGTTCCAACGAATCCTCCGGCCATCAGGGATAGACATGTGGATGTTGGCCGCCGCGCGGTGCAGCGCGGGTGGGCAGGCCGCATGGGTCCACCGAGGCACCATCTACGCCCGGTGTGGGCAGCGATCGGCCGTGCCGTGTGTGTGTTCATGGTCGTGTGCATGCTGGTTGGGGCACAATGATGTCGCGCCGCGCTGAGGGCCGCCCCAGGCCCAGCGCTCTCGCGCGCGTGTAGGCGGGGGTGTTCGCTCCGCGGTCGCCGCGGCGAACACCCGGCGGGTCAGGCCGCCGCATTCGTGCGCAGGCAGCCGAACCGCCGGTGCCGCGTCGGCTCTCGGCTGCGAAAAGGGATTGCCCATCGCATTCGCACTGGTGGGCATCGGTCGAACCGGAGGCCCTTTCTGGCCATTTTGTCCAACACGAGACGACCGAAACCGACACGCGGATTGCTCGATGCGGGGAGGACTGGAGTGTCCGGACTCGTGGCCGCGAGAGGGTGGGTCGGCACGGAATCAGGAGAACTCGATCCGGAAGCTGATCACGTCCTCGCTCGGGGTCGCGGTGACCTTGTGCTGGCTCTTCTGGAACACGCGCTGCATCGCGCGGTTGTCCTTGAGCACCTCGGCGGTGAACCCGGCGATACCGTTGCGTTTCGCAATCGTCTCGAGATGCCGCAACAGGAACGTGCCGATGCCACGGTTCTGCCAATCGTCCCGCACAACGAAGGCGACCTCGGCGTAGTTGGTCTTCTCGTCGAGGTAGTACCGGCCGACGGCGACGATCTCCTCACCATGGGCGGCGGGCAGCGTCGCGACGATCGCGACGTCGCTGCGGTGGTTGATGAATACGAAGTTGTGAAACTCGCGGCGCGGAATGTGGTAGGTCCGCGTCATGAAACGGTAGTACATCGTCTCTTGCGAAAGCGCATAGAACAGTTCGCGCATCCGCGGCTCGTCGGTGGGATGAATCGGCCGGAAGGTGATCTGCGTGCCATCCTCGAGCAGCATCGAGGTGCGGAACTGCGGCGGGCCGACGACGATCTTCCCCTCGATGTCCTTCATATCCGGCCGCAGGTAGCGCGCCTCGATCGCCTCGCGCAGCAAGTCGGCGCGGAAGTCGGGATGCGCGATCGCGATCAGGGCGATGGCGCGTTCCTGGATGCTTTTGCCGTGCAGGTAGGCCACGCCGTATTCCGTGACGACGTAGTGCACGTCGCCGCGTGTCGTCACGACCCCGGCGCCGGGCGTGAGGCGCGTGACAATGCGCGAGACGCGGCCCTCGGGCGTCTCGGCGGTCGAGCGAAGCGCGATGATCGCCTTGCCGCCCTCGGAGCGTGCGGCGCCACGGTTGAAGTCGAGCTGGCCGCCAATGCCGGAGTAGAACCGCGTGCCGAGCGAGTCGGCGCACACCTGGCCGGTGAGGTCGACCTCGAGCGCGACATTCACGGCGACCTGTCGGTACTGCCGACCGATGATCTCGACGTCGTTGACGTACTCAGTGGGGTGAAACGCAAATTTGGGGTTGTTGTGCACGTAGTCGTAGAGGCGGCGGGTGCCGAGGCAGAAGCTCGCGACGACCTTGCCGCGGTCGAGCGTCTTGTAGGCGCCGGTTACCGCGCCGGACTCGATGAGGTCCACCATCGAGTCGGTGAACATTTCGGTGTGGATGCCGAGGTCTTTCTTCGTCTTCAGAGCGTCCGCGACGGCTTGCGGAATGCCGCCGATACCCAGCTCCACCGTCGAGCGGTCCTCGATCAGCGCGGCGACGTAGTCGGCGATCCGGCGGGTGGTCTCGTCCGGCTCGGGCGGTACGAACTCGACGAGTGGGGTGTTCACGGGCACAAGCACGTCGAGGTCGTGGATGTGCAGGAAGCTGTTGCCGAGCGTGCGGGGCATGTTCGGGTTGATCTGCGCGATCACGAGCCGCGCGTTTTCGGCCGCGCTTTTCACAATGTCCACCGAGATCCCCAGGCTGCAGCGGCCGTGCTCATCGGGCGGCGAGACCTGGATCAGCGCGGCGTCCAGCGGTAGCCGTCCGCTCGAGAAGAGTTTCGGAATGTCGGAGAGGAAGATCGGAGTGTAGTCGCCCAGGCCCTCCTGAATAATGCCGCGTACGTTGGCCGCGATGAAGAAACTGTTCACGCGAAACTTCTCGGAGAGCTCACGGTTCGCGTAGGGCGCGTCGCCGAGGGTGAGAAGATGCACAACCTCGACATCGAGCAGATCCCCGCGTGCGGCCATCGCGCGCACCAGTTCCAGCGGCTGCGCGCAGCCGGTGCCGACGAAGATGCGCTGTCCCGGACGGAGCCGACGGACGGCCTCCTCCGGTGTCGCGCACCGATCGCGATACTTCTCGATCCAATCCGCATCCCAGGCGGGCGCGGAAGCGGCGGACGAAACCGAAGCGGAGGAATTCGTGTCCATAGTCAGGAACGGGGTTGAAGAGTGAATCGGGCGTCGGCGGCGACCGACACGCCACCCACCGGCCCGACGATGAACGGATTGATGTCCATTTCGCGGATTTCCGGGAAATCGGTCACGAGTTGGCTGATGCGCTGCAGGCCCTCGGCGATGGCGTCGACGTCCACCCGGGGCTGGCCGCGCACGCCGCGGAGAAGCGCGTAGGAGCGGGTGCTCTCCAACATCTGTCGCGCCTCCTCGCGCGTGATCGGCGCGATGTGGAAGGTGACGTCCTTCAACACCTCGACGAAAATGCCGCCCAGGCCGAACATCAGCATCGGACCGAACTGGGGGTCGCGCGTCATGCCCAGGATCACTTCTCGGCCGCGCGGGCACATTTTTTCGACGTAGACGCCGTCCAGCCGCGCCTCCGGCACCCGCTGACGAATGCGTAGCATCATCAGGTCGAACGCGTCGCGCACGGCGTCGGCCGAGTCGAGGTTCAGCCGCACACCGCCGAGGTCGGACTTGTGGATGATGTCCGGCGACACGATCTTCATGGCCACCGGAAATCCGATGCGCTCGGCGGCCTCGACGGCCTCCTCGCGGGTGAGCGCATGGAAACCGGGCGGCACGTCGAACTCATATGCCCGCAGAATCTCCTTCGCGGCCACCTCGCCGACCTGGAGCTGGTTCATGCGAATCTGGCGATTGATGATGCGCTCGGCGCGGCGGCGGTTGACCGGGAAGCGCGCGACAACACGCGGCGGGCGGGCGCGCCACTGCGCGTACTGGCGCATCGCCCAGAGCGCGGCGACCGCGCGCTCGGGCGAGGGATAGTGCGGAATGCCGTCCCGCATAAACATTTCGACCGCCGCGGCGACGTCCTGGCCGCCCATGAACGACGCGAGCACGGGCTTGCGGCGGTCCGCGGCGCGCACAACGGCTTCGGCCGTCTCGCGCACGCGCGTGACCGCCTGCGGCGTGAGCAGCACGACCACCGCGTCCACGGTTGGATCGGCCAGCGCGGTTCGAATCGCCATCTCGTATCGTTCCGGATCCGCGTCGCCGAGCACGTCGATCGGGTTCGCGACGCTGGCCGCCTCGGGCAGGTGCGGCCGCATGGCCGCGCGGCTCTCCTCCGTGAGCGGGCTAATCTCGAGCCCCATCTGCTCGACGGCGTCGGCGGCCATGATCCCAGGGCCGCCGGCGTTCGTGACGATCGCCACGCGCGAACCGGTCGGCAGCGGTTGCATCGTGAAGGCCATCGCGTAGTCAATCATCTGTTCAAACGTCTCGGCGCGGATCACCCCAGCCCGCCGGAAGGCAGCACCATAAGCGATGTCGGCGCCGGCCAGGCTGCCGGTGTGCGACGAGGCCGCGCGCACGCCCGCCTGGGTCACGCCGGACTTGAAAATAATAACGGGCTTGCGCGACGCGGCGCTCTCGGCGGCGCGGATGAACTTGTCGCCATCCATGATGCTCTCGAGATAGCCGACGATCACGTTCGTGTCGGGATCAGCCGCGAGCGCTTCGAGCAGGTCGTTCTCATCCACGTCGGCCTTGTTCCCGAGGCTGATCATGCTCGAGATGCCGAGCCGGTGGAGCGCCGCGTAATCGAGGATCGCCGACATGAGCGCGCCGGATTGCGACATGAACGAGATGTGCCCGCGCGCGGGCCAGATGTTCGCGAAGGACGCGTTGAGCTGGTGCGCCGTGTTGAGGAGACCCAGGCAGTTCGGTCCGACGAGCCGGACGCCGCGCGCTCGGCATCGCTGCACCAGCTCGCGCTCCTGTTGCGCGCCCTCCGCCCCCGTCTCTTTAAACCCCGCCGTGATCACGATCAACGCCTGCACACCGGCGGCGAGGCAATCATCGACCGCCGCCATCACGGCCGGTTTCGGAACCACGAGGACGGCCAGATCAACCGACTGCCCGTAGTCACGGAGGCTCGGGTAACAGGTCCGGCCTAGGATTTCCTTCGCGGTCGGATTGATCGGCACCAAGGGACCGCGAAAGCCGCAGTTGATCAAGTTAGCGAGAATACGGTTGCCGACCTTGTCGGGCGATTTTGAGGCGCCGACAACGGCCACCGATTTCGGCGAAAATAACGCGTCCAGCATGGCTGCGAAAACCTCTGTGCCGTCTTTACGCCGTTGGGCCACGCCCACCCCCACCCGCATCCTTCGACATTCACCGATGGGAGACCGTGATGACGAGCCGGAACGACGAGCGCAGCAGAGAGTATCAGTTTTGACCACCCTCCTTCAAGCGGCGCGGTGCTCATCCGCCGGAGTGGTGGCGGCGAGGGCACCCCCGCCGATGGCCTGCGCCTTCGCCACGGCGGGGTCGCCGACGTTGGGCTCCCGCGTCGCTGACACCGGACAGCGAGACGCGTCGGGCCACCGTGCGGTTCGCCGCGCCCGGCTCTGAGAAATCTCCCCTGCCGAGGAACATGACGGTGCGGATGCGATTGGACCCGCCGCCACCCACCTGCGCCGACCGGCTCAGCCGGCCGCATCAGAGAGCCAGCGCCGCAGCACCGCGAGGTCGCTTCGGATCGCGGCGACCAGCCGCTCGCGGGTGTTGGGCTCGCCGCGGGCCCAATCGTATTCGATGTGCAAGGAGATCGGCGCCTCGAGGCCGAGCCGCTTCAGGCGGGCGAACACGGCGGTGCGGCCCAGCTCGCCCTCGCCGAGGGGGACCATGTCGCGCGGCCGGCGGACGTCCTTGACATAGGCCACGCGGACCCAGGACGCGAGCCGCTCAAACTGCACCGCCCAATCGTCACCATGGGTGATCAGCGCGTGGCAAAGGTCGAACGCCAGGCCGATCTCGTCCGGCTTGAAGCCCGCCAAGAGGCGCTCCATTTGCCCCAGGTCGCCGCCGACAAACGCGCCGGAATGGTTTTGAATGACGCCGGTGATGCCGAGTTGACGATTGAGCGCAGCCAGCTCCGTCAGGCCGGCACGGATCGAATCGAGGTCCGGCGCCGAACCGTCCTTCGGAGTGCGCCAGTAGCCGGTGCGGTACCAGCGCACGCCCAACGCGCGGGCGACGCGCAGGACCGTCTCGGCGTGCGGCGAATCGGGGCTGACAATGTGGGTGGTGAGCAGAGCGAGCTGGCGACCTCGGCGGCGCAACGCCTCGGCGTAGCGCGGCAGATCCTCGGCGGCACGCTCAGGCTCGATCTCGCCGCCCGGACGCACCGGACAATCGACGCCATCGAGACCGGCCTGCTCCGTGAGCTCAGCGGCCCGCTCGAAGTCGAGCTTCAACTCCTGATACACCTTGCTGAAGATGACCACCGGCGGCGGCCACCGCAGCGCGCCCAGCGAGGGGCGGACCGCCGCGGCCGAAAGACCGGCCAGGGTGTGGGCAAGAAATGAGCGGCGCGTGATCGGCGATGGACTGTGGTTCATGGAACCAGTGTAGAGATGGCCGGCGGCTCCACAAGCCTCCACGCCATCGCTCAGACGAGGTCGCACGCCTCGGGAGGCATCCACGTGAAGGGTTGTCCGGCCCACTTGATGTTGCAGCCGATCGGGTTCGTGAGCGGGACCCGGACCGGCCGGCCCTCGAGATGATCCTCCAGCGCGTTGGCCAGATCGTTCACGGTGATGCGCGACGGATCTCGCGGAGAATCCACGCCGCGGCCGCAATCGATGAGGCGTCGGTCGAGGTCGAACACAAAAAAATGCGGCGTGCGAAGCGCACCGTAGGCGCGGGCGACCTCCTGCGTTTCGTCGCGCAGGTACACCCACGGGAAGCGATACCGATTCATCCGCTCGACCATGTAGGGCACGTCGTCCTCGGGGACGGTCTGGGCGCTGTTCGAGTTGATGCCCACGAAGCGAACTCCCCGCGGCGCGAAGCGCTCGGCGGTCTGGCGCGTGATCTCGTCGGACCCGATCACGTAGGGACAGTGGTTACAGGTGAACAACACGACGAGCACCGGTGCGTCGCGGAAATCGTCGAGCGACCAAGTCCGACCATCGGTGCCAGGCAGCGTGAACGGTGGAGCCTTTGAACCCAGCGGCAGCGTGAACGGCATCGCCATGATCTCCTGATTGAGTGCAACGACCTACGTGCGAGCCATCGGACTGCAAGGGCGGAGGGACGGGCGAGACGGAACCGTGCGCCGCGGGGATTTAGGGGCGGCCCGCCGCGGCGAATTCCTCCTCGCTCAGAACGCCGTCGTTGTTCGTATCAAACCGGCCGAATCGGCGCTGGCCTTCCGCAGGGTCGGGAAACCGGTCGAGAAACTCCTCCAGCGTCATTCGACCGTCGCCATCGCGATCCTTTTTGCGGAAGATTTCGCGTCGTTCGACCATCTTCGCCGAATCGGTGGCCAGGGCGGACTCGAAGGGTGTGCGCATCGCGGCGACCCGCCGGCGTGTTTCGCTGGGAGGCAGCGACTCGACCCAGGCGCGCAGCCGGGCCAGCAGATTGCTCACGATGATCGGTTCGGCGGCGGCGAGATTTCGGGTTTCGCCGGGATCATCGGGGATACGGTACAGTTCGACACCGGAACCGTCGTGGTGCGCGAACAGCTTCCAGGAGCCGGACCGGATGGCGAGCGGCGGCGGGAGGTAGTCCTTTTCGCCAGCCACGCGGAACAACCACTCCCAGTGCAAATCGGTGCGGCGCGGCCGGACGGCGCCCTGCCAGATGTCGCTGACGTCCTCGCCGTTACCCCTTTGATCGGCGGGGATCTCGACGCCCGCCAGCCGGCAGATGGTCGGTAGCCAGTCGAGCCCGCTGAGCACGCATTCGCGGTCCACACGGCCGGCCGGAACGCGGCCGGGCCAGCGCAGGAGGCCGAGGGTCCGGATGCCACCCTCGTAGGCGCTGCGCTTTCGAGCACGCAGAGGACCCGTCGAACCGACACCGGCGTTCGAGGCGTTCGAGACGTGGTAGTCCTCGGGGCCGTTGTCGCTGCTGAAGAAGAATACTGTGTTCGAGGAAAGCCCCAGTTCGTCCATGGCGTCGAGCAGGCGGCCGAGCTGTGCGTCAAGATCGGTGATGGAGGCCGCATAGATGCGCATCTGGTTGGTGAGATCGGTCGCGGCCGCAAGGTACCGCTGCATCCACGGCCCAAACGCTGAGTGGTCCGCGACGGGAAGCAGGTTCGAGTCGACGGCGAGCTGCTCCGGTGTGGGATGCAGCGGCGCGTGGGGCAGCAGCGTCCACGCCTGCACATAGAATGAACGATCGCGGTGCGTGCGCAGGAAAGCGATCGTGTCATCCACAATCATCGCGGTGGATTTCGCGCGAAAAAACGGATCCCGCTGCGCTGTTTCACCGCCGAGTTGCGGACCCTGGCCGTTCACGACGCGGCACACGTCGAAGCCGTACGCCGATGGCTCCGGCGCCCCGGACCCACGGCCCAGGTGCCACTTCCCGAAGTGGGCAGTTACGTATCCGGCGTCGCGCAGCAGACGCGCAACGCTCGGCGCGTTCGTGTCGAGCCAGTGTGGCATGTGCCGCTGTGTGTTCGATTCGCGATCCGAGAGATGGCCGTGGATGTGGTAGCGCGCCGGCTCGCGGCCCGTGAGGATCGCGGCTCGGCTGGGCGAACAGACGGTTGCGGCGACGTAAAACTGCTGAAACCACGTGCCTTCGCGCACGAGCCGGTCAAGTGCCGGCGTCTTGAGATAGGGGTGGCCGGCGAAGGCGGCGTCCGCCCAGCCCTGATCATCGGTGAGCAACAACACGAAATTTGGGCGTTCGGCCACGCCAGTGGCCACCGTCATGGAAAGAACAAGCATCACGCTACCGACAGTCCGCATCGCGGTCTCCTTCGATCCGGGCCGACGGCCACCGATGATGATACGGCAAAGGCCGACTCCGCCCAAACTCACGCCACGACGGTGCCGGCAGGCAACCCGGCCACCGGATGCCCCAAAGACAGGCGTGCGTGAACCCACGCCTCTCGAGGGTTGGGTGAGCGGTGCGGTTGAGTTGATGCGCGGCGGCATGCCGACCCATTCTAAATATTAAGATGCGACATCCACTAACGTACTGGTGATGAAATCAATGGATCGGAGCGAGTGTCGGTTCATCCGGCGATCGCATTCATGGTCGCCATTGTCGGGCGTGCCCGGCTCGGGTAGAATCGGATCGGTGAGGGCCGCTCGCCACTCGCGGGCGGCGAAACGCGGTTTCGCATGCGACGGGCACTGTCCAGATGGTGGGTGGCCGCACTGGCTGGCAGCCTGGCCGTGGCCCGGCCGCCGGGAGATATTCCGATGAGCACGAACGCTGCGCCGTTCACCTATACCTCCACGCTGGCCGGCTCTTGGTATACGGCCGACGAGCGGGAGCTCGCGCGCGAGCTCCGCGCGCGCCGCGAGGCGACCGGCCGCCCGCCGGATGACCTCGTCTCCGCCTTGATCCTGCCCCACGCCGGTTATCAGTACTCGGGCGCCGTCGCTGCGCACGGCGCGGCGGTGATCGCGGGCCGGCGTTTCTCGCGCGTGATCGTGATGGGGCCAACCCACCGCGTGCCGATGCGCAACGCGGTTGCCGTGCCCGAGGCCGACGCCTATGCGACCGTGCTGGGCTCGATCCCTATGGACACGGATTTCGTCGGCCGGCTGCGCCGCTACCCTCTCTTCCGCCCCGTGCGCGGCGCCATGCCCGGCGAGCACAGCATCGAGATCGAGTTTCCGCTGCTGCAGGAAGCGCTCGGCGAGTTCCGGCTTGTGCCGCTCGTCGTCGGGCAGCTCGACGACGCCGCCGTGACCGAGGCGGCCGCCTGCCTGCGTGCCGAAATCGACTCGAACACCCTCGTTGTCGCCAGCACGGATTTCACGCACTACGGCCCGCGCTTCGATTACGTGCCATTCACCGGCGCGATCGAATCGAACCTGCGCGAACTCGACCTCGGCGCGTTCGAATTCGTGCGGCGGCGCGATGCGGTGGGGTTCCGCCGCTACATTGACCGCACCGGCGCGACCATCTGCGGACGCGACCCGGTCGCCGTGTTGCTCGCGATGCTGCCGGAGGATGCCGAAGTCGTGAACCTCGCCTACGACACCTCGGGGCGGATCACGGGCGACTGGGTGAACTCGGTGAGCTACCTCAGCGCGGCAGTACGGTGCCGCTGGACGCCGAAGCCGCTCGACCGGCCCGCGGAAGCGGCGCCTCCGCCGACCGCGGAGGAGGAAGGACCGCTGCCGATTCCCAAGGCCGACCGCGCAGCGCTGCTGTCGCTGGCGCGTTCCACCATCCGATTTTTCTTTGCGCACCGCCGCAAACCGACGCCCGCAGACGTCGGGCTGCAGATCACACCGGCGATGCGTCAGGTGGCCGGCGCGTTCGTAACGCTCCACAAGCACGGCGAGCTGCGCGGGTGCATCGGTGAGATTCTACCGACCCGTGCGCTCTACGCGGCGGTGATGGACCAGGCCTTGAACGCCGCGTTCCGCGATCCGCGCTTTCCGCCGCTGCAGGAGTTCGAACTGCCCGTGTGCCAGATCGAAATCTCGGCGCTCGCGGAGCCCCGCCCCATTGCCTCGTGGTCGGACATTGTGCTCGGACGCCACGGCATCATCCTGCGCAAGCAGGGACATACGGCGCTCTTCCTGCCCCAGGTGGCACCCGAACAGGGCTGGGACCTACCGACCACGCTGCGGCACCTCGCGCTGAAAGCCGGGTTGGGGCCTGACGACTGGCGCACCGGCGCGGAGTTCGAAGTCTTCGAGGCGGTCGTCTTCGGCGAAGAGGACGGTTCAGCCACCGCGACCACGCGCCGCGATCGGTTGGCCGATCGGTAGCGCGGCCATCCGCCGCAAGGGGCCTCGTCGCGAGGCGGGACGGATGCGCGTTGAGACGGAACGTGGATGAGGGACCGCGCTGCCGTTCCCCGCCACCAGGTCGTTGGAGGCGCGCCGACCGCGCGCCCGAGCGATCCGACCCGAGCGATCCGAATCGTCGCGGCGTTCGATGCACCGACGGTGACCGTGATTGGTGCCATCGATCACGACCGACCCCGCCGTGCGGACCGTGTCCGCGCGGCCAGTCCTCCACTCCGCCGAGACGATGCGCGATTGCCCCTGACCGTGGTCGGCAGTACTGTGGAGGGTCAAGGAGGCCTGATCCATATGCGTTCTTTCGGACCGAGGTGGTGGAAGGTGGCGGGGGCGGGCGTGGCCGTGCTCGCGAGCCTGGCGAACGCCGGCCTGCGGCCGAATTTCGTTGTGATCCTTGCCGATGACATGGGCTTTTCCGACCTCGGCTGTTATGGCGGTGAGATTGAAACGCCTCGGCTCGATGCGCTGGCGGCCCGGGGCGTGCGGTTCTCCCGGCACTACAACACGGCGCGGTGTTGCCCCACCCGCGCCTCGATCCTGACTGGCCTCTATCCGCATCGTGCGGGCGTCGGCCACATGATGCGTGACGACGGCCTGCCCGGCTACCGCGGTCGTCTGAATGAGGAGGCCGTGACGGTCGCCGAGGCCTTGGCCGCCGCCGGCTACGTCACGGCCATGTCCGGGAAGTGGCACCTGGGCCAGGCGCACGGTGTGACGCCCTGGACGCGCGGTTTTCAGCGGAGCCTGAATGCCGCGGCGGGCGGGTTCTACTTCCCCGACTCCCCGCGTGCCCAGTTGTTTCTCAACGGCGACGCGATAGCGCCCGATGATCCGAGGCTGCCGCGAAGCTGGTACGCGACGGACCTGTGGACAGACGTTGCCATCCGATTCGTCGAAGAGGCGGTGCAGCAGCGCCGGCCGTTCTTCCTCTACCTCGCCTACAATGCCCCGCATTTTCCGCTTCAGGCGCCCTCGAATGCGATCGCGCGGTTTCGCGGCCGGTATCTCGAGGGCTGGGATGCACTTCGCGAGCGCCGCCTGGCACGGCAACGCGAGCTTGGCCTGTGGGCAACACCCCCCGCGCTGTCTCCGCGACCTTCGTCGGTGCGGCCCTGGGCCGAGCTCGAGCCGGCCGAGCGCGACCGCTTCGACCACCTGATGGCGACCTATGCGGCCTGCGTACACCTCATGGACGCGGCGATCGGACGGCTCGTCGATCGGCTCGCACAGCTGGGCGTTTTGGACAACACCGCGCTGTTCTTTCTCAGCGACAATGGCGGCAACGCGGAGTCCGGTCCGAACGGCCGCAGCGAGGGCGATCCGACCACCGCGCGTTCCAACTGGTTCTGCGGTGAGAGTTGGGCGCTGCTCCAGAACACGCCGTTCCGCCGATACAAGCACTACGTCCATGAAGGCGGCATCGCGACGCCGTTGATCGTCCACTGGCCCGCGGGCATCCGCGAACCGGGCCGGTGGGTGCGGGCACCTTCCCATGTTGTGGACATCCCGGTGACCGTGCTCGACCTCGCCGGCGTTTCGTGGCCGCGCGAACACGCCGGCCGCCCAACACCGACGGTGGATGGAGTCAGCCTGCGGCCATTCCTCGAGGATCCGGCCGTCACACCGCCGCCCCGTCGGCTGTTCTGGGAACACGAGGGCCACGCCGGGGTGCTCGACGGCGCGCTCAAACTCGTGCGCCTCGGCCGGGCGGGCGCATGGGAACTGTACGACACGGTGGCGGATCCGACCGAAACGCTGAACCTCGCCTCCGAGCGGCCCAATGAGGTGCGCCGCCTGTCGGCGATCTGGGAGGATTGGGCCCGGCGCAGCCACGCCCTGCCCGCGCCGGCTGAGAAGGAAGCTCGCCGTCCAGCGGCCCGCCCCCGCGCAAAGCGGGCTGGAGGAGACCGACCTTGAGCACGCGCCGGCGATCACCTCGTCCCTTCATGGTGATCATCGCGCTGGCCGCAGGCGTCCTCTCGGCCGCCCCCACGCGACCTGAGCGCCCAAACATTGTTCTTGTGCTCGCGGACGATCTTGGCTGGGGCGATCTCTCCTGTTTCGGTGATCCCGGGATTCCAACGCCAAATCTCGACCGGCTCGCGGCCGAGGGTCTTCGGTTCCGCCAGTTTTATGTGAATTCGCCCGTCTGCTCGCCCACGCGCGTCGCGATCCTGACCGGGCAGTATCCGCAGCGCTGGCGAATCACGTCGTACCTTGCCGCCCGCGCCGAAAACTCGGCTCGCGGCATGGCGGACTGGCTGGACCCGTCGGCCCCGTCGTTGGCGCGAATGTTCCAGGCCGCGGGCTACGCGACCGGCCACTTCGGTAAATGGCATCTCGGCGGCCAGCGCGACGTCGGCGACGCGCCGCTCATCACCGCGTATGGTATTGACGAGTCGCTCACGAACTTCGAGGGGCTCGGTCCGAGGCTACTCGGCCTGTGCACCGCATTCGACGGCCGCCCGCCGCGTCGCC
The DNA here is from genome assembly GCA_938010045.1 of uncultured bacterium. Lineage (GTDB taxonomy): Bacteria > Verrucomicrobiota > Kiritimatiellia > PWTM01 > PWTM01 > CAACVY01. The sequence goes on from CALLFZ010000004.1 coordinate 144,072, forward strand.
ACGCGCTGGGCAGCGACCGGCTCGGCCGCGGCCCTGTGGTCTGGTACGACCGCTCGTTGCTGACGGCCGGCTATGTCGGCGGCGCGCTTGCATTCATCGAGCGCGCTGTTGCCGATCAACGCCCTTTCTTTGTGCAGGTCTGGCCCGACGATCCCCACGGTCCCTGGTATCCACCCCGCGACCGTCGCGGCGACGGTTCGAAACGCGCGCTCTACCGCGGCGTGGTGGAGACGATGGACGAGCAGCTCGGGCCGCTGTTCGAACGGCTGCGCCGCCCCGATCTGCGGGAGCGCACGCTTCTATTGTTCTGTTCCGACAACGGCCCCGAAGAGGGCGCCGGCACGGCCGGTCCGTTCCGCGGCACGAAAGCGACGTTGTACGAGGGTGGCCTACGCTCGCCGCTCATCGTCTGGGCACCCGGCTTTCTGCCGGCCGGCGCAACCGGCGGCTGGGACGAGGAGTCCGTGATCTGCACATTCGACCTCGCACCCTCGCTCCTGCGGATCGCGGGCATCCCGACCCCCGACGGCGTTGGGTTCGACGGAACAGATATCTCCGACGCCCTGCTCGGCCGCCGGCGCATTCCGCGCGCGACGCCGCTCTTCTGGCGCCGTCCGCCCGATCGAAACTTCGTGGACGGCCGCACCCCACCCGCGCTGCCGGACCTGGCGGTGCGCGAGGGACGATGGAAGCTGCTGTGCGAGTACGACGGTTCCGGCCCCGAGCTCTATGACGTGCAGCACGATCCCGGAGAGACGACCAACCTTGCGGATCAGCATCCCCAACGGGTTCGGCAGCTCGTCGAGGCCGTGCTCGCCTGGCACGCCTCGATGCCGCCGGATGCAGGTGCGACATGGACCTCTGCCGCCGTGCGCCCGTGACATCCCGGCCAGCTCGGCGACGGATCGTCACCGTGGCGGTTGCTCTTCTGGCGCCACGGCTGGCAATCGCCGAGGTGGCCGCGACCCCAGACGAGTCCGTTCGCGCGAATGACTGGATTCCCTGCTGCGCGATTCGAAGGGTGCTGGCGCGTCGATCGCCCGCGAATCCCCTCATCACACCCGCTTCCTCGCCGAGCCTCGGACGCAACATCAACGGGCCCTCCGTGATCCGCGCGCCGCGGTGGGTGGACCGTCCGCTCGGACGCTATTACATGTACTTCGCGCATCACGCCGGCCGATGGATTCGGTTGGCGACGGCGGACGATCTGCACGGCCCGTGGCGGATCCACGAGCCCGGCACGCTGCACCTCGAGCAGGCCGCTCCACTCCGCGGCCACATCGCTTCGCCCGACGTGCATCTCGACGAGACTTGCCGGCGCATCGTGATGTACGTCCATGGAGACACGCCGGCGGGCCAGCGCACGGTGCGTGCGTGGTCTGCGGATGGACTCCACTTCACCGTCGAGCCCGTCATTCTCGGCCCGTACTACATGAAGGTGTTCCGCGGGCGAGACCAATGGTATGCGCTCGCGAAGCTCGACAACACCGGCTGGGGCGGCCTGCTGCGATCTCGAGACGGCCGCACGCCGTTCGAGCTGCGCGGCCCGTTCATTGAGCGGATGCGGCACGCAGCGGTTCTGCGACACGACAACCGGCTGATCGTGTTCTACTCGCGGGTGGGCGACGCGCCGGAGTCCATTCTCGCCTGCACGGTGGACCTCCGGGGGGACTGGACGCGGTGGACGCCCTCGGCGCCGATCGAAGTATTGAAGCCTGAGATGCCGTACGAGGGGATTGAGCATCCGGTGCGACCCTCCACGCATGGCGCGGCGACGGGGGTGCGCCAGCTTCGGGACCCGGCGGTCTTTGAAGAGGATGGCCGCCTCTATCTCTTCTACACGGTCGCGGGTGAGTCCGGCATTGCGATGGCCGAGCTGGAACTTGAGCTGGAACCCTGAGGGGGGCGAGGACGAACCGGGGAGATTCGTGCGGTTTTGTACTTCCGCCAAAACGGCCGGCCGCCGCTAGCCCGGCCGGTGGTTCGCGCTCGTTCGGATCGGTTCTTCCACATTCCGCTGCCCCCCTCGAGGCCGAGAGATCGCCGAACGGGCACCTCGATCACCGGTTCAATCGCCGCGCTCTCGATGATCGCCGACCTGGGCGCTTCGGATCCTCGCGGGTTTGCCGTCACCTCGCCATCCGGGCTCACCTTTCGATGGCTCCGGCCGAGCGTCACCGTAACCGGCCGGGGCGACAGGGGCGTTGAAGCGCGGCACTGGCGCTTTGCACGCTGTTGCAAGCGAGCGAGTGCCATCGCATGGGCATGGACCGGCCGCCAGAGAACCGAACGCCCTCTGTCCGTTCGGTCTGAGAAGAGCCGGCCGCAACTCGAGCCATGACGGCCTCTGGCCAGGCGGTTGTTCAACCGTCCACCGTGCGTGCTCTTGCCGGCAGACAGCTGCCAGACGGCGGCCGGGCGAACGGCCCCGCGGGATCACTCGGTCCAGAGCACCGAGTGAATCTCGCGCAGCTCGTCGGTGGACATCTTTCGGACGCGGCGATCATAGGTCAGCAGGCCGTTAAGTTCGCCCTCGACGTCGGTGGTCTGTGTGTACATGCCGGCCGCAATGCCACGTCGTTGGAGGTCGGCCAGCATCCGGATCGAGGTCACGTAGCGCTTCTTCCATTCTGCCGCGCTCCTGGGCAGCCCGCCATAACCCCAATTGCGGCCGCGCGGATCCCACATGTGCCCCTCCACCGGGAACCCGTGGCCGCCAAATTCGCCGATCACCTTGATGTAGGCATCGAACCGGCCACCCCCGCCCAGTTCGAAGGGAAAGCCGGGATGAGGATAGCGGTGTTCGTCCACAATGTGCCCGACGGGCCACCAGTTGCCGCCGCTGGCCACGTTCACGAGACGCGTCGGGTCGCGGTCCACCGTCCACCGGCCAACCTCGAGCGTCGAGTGTTGTCCCCAGGCCTCGTTGAACGGCACCCATACGGTCACCGAGGGATGACTCTCCAGATGCTCGATCATTCCCCCAAGCTCGGCCATAAACTGCCGGTGGGCCCCATCGGGCCAGACCGCGTCCACCGGATCCGGGTCGAGCCGCGTCCACTTCGGCTGCGCCCAGGTATCCATGTGGGAGGGGAGATCCTGCCAGACGAGCATGCCGAGGCGGTCGCAGTGCCAGTAGTAGCGCCGCGGTTCGATCTTGATGTGCTTTCGGATTGTGTTGAAGCCGGCCGCCTTCAGGAACTCGATGTCGAACAGCATGGCTTCATCGGATGGCGGCGTGAGCAGGCCATCGGGCCACCAACCTTGATCCAGCGTGCCCCAATGAAAAATGGGCCGGCCATTCAGCGCGAATCGCCAGTGGCCGTCGGCGTCTCGGATTCTTGACACCTCGCGGATGCCCGTATAGGACTCCACCCGATCCTCCCCCGCCTCGATCACGAGGTCGTACAAGGTGGGCGACTCGGGACTCCAAAGCTGCGGATCGGACACGCGCACCTCGAGGACCGGCGGCGGCCCCTCTGCGCGCGCGACCTCGCGGCCGGCGTGCCGCACCGCGGCACGTATCCGCTCGACGGTACCGCCGGCGAGGCGCGTCTCGATGCGGACCGTGCCGTCGAGATGCGTTGAAACGCGCAGATGCTCGATGTGAACTGGTGGCGTCTCCTCGATCCAGACCGGCTGCCAGATGCCGCTGACGGCCGTATACCAAATGCCGCGCGGCTGCAGGCGTTGTTTGCCGTGCAGCTGATAGCGGCCGGGCGCATCGGTCGCGTCCTCGACGGCGACGACGAGTTCGTTCGTGCCGCGGCGAATCGCGGCGGTGGCATCGAAGGAGAACGGCAGCCAGCCGCCGATGTGAGCGCCGAGCCGCACGCCGTTGAGCCACACCTCGGCGCGATAGTCCACCGCTTCGAAGTTGAGTCGGTAGCGACGGCCAGCACGCGGTTCGAACTCAAAGATGCGGCGGTACCACAGCTGGTCGCGGGGCGTGAAGCGGCGCCCGACTCCCGACAACGCGCTTTCAATCGCGAAGGGCACCCGGATATGCCCCTCCCATGCCGCGGGACGATTGGTCGGCGCGCGCGGGCGAACGGCAAAGTCCCATATGCCGTTCAGCGTCCACCAGGGTGCGCGGCGAAGTTGCGGCCGGGGATGCTCCGGCCAGGGGACCTCGGGCACGACCTCCCCCCATGGCGTGCGCATCGGGTTCGGCAATCCGTCCGTCTCAACGTTCCACGAGTGAATCCAACCGCGGAACCGGAACGGCGGCGCATAGGAGCCGACCGGGTGCGGACCGCTCGCGCCGAGAAACAGCCCCAGTCCGGGCTCCTCCGGCAGCCAACCCGGAGAGGAGGCGACCAGGGGCGGCCGATCGCCCACGCGGAACGTGAGCGCGGTGGCGGTGATCTCCGCGCGCAGGGTCACGCGGCCCCGCACGGGCTCGGCCCCGCGCAGCTCAATGAGTTGGCCGCGGTGTCGCAAGGAAACGCAGGGATGTGCGTTCGCATCGAACCACACCGCCCAGCCGAGGTTGCTGCCGCCGTGCGACAGCACCACGCCGCGGGGCGAGTCGGACTCGATCTCGGCCGTCACGCGGACTCCGCGGCCGGCGATGCGCGGAGGTTCGGAGACGCGCTCCGGCAACGGGCCGCGGTCCCCTTTCGGCCAAACGCCGACGCGTCGCGCCCACGCCATCCACGCCGCCTGCATCGTCTGGAGACGGGCGGGTTCTGCGCGCGCGAGGTCGCGGGTTTCTGTCGGGTCTTCGCTCATCCGGTAGAGTTCCCAGCGGTCCGAGGCCAGACTGGCCGGTCCCACCAGATCGCGCCCGACGAGCTTCCATTCGCCGTCGTAGAGAGCCGCGTTGCCCTCGTGCTCGAAGGCGATGGGCACCGCACGGGGGAGGGGCCGCCCTTCAAGACATGGTTTCAGCGAGACGCCGTCGGGCGAAGGCAGCGGCACGCCGTCGCGTTCGCGCGGGTACGAGACGCCCGCCAAATCGAGCAGCGTCGGCAGGATGTCGAGCACACTCGCCGGTTCGCGGCACCAGTCGGCACGAGGGCGGATGCCCGCCGGCCAGTGGAGGAAGAACGGCGAGGCCGCCCCACCCTCATGAAGGTAATGTTTGTAGAGCCGGAGCGGTGTGTTGCAGGCCCACGCCCAGGCCTCGCCGTACGCGTTGGCCCCCTCGCGGTTCCGCCGCGCCGGATCGCGGAACTCCCCGCGTCCGAGCATTCCGCCCTCGGCGCAGGCGCCATTGTCGGACATGAACATGATGACCGTGTTCTCGAACACCCCGATCTCCCGCAAACATGCGACCAGACGGCCGATGTTCCAGTCCATGCGGTCGACCATGGCGGCATAGACGGCCATCTTTAGCGCCATCTCGTCCTGCTGCTCTGCATCGAGGCTGTCCCATGCTGGAATCTCCGATGGTCTCGGCGGCAGGCGCACGCCCGGCGGCCACAGGCCCAGGGCACGCTGGCGCCGCCAGCGCTCCTCGCGGATGCGGTCCCAGCCAACGCGGTACGTGTCGCGATAGTTTGCGATGTCATCTTCGAAGGCCTGCAACGGCCAGTGCGGCGCGGTGTAGGCGAGGTAGAGAAAGAACGGCCGCCGCGCGCCGCTCGCCTCATCCCGCAGGAACCGGATCGCCCAGTCCGTGAAGGCGTCGGTGGTGTAGAACTCGCGGTCGGTTGTGCTCTCGGGCCGATCGACGGGTTCGTTGTCGAGGGTGATGCCTCGCGGGTGTTCGGGATAGAAGTAGCGAAGCGCACCATCAAGGCAGCCATAGAATCGCTCGAAACCTCGCTGCAGCGGCCAGAGCGCAGGGTCGTGCTTCCCCAGGTGCCACTTGCCGGCCATGAACGTCGCGTAGCCGCCCTCGCGCAGCACCTCGGCGATCGTGACACACCGGTGGTTGAGCCAGCCTTGATAGGCGGGCGGCTCCTCGGACCGCGGCGACTCTTCCGAGGCGGTCGTCATCCAGCCGATGCCCGTCTGATGTGGGTGGAGGCCCGTCAGCAGCGCGGCGCGGGTGGGGCAGCAGCGAGCGGCGTTGTAGACGCGGGTGAACCGTACACCGTCTGCCGCGAGCGCATCGAGGTGGGGCGTCCGGATTTCGCCGCCCATGTAACCTGGGTCCGAAAAGCCCAGATCGTCGGCCACGATGAGGATAAAATTCGGCGGTGAGGCCGCACGCACGAAGGAAGAAACCAGCAACGAAGCTGCAACGGTCGGGCGGATCCTTCGCTGAGAGGGCATGAGGATCTCAGGGTGGGCCGATCCGTGGGCCCGGCGTCGTCGTCCGCGCCGCCGGCCACACGTGCATGGTTGAGGTGATCTCGCGGTGCAGCGCCTCGAGCCGGCGCATGAGCTCATCGCGCGGTGCGCTGGGATCAGCGGCGAGATCGCGCGATTCGGCCACATCGTCGGGCAAACGGAACACCGAGATCGAACCCAGCCGAGCCGAGCGAACGGCCGGCGCGGTCTCCTCCGTGATGTTCGCGCGCTTGGGCAGCACCGCGCCGGTCTCGTCCTCGAGGCGTGCGAGGACCTTCCAGGGGCCGTCCCGCATCGCGACGCGTTCCTCGTTGATCGCATTGTAATACGCCCAGTACAGCGGTCGGGCGCGCTCGAGGCGGCCGCCGGCGAGCCACCCGCTGAGGTCGGTGCCGTCGAGCTGCAGGCCAGCGGGCACGGCGGCGCCGGCCAGTCGCACAAAGGTGGGGAGGAGATCGAGCGAGCTCACCGGCTCGTCGCTCACGCGACCGGGCGTGACGCGGGCGGGCCAGCGCAGGATGCCCGGCACGCGCACTCCGCCCTCCGTGGTCCACAGTTTCATGCCGCGCAACGGACCCGGGGAACCGTAGGAACGATTGGCGGTGCGATAGCGGTTGAGGGTCTCCGGGCCGTTGTCGCTCGAGAACAACACCACGGTGTTCGAGGCAACTCCGAGGCGGTCGAGCGCCGCGACGAGTTCACCAACCGCGGCATCCATGTTTTCGACATTCGCGAAGTACTGCGCCTCATCCTCGCTGCGCGCGACGCCGAGATAGCCCCGCACGAGGTCGGGCGGCGAGGCGACCGGCTCGTGCGGCTCGTGAAACGCGACGTAGAGAAAGAACGGCCGGCGTGGATTCGCGCGCTGAACGCGCTCCAGCCATTCGATCGCTTCCCGCGCGACGAGGCGGCAACTGAAGCCCTTCAGTGGCCCCACCAGCGTGCCGTTGCGAACAAAATTGACGGGGTTTTCGTGGGATGGCTCAGCGTTATTCTGGGTCGCGAACCAGTGGTCGAAGCCCGCGTCGTTGGGCTGGGGTTGGTCCGGGCGGTTGAACATCGAGTTGCAATGCCACTTGCCACACAGTGCGGTCGCATAGCCGGCCGCTTTGAGCAGCGCGGGCAGCGTCACTTCCTCCCGGCGTAGGTGCACCTGATCGCGGGCGTCCGGCCGCGGGAGGGCGCCGGGGCGCGCCTCCGGGATCCAGTCGAACACGCCGGCACGATTGGGCACGCGGCCGGTGAGGAAGCCGACTCGAGAGGGCGAACAGACCGGCGCGGCGGAATAGCAACTGGTCAGGCGGAGGCCGTCGCCCGCGAGACGGTCGAGGTTCGGCGTGCGGATGTGCGGGTGCCCGTAGCAGGCAAGGTCGCCCCAGCCAAGATCGTCGCACAGGATCACGACGAAGTTGGGGCGCTCGTCGGCGGAGGCGGCCACGGCGCACGCCAGGACAGCGAACACTGTGGCGATGATGTGGTGTCGGATCGGTCTCATGGCTTCCTCCGTGGGCTTCGCTGGCCATCCGAGCCGAACGGCGGCGCCTCGTCCCGCCCGGCCGCACGCGCAACTTCGAGGGCAGCGGGAGTGTCGAGCGCAGCGCCGGGGTCGCCCTGCTCGGCCATCCAGCGGTCCAGTTCGGCGGCGAGACGGCGGCGGACGTCAGCGCAGGCCGGATCGTCGGCGCGGTTGTCGAGTTCGTAGGGGTCGGTGTCGGTGTGGTAGAGCTCCTCGGCCGGGCGGCGCATGTAGCGTTCAACCAGCCGCAACACCTCGGGCCGGTTCCACGCGTGGGCCATCCAGGATGGCCAGTAAGCATTGTGCGGCGCGCCGCCGCCGAGCTGGCCCATCAAGTGTTTTTCAATGTAGAGGCGCTCGGGCGCGAGGTTGCGGATGTAGCGCCAATGGCCGTCGGTCACGGTCCGGATTGGATAGGGGGGGCCTTCGGGCAGATTGTTGTGGAGACCATAGGCGAAGGCGCGATGCTCGTCGCGTTCGCCGCGCAGCACGGCCGCGAAGCTTCGGCCGTCGAGCGGCGGATCTATGGCGGCGGGATCGCCGCCCGCCAGCTCGATCAGCGTCGGGAGAACGTCGGCGTACTGCACGATCGCCGAGGTGCGGCGAGCGGCGGGCACACGGCCAGGCCATCGCGCGATGAACGCGGTGCGCAACCCGGTGTCCCAACAGGTCCACTTGTGGCCCGGGAACTGCGAGCCTTGTTCGGAGGTGAAGATCGTCAGAGTGTTCGTGGCGCGGCCCACCTCGTCGAGCAGCGCGAGCAGTTCGCCGAGCTGACCGTCCATGTACGTGACTTCGGCGAGGTAGCGTGCGAAGTCCTCGCGCGTTTTCGGCGTGTCCGCGAGAGTCGGCGGCAGCTGCAGCCGGTCGGTCGGATAGGCCATCGAGTCACCCATCACCCACGGGACGTGCGGCTCGACCAGCGCGACCACGAGGCAGAACGGCTGCGAGGCGTCCCTCGTGATGAATTCGCGCACGCCACTGAGGTCGTGGGGACGGGTGGGATCGCGCGTACAATTGTCATCGAACCCCGCCACCAGTTCGAAGGGAAATACCGAGCGCGGCTCGACATGCACTTTGCCCGTCAGTCCCACACGGTAACCGAGCACGCCGAGGTGGTGCGGCAGGCTGCGCGTACCACGCCGGGACGCCGAGTGGTTCCATGCGCAGCCGTTGCGCAGCGGGAAGAGCCCCGTGTACAGCTCGGCGCGGCACGGCTGGCACATCGCCATGCTCACGTAGGCGCGGTCGAAGGTGAGCCCTTCGCGTGCGAGGCGGTCGACCGCCGGTGTGCGCGCGTTGCGGCCGCCATACGCGGGCAGGTCGCTGAAGGTGCAGTCGTCCGCCATCACGATGAGCACGTTGGGCCGCTCCGGCGCCGCGGATGCCAGCGCCGCGGCCGTCGCCCATATGGCGATCCCGATGAGCTTCACGGCGTGGGCTCTTCGCGTCGCGTGCGCCGGCGGACGCTCGGCGCCTGCGCACCGCCGGTTTGGATCACCTTCGCGTACTCCCAACGCTCGCGCCACTGCTCGAGGTACGGTTGGTACAACGGCGAATCGGTCCAACGCGTCCTCGGCGGATCGGGACGCGTGATCCGACCTTCCGGATAGTCACGGCCCTCGAAGCTCGCCTCGACGCTCGCGAGCCATCGCCGCAGCTCCAGCTTCATGCGCTCGGCCGCCGCAGGTTGCTCACGGCTGAGATCGCGGGTTTCCGCCGGGTCGGTCTCGAGATCATAGAGTTCAGCCGCCCCCTCCGGGTACTTCGGCAGAACGAGCTTCCACCGGTTGTCGATCCAGGCCGCCTGCCGCTCGAATCGAAAGCCGATCGGCTTCGGTCGCGACTCCAGTTCGCGCTTGAACAGCGGCACAAGGCTGATGCCATCCAAGGGTTGGATGAAGGCGTTCGGGGGCAGTCCCACGATGTCCGCAACCGTCGGCGCCAGGTCCATCGTGCATGCGGGAAACGAAGTGACGCGGGGTCGGATGACCGACGGCCACTCGATGATGCCCGGCACACGGATTCCACCCTCGTAGAGCGAACCCTTGTGGCCTCGCAATCCGCCGACAGTGTCGGGGCGAATGTCGGGCAGACCGCCGTTATCACTGCAAAAGACGAGCATCGTGTTCTCGGCGATGCCGAGCTCCCGCAGAGCGGCGCGAAGTTCGCCGAGGCTGCGGTCCATCGCGACGATCTCGCCATGATGCTGGGCGGAGTTGCTGTCGAGCGATCCGAACGGCGCGCAATCCTGCGGCGCGGCCCGCCAGGGGCTATGGGGCGAACCGTACCAAATCAGCATGAAGACAGGCCGGCCGTCCTCCCGATGCTCGCGCAACCACCGAATGGCCTCGGCGACGATGACCTCGGAGGAATCGCCGTGGAACGGCTCGATCGTGCCCCGGCGCCCCAGCAATGGATCGCGGTCAACGTAATTCGAGGCAGACACCCACTCCTCGAAACCGAACACGCCAGGATTGTACTCGTCCTCCGCAAGCACCGGCACGCCCGGCCCGGCCAGACCGTTCAGATGCCATTTGCCGAAGTGGGCGGTTCGATAGCCCGCCGCCAGCAGCGCCTGCGCGAGGGTCTTTTCCTGCCGACGCAATGCATAGCCATGAGACAGCGTGCCGCAGCGGTCATGAGTACGGCCGGTCAACACCGTCGCGCGCGTCGGCGAACACACTGGCCCACCCGCATAGAAACGCTCAAACCGCAAGCCGGCGGCCGCCATCGCGTCGAGGTTCGGCGTCGTCAGGACGGGATGACCCCGATGGCCAGTCTGCCCCCATCCAAGGTCATCCGCCATCACGAAGATGATGTGCGGACGGTTCGTGCCGAGCGCAATCGGAGCGGCGAACGCCGAGGTGATCATGCAGATGAACATCCGACCCGCAACCCCAACTGCCCTCATACACACCTCCTTCGCACTAGAGGCAGCGAGCCGTCGCAACCGCCACTCTCGAGCGCAACGTGCAGGATACCGCCACCGTGCCCAAACGGCAAACAAAGGACTGGCGCGGTGCGTCTGGCAACAGAGATCGGAAGGTCCCCCAGTGGTGGACCACCTTCCCCACCCGCGGGCGGACTACGCGTCGCGCGCTTGACACCGAGGCGACCTCCGGTAGTGTCGGTGCTCAAAGGAGTTTCAAATCGGATGAACGCATGTCTTGCTCGCGCGGAGCGGGGCCCCGGCCGCTTGTTTCGACTCTCTCGTGAAATCCACGTCGGGTGGGCCGTCCCATGGCTTGCGGTGCATCTATGGCCCTTCTCTGGCCTGGCACAGATCACCAGCCACTCCCAAGGGCTCCACGGCTACATCAGCTTCGGTATCGAGAAGCTGCCGCCCGAGGGTGCCTACACCGCCGGCATGGGTTTTTACGCGGCGGTGTGGCCGCTGATTGACCAGCCGTTGGCCGGTTTTCAAATCGGTCTGCCCAGCTCCTGGATCCTGCCGGACAACGCGGATAACAAACACACGCCGCTGTGCCCGGAGGGAACACGCGCACGTCGTTGGACGGCGCGCGGCCCCACGTGGAGCAGCGTGTTTCAGACCATCGAGGGCGGCCTCGGGTATTGGGCCGGCAACCATTTCCGGTATGGTCCGCCCAAGTTCAGCATGAACGGGACGCCCCAGTGCTACGACTACGAGATCGGCTCGCCCGGCTGGTCGTTCTTCTATAGCAACGAAGCTCTTCCCGACGACCGGCTCGGCATCGCCCAGCTCAGCAATCGGCTGCTGATCCCGCCGGACGGCCTTCCGTTTCAGGGCCATCCCAACGGCGAGTTTCTGGGGTACACGTGGATGTCGCTGCCGTTCACCGAGCCGACCGCCGACGATCCACCCACGGGCGAACAGAGTTGGACCTGCTTCCTCAGCGCCGCCAATTTTAAAGGGCCCATCGCCTACTTTATCCCGGAGACTTGGAGCAAGATCGCCAAGCTGTTCAACGAACCTTTCCTGTACGGCCGGGGGCTCGATGCGCGGCCGGGCATCATGGGCGGCGGCGCCATGGAGATCAACACCGTGCCGCGGTTCGATTCGACAGATGCACAGGGAGTCACCTACACAAAGCTGCCCAAGCTCCAATGGCCGGTGGACGCCGATGGCCGGGCATATTTGGTGCAAGATGTGACCTATTACTCGAAGGCGGCTCTCTATGACGATTTCAAGGCGTGGCGCGACGGCGGCCCGCCCTGCTCGGGCCGGTTCGGCCATAAGGGCGCATTCCAACCGAAGCTCAACACACGCACCACCCGCTACGACATGGCCGGCCAAGAGATCGCGGGCGTAGAGCGCGTCTTCAATACGCGCGTCTTTGAGGGCAATGTGTGGGGGTTGCAGTGGTTTACCAACGACATTTGTCCGGCCGGCCAGTTTCCGCAGTACTTCAAGCATGTCGGCAACCAGAGAGTCGTCGTGGCGCCCACGGAGGTGCCGCCCGAGACAGGGCTGCACACGCAGACCTTCAAGCTGGCTTCGCCGGGCCCGCCCTACACATCCCCCAACCGCGGCGCGTGGACCCATCCGGGACCGGCGCAAGGACCGTTCACGGCCAGGCTGGCTGACGGTTCGGTCGTCACGTATTACTGGTACCGCTTCGTAGACCAGCCATCGTTCCAGCAATACAAATGGAGCCCCGAGAAGAAGGCCAGGCTCCAGGCGCTGGTCGAACAACTACACGCGGCCTGGCCGATTGACCGAGAATATATGCCACCGCCCACACGCGGCCGACTGGTTGCGCTCGATCCGGCGCTGATTGTGACGCCTCCCCCAGGTTTGGACGTGGGCTATGTGCCGATCGTAACGCGCCAGGAGAAGGCGCCGTCGGGCGAAACCATTCCTTAGAGGGCGAGCACCCAACCCCGGATTCGTACCCAGCGATCTCCAACGCAAGGCGATCATTCCTCTTCTGGGTTCGGATCTTGCGCTCAAGCCGTCCGAACTGGACAGTAGGGCCGATGTGGGTGTCATGTCACGGAGCCTAGCCATTCACCATCGGTTGCGCCGGTCATCCGAGCGCACCTTCCGAAACCGTGGAGCCCAGCATCACTGACCCCTGACCGGCCGTGGACAACGGACGCGGCACCTCCCCGTGATGATCGCCCCCTCCCAATCATGTCGTGGGGCGCATCCCAACGAAGCCAACGTGGATGTCCGATGGAGGTCCGACTCGCGGGTAGGCGGCGGATCTCGGCGAGTCACCAATACGCGCCGCACGCCTCCGCCGTCGCCGCCGTCATTCCGGCGCTCGGCGGCGGGCCATCGCATCGAGCCTCGACCACCTCGCCCCGCTTCGGCGCCGCCGAATGCCGTTGTCGGCTCCGACCGACACGCCGCGGCCGAGCCTGAAGCAACGCTCCCGACCCTCGCGATGCGCCAGCCGTTGGCGAGGTCTAGCGGCTGCCCCTGATCGTGCGCCGGGGACCGCCGACGGCATCCGCCCGGTCGGACTCGCACCACATCCATCCCCGTTCACCGCCTGGAACTTCCGCATCCATGCCGTGCGGCAGGCGGGAAGCGCCGAGGAGGGAACGTCGCGCGATGCGCCGCACCGCGCCGCTCGGGTCTGTGATGTCGGTGCGGATGAATGCCGTCGAGGGCCGACGCCCCTCACTGCCGTACTCTTGGGCGGGTGAAGCAGGGGTGCGCCTCACGTTGGGAAGGGACGGCGGCCTCGGCGTTCGCGATGAGGTTCAGACGCCGGACCAACGCTTCCCTCTCCGCCGGCCCGCGAACGAGAACGCCGTCTGGTCGGTCGGGTGGGCCACCGAAGCTCGGGCCAGGGCGGAGAGGTGCGACGAGCATTCTTGCCCCGCCGACGCACACCTGCGAAACTGCCCGAGCGCGAGCCGCGCTTTTGCCCCGCCGTACCTTTTGCGGGAGCGCATCGAAGAGGCACACAATCGGCCGCGTGAAGACAGCGAGGGAAAACCCCGAAGTGTGTAGTGAAGTCTACGCCCGAGAGTGACCGGCCGGGAAACCGCCGCCCACCGGCCCTGCTCGGACTGCTCGGCATGGTGGTGCTCGTCGGCATGGGCGAGCACATGGCCGAACGGTTCCTGCCGCTGTATCTGCACGAGCTGGCGCCCGCGACGACTGCTGTCCTTGCGATCGGTGCGCTCGCTGCGATGGATGATCTGCTGTCGGCGCTCTATTCGTTTCCCGGCGGCTACCTGAGCGAGCGGCTTGGCGCCAAGCGAGCGCTGCTGCTGTTCAATGTCTTATCCATGGTGGGCTACGCGCTCGTCATTGCGATCCGCGCATGGTGGGCCGTGCTGGCGGGTGCGGCGCTCTTTATCTCGTGGTCCGCGATTTCGCTCCCGGCGACGATGGACTTGCTGGCGCGCCTACTTCCCGCACACCGTCGAACTCTCGGCGCCTCGCTGATCGCCCTCGTCCGCCGGGTACCGAAGATGCTGGGTCCCCTGGCCGGCGGCACCTGCATCGCCGTGTGGGGCATCGAACGCGGAGTGCGCATCGCCTTTGGCGTGGCGATCACCATGGCGCTGGCGGCCGCAATCCTGCAGCAACGGTGGATCTCCGAAGATACGGCGCCGCCGCGGCGGGCGGAACCGAACCCGCTGCGACTCTGGCGTGAGATGCCCGTGTCGTTGCGGCACCTGTTGGTCTCGGACATCCTCGTACGCTTCTGCGAGCGTATTCCCGATGCGTTCGTGGTCGTGTGGGCGACGCGGGTTGTCGCGCGTCCGGTCTCCGAACTGGGTTTCGGCTGGCTCTCGGCGATCGAGCATCTGACCGCGGTCCTCGTGTATCTGCCCATCGCGGTGCTGGCGGATCGGTGGGGCAAGCGGCCGTTTGTCGCCATCACATTCGGCTTGTTCACCCTGTTTCCTCTAGCGCTGTGGGGCGCGCGTTCTCCGGCGCGGCTGGCCGCCGCCTTTGTGGTGCGCGGCCTGAAAGAGTTCGGTGAGCCGGCGCGCAAGGCGATGATTCTCGACCTGTCTCCCGAGGAGCGCCGGGCCGCCATGTTCGGCCTCTACTACTTGATTCGCGATGTGATCGTCTCGGCGGCCGCCTTGGGCGGCGCGCTGCTGTGGCGCGTTTCGCCCGAACTGAACCTGTGGGTCGCGTTCGCTCTTGGAACGATCGGCACCCTCTGGTTCATCTTCGCGGGCCGGCGGCGCCTTCCTTCCGCGAGATCCTGAGCCGCCGATGTCGGGCGCGCGCCGCGCCCAGCCATCTCCCGCGGGGCGCCAACCCTTTAGGCGAGGGGAAACGGCAGGCGTCCGCCCTTGGCGCGCTTCATGAGCTGTCGCATCATGTTGTAGCGCTGCAGCAGATTGTTGACCTCGGCCACGCTGGTTCCGCTGCCGGCCGCGATGCGACGCCGACGCCGCCCGTCAATGATTTCCGGATTTCGGCGTTCGCGCGGCGTCATGCTGAGGATGATCGCCTCGGTCCGTTTGAGCTCCTGCGGCGACTGCCGCACCGCTTGCTCGCGCAGATGCGCCGGCAGTTGCGCCGCACCCGGCATCAGATCGAGCAGCTGATGCAGCGGCCCGAGCCGCTTGATCT
This sequence comes from uncultured bacterium, assembly GCA_938010045.1. GTDB lineage: Bacteria > Verrucomicrobiota > Kiritimatiellia > PWTM01 > PWTM01 > CAACVY01. The sequence goes on from CALLFZ010000004.1 coordinate 159,371, forward strand.
GCCGGAACTGATCCAGAAGGTCCTCGAGCGTGAATCGGCCGTCGCCGCGCAGTTTCTGCTCGAGCTTCCGCGCGGCCTCCTCGTCCACCGCCTCTCGGGCCTTTTCGACGAGCGATACGACGTCCCCCATCCCGAGAATGCGCGATGCCATTCGGTCGGGATGGAACGGCTCGAGATCGTCGAGTTTTTCGCCGACACCCACCATCAGGATCGGACAACCCGTCGCAGCGTGCACCGAGAGCGCCGCGCCGCCCCGCGCGTCGCCGTCGAGCTTTGTGAGGATCAGGCCGGTCAGCCCGGCGGTCTCGTGGAAGCGCTGGGCCACACGCACGGCCGACTGCCCCACCGCCGCGTCGAGCACGAGGATGACATTGTGGGGGCGGATCAGGTCCCGCAGCTCACGCAGCTCCGCGAGCAATTCGTCGTCGACGTCCAACCGGCCGGCGGTGTCATAGATTGCCACATCGTAGAGTTCGCGCTGCGCCTTGCGGACGGCGCGAGCCGCGAGCGTCGCGGGCGTGTCGCCCGGCTCGGGCCCGATCATGTCCACCCCGATCCGCTCCGCCAAACGCCGCAACTGGTCCACCGCCGCCGGCCGCTTCAGGTCGCAGGCGACGAGCAACACCTTGCGCCGCTCCGCACTCCAGCGCTTCGCGAGCTTTGCGGCGGTGGTCGTTTTCCCCGAGCCGTTCAATCCGACGAGCAACACGGTCATCGGCCGCCCGGCCCATTTCACATCGCGGCGGGCGCGGCCGAGCAGTTCGACGAGCTGCTCGTAGATCCGCCGGATCACCTGCTGGCCCGGCGTAATGCCGCGCAGGACCTCCTCCCCCACGCAACGCCGCCGGACCTGCTCAATGAAATCCTGCGCCACTTGGAAGTTGACGTCCGCCTCCAGCAGCGCGGTGCGAACTTCGCGGAGGGCCGCCTCGATGTTCGCCTCGGTCAGGGTGCCCTGCCCCCGAAGGCGGCGAAACACGGCCTGCAGAGAGTTGGTGAGCGCCTCGAACATGGCGGTCGAGTATCCACCGGCCATCGCCCCACCGCAACCCGTCGCCCGACCGGTCTACGCAGCCGGGCGCCCTGCCCGATTCAGGTGTGCGCCGTGAGGATATTGCATCGCGATGCGACCTTCGATCGGCCTGCGCCGGACCTGTACAGCGCGCCGGCACGCTCCGGGAATCCGATTGTGGGCGACGGCGCCGAACCGAGCCCAGCACGGCCGTGGCGGTGAACGAGACCGAATCGCGCCCGATCGAAAAACGGCGTAGGATGACTCTGGACCTGGCGTCCAATCCGATACGGACCACGCAGACCATGGAACCGATCACCGTTGTGCTGCTCGGTGTGGCAAGCAATCTCCTGTACGGCACATCGCTGATGGAGCGATTGGACTTCGAAGCCGCTGGGGAGGTGTTCAGCCGGGTGGTGGCGGCGTCAAATCAAGCCCCCCAGATGGCGGAACTGGCACGGTGGCTGCGCGCGGAGGCCGCCCGGAAGGCCGACCGCGCCGACGAGGCGCGCACCGACCTCGAGTGGCTTGCCCTGCACGCAAACGACGAGACAATCCGCGTTGAAGCCCTCCGACGATTTCGCCAGCTGGCCGGCTCCCGCGCCGCCGAGGGCGCCGGTTCGGCCGGCACTCTCGTTTGGACCTTCCGCCGGCTGGTGCAGGACGCAGCGCAAGGCCGCGGGAACACGGCGCGCCAGCGCGTTGCGGGATTCCTCGGCGAGCTGGCCGATCGTTGCGCGGATGGTGCGACAGATGGCGAGGCCGAGTCGCAGCCCGGCGCGGGCATAGCCGTGCTCCTACAGCCGTGGACCAACGCGCGGGTGCGCGAGGTGACAACCACCGACACGCGCGGCGAACTGCTGGTGCAGTCGGCTCTGGGCGAGGCGCGCATCGGAGCGCGTCGCACGACGGAGGGGTGGATCTTCGACCGTTTGGTGGCCTACCGGCCATCATCGCCGCCGCCGGCGGCGGCCGAAGCCGAACCCCCCCCTGTCGCCGCCAACGTGCGCGCGGAGAATATGGTCGTGGTCGGCCCCGGCCCGGCCCGCGTCAACATCGGCGGAGCCGACGAGCCGATCGCGAAGGCCCGGATCGCCGTCGCCACGACCGTGGTGGCCACCGACGCGCCGCCGGCAAAACTCGACCTCTCGGATGAGGACCGCCGACAGTTTGAGCAATGGATCCTGGACCTCGCATCCGACGAGCCGGTGGTGCGCGCCCGAGCGCGCGCCGGTCTGCGGAGGGGCGGCGCCGCCGCCCGGAGCGTGCTGCAAGCCCACCGCGACCACCCCGATGTCGAAGTCTCCGCCACCGTGCGGGAATTGTTAGATGAATGGCGATGAGCGCCGCCACCAACCTCACTGTGGCCGTGATTGCCACGCTAGCCACCAAACTGCATGAAGGCCGTCAGGCGCTGGAGGCTGGCCGCCCGGCCGACGCCGTGGCCGCACTCACGGCAGTCGTTGAGCAATCTGCGGACGTGCGCGAGCTCGGTTGGGCCGCGCGCTGGTACCGCGCGCAGGCCCACCGTGCGGCCAACCAGACGGCCGCCGCGCTGGAGGATCTCCAGTGGCTGGCCACCCGCGCGGGTTCGCCCGCCCTCCGAGCGGCCGCGCGCGAGGCGTACGTGGCGGCCGGAGGCGAGGCGCGCCATCTCGCCCCGCGGGCCACGCCGATCGAGGAGTGGCGCCGCGTTCAGTCGTGGATCGCCGCGGAACAGCCGCTTCGGGTATTCGACGCTCTCACCGACGAATTTGCGGACCACGTTCGGACCGTGATGGACGCCATGGGCGAACACGGTCCCGAAGCGCTTGGAGAATGGCTCGCCGAGGAGAACGCCGTGCTCATCGAGCAGCGTACGGATGACGCCGCGGGCATCGCGGAGCTGGTGTTTCGTCAGGACGAGATGCTGTGCACGGTCACATGGCGGCAGGTGGGTGCGGAATGGAAGATCGCGGGATTGAAGATTCGCGCCGCCGAGGGCGAGAGTTCGATGCCTGCCCTCGCGGCGCCGCCGCCCGAGCCGACGACGGCGGTGCCAGAGGAGATCGCCGCGCTGGTTGAACAGCTTGGCGCTCAGGATCCGACGGTCCGCGCGAAGGCGCGCGCGAAGCTTCGCGACCTCGGCGCCGACGCCCATCCGGCACTGCGCTCGTTCCGTTCTCACCCCGATCCCGAGGTCGCGGAGACCATCCGTGAACTTTTGGAGGAGAAATGATCCGCATTCGGTGCCGTCCGATCGTCCGTATGGCCGCGATGGCGTTGGGTGCGGCGCTCGTGGGCTGTCAGACACCGCCGTACGAGCCGAAGCGGCCCTCGGAACCGCCGCGCCATCTCGCCGCGCGGGTGCTGCGTCCCGTGGTCGCGGTGACCGAGTTCGAGAACCAGTCCTCTTTCGCCGGGCAGTGGAAGCTCGGCGGCGGAATGGCGGATCTCTTGATCACCGAACTGTTGAACTCCGGCCGCGTCATCGTTCTCGAGCGGCAGCACCTCGATGACACGTTGGGCGAGCTGCTGCGGCAGGGGAAAACGCTGTTCCGCCCCGAGGGCCGCGTCGCGACGGGCCGCCTAAAAAACGTCCGCTATGTGATCCGCGGCGTCATCACCGACTTCACCGTCACGGGTGACGCGAGCGGCTGGTTCCGCACCGAAACGGCCGGTGGGCGGATCGGCGGTCGTTCCGCAAAGGTCTCGCTCAACCTCCGGATCACCGACGTCGAAACGGGCGAGGTGATCGCGTCGGTCCGCGCCGACGGGACGGCCCGCGCGAGCGTGTTCGGCGCCGCCGTGGACTACCGGCGGCTCTCGTTCGGAGGAGACGCGTTCTTCCAGACGCCGCTGGGTCGCGCGACCGAGGCGGCCATCCGTGATGCGGTGGCCCGAATACTCGACCGCCTGCCCACCGAATACTGGATGCCCCGCGTGGCGGACGTGGTGGATGGCCGCGTCGTCATCAACGGTGGTCAGAACGTGGGTCTGACGATTGGCCTAGAATTCATCGCACGGGAGCCGCCGCGTGTGGTGACCGACCCGCTGACCGGTGATCCACTCGATGCGTTTCCGGGTCGCCTCATCGGCCGGCTGCGCATTGAGGAGGTGCGTCCGACCACATCGCTGGCCACGCCGATCGAGGGCGGGCCGTTTCCGCGCGGCGCCTGGCTGGAGGCCGTGCCGCCTCCTCCCGCCAGCCGCCCCCTCCGTTGACCCCGAATACGTTACACGGGGTCGCATTGAAACATTTCGCTCTTGAGAGTTGGCGGGCAAGCCCCATGGTCGCTCGCACGGCCTTCCGCCACGCCCTGCTCAGCGAGTGGAACTCCCTCCGATGCGCGTCCCTGAAGGGGGGCGCTGTGTGCGGCTGCGCGCCTCGGGCTCCGTACCTCTGCGAACGCGCACGATGACGAGTGATCGAAAGGCCGAGGCTCGCACCGCGGAACGGGTCGCGCGGAAGATGCGTGTCCGTCTCGCGAAGATCGGCTTCATTCGGACGCACAGTTCGCTGGGGCACGCCTGACGGCGGCGTCCGGCCGTCTGCCCCTCGGTCCGCAACGCCGGATTTGCCCGTCTTGGCGGCTATCCTCTATCATTCCCGGCTTTGTATGATTCGCAAATTTTTGGCGAAGTTGAAGGCGTTTCGAGCCGGGCGCAAAGCCGCGCCGCCAGCGTCGCCTCCGGTATCCTCACGTCCCGTCCGCAACGCACCCGCGCATCCACCGAAGGAGCCCGAGCGCACGAGCGCCTCCGCTCTACGCACGGCCTCCACCACTCCGGCTCCCGCTCGCGGGTCGCATTCGAACCAACGGACATCGAAACCGCCACGGCCGCGCCGTGAATCGACTGCCGAGCGGCTCGCCGCCAGTGCGCCGAGGGTGCCCGCGCCTACGACAACCTCACCCTGGGATCCTGCCTCGTTCGTGGTTCCGCCCGAGCCTGGCAAGGTGCGGTTTCACGACCTAGATCTACCCACGGAGCTGCTTCACGCTGTCGCGGACCTCGGTTTCCGGTATTGCACCCCCATCCAGGCTGAGGTGCTCCCCGCCGCGATCGCTGGCCGCGATATTGCCGGCCGCGCACAAACCGGCACAGGCAAAACTGCTGCGTTTCTGCTGGCCGCGCTGACCCGCCTTCTCCGTGCACCTCGCTCCGACCCCCGACCAGGCCGGCCGCGCGCCCTTGTGCTGGCCCCCACACGCGAGCTCGCCGCGCAGATCGAACGCGACGCGCGCGCCCTCGGCGCCCATGCGCCGCTATCGACACTCGCGGTGATCGGAGGCAGTGACCTGAACCGTCAACGCGCGGCGCTGGAACGGGCGCCCACGGATCTCCTCATCGCCACCCCGGGGCGCCTACTCGACCTGCGCGAACGTGGCAACCTGCGCCTCGATGGAGTCGAAATCCTCGTCATTGACGAAGCCGACCGCATGCTCGACATGGGGTTCATTCCCGATGTGCGCCGCATCGTCTACTCGACCCCGCCCCGCGAGCGCCGCCAGACCATGTTCTTCAGCGCCACGCTCACCGAGCTTGTCCTACGACTCGCCGAGCACTGGACCCGTGACCCTCTGCGCGTGAACATCGAACCAGAACGCGTCGCGGCCGAGCAGATCTCGCAGATCGCCTACGTCGTCACCGCCGCCGAGAAGTTCCCGCTGTTGTGCCACATGCTGCGTTCCGGCGCCGCGGGCCGCACACTGATCTTTGTCAACCGACGCGATACGGCCGAGCGGCTCACCGAGGCACTGCGCCGCGCCGGCATCGTCGCCGGCCTGCTCTCCGGTGCGCTGAGCCAGGCTCAGCGCGACCGCTCGCTCGAAGAATTCCGCGCCGGCCGCCTCTCCGCGCTCGTGGCCACCGATGTCGCGAGCCGCGGCCTTCACGTCGAGGGCATCGCCACCGTTGTCAACTTCAACCTCCCGCTCGATCCCGAGGATTACGTGCACCGTATCGGCCGCACCGGCCGTGCCGGCGCCCGCGGTACGGCCGTGACCTTTGCCTCGGAAGACGAGTCCTTCTACTTGCCGCCCATCGAGGAATTTCTCGGGCACGCTCTCACCTATCGGCATCCGGAGCCGGCATGGCTGATCACCGAGGGCCTACCCGAGTTCCGCGACGCGCCGCGCGCGCGCCCGAACGCCGATCGGCGCGGGCGGCCGACCCGCCGAGGTGCACGCCGGTGATCGCCGGCCTCATTGGACAAGCGCGCAAGGCTCGGCGAAGATGATCAGTGACGCATGAATCGTCCCGACCCATTCGATTTTTGGTACGCGGTCAGCAATACGGAGATCCTGCTCGCGCCGCGTCGGCATCTCGAAACCTTCGGCGCGACGGTCGTCGACTATCACCTTGTCAGCGAGCTGATGGATGAGGTCAATGCGGTGCGCATCCGCGAAGGGCGTCTTCACGCGGCGCGGCCCCAGATCATCACTCCCTCTGAGTTCGCCGAGTCCATTCTCGAGGGCTTTCGCGAGCCAGCCGCTGAGGCCTATGCGGACTGGCTGCGCAAGAACGAGCAACACCTGATGGTCCTGAAATACGGATTCCGCATTCGGAAACAGGAAAACCGCGAGGAGATCGTGCACGATCCGCTCGACACGGTGATTGAACGTATCCGGGCAGAATTCGAACGCCGTGACAATCCGATGGCCGCGCTCGTGCGTGGCGTAGACGAGCCGTGGGAGGTATGCCTGATCAAGCTCATGGTGGACCTCGTCCAGCGCTCGGGCCCGGAACACGCGCGCATTTTGCAGCGCGATCCCACCGGCGCGCGGCATGCCATCGAACAGCTCTTCCGCGCCGCTGCGCTCGATCGGGGCCGCCTCGGCGAACTCGCTCAGCTTCTCCGGCGCGAACGCCTGTTCGATGAATACCAGGACCGCTTCTTCGCGCTGGTGCGCTCGCACCAGCGTCGCGGCGGCTAACCCGCCATGCGGCTGATCGTCGCCGGTCGCAAGGACGAGGCGCTCGCCGCTCGGGTCCGCGATCTGGCCACCACGCTGCCCGAAGCGGCCTCTCCGTTCCGTCTTTCGCCCGAACACCGCGCGCTGCGCCTGCGCATGTGTGCCGATCCGGCGGCATTTGATGCGCTTTCGCTCGATCTGCTGCGTCACCACCTAGCACTCGACCCGCGGCCGCCCGCCGCTTCCCGGCCGCAGGGCATTCGCGCCCGCGCACTCGCGATCCTCCGGCGAGCGCTATGGCGGCTGCTGGGCGCCCCGCTCGAACGGCTCGCACTTCAACAGACCCGCATCAACGAGCTTCTGCTCGACGCCCTTGGCCGCATCGCGCGCCGCAACGACGGCCCCGATCGCACCGAGCCGGCGGCCAAGCCATGACGCGAGTGGACCAACTGCTCGATGGCTACGTCCCGGGCGACGCCGTCTCCCGAAACGCTCTCGCGCTGCGCAACCAGCTCAGACAACTGGGATACGAGTCCGACCTCTTCGCGGTGTCCGATCGCATCGCTCCCGACGGTCGCGCCGACTGCCGCCCCCTCACCGATCTCGGCTTGAGGCAGCCCGACGCGGTGATTCTGCAGTACGCAATCGCCTCGTCCGCGGCCGAAATCTGGCGTGTCGGCGGCTTCCGGCGCCTCCTGCTCTACCACAACATCACACCCGCCGAGTGGTTCCGGCCCTATGACTCCGTGCTCGCCGCCCAGCTCGAGGCCGGACGCCGCGCGCTGCCGGAACTCCTCTCGGCCGCTCATGCCGTTGCCGCGGTCTCCTCGTTCAACGCCGCCGAACTCCGAGCGCTCGGAGCCGCAGCGGTCCGGGTGATTCCGCTTGTGTGCGCGACCTCCCCACCACCGGCGCCCGACCCCACCTTTGCGGCACGGCTGGGCGGAGGTTTCACCAACATCCTGCACGTGGGCCGCCTGGCCCCGAACAAATGCATCGAAGATCTGATCGAAGCCTTTGGCTGGTATTCCCGCGGATTCAATCCCCGAAGCCGACTCATCATCGCCGGCTCCGATCGTTCCTGCCCGCGCTACGCCGCGCTGTTGCGCATGGTGATTGTCGAGACCCGCCTGGAAACGGTCTGGATCACCGGTTTCCTCGACGACCGCCAGCTCAGCGCCGCGTACGCCACGGCCGCGCTCGTCGTCGGCGTGAGCCGTCACGAGGGGTTCTGCGCACCGCTGCTCGATGCGGCGCGCGCGGGCGTCCCCGTGCTCGCACGGGCCGCGGGCGGCATTCCCGAAGCGGTCGGCGGGGGCGCGCTGCTCTTCGATGAAGCCTCCCCGCGTGAGCTCGCCGCGTTGATTCACCTCGCCACAACCGACGCGGCCCTGCGCCGCGCGATTGCCGAAGGACAGCGCGCGCGCCTCGCTGAGCTCGACCGCCGCGACATCGGCGCCGAGCTCCGCGATTGGCTGACCCAGGCGGGAGTGCCGCCGCCCGCGTCCCCTCCCATCTGACCGAGTGGCGAGCGTCCAGTATCCGCTCGGCGCGAACCGCGCTGGCAAATCCATGCGCGTGGAGTACCTTCGGGCTATGTCTCGCCGACGCCGCCACGCTTCGATCTGGATCGCCACTCGCACGGTGATGGCCGCCAGCGGAATCGCGGCGACGCCCGACGGCGCGCGCCCGCCGCCGTGGGCGATCACCAACGCGGTCCGCGCCGGGGTCGAGGCCTCCGCGGTCCGCTTGGGAGTAGATGGACGCGCGAATCTCACGGTGTCGGAAGCGGCCGTGTGGGTGGCCCGCCGCTGGAACGATGCGTTCGAAAGCGGTCTGGCGCTGCGCTACACGCGGCTTGATCCAGATGGCGACACGGACGCCGCGACCTTCGCGCCCTGGTCGCCGGTGCACGAAGTGGGACTGGCGGTGCCGCTGTCTCTGGCTCTGGCCGGCGGGCGCGCGCGGCTCGCGCCCACGGCCAGGTGGTCCGCCGAAGAGGGCGCGGAGTGGTCCGACGCCGCGACGGTTGGGATGGTGTTCAGTGAGGCCTGGCAACTGGACGCCGGGCACGAACTCGGCGTCGGTGCGGTGGTGTCACGCGGTCTCGGACGCACCCGCGTGGTTCCGTTTCCGATCGTCGGCTGGAACTTGGGCGAACGCTGGCAGATCGGCAACTCAGCGCCACTGGGACCGGCGACGCCGGCCGGCATCGAGGCGCGGTGGCGGGCGGCGCCGCGGTGGACGTTGGGTGCGGGACTCTCCTATCGCAACGACCGGTACTTGCGGGCCGACAAGGAGCGTGTCGCGGAATGGCGCGCCCTGCCCATCTGGCTGCGGAGCACCTACCGGTACGGCCCCTACAGCGTCATACTTTGGGGCGGTGTGGCCGTGGCTCGCCGGGTGGACCTGCGCGACACCGACGGCCGCCGCCTCGACTCGCTCGAACCCTCCGCCAGCCCCCTCCTCGGCCTCTCCCTCAGCGCCCGCTTCTGACCCCATCCCTCTGACGTTCCTCCGCTGGTGAAGCTCATGTTCGGACCTGCGCGAGTACGAACCGACGCATAGTCGGCCGGAAATCTCGGAGCGAAACACTCCTCACTCCTCAAAATAATCCACAGCGCAATCGGCTCATTGCAGGCAAAACCTTTGCCGCTGAAAGAGAACCTCAACGCCATCGTGCTGAACATGCGCAATCGGCTCATTGCAGGCAAAACCTTTGCCGCATCCATTCATAACGCTCTTCGACCAAGACAAAAAGTTCCCTGAGGCTGGTTTCAATGCCGCGCTCTGACCCGAAAAAAAGAAGCTAAACTTGTAAATTGTAAACCGGCTGACTGCGGGTGTTTGAAGTAGGCAAAAGCTAGGAAGGCAAACCCCTTTCGAGTCTAGCTTGCGAGGGCGCCTGAAAAACGCAACGCGATGGCGAGGATTAGAAACACTCCGGAAAAAACCTTGCCGGGGACGGGAAACATAACTATCTTTCGGTTCACAGCGGACCGAAAACGGGTTTGCCGCACAAAAGAGGAAACGATGAGAAAACTCAAAGTTTTCGTCAGTTCCAAACAAGATGAGCTCCACAACGAACGTGAAATCGTCAAACGCGCGCTTGACGCGCGCGAGTGCGAGCCGATTCTCTTCGAGGATATGGGCGCGCAGCCCTCCTCCGCGCAAACCGCCTACCGCGACGGTGTGCGCAAGTCCGACGTGTACGTTGGCATCTTTTGGAACGCCTACAGCGAGGTGACCGCCAACGAGTATCACTTGGCGCACGACGAGTTGGGTCTCCCCTGCTTTGTGTACATCAAAGAATCCACGCAGCG